>JACPCW010000071.1:18362-156519 GCA_016184365.1 Candidatus Rokuibacteriota bacterium
CGGACGATCTCCGTGGGCTTGAACCGCTCGACGAGCACCTCCTCCAGCACGGGCCAGAACTTCACGGAGGCGGCGTGCTTGCTCCAGAGCAGGCCGAGACGCCGGCCCTCGAGCGCCTCCACGGTGCGCATCGGCCGGCCCTCGGGCGCCTTGGCCAGCGCCCCCACGGGATCGAGAACTCTCATCACCATCGAAGATCCTCCTCGGTGCTTGCGGTTTCGTTCACTACTTCGCCCACAGCAGATCGGGCAGGAACGTGCTCAGCGGCGGGAAGTACGTCACGACGAGCAGGGAGACGATGACGGCCAGCATCCACGGCAGCACGCAGCGCAGGACCGTGTACACCGGGACCTTGGTGATGCCGCTGGCCACGTACAGGTTCAATCCGACCGGTGGTGTGATGGTCCCCATCTCGAGGTTCACGATCACGACGATGCCGAAGTGCACGGGATCGATGCCGAGCGCTCTGGCCGCGGGAAACAGGATCGGCACGAAGATCGCGATGATCGGCACCGCGTCCATGAAGTCGCCGGCGAAGAAGAGGATCACGTTCACCAGCAGCAGGAACATCCACACCGGCATGTGCGCGGAGAGGATCGCCTCGGAGATCTTCAGCGGGATCTGCAGGCTCGCCACCAGGAAGCCGAGCAGGATGGCGGAGGTGATGACGAACATCAGCATCCCGATGAGCGGGGCGGTCTCGCGCACCACCTGCGGCACGCGCCGCAGGGGCAGCTCCTTGTAGATGAAGACGCCGACGATGAAGGCGTAGACGACGGCGATGATCGAGGCCTCGGTCGGCGTGAAGAAGCCCGCCCCGCCGAACGTCTCCCCCCCGATCGTCATCTCGGGCATCCCGTAGATGCCGACCAGCACGATGACCGGGAGCAGGAGGCTCCAGAACGAGCGTCTCAGCGCATGGAGCTTGCCGCGGAGCGAGACGGGGGCTCCGCTCCGGTGGCCGCTGCGCACCGCCACGGCGTAGGTGGTGCCCATCAGCAGCGCGCTCAGGAAGAGCCCCGGCAGGATGCCGGCGATGAACAGCTTCGGGATCGAGGTCTCGGTCACGAAGCCGTAGATGATCATCGGAATGCTCGGCGGGATCAGGATGCCGAGCGCGCCCGCGGTGGTGATCGGTCCGAGGGCGAGGCGCTGGTCGTACCCGGCCTTCCGCATCGCCGGGAACATGATGCCGCCGATCGCGATGACGGTCGCGCTGCTGGACCCGGAAATGGCGGCGAAGAACGTGCAGGCCAGCACGCCCGCCATCGCGAGGCCGCCCGGGTACTGCCCCACCATCGCGGTGCCGAGCTCGACGAGCCGGTTCGCGACGCCGCCGGTCCGCATGAGCGCCGCGGCCAGGATGAAGAACGGCACCGCCATGAGCGGCACGCTGGCGATGTTGGTGAAGAGCTTCTGGCCGACCATCATCATCGGCAGGTCGGTGAACCAGTGGAAGTACGCGACGACGGGCAGCGCCAGCGCGATCGCGATGGGGACGTTGAGCGCGAGCAGCACGAAGAGTGCGACGAGCACCAGCGACGGGGCCATCACGCGCTGCCTTCCTCGACCGTCGGCGCGTGAACGTGGGACTCGGGCACCCAGCCCGGCTGCAGGACGTGCCACGCCTCCTGCAGCAATCGGATCGTCATCAGTGCGCCGGCCAGCGGGACCGCGATGTAGAGCGGCCAGGCCGGGATGTCGATCGACTCCGCACGGTTGCCCGTCGAGGCCATGAAGCGCACGAACGCGATCCCCAGCCAGAACATCAGGCCGGTGAAGACGATGCAGAGCCCGGTGGCGACGAGCGCCGCGATGCGATGGGCGAAGGGCGGCAGCTGCTGAACCAGCAGATCGACGGAGATGTGGGCCCGGCGGCGCACCGCGATGCTCGCGCCGATGAAGCAGGCCCACACCACCATCGTGACGATCAGCTCCTCGGCCCACTCGAACGTGAAGCCGATCAGGTAGCGGCTCACGACTTGGCTGAAGTACAGCAGGATCGCCACGCAGAAGAGGACGACGACGGCGACGTCCTCGCAGCGATCCAACAGTCGCCCGAGCCGGTGCCTCACTACGGCTGCTTCAGGTGCCGGTCCTGGAGCGTGTAGAGCCGATCGAGCAGATCCTGGCCGAGCACGCCGGCGTAGTCCTTGTGCACCGGCCGGAAGAACTTCGCCCACCGCGTCTTCTGCGCGTTGGTGAGCTCGTAGACCTTCATGCCGTTCTTGATCAGCAGCTGCTTGCTGTCGGTCTCGTCCTTCAGGTTGTAGTCCCACTGCCAGGCCGTCACCTCGTCCATCGCCTCCTGCAGCTCGCGCTGGACGTCGGCCGGCAGGCCGTTCCACCAGCTCTTGTTGGTGCCGACGAGGTAGCCGCTGTAGACGTAGTCGGCGGCGGTGACGTACTTCAGGAGCTCCCACGCGCGGATACTGCGGGCGGCGTTGAAGGGCACCTCGAAGCCGTCCACGATGCCCTGCTGCACGGCCTGCGGCGCCTCGGACCACGCCAGCACCTGGGCGTTCGCGCCGGCGAGCCGGAACAGCGGCGTGAAGACGTCCTTCGCCTGCACGCGGATCTTGAGGCCCTTCAGGTCTTCGGGCTCGCGGACCTCGAGCTTGCGGTTGAAGATCTGGCGATAGCCGTTCGACCACACGGCGAGGTACTTCAACCCCTTCTTGTCGAGGTCGGGCCAGAGCTTGCCGCCGATGTCCGGGCTGTCGAGCGCTTCCCGCATCATCTTCTGGCTGACGAACACGTACGGGAGCGTGAACAGCGCGAAGCGCGGCATGGCCGGGGTCCACTTCTCGAACGTCGGGGCGACCATGTGAATGGCGCCGGCCTGGAGCGCCTCCACGTTCTTCGGGTCGGACGGATACAGCTGGCCGCTCGGATAGATCTCGATCCGGACGCGGTCGCCCAGCCGCCGCTCCGCGACCTGCTTGAACCGCGCGAACGCGACGCCCTTGGCCTGATCGGGAGCGACGTCGTGGGAGATCTTGATGACGATGGGTGCGGCCTTCTGGGCGACTGCGGGCGCGCCGGAGGCCAGCACGATCGCGAGCGCGACGAGGATGCAGAGGGATGCGGCGGTGGCGGCGAGAAACCTTGGGTGCATGAGGGCCTCCTTGGGAACGGTCGGATCGCTCACTCCTGCCGATCTGCGTCGTTTGCGCGTTCTCTCACAGCGCCGTGACGGCGACTACCGGGTGATTGCCTCAATTTCCTCGTACGGGTGCGCCATCGTCCCCGTCCAGGACCGCCATGGCGGAGATCTCGATGACGGCCCCCTCGCGCAGCAGCCCGGCGACGATCACCCCGGTCGCCACGGGGAACGCCCGCTTGAAGAACTCGCGCCGGACGTCCGCGGTCTTCGCGTAGTTCTCGGTCGTCGTGATGTAGTCGGTCGTCTCCACGATGTCGTCGCAGGAGCCGCCGACCGATTGGAGCAGCCGCTCGAACTTCCGGAAGATCTGGCGCGTCTGCTCGACGATGTCGCCGGGCGCCGCGATGCGGCCCGTGTCGTCGGTCGCGGTCGTGCCCGAGATGACGACGAGGTTGCCGGTCCGGATCGCCGGCACGAACGTGTAGCGCGGCGACCAGGGACGCCCGCCGGTGAGCGCTTCGCGCGCGTGAGCCGTCATCGCGGTTCCCCTGTCCGGTGAGCGCCGACGACGTCGTCGCGGGTCGGCAGCTCGAGCGCCGCCGTGGCGTCGCGCATGATCTCGGTGCCGTCCATCTTTGCCATCGACAGCGTGCACAGGACGAGCGCCCGGCCGTTCTCCGCCGTCTTGCCCGTCACGACGCCCCGACTGACCACGCCGTCGCCAGGATAGACGGTCGCGCGCGTCCGGTACGTCAGCCGACGGACGAAGGCCTCGGCGCCGCCCCAGTCCATGAGGTCACCGGCGAGCAGGGCGCCGATCATCTGGCCGTCGACGAAGGGGGCGCGATGCCCGTGGGCGCGCGCGAACGCCTCGTCGTAGTGGTAGCGGTGGAAGTCCCACGTCGCGGCGGCGTACATCACCAGGTCGGTCAGCGTGATGTCGCGGCGGCGCGGCGGCAGCTCGTCACCCGTCTGCACCTCTTCGAATACCCGGCACGGCACGGCACGCGGGCTCATGGCTGGTGGATGTTCACCTCGCGGTTGACCGCGAGCAGCTCGCCGCGCTGGTTCGTGTACCGCGCCTCCGACACGACGAAGAGCATCGAGCCATGCCGTGTCTCCCGCTCGTAGATGTCGACGATCGTCCAGGTCGTCGTGACGACGTCGGCGGGCCGCACGGGCTGGACGAACTCGTAGTGGTTCTCGCCGCGGATGAATCGCCGGGACGGCAGCGGCAGATCCCACGAGTGCCCGAAGTAGCCGTTCTCGTCGGGGGGCCGATCGACCAGCTGGCACGTCTCCGTCACGAGCGTCGGCGGCGCGATCGTCCCGCCGTGGCGCGTGGTGCGGGCGAAGGCCTCGTCGCGGTAGAGCGGATTGTCGTCGTGCAGCGCGATCGCGAAGTAGCGGATGGCCGCGCGCCCAAGCTCTTCGGGCGCCGTGTAGGAGACGGCACGCCCGATCCACGCCCGAAGCTCGTCGGTGACGAGACCCACCGCTACCGCCCCGTCCAGCGCGGCGGCCGCTTCTCGACGTAGGCGCGGAGCGCTTCCGTGTGGTCGGCGGTGGCCCGTGAGAGCTTCTGCGCTCCCGCGGTGAAGCGCACGGCGGTGTCGAGATCCTGCTCGAGCGCTTCGGCCAGCGCGAGCTTGAAGAGCTGGACGGTGATGGGCGGGCCGTGGTCGATGATCTCCTTCGCGATCTCGCGGCAGCGTGGCAGCAGACGGTCCGGCTCGACCACCTCGGAGACGAAGCCGATGCGCTCGGCTTCCTCGGCGCTGAGCGTCGCTCCGCGCACGCCCCACTCGAACGCGCGGGCATAGCCGATGAGCTGCGCCATGAGGGCGAGGCTCGCGTCGTCGGGCACAATGCCGCGCCGCACGAACACCCACGCGAAGCGCGCCGCGCGCGACGCGATGCGGATGTCGCAGCCGGCGGCGAGCCCGATCCCCGAGCCGACCGCGGGGCCGTTCACCGCGGCGATCGCGGGCTTCGACATGCGCCGCAGACCGACGACGACGCGGCGGATGTCGGCCTCGTGCGGATACATCTCGTCACGGAGCGTCGGCGCCGGCGGCTCGAGCGACTTGCCGTCCGCCGTCATCTTCCGGATGTTGCCGCCCGAGCAGAAGATGCGTCCCTCGCCGGTCAGGACGAGCACGCGCGCCGTCGGATCGGCGTCGATGCGCTGGCACTCCTCGGCGAGCTCTCGGTTCATGACGTGGTTGACCGCGTTCTTCGCGTCCGGATCGTCGATCCGCACCGTGACGATGCCGTCGGCCTGGTCAACGCGGACGAACTGGTAACCCATGGTGGATATCTCCCCGGAAGGTGTCGAGGTCGTGGGCGAGCAGGTGCGCGAGCGCCCGCCGGTGATACGTCGCGTTGCCGTAGGCCGCCGCCGCCGCGACGGCGCGCGTGTAGTACAGCTCGAGAGGGTAATCGCGGTAGTAGGCGATCGCGCCGTGGATCTGGTGCGCGGTCCGTGTGAGCGCCGGAATCGCGTCGCTGGTCTTGGCCTTCGCCATCGCGACCTCGCGCTGCGCCGGCTGCCCCGCGGCCAGACGCGCGGCGGCTTCCCACATGAGGAGCCGGCACACGCGCAGGTCGCGATACATCGTGGCGCAGTGATGCTGGACGGCCTGGAAACTGCCGAGCGGCCGCTCGAACTGCACCCGCGTCTTCGCGTACGCCACGGTGAGATCGAGGGCCGCCTGGCCGATGCCGACCAGTTCCGCGGCTTTCAGGCAGGCGCCGCGTGCGAGGAGCCGGTCGAGGGCGGCGAGCGCCTGCCCCGGCTCGGTGACGAGCGCGGTGGCCGGGACGCTGACGCCGTCGAACGCGACTTCCCACAGCGCTTCACCGCCGGAGCTCGAGAGCCGTTGGCGGCGGACACCGCGGAGGCCGGACGGCACGAGGAGGAGCGCGAGACCATCGGGGCTGTCGGGGCACCGGGCAAGCGTCACGATCGCCCGGGCGGTGGCCGCGTCACGGACGAACGTCTTCGTGCCGTCGATCCGGTAGCCGCCCGGCAGCGGCGTGGCCGTCGTCGCGACGGTTTCGAGCTCCGCGTTGCCCGGCTCGAACACGGCCGTCGTGAGGATCGCGTCACCCGCGGCGATGCGCGGCACCCATGCGGCCCGGTGGCGCTCCACGCCGCTTTCGAGCAGCAGCATCCCGGCCTCGACGACCGAGGCGAACATCGGGCTCGGCAGCGCGGCCTGGCCGCACGCTTCGACGATCAGCGCCAGCTCGAACAGTCCGAGGCCGGCGCCGCCCATCTCGAGCGGGAAGACGCAGCCGGACCAGCCCATCGTCGCCATGTCGCGCCACACGTCCGGTTCGAAGCCGCCGTCGCTGCCTTCGAGGGCGCGGATCCGATCGTGCGTGAGCGCATGTTGCGCGAAGGCGAGCGCCGTCGAGCGCAGCGAGTCGGCTTCCTTCGTCAGCGTGATGTCCATGCTCGGCAGCTCCTAGCGCGGCAATCCGAGGCCGCGATGCGCGATGACGTTGCGCGTGATGTCGAACCCGCCGGCCGCGAACTGGAAATAGAGGTGATCGCGATACTCGGCCTCGATGTCGCCGTCGAAGCACGCGCCCGGCGAGCCGGCGCGCAGCGGCGCGAAGGCTCCGAGCATCTCGAGGCCGGCGGCGTCGAAGAGTCGCGCCGTCTCGCGCTTGCAGAGCACCGCCATCGACGTCTCGAACTGCGGCATCTCGCCGTGGGCGTGCAGCGACGCGATCCAGTAGCTCATGAGCCGGGCGCCCTCGGCCTCGGTCGCGAGCCGGGCGAGCTGATCTCCGAGCACCGGATCGTCAAGGCGGCCCTGCTCCCGGGCGTGCGCGAGCAGGCGGTCGAGCTGGAACGCGACGAGCCCGGGCGCCGCGAGCGCCGCGCGCTCGAAGTCGATCGCGCCCATGATCACCGACCAGCCGCGATCGATCTCCCCGACGAGGTGGGCGTCGGGCACCCGCACCGCGTCGAAGTACACCGCGTGGTGCGTCCAGCCGGCGAGCGTCGGATACCGGTCGATCCGGATGCCGGGACTCTGCATGTCGACGATGAACATGCTGATCCCGCGATGCTTCGGGCTGACGGGACCGGTGCGCGCGGCGAGCCAGCAGTACTCGGCCATGTGCGCTTCGCTCGAGAACGCCTTCTGCCCGGTCACGACGAAATCGCTGCCGTCCGGCACCGCGCGCGCCTTGAGGTTCGCGAGGTCCGACCCCGCCTCCGGCTCGCTGTAGCCGACGAACCACGACAGCTCGCCGCGCGCGATCCGCGGCAGGAACTCCGCCTTCTGCGCGTCGGTGCCGAACGCGAGCAGCGCGTTCGGCACGTAGGTAATCGAGCGGTCGAGCCCCGGCGCCCGGTGGTATTCCATCTCTTCCGCGAAGATCGTCTGGTACACGCGGCTCTTGCCGCCGCCGCCGTACGCGGCGGGCCATCCCATGCCGATGTAGCCGGCGGCGCCGAGCTTGCGGCGGAAGGCCTTGGTGAACTCCCTTCGCCACTGGCCCTGCTCGTCGGGATCGCGCTCCGTGCGCCAGACCGCCTCCGTGAGCTCGGCGGTGAGGAATGCGCACACCTCGTCCCGGAATGCGTGCTCGTCCGCGGTCAGGTCGAAGTCCATCCGTCCTCCTCGTTACGACAGGACGCCGCCGGCGGCGAGCGTCCGGTATTCCTCTTCGGTGACGCCCGCGAGCTCCGTCAGCACGTCTCTCGTGTGCTCGCCGAGCAGCGGCGCGCGACGGTACCGGAGGTCGAGGCTGTCCATCCGCCAGGGGATGCCGAGCTGCAAGCGGCGGCCGCCCTTCGGATGGTCGTTCTCGACGACGACGCCGAGCGCGCGGAGCTGGGGATCGGCCAGCAGCTCGTCGGTCCTCAGCACGGGCGCCGCGGCGATGCCGCGGCGTTGCAGCCTGGTCACGGCGGTCCGCACGGCGTGCCGTCGGGTCCAGCTCTCGACGGCGGCATCGAGCGCGTCGGCGCTCGCGTGGCGGGCCAGGACGTCCGCGAAGCGCGGATCGGTCGCCCACTCCGGATGCCGCGCGACGCCGCAGAACTGCCGCCACTCGTCGTCGCCGCCGATGCTGATCGCGATCCACGTGTCGGCGGCACGGCAGGGGTAGATGCCGTGCGGCGCCTTCTCGCGATCGCGGTTGCCGATGCGCGTCGGCTCGCGGCCGTTCAGCATCCAGTCGATGATCGCTTCGGGGAACAGCGGCAGCATGAGCTCGTACATCGCGACGTCGATGTACTGGCCTTCGCCGGTCCGCCGCCGATGATGGAGCGCCGCCACGATCGCGAAGACGCAGTAGACGCCGCCGAGCGGATCCGGCGTGACGCCGCCGAGGATGCGCCCGTGGCCCCCCGGGTAGCCGGTCACGTCAGCGAGCCCGCTGAAGAGGTTCACCGCGCTGTGGAACCCCATCGCGTCCTTCAGCGGCCCCTCGCGCCCGAACGCGCCCGACGACAGCATGATGATGTCGGGCCGGTATCGCGTGATGTCGTCGTAGCCGAGGCCGAGCTTCTCGAGCACGCCGGTCGAGAAGTTGTCGACCATCACGTCGCACGACCGCGCGAGGCGCCGCACGAGCTCGCGCCCGGCCGGCGCGGACAGGTCGATCGCGCAGCTCTTCTTGCTGCCGTTCAGGAGGTTCGTGTAGCCGGTCGCGTCGGGATCGCCCTCGAGGCCGGGCGGCCATGGCGGCGACGCCCGCCCCGTCAGGTGCTTGCGCGACTCGACGATGATCACGTCGGCGCCGGCCCACGCCAGCCACTGCGTGCAGAACGGCATCGCGATGAACTGCCCGAGGTCGAGGACGCGAACGCCGTGGAGTGGAAGCGCGCTCATGGCGTCACGCCGCGCCCGATGCACGGAGCCGCCCGATCGCGTCGGCTTCGTAACCGAGCCAGTCGTGCAGGATCTCCCACGTGTGCTCGCCGAGCCTCGGGGCGACACGCCGCAGCCCGCCGGGCGAGCGGCTCATCCTGATGGGTTGGCCCGGCATCCGGAACGGCACGCCGTCGCGCTCGCACGTGACGAACGTGCCGCGCGTGCGGACGTGCTCGGACTCGGCCATCCGCCGCAGCGAGTAGAACGGGAAGAGCGGCATGCGGAGCGATTCGGCGATCCGGTAGATCTCGTCGCCGGTGTTCTGCATCGTCCACTCGATCAGGCGGAACCGCAGCTCCTGCCAGTTGGCGATGCGAGCCGCGCCGGTGTCGAACTTCTCGTCGAGGGCCCATCGCGGGCTGCCCATCGCCTCGACCAGCCGCGTCCAGTGCGCGTCCGCGGGCGCGGCGATCGCGACGTAGCCGTCCTTGCACGGCAGGTAGAAGTTCGGCAGGCGTCCGATCACCCGGGGATCGAGCAGCCTCGTGTATCGGGCGCCGGTGTAGGAGGCGACCGTCACGTCGCGCTGCTGGATGGCCGCGACGGCGGCCTGCTGGCTCACGTCGACGTGACAGCCGTCGTCCGTCTGAAAACGCCCGAAGAGCGCGAGCGCGGATGCCGTCGCCGCGACGGTTCCGGTGATCGTCTCCGCGACGAAGCACGCCGGATGCAGCGGCGGCTCGCGCTCGAGGTCTTCCGCCGCGTCCGGCATGCCCGGCGTGCTGTATGCGAGGCCGCCGGCCGCATACGTGGTGAGCTCGTCGCCACGCCACGCCGCGTACGGCCCGTGGAGCCCGAACGGCGTGATCGTGACGACGACCAGCCGCGGATGCGCCGCGCGGAGCGTGAGGGGTGCGACGTCGTAGCGGCGCAGCTGCTCCGGGGTGACGTTCGTCACGAAGACGTCCGCCCAGCCGAGCAGGCGGTCGAGCACGGCTCGCGCCGCGACGCACGCGGGATCGAGGGTCAGCCCGCGCTTGTTCGTGTTGAGGTAGAGGAACAGCCCGGACCGCTCGTGATCCGGCCGATCGCCGGGGAACGGGCCGCGCCGCCGCGCCGGATCTCCGGCGGGCGGCTCGACCTTGACGACCTCGGCGCCGAAATCGCCGAGCAGCTTCGCCGCGTACGGCGCGGCGGTGCCTTCGCCGAGCTCGACGACCTTGAGCCCGGTGAATGGCCCGTCGCGCCCGCCGCCCGGTTCCTGTTCCGACGCCGGCACCACTTACGCTCGCGCGGCGACCGTGTGCATCGAGTCGAGGCGGCCGAGCACCGCGACCGCTTCGTCGACCATCGACAGGAGAATCTCGCGCGCGGGCCGCTTCTTCGTCAGCATGCCGGCGATCTGGCCCACGGGGTTGTTGATGAGGTCGGCGCGGTCCGCGGCTTCGGCGGCCGCCACGAACTCGTCCATCAGCACGCCTTGCAGCGGCATCGGCAGCGCCGACAGGCCGGACGACTCCCAGGCGGCGATCACGTCGTTGCGGTAGTCGCGTGCCGTCTTGCCGGTGTACGCACGCGTGACCACGAAGTCCTCGGCGGACCCGCGGACGATCTCGTCCTTGTGCACGGCGAAGATGTCGCACTCGTTCGCGAGCAGGAACGCCGTGCCGACCCACGCGCCGACCGCGCCGAGCGCCAGGCCGGCGACGAGACCGCGTCCGTCGGCGATGCCTCCGGCTGCGAGCACCGGTACGGGCCTCACCGCATCCACGACCTGCGGGACCAACGCGACCGTCGCGATCTTTCCGGTGTGGCCGCCGGCCTCGTATCCCTGCGCGATGACATAGTCGACGCCGGCGTTGACCTGGCGCTGCGCGTTGCGGACCGTGCCGACGAGCCCCATCACCTTCATCCCGACCTTCCGCGCGAGCGGCACGACCCAGGACGGATCGCCGAGTCCCGCGGCGAACACCGGCACGCGCTCCTCCAGACACGCATCGACCTGGCCGCGGATGAACGCGGCCGACATCACACCGCCCTTGCCCTCCGCCGGCGGCAGGTTGAACTTCTCCCGAAGCGACTGGACGAACTCCCAGTGCCGCGGGTAGTCGCGCTTGACGCGCGCGCGCATCTCCGCGCGGTCGGGCATCGCTTCGGCCATCGTCGCGGGGAGGAGGAGATCGACGCCGAAGGGCTTGTCGGTCAGCTCGCGCACGCGGCGGACCCGCCGGCGAACCTCGTCGCCGTCGAGCCAGGAGCAGCCGAGGACGCCGAGGCCACCGGCCTCGGACACCGCGGCCACGAGCCGGGGCGGCGTGGCGCGCCCCTTCATGCCCATCCCGGCCAGGATGATCGGATGCTCGATGCCGAGGTCGTCGCAGAGGCTGGTGTGGAGCGGACCCTTCTTCACGATCGTTCTCCTGTCGTCACGAGGGTTAGTAGTCGCGCCGGAGACGGGGATCGAGCAGATCCCGGATGGCGTCCCCGACGAGGTTGGCAGCGAGTACGGCGAGACAGATCGCGAGCCCGGGAAAGATCACGATCCAGGGGGCCGTCAGCGCGAGCGAGGTCGCCGAGCCGCTCAGCATCAGCCCCCACGACGCTTGGGGCTCCTGGATACCGGCGCCGAGGTAGTCGAGCGCGGCTTCCTGCACGATGGCGAGGCCGAGATACGCGGTCGCGATCACGAGGAGCGGCGCCAGCGTGTTCGGCACGATGTGCCGCACGATGATGCGCATATCGCCGCAGCCGATCGCCCGCGACGCTTCGACGAACGGCGTGGATCGCAGCACGAGCACACTCGAGCGCACCACGCGCGCGGCGCGCGGCACGATCGGCACCGCGAGCGACACGATCACGTTCTCGATCGAGGGGCCGAGCATCGTCGCCATCGCCAGCGCGAGGAGCAGCATGGGGAAGGCGAGGAGCGCGTCCATCGCGCGCTGGATGATCGAATCGGTCCACTGGCCCCGATATGCCGCCACCGTCCCGAGTGCCGCGCCGACGGCCACGCCGAGGAGGCTCGTGCCGAGGCCGATCAGGAGCGACACGCGCGCGCCGTAGATCAGGCGCGAGGCGATGTCGCGGCCGAACGCATCCGTCCCGAGCCAGTACGGCGGACCGGGCGGCGCGTAGAGCGCCGCCGGATCGCCGAGCGTCGGATCGAACGGCGCGACCACCGGAGCGGCGACGGCGATGACGACCATGGTGAGGAGGATGACGGCGCCGACCGCGCCGAGCGGCTGCGCGCGCGTCATGCGACCGAGCCGGCTCTGGCTCCCCCCGCGGCCGTCGACGGTCTCGACGTCGGCGCCGACCGTGTCCGTGTACACGGAAGTCAGGCCGGCGTGGCTACGCATCCTGCACCCGGACGCGCGGGTCGAGCCAGCCGTACATCATGTCGACGGTCACGTTCGACACGACCACGAAGGAGGCGAGGATCAGCACGATGCCCTGCGCCGCCGGGTAGTCGCGATTGAGGATGGAGTCCACGACGTACTGGCCGAGGCCGGGCACGCTGAAGACGCTCTCCGTGACGATCAGGCCGCCGAAGAGCGCCGAGAACTCGAAGCCGATCACCGTCACGACGGGCAGGAGCGCGTTCTGGAGCCCGTGGCGCAGCACCACGCTCGCCTCCGCGACGCCCTTGGCGCGCGCGGTGCGGACGTAGTCCTCGCCCAGCACTTCGAGCATCATCGACCGGGTCATGCGCGCGATGAGCGCGAGCTGCCGGAAGCCGACGGCGAGCGCGGGCCAGACGAGCTGCGACAGGCTCTGGAGCGGGCTCACCCAGAACGGCTCCCACACGAGGGGCGCGCTCCATTCGAAGAGCCAGATCAGGCCGAGGATGATGATCAGGCCGATCCAGAAGGATGGCGCGGCAAGGCCTCCGATGCTCACGAGCCGCAGCCCCTGGTCGAGCCACGAGCCGGCGCGGTACGCCGACAGCACGCCGAGCGGGATCCCGCCCACGACGGCGAGCACCATGGCCATCACGACGATCTGCAGGGTGTACGGAAACCGTCGCGCGGCGTCGTCGATGACGCGATTGCCCGTCCTGAGCGACGTGCCGAGCTGGAGGACCGCGACCTTCGCGGCCCAGTCGGCGAACTGCACCGGCAGCGGCCGATCGAGACCGAGCTTGTGGCGGACGTCCTGCAGCTCCTGCTCGGAGACGACGCCGCCACCGGCGCCGGACAGCATCACTGCCGCGTCGCCCGGGATGACGCGCATGATGAGAAAGACGGCGACCGCGACGCCGAACAGCGACACGGCGCCCACGGCCAACCGCTGGGTGAGATAGGCGAGCACGGTGGCTCGTTACGTCGAGAGCCAGACCCGGCTCATCTGCATGTTGTTGTAGAGATCGGTCATCGGCACCCAGCCGTGCAGCGTGCTGGCGTGCGCCGCGGCGTAGCCGACCCACGCCAGGTTCACCTGGTTGTACGTCTTGAGGAACGCGAGCTGGAACTGCCGGACCGCCTCGACGCGCTTCTTCGCATCCAGCTCCGCGGACTGGGCGCGGTAGAGGTCGTCGAGCGCCTCGTTCTTCCAGCCGCCGTAGTTGCGCCCACCGAAGCTCGTGTAGCCCTCGCCGAGGATCTGGTCGGGCTGGGCGCCCGCGATCGCGACGGAGTGCATCACGATCTGGAAGTCGCCCTTCGTCTCGAGCTGGTAGAAGGCGCCGGCGTCACGGACGTCGACCGTGGCGTCGAGACCGACCAGCTTCAGCTGCGAGGACACGTTGATCGCGGAGTCGCGAAAGGCTGGCACGTCGCCCCGCGTCGGGATCACGATCTTGAAGCCCTTCGGCACGCCGGCCTGCTCCAGGAGGGCGATGGCCTTCTGCCGGTTGGCCGCGATGTTCCCGCCGAGTCCCGGCAGCGTGTCGTAGCCGGAGAACTGCTTCACTTCCGCCGCGGTGAGGCTGTACGGGCTCTTCGGCGGCATCAGCCCGAGGCTGTGATAGAACGCGCCGGCGAGCGGCCCCACCGTCTTGATGAACGCCTCGCGATCGATCGCGAGCGACAGCGCCTCCCGGACACGGGGGTCGTCGAACGGCTTCTTCGTGACGTTCGGGATCAGGTTGATGAAGATGGGGTTCGGCCGCCGCAGCGTCACCATGCCGGGGACCTTCGCGAGCGACTGCAGCACCGACTCGCTGGCGAAGAAGAAGCAGCCGTCGACGCGCTTGCCCTGGAGCGCCGCGGCGCGCTCGACCTCGCCCTTGATCGGGAAGAACTGCATGCGGTCGAGGTATGGCGCCGGCCCCCAGTACTTCTCGTTGCGCACGAGCTCGTAGATCTGGCCCTCGGTCGCGCGCGCGAGGCGGAAGGGGCCGGTCCCCACGATCTGGCGCTTCATGCCCTGGCCGGTCTGGTCCAGCGGCTCGACGACCTTCTTCGGATAGATGCCGTTGAACGGGTTGCTGATCAGGAACAGGAAGTCGGGCTGCGGCTGCTTGAGATGCACGATGGCGGTGAGCGGCCCGCGCACCTCCACGCTCTCGATGTTCGCGAGCTGTCCCTTGCGCGGGCTGACGATGCCCTTCGGCGGAACGCGGATGCGATCGAGGTTGTATTTCACGTCCTCGGCGGTCAGGACGTCGCCGTTGTGGAACGCGACGTCCTTCCGGACGTGCAGCGTGACCGTGCGGCCGTCCGCGGCGATGTCCCAGCGCTCGATGAGCTCGGGAACGACGCGCGTCGGATCGGACACGTCCTCGCGCATCAGGGTGCTGTAGCAGGGGGCCGCGAGGAACTGCGTCAGGTACGTCGCCGTCTGCTGGATGTCGAAGTCCGGCGGATCACCTCCGTTGCTGACCCGGAGCGTGCCACCCCGCTTCGGCGCGGCGGCCTGCGCCGCCGCTCGCGTGGGCCATCCGAGCGTGGCCGCGGTGAGGAGCGAGCCCGTCGTCCTGAGGACGTCCCGTCGAGTAAGTCGGAATCCCGCCGTGTCCATCGCTGCACTCCTTCAACTGGGGATGCGCTGCATTACGGGGTGCGACGCCACGTACGGCGTGTTCTGCCGCCGCCAGAAGCTCACGACGTGCTGGAACCGGTCCGGGGGATAGCAGATCCGCACGGCCTCGATCGGCTGACCGGTGCGCGTGAAGTACGTGCGCTCGAGCACGAGCAGCGGCGTGCCCGGTCGCACGTCGAGGCGGCGCGCCGCTTCGCCGTCGGCCGCGCACGCGGTCGCGATCTGCCGCGCCTCGTGGGCCCGCAGTCCGCAGTACTCCTCCACCAGGAGAATGAGCGGGCGCTCGGTGAAGCGCCGGCGGGGCAGCTTCCGGCCGATGTCGGCCGGAAAGTGGATCTCGGAGTACGCGTACGGTCCCTTGTCCGACGACCTGACGGCGTGAACGACGAACAGACGGCCGGACGGAGCGAGGCCGTAGAGGCCGGCGCTGCGCGGATGCCGGCGCGCGCGCTCGAAGCGCGCCGACACGATGCGGTACTCGTCGGCGAAGCTCGTCCCGATCAGGTCGTCGAGGGACCCGATCGTCCAGTTGATCTTCGCCGCGCCATTGCCGATGAACGTGCCCCTGCCCCGGAAGCGCTCGACGAGTCCCTCGGCCACGAGCCGCTGCACGGCGGCCCGGACCGTCTGGCGGGCCACGCCGAACTCCCGCACCAGCGCGTCGTCGGTCGGCAGCTGGCCGCCGCGGGCGTAGACGCCGGAATCGATGCGTTCCCGCAGGATCTCCAGAATCTGGTGGTAGAGCGGAACCGGTCCCTCGGTGAGAATCATCAAAGTCTGGTTGTCCGAATGTGCGTACCTTGTCGCCGAGCAGGCGAACGCGTTCAATCCGGCGATCGCATCGTTCGCATCGTCCAAACGGAGGGCGGGGCACGCCCTCTGGGCTCTTTTCGGACCGCGGTTAGTACCGCCGGCTCATTGACCGTTGCCGTCGCCGACGCAATCCTGCGATACGCGTTACGCATTGATCGGCGGAACGGCGGGAACCGGAGGGGCGAGCGCGATGCGGGGAGACCGGTGAAGGCGCACGCGAGCACACGCGGCCGCGAGGATGCCGCGGGCGCGCAGTCGTTCGTGCCGGTCAAGGTCGGGCGCCGGTCCGCCGAAGTCGCGAGCCAGCTTCGCGAGGCGATCTTCGCGCGCCGGTTTCAGATCGGCGATCGGCTCCCGTCCGAGCGCGCTCTCGCGAGCGCGTTCGCGGTGAGCCCCGTGGTGGTCCGCGAGGCGGTGCACGCGCTCGAAGCCGTCGGGCTCCTCGACGTCCGGCACGGTGCAACCGGCGGCGCGTTCGTGACCGATGTCACGCACCGCCCCGTGGCGGAGTCGCTGTCCGCGCTCCTGCGGCTCGGGAAGGCGACCCTCCGGCAGATCGGCGAGGCCCGACTCGTGATCGAGCCGGCGGTTGCGGCATTCGCCGCGGAACGCCGCCGTCGCGACGACGTCGTCCGGCTCGCGCGGAACCTCGACGAAGCGGCGGCGAACCTCGAATCCCCCCGCGCGGCCCGGCTCCTGAACCTCGAGTTCCACAAGCTGCTCGTCGGGATCGTCGCGAACCCGTTCCTGTCCGTCTGCCTGACCTCGCTCATCGAGAACCTCGAAGCGAACACCGATGAGGTGGATCTCGCGCCGACCGTCGTCGGGGGCACGCTGGCGCACCACCGCGAGATCTATCTCGCCGTGCGGACCGGCGACGGGGCCGCGGCGACCCGGCACATGCACCGGCACATCGGCGAGATCCAGCGACAGCTCGAGCGCCGCGAGCCTCGGCCGAAGGCGCGGCCCTGATGGACTTTCTCTCCCTCGTGCTCGCCAGTGCCGAGCGCGTGCCGATGAAGACGGCGGTCGTCGTCGGGGGCGCGAGCATCTCGTACCGGACGCTCGTCGACCGTGCCTTCCGTCTCGCCGCGGGGCTCCGGCGCGCCGGCGTCGCGCGCGGCGACGCGGTGGGCATCTATCTCCACGACTGTCGGGAATGGATCGAGACGTTCCTCGCCGCGTCGCTCGCCGGCGCCTGGCCGGTGCCCATCAATTACCGGTATGGCGGCCGCGAGGTCTCGCACATCGTGCGCGACGCCAGTCTCCGCGCGCTCGTCTACGAGCCGGCGCTCGCGGCAGCGATCGACGCCACCGCGCGCGGCAACGTCATCGCGATCGCCGTCGACGGCGGCGACGGGACTCGCGACGACGCGATCCCGTATTCCGTGCTGGCCGGCGAGACGCCGATGCCCTCCGAGCCGTCGGCGAGCCCGCTCGACGTGCACTGCATCGCCTATACCTCCGGCACGACCGGCCTGCCGAAAGGTGCGCTCTGCACGCACGCGAACACGGTCCTCGGTCACTGGACCGCGGCGCTCTACTGGGGGCTCGTCGAGAGCGACCGCTTTCTCATCGCTTCGCCGCTCTGCCACCGGGTCGGGCTCGGCCGCCTGATGAACGCGCTTGCGCTCGGCGCGACGTGCGAGCTGCCGCCGCGCTTCGATGCGGACGATGTCCTGCGCCGGCTGACCGAGACGCCCGTGACCGTGATCAGCCTGGTGCCCACGATGGCGCGGATGATCGCGGCGGCCGCCGGCGGCCGGCAATTCCCGGACGCGGCACTTCGAAGCATCGTTCTCACCGGCGAGGCGCTGCCCGAGACGACGCGCGCGGCCGTGATCCGGATGTTTCCGCGGGCGCGCTGCGTGAGCTATTTCGCGAGCACCGAATGCGGCGTGGTGTCGGTGCTGGACCCCGAGCACCAGCTGACCCACGGGCGCTCCGTTGGCCGCCCCGTCGCCGGTGTTCGCGTCCGCATCCGGGACGACAGCGGCGCCTGGGTCGCGGTCGGCGAGGTCGGCGAGATCTGCATCAAGTCCGGCGAGCCCGGGATGGGGTCCGTCTTCCGCGGCTACGTCGGCATCGGACGGTCCGAGGATCTGTTCGTCGATGGCTGGTTCAGAACCGGCGATGTCGGTCGCGTCGACGAGGACGGCTTTCTCTACATCGTCGACCGGCAGAAGGACATGGTGATCTCCGGTGGCCTCAACATCGCATCGAAGGAGGTCGAGGAGGTGCTGCTGAGCCACCCCGGTGTCCGCGAGGCAGCCGTCGTCGCGGCGCCGGACGACACCTACGGCGAAGCCGTCGTGGCGTACGTGGTGCCCGCCACCGCCGGGGCGGTCTCCGCGCCGGAGCTGATCGCGCACTGCCGCGCCCGGATGGCCGGCTACAAGAAGCCGCGCGCGGTCGTCTTCGTCGACGACCTGCCGCGGAACGCGGTCGGGAAAGTCCTCAAGGCCGAGCTGCGCCGGCGGGCCGCCGAAGGCGCCGCGAAGCCTGGCACTGCTCACGTGACTCAAGGAGACTGATGACATGCGCCACCTCGGGACTCGGTTGGGAATCGTGGTCGTCCTCCTCACGTTCTGCGCCATGACCGTCGGCGGTCTGCCGTCGCTCGCCTCCGGCCAGCAGCTCATCGAGGTCAAGTCGCCGTTGCTGACCGGTGCGCTCGGCCAGTTCCTGATCCGGTACATCACCGCCAAGGGCATCGACCGGAAGCACGGCGTCGCGATCGACGACACCAAGGCGTTCGCCAGCGTCGCGACGTACTACCAGGAGATGTTTCAGGGCAACGCCGATCTCGCGCTCGGCACCTGGGACTCCTTCGCCGATCGCCATCTCGCCGGCGTGCCGATACAGATGGTATGCACGCTGACCCGCTCGGACATCGCCATGGTGATCGTGGACGACGGGGCCGGGATCCAGAAGATCGCCGATCTCAAGGGCAAGACGCTCGCCGTGCCGACCGGCACGGGCACCTACCGGATGGCGAACGTGTTCTTCCGCGAGTTCTACAAGCTCGAGTTCAACAAGGACATCAACATCCTGAACGTGCCGAACCCGTCGGTCGGCGCCCAGTACGTCGGCGTCAAGCGCGCGGACGCGGCGCTGGGCTGGGAGCCCGCGGTCAGCGTCGCGATGCACCGGGCCAAGAACATCCGCGTGCTGGCGACGATGGAAGAGATCTTCAAGTCGAACACCGGGCACTCGCTCTACTACTTCGCGGTCGCGATGCGGACCGAGAAGCTGCGCGCCCACCCGGGCCTCGGACGCAAGATCGCCACGATCTTCGCGGACGGCGCGCGCGAGATCGCAGCGAATCCGGAGGAGGCGCTCACGCTGGCCGCGAAGACCATCGAGGTCGACAAGGCCGCGCTGGTCGCCGGCATCCAGAGCGGCCGGCTCAAGTTCGAGGTGCGAGCGGCGGACGATCCCGTCGCCGTACGCGACATGCGTTACCAGCTCGACTTCATGACGAAGCACGGCGTGTTCAAGGCCCCGGTGCCCGACACGTATCTCTACAACTTCCAGTAGGTCATGGCGACCGAGCCAGCCGGTCGCGGGCCGACGCTGATCGTCACCGCCGTGATCTTCGCGGCGCTCGGTGTGACGAGCCTGTTCACGCCCGACTACATCATCCCGAGCCCTCGCCAGATGGCGACCGCCATCGTCGAGCTGCTCACGGGACAGTCGCGCGACCTCGCGATCACCGCGGCCCGCCTGGCCGCGGGGGTCGTCGCGGCGCTCGTCCTCGGCTCGGCGCTCGGCGGCCTCATGGGTGTCGCGCGGCCGGTCGCGCGGTACGGCAAGTCACTGCTGTTCATCCTCTCCGGCGTGCCGGCGCTCAGCTGGATGCTGCTCGCGGTGCTGTGGTTCCGCGACACCGAGACGCGGATCTTCTTCATCCTGTTCATCGTCGTCATGCCGTTCTACGCGCTGAACGTGTACGAGGGCATCCAGGCGCTGCCGCGCGACTGGACCGAGATGCTCGAGGTCTTCCGGCCGACGCGCCGCGAGGTGTTCCGGCTGCTCATCGTGCCGCACATCGTCCCGTACATCATCCTGACGACGAAGTCGGTCTCCGGCTACGCGATCCGCATGATCGTGTTCGCCGAGCTCATCGGCGCGGCGGTCGGCGTCGGCGCGCGGCTGGCGCAGGCGCAGGGCATGTTCCGCATCGACCGGGTCTTCGCGTGGACCATCCTGCTCGTGATCCTGAACTTCGCGCTCCAGGCCGCGATCGATCTCATCGAGCGGCGGATGCTGGCGTGGCGGCCGGCGGTGGAGATCCGCTGATGATCCTCGCGGAACTGGTCGACGGCCCCGCCCACGGCGGCCGCGACGGACTCGCCTGTACGCCGGTGCTCGTTCCGGGGCGTGACGAGCGCGACCTCCCATCCCCCAGCGGGGGCCGCGCGAGGGCCGTCGATCCGCGAGCCGCGCTCGCCCCGCACCGGAACGAGCCCGGCGACGACGGCTCGCCCGCAGCGGCCGCCGTGGGCGGGACCGTCAACCAATTCCGCGGGGTTCGTTAAGCGTGTAGGCTGCGGGGGCAAAAAGGGAGCGTGCCATGACGGATCGGCTCATCTCCGGCGACAACCACATCGACCTGACGTACTGCCCGCCCGATCTGTGGTCGTCCCAGGCCCCCGCGAAGTGGAAGCTGGTCGCTCCGCGCGTCGAAGAGCTGGAGGACGGGCTGCACTGGTTCACCGACGCGATCGATCGCGGCATGTGGAACGGCGTCGGTCCCGGCTTTCTGAAATACACGAAGGGCATGTTCGGCCACATCGACGAGATGAAGGACTTCGGCTTCGAGTGGGACTACCGCCCCGGCGCGAAGCCGCGCCCGACGACGCCGGAGCTGCGGCTCGCCGACCTCGATCGCGACGGACTCGAGGCGGAGATCATCTACGGCTGCCTGATGATCAACGACATCATCAACGACGCCGGGCTGCGCTCGTGGGCCGACAAGGCCTACAACGACTGGGCTGCGGATTTCGCGAAGCGCGCCGATCCGAACCGCGTGTTCCCGCTCGCGATCATTCCGAACACCGATCCGGTCGACGCGGCCGCGGAAGTGCGGCGCTGCGCGAAGATGGGGCTCCGCGGCGGCGATCTCGCGTTCAAGCGCATGTCGCCGCCCCTCTACCATCACGGCTGGTATCCGCTCTGGGAAGCGGCCGCCGAGTGCCATTTCCCGATCTCCTTCCACTCGACGGGCTTCAAGGCGCTGCGCGCGCCGGACACGCCCGAGATGGAAAAGGAGTTCATGACGCAGTGGCGCCTGGTGCGCTCGTCGCTCTTCCAGCTCGACACGATGGAAGTGCTCGTGTCGCTCATCGCGTCGGGCGCGTGCGAGAAGTATCCCGACTTCAAATTCGTGCTCGGCGAGTCCGGCGTGACGTGGCTGCCGTACGTGTTCGACCGGCTCGACACCGAATACGGAGACCGGGCGCGCTCGCTGAACTTCTCGCTGAAGCCGAGCGACTACTTCCGCCGCCAGGGCTTCGTGACGTATCAACAAGATCAGTACCTCGAGCCGATCATTCCGCTGATCGGCGAGGACAACATCATCTGGGGCGCGGACTATCCGCACCCGGACTGCGTGTGGCCGGAGTCGCGCAAGACGCTCGAGAAGAACCTCGGCGGGCTGCCGGAGCGCGTGCGCCGGAAGATCACGTACGACAACGTCGTGAAGCTCTACGGCCTGCGGTGACAACCGGGGAGAACGCATGAGCGAGGTACTCGCGGGGGTCCGTGTGCTCGACTTCGGGCGTTACATCGCCGGGCCGTACTGCGCCGCGCTGCTCGGGGACCTGGGCGCCGACGTCATCCGCATCGAGCGGCGCGGCGGCGGCGAGGACCGCACGGTCGCGCCGATCGGCGACGACGACGTCGGCGCGATGTTCGTGGTGATGAACCGCAACAAGCGCGGGATGACGCTCGACCCGGCGGCGCCGGACGGGCGCGCGATCGTGAAGAAGCTCATCGCGACGGCGGACGTGGTCGTCGCGAACCTGCCGCCCGACGTGCTGCGATCGCTCGAGCTCGACCTGGACAGTCTCCGGCGCGTGAAGCCGGACATCATCCTGACGACGGTGACGGCGTTCGGCGCCGGCGGCCCGTGGAGCCACAAGCACGGCTTCGACGGCGTGGCGCAGGCGATGTGCGGCTCGGCGTATCTCACGGGCACCCCGGACCAGCCGATGCGCGCGGCGGTGGCGTGGGTCGACTGCGGCACCGCGTCGCTGGCCGCGCTCGGCACGCTCGCCGCGCTGATGGAACGCCAGAAGACCGGCCGCGGCCAGAAGGTCGAGGGCGCGCTGTTGCGCACCGCCGTGGCCTACAACAACCCCACGCTCGTCGAGCAGCAGGCGATCAAGGCCGACCGCGTGGCGACGATGAACCGCGGCCAGACGTCGGCGCCGTCGGACATCCTCCGCACGAAGGACGGCTGGATCATCGTGTACGCGATCGGCAACCCGATGTATCGCCGCTGGGCGAGGCTCATGGGCGAGGCGCACTGGCTGACCGATCCGCGTTTCAAGGACGACCGCACGCGCGGCGACCACGGCGAGATCATCAGCACGCGGATGGCGGAGTGGTGCGCGCAGCGCACCACGGCGCAGGCGCTCGCGGAGTGCGACGCGGCGAAGGTGCCGGCGGCGCCGCTCTACTCGCCGCAGGAAGCGCTCGAGGACGCGCACATCCGTCAGGCGGGATTGCTCGTGGATCGCGAGTATCCCGGTCTGTCACGCCCGGCGCCGATCGCGCCGACGCCGGTCGATCTCTCCGAGACGCCCGGGACGTATCGTCGGGCCGCGCCGAAGCTCGGCGAGCACACCGACGAGATCCTGCGCGAGCTCGGCTACGACGCGGCGACGATCGCGGAGCTGCGGCGGAAAGAAGTCGTCTAGCGAGGCGGCAGGAGCGACGCGACCGCGACGGAGATCGCCGGGATCGCGAGCGGTGTCACTCGCGCCGGCGGCGAGAGCGTCTCGGCCGAACGGTAGCGCCAGCCCCATGACGCGTCGGGGTCGGGGCCCGGTTCCCGGTAGATCTCGAGCACGCGGTCGACGAGATTCACGATCCAGTAGTCCTCGATGCCGGCGCGCGCGTAGAAGCTCGCCTTGGCGACACGGTCGAAGGCGAGGCTCGAGTGGGCCACCTCGATCGTGAGCGCCGGCGGCGGCGGGTGGGCGATCTGATAATCGCGGTGCGAGCCGGGTACGACGGCGATGTCGGGCTCGGGCTCGGATTCGTCATCGAGCGCGACGGGTTTCTCCTCGCGCACGATCCAGCCCGCCGGCAGCACCGCCCTGAGCGCGTCGGCGACGGCGCCGATCGCGGAGGCGTGATACGGCCCCTGCGGCTCGGCCACGATGAGCTGGCCACCGAGCAATTCCAGCGGCTCCCCGTCGAACACTCCACGTTCGACGAGCTCTTCGTACTCGGCGCGTGTCCACCGGCGGACGCTGAATGGCGCCTGCTTCATTGCCTAGCGCGGCCGCGTCGGGAGCAGGGATGCGACCGCGAGCCTCCTGCCCGGAAACGCGACGGGCACGACGTCTGCCTCGCGCGATAGCCTCTCGACCGAACGATATCGCCAGCATCGAGGGCTACGGGCGCCTGGACGCGCACGATCCACTCGGGCGGCACGATCGTCCGTACGGCGTCTGTGACACGGCCGATGCTGGATGCGTGACACGGGCCGTGAGGCTCGGCGACGATGAGGAGCTGGCCGCGCTTGCTTCATATCTCGACGGTAACGAGACGTCGAGGCGCCGTCAACGCCGCGAAAGCGATACGCTACTTCAGCGGCACGAAGATCGACACGCGCGCCTCCGGCCCGACCTCGCGCGTCGCGTGGCCCTGGCCGGTGAGGTCCTCCGCGATCAGGATGTCGCCCGCGCCGAGCCGCCGCACCGTGCCGTCGCCGATCTCGATGTCGGTCGCGCCGGTGAGCGTGAAGACCGCGTAGCGGCCGGGCGCGTGGTGCCACGGATTCGAGCGCGTCGGCGCGAAGCGCCGGACCATGATGCCGGTGCCGGGGATCAGCTCGGCGATCTCCGACGTCGCGTCCTGCCGCTCGAAGCGCGGCTCGACGTCCTCGAAGTGCGACGCGCCGTCCGATCCGGTGTAGACGCGGAAGATCGCCATTCCTCACCCTCCTGACAGGTATGCGGAGATCCACATGTCGAGCGTCCGTTCGTGCTGCGCCGGATCGCCCACGACGACCGGGCGCAGCTCCCTACGATACCGCGCTCGGAGCATGGCCGGATCGAGTCTGGCGATCTGCGCGAGGTAGGCAACATCCTCACGGTCGACCGGGTGATTGCGCGTCAGCTTCGACAGGACGAGATCGTGAACTTCGAGCTCGAACAACCGAAGCCGTTCGAATCGATCGGCAAAGAGCGGCGTGAGCCGATCGGTATACGACTCCGGAACGCTCGCGACGCCGACATGCTGAAAGTACACGCCGTGCCGCCGTGCGAGCGCCGACGCTCGACCGGCCATTCGTTCGAGGATGGCGAGCGCAGTACGTGGAACGATCTCGACGTAGTCGACGTCGCTCGTCGGACGAGGCAGGCGGTAGCGGACCGCGAGGACGAACCCGCCGAGACAGTGCAGCTCGACCCGGCGCGGCAGTCGCCGATCGACATCGGCGAGGAAGTCCCGCCACGGCGGACGGAGCTCAGGCGATGTGCCGGAGGGAAGCCGCGGTCCAGTCAGTGAGCAGGTTCCAGCGCCGAGCCTCCGCGGATCGATGTGCGGCCAGCCACAGGCGCTCCGCCGGCGGCAGCGACGCCTGACACAGCGTGTCCTCGCGGGCGAGGCGACCGGGATCCAGCGTCGCTTCCAGCGCGTGCAGGGTCCGTGCGCGTGTCTTCGGACCGCGGCGCTCGGCGACCTGGCGTGCCAGCGTCACGACGAAGCCCAGACGGTTCTGCAGATCGCGAACCCGAGCTTCGCGCGCCAGCCACGCCACGTCCACCGTGCGAGCGTTGAGCAGCAGCCAGGGCAGGGCCTCGACCACGCGCGATTCGAGATCGTCCTGCGCCAGCGCGGTCAGCAGCACCGCGGAGGCATTCGGTGGCCGCCGGTGGCGCGGCCGGAGGTAGGCGAATCCAGGGTATCCGAGCGCGGCGAGATCGCGCGCAAGCCGGTCGGGTGCGACGCGCCTCGCGGCGGTTGCACGCGGTGACGCTCGGTAAAGGTTGGCGACGCGCCTGGCAACCGGGGGCGTCAGCGCTCGTGTGCCGGCCTCGAGCATGGCCAGGTATGACTGGGAAACGCCGAGCCGCTCGGCGGCTCGGGCCTGCGTCAGGCGCTTCGCGAGCCGGGCGCCACGGAGGTCGTGCACGGACGGCAGAATATCACACGATCTGTGATATTACGTCGCGGGGTCACGCGGGCGGCGCCGTCCGGCGGTCCGGCCAGAAGCGAATGCCCGGGCGCGCGTGGCCGCCGCCGATTCCGATCGGCGTGCCGTCGGCGCGCCAGCACGAGGCGCCGGTGAGCGAGCCGTCGTCCATGAACATGATCGCGCCCATGCCGCCGGCGACGTGCGCGACCGGCACCACGTGATGCCCGCGCGCGGTGAGTCCCGCGCGCACGCTCTGGGCCACGGCCGTTTCGACCTCGACCTCCTGACCCTGCGTCCACATGCGCGGCGCCTCGACGGCTTCCTGCAGCGTCATGCCGTGGTCGATCAGGTTCACGAGCGCCTGCAGCACGGACGTGAAGATGCGCACGCCGCCCGGCAGGCCGAGCGCGACGACGGGATGGCCGTCGCGCAGCACGATCGTCGGCGCCATCGAGCTCGTCATGCGCTTGCCGGGCGCGGCGGACAGCGTGTGGCCGGGATGCGGATCGAAGAGCGCCATCGTGTTGTTGAGGAGCATGCCGGTGCCGGGCGCCATCGCCTTCGAGCCGAAGAGGCTGTTGATGGTCTGCGTCGCCGCGACGACGTTGCCGTCGGCGTCGGCGACCGTGACGTGCGTGGTGTGGGGCGAGCCCGCGGCGACGCCGGCGACGTGCGCGCCCGCCTTTGCCATGTCGATCGCGGCGCGCCGCACCGCCGCGTAGTCCTTCGCGACGAGCTTCGCGACCGGCACGTCGACGAACGCGGGATCGCCGGTCGCGACCGCGCGGTCCGCGAACGCGATCTTCAGCGCTTCGGCGAGCAGGTGCATGCCGTCGATCGTGCCGTAGCCGAGCGCCGCGACGTCGTACGCCTCGAGCACGTTCAGGATCTGGATCAGATGAATGCCGCCGCCCGTCGGCGGCGGGCAGCCCGCGATCTCGAAGCCGCGATACGTCCCGCGCACCGGCGCGCGCTCGACCGTGCGATAACGCCCGAGGTCGTCGAGCGTCAGGAGGCCACCGGCCTGCGCCATGTGCTCCACGACGCGGCGCCCGACCGCGCCGCCGTAGAGCGCGGCGGGACCATCCGCCGCGATCGCCCGCAGCGTCGCCGCGCAGTCCGCCTGCACGAGCAGGTCACCGTGCTCGATCGGGGCGCCGCCGGGCAGGAAGACGCGCGCGCTGTCGGGGAATCGCGCGAGATCCGTCGCTGACTCCGCGAGGCACTCGCTCAGATAGCCCGTCACGCGGAAGCCACGCTCGGCATGGCGGATCGCCGGCGCCATGACGGCGGCGAGATCGAGCGTGCCGAAGCGCGCGAGCATCTCGCACCACGCGGCGAGCGTGCCGGGCACGCCGACGGAGCGCAGGCCGACGGTGTTCTCGCGGTCCTTCGCTTCCATGTAATCCGGCCACGAGTCGGACACCGGCCGGTACATGTCGGCCGTCGCGGCGGCGGGCGCGGTCGTGTAGCCGTCGATCACCGTGTGCACGGGCCCGGCGGCACGCCCGGGCAGGAAGAGCTGCGCGTGGCCGGCGCCGAAGACGCCGACCATCATCGGCTCCACCACCGTGAGCGCGAACAGCGAGGCCACCGCCGCGTCGACCGCGTTGCCGCCGGCGGCGAGCATCTCGGCGCCGGCCGCCGAGGCAAGGGGGTGGTTGGTCACCACCATCCCGCGCGCGGCGTTCGCCGGGCGCTTCTCGGTCTCGAACGTGGTGCCGGCTCGCGCGCGCCAGTCCTGGGGGGTCATGCCGGCCAGTATAGCGAGGGGCCCGTTGCCACTCCCGCGCGTCATAATCCCGATTGGCCTGACAGGCCGGGAGGACCGAATGCGCGCTTCGCGCTCGCCATGGATCGCCGCTGCGCTCGTCGCGCTCGTCGCCGCCGCTGCCGTCGCGCAGCCGGAAACGGGCCGCAAGGAACCGGATGTCCCGTACGTCACCACGCCCGAGCCCGTCGTGCTCGAGATGCTGCGGCTCGCGAAGGTGACGAAGGACGACGTCGTGTACGACCTCGGCTCGGGCGATGGCCGCATCGTCATCGCCGCCGCCAAGCAGTTCGGCGCGCGCGGCCTCGGGCTCGAGATCGACCGCGGACTCGTGCACGAGGCGGAAGAAAACGCCCGCCGCGCCGGTGTCACGCATCGCGTGCGCTTCATCGCGGCCGACATCTTCGACGCCGACCTGAGCGGTGCGACGGTGGTCACGCTGTATCTCTTCCCGTCGGTCAACGAGCGCCTGCGCCCGAAGCTGCTGCGCGAGCTCAAGCCGGGCACGCGTGTCGTGTCGCACGCGTACGGCATCGGCGACTGGAAGCCGGAGCAGCAGCGGATGGTGAAGGTGGGCGCGAAGGACCACCAGATCTACTTCTGGGTGGTGCCTCCGCGCCCGTAGCGGGCGGCGGTCGCGAGGCCGCGCTCGGAGTGTACCGCGGTGGTCAAACGTGCAAGGCGCTTGACTCCGCGGATCCCTGGCCACCGCGGGCAGCCGCCCGCCGGATTCTCACCGGCGCGATTTCTGCACCGCCAGGCGGTCATGACGTTCCGCGTGGTGAGCGTGCGCGGGATTCCCATCTCGATCCACCCGAGCTGGCTCGTCGTGTACGCGCTGCTCACGTGGATGCTCGCGGTCGGCTATTTCCCGCAGGCGCTGCCGGATCAGCCGGCGCTCGCGTACTGGGTGCACGGGCTCGTCGCCGCGCTGCTGCTGTTCGTGTCCGTGCTGCTCCACGAGCTGTCGCACTCGTTCGTCGCGCTCGCGCACGGCATGAGCGTGCGCGGCATCACGCTGCACGTCTTCGGGGGCGTGTCCGAGCTGGGCGAGGAGCCGCCGAGCGCGCGCGCGGAATTTGTCATCGCCATCGTCGGACCGCTCACGAGTCTCGGCCTGGCGGGCGTCCTGTGGGCGGTCGGTCGCGCGGGCTTCGTGCCGGCGGGATCGCCGGAAGCGGTCGTCGATTACCTCGTCGTGTTCAATCTCGCCGTCGGCCTGTTCAACCTGATTCCGGGTTTCCCGCTCGACGGCGGGCGTCTGCTGCGCGCCGCGCTGTGGCGCTGGACCGGGCAGCTCGGTCGCGCGACCGAGACGGCGAGCCAGGTGGGCGCGGGCTTCGCGCTGGCGCTGATGATCGTCGGCGTGTTCCGGATCTTCGGCGGCGCCGTCGTCGCCGGTCTCTGGATGATCCTGATCGGCATGTTCCTGCGCGGCGCGGCCGAGGCGAGCCGCGTGCAGGTGACGCTGCGCGAGGCGCTCGGCTCGCTCGCCGTGCGTGACGTCATGACCGCGCAGGTCATCACCGTGCGGCCGGACGAGACGATCGCCGAGCTGGCCGATCGATTCTGGACGCACCACGTGGCGAGCTTTCCCGTGATGGGAGCGCCGGCGGCGGACGGCCGCGTGCGCGGTATCGTGAGCGTGCGCCAGGTGAGCGACGTGCCGCGCGATCTGTGGCCGACGACGGCGGTGGAGTCGCTGATGCGTCCGCTGACCGACGACCTCGTCGTCGCGCAGGGCGACAGCGCGTACCGCGCGTTCGAGAAGGCGTCGCGCAACGGTTTCGGGCGCCTCGTCGTGCTCGAGAGCGGGCGGCTCGCCGGCTACCTGTCGATCACGGACCTCACGCACGTGCTCGCGCTGCGCCCGGGCGGCGTGGCGGCGAAGCGCGGCGCCGACCGCCGGCGGCTGCGGCCGGCGGCATAGGAGGACGGAGTCATGGTGGAGAGCAAGGCGTTCCGCGAAGAATGGGCTGACGAAGACGACGCGCGCGAGAGCGGGCGGCCGGGAGGCGGCAAGGGCCGGCGCGACGAAGTCGGTCGCACGGGCGTGTATCCGGCGTCGGGACCGCTGCCGCCGGGCGACGCGCCGGTGCAGGAGCAGGGGACGTTCGGCCATCCGGAGGAGATCGCGCGGGCGGCGCAGGCGCCTCCCGTCGAGAAGCTGGCGGACGATCCCGAGGATCTCGGTCCGACCGATCTGGAGAAGCGCTAGGACGCGGCGGCGCGGAATCCCTCGACGGCGGCCGCGGCGCCGAGGCTGAACAGCGTGACGAGCGGCAGCACCATCACCGCGGCCGTCATCGCGAATCCCGGAACGGCCGTCGCATCGAGGACGGTCAGGATCGGAAGCGCCGCGATCACGCCGAACGGTACGGCGGCCGCGGCACCCCCGCCGAGCACGGTCCTCCATCCGGGCGTACGGCCACGACGCCGCGCGATCTGCCGGGCGACATAGATGCCGACGAACGCGACCGACGCGGCGCCGAGCGACGTCGCGGCGGCGTAGGTCGCGACCGCGACGCCGAGCACGAGGAGCGCCCAGCCAGGTCTCCGGCCGATACACTCGGCAAGCGGGAGCGCGCCGGCGCCGCCGTCGAGCGACCGTGCGAGCCGTTCGCCGCGAGCGCGCACACGCTGCGCGACGAATTCCTCGACCGGTGGAATGCGCGCCCATCCGGTGCGGATCGCCGTCCGCCAGGTCGGCCGATAGACCTCGGTCGCGCCAGGCACCGGCTCGATGAGGCCGCCAGCGCGCTGGACCGCGATGGCGTGCTTCGTCGCCTCGCGCAGCATCGTGAGCGTCGTCGCGCCGGGGGCCAGCGGCTCGCGGTTGGCCGCTCCCAGCCCGTGCTCCGCTTCGAAGCGCGCGACGAGAAGCGCGTGATAGCGGGACAGCATCGTGATCGGCAGGCCGATGTAGGCCACGGCGAACAGCACGACGGCGACCGACGCGATCGCCCACATCACGGTGCCCAGGTCGACGAACCACATGACGGCGACCAGGATGGCGACGAAGATCGCCCAGAACGCGTGGGTCACGGACTGGAAATCGCGCTGACTGCAACCTCCAGCTCCGCCATGAGCGGCGACTCGCGGTCGTAGCAGACGCAGAGCTCCTCGCGCGCGCGCGTCATCGCGATGTAGAGCAGCCGGCGCGCCTCCTCGTTTTCTCGCCGATCGAGGTCCTGGCCGCCGATCAGGATGACGTGCGAGGCGTCGAGGCCCTTCGCGCTGTGAATCGTCGACAGGCGGACGTGACCTGGCGCAGCGCCCGTCGCGATCACCGACGCCGGGACGTCTGATCTGTTGAGCAACACGGCGAGATCCTCGACGTCGAGACGGCCGAGCCGGAGGAGGAGGACGTGCTCGGGGGCGACGCCACGCGCCAGTCGTGTGCGTATCCATTCGACCGCGTGCTGCTCGCTGGCCTGACGCGATGGGTGCCGCTGCACCTGCGGCGGTGGCCCGTTCCGCACGGCGCGGTCAGGGATGACGTACTCGTCCTCCGGCTGCCGAACCGGTGCGGTTTTGGCGTCGAGCTCCTTGATCATCGAATACGCGGCGGCGAGGATCGCGCGCGTGTTGCGGTAGTTCACGCGCAGGACGCGGGTCCGGCCGCTGGCCTGGATCCCGATCTCACGCCAGGTCACCTTGCGGCGATAGATGTTCTGCGACGCGTCGAGCGCGACGAAGAGGCTGTTGGTGCCCGGGGCGAGTGCTTTGAGGATGACGCGATACCAGTCGTCGGCGAAGTCCTGTCCCTCGTCCACGAGGATCGCCTGATACGTGCCCGGCGTGACCCGGCCATCGGCGTACGCGCCCAGCAGAAGATGCGCGAGGCGGTCCCAGCGCTCTTGCCACTCGGGGGTTCCGTCGGGGACCGGCGGTACCGGGACGCCGGCGCGGTGAAGCTCGCCCAGGCACCACGAATGGAACGTACGGACGTCGACGCGATCGTCGACGCCGATCGCCTGACGAAGCGATTCGGCGAGCACGCGGTTGTAACAGAGCACGAGGATCCGCCACGTCGGCTGCCTCTCGCGGAGATGACGGGCACGACACATCAGCATGACCGTCTTGCCGCTGCCCGCCACACCGCGCACGAGCCGATGGCCATCCCCGAGCGACCGTGCGAGACGTTCCTGCTCGCGGTCCATGACCTCGAGCACGTCCGCGTCGGCACGGCCCCAGCCCACGCGAATCTCGGGATACAAGACGGCGCGGATCTCGTCGATTTGCTCGGGCGCCAGCGGCGGGAGCCGTGCGGCCCAGCGCGGAAGGAGCGTGCGAAGACGCGGGAGCAGCCGGTCGGCGGTCAGATCGTCCGCGGTCAGGACGAGGCCCGGTCCGAGCGCGTCTTCCAGGGTCGGGCCGAACAGCGAGGGCGTCCGCACGTCGGGCGTCCTCAGCGAGGGAAGAACGGCGCCGTAACCCCACCCGCACGACAGCTGGTCGCCCGTTCGCAGCGCCGGGCGTTGCTTCAAGAGATCGACCGTTCGAAGGATGTAGTCGCGCGCCTGGTGCAGCGGATGCCGGACCAGCCGTTCGCCGTCCGAGGTGTTGATGACGACGCCGTCCGGCGTGGTTCCGGCGATCGTGGTGAGGCGCCAGTCCTTGACCTCGAGCACCACCACACCGAGGTCGGGACCCACGACGATGAAGTCGGGGTGCCGGTCCTTCACGCGGACGTCGAAGTAGACGAGATAGTCCTCGGGCAGGTGATCCCGGAGGGCCACGAAGACTTTCCGCTCACCGGCCGTCACGGCCGAGCGAGAGGCGAGGCGCTCGGGAATGACGAAGGCCACGCCCGATCGTAAACCCTGGCAGGGTTACCTGTGACCTTCCCTGTCACACCGGGCATTTAGGGTTCCGGCAGGAGGAACCTGCATGAGCCGTCAGACTCCGCGCCGTCGCCCCGCTTCTGCGCTTCGGTTTCCCTGCGGGCACCTCGAACCCGAGCGTGCGACCAAACGCCGGCTGCGGACTGGCGACCGCGCCGTGTGGGTGGCCTGCCGCCGGTGCAACGTCATCGCGATGGCCATCCGCGCGGCGTGATCCGCGTCGTGTGGCGTCTGACGTGAAGTGGCCCAAGTCCGCGTAGAATCAGCGGACCTGATGCCTAGAGGTAACCAGCTCGACCGGCAGTGGCGGCTGCTCCAGCTCATCGATCGGCCGGCCGGCGTGACGGTCGATGACGCCGCGCGCGAGCTCGACTGCGCCGTGCGGACGATCTGGCGGGACCTGCGCGTGCTCGAAGGCGCCGGGTTCCCGATCTACGACGACAAGGCGCCGGACGGGAAGCGCGGCCTCTGGCGCGTAACCGACGAGTTCAAGCGCCGCCTGCCGCTCAAGCTGACGCTCGCGGAGCTGGCCGCGCTGGTGATGAGCCGGGAGCTGCTGGCGCCGCTGGGCGCGAGCGTGCTCGGGCCGGCGGTCGCCTCGGCGTTCGATCACATCACCAGCGCGCTGTCGAAGGACGCGCTCGCGCTGCTCGGCGCGATGCGCGACGTCGTCGGCGTGCGGACGGTGGGCGCGAAACTCCAGGCGCCGGCGGCGGAGCACGTGCCGGCGATCCAGCAGGCGCTGCTCGATCGTCGCGCGCTGCGGCTGCGGTACCACGCGTTCGAGCGGGAAGAGGAGACGGAGCGCGACGTCGATCCGTATCACCTGACGTACTACAACGGCGGCCTGTACCTGATCGGCTACTGCCATCTGCGCGAGGCGCTGCGGGTGTTCGCGGTGGAGCGCATCCGGTCGCTGGCGCCGCTGCGCCGGCGCTTCGAGCCGCCGCGCGACTTCGACGCGCAGGAGTACCTCGACAAGGCGTGGGGCATTCTGCAGGGCGATCGCGTCACTGTGCGCGTGGTGTTCGCGGCGGCGCTCGCGCGCTACATCGAAGAGCGTCTCTGGCATCCGTCGCAGAAGCTGCGGCCGCTGCCGGACGGGCGGGTGGAGCTGACGCTGCGCGTGGCGGACACGCTCGAGGTGCGGCGGTGGATTCTCGGGTTCGGCGCGGAGGCGGAGGTGCTGGAGCCCGAGACGCTGCGCGAGGCGCTACGGACGGAAGCCGAAGAGCTCACGCGCCGGCTGGCGCCGACGCGGCGGCCGCTGGCCATGGCGCCGACGAGCATCCTCGCTGGTCGGGTCAGAAGACGATGAGGACGGAACGTCGGTGACCGGGCCGGCAGGTAACGGAGCGTCTCTGCGCGGATCAGCCGAGGATGTCGGTGACGTTCAGCACGACGTCCGGGAACGCGCGGCAGGCGACGCTGTCGCCGCGGCGCGCGGCGCGAACGTCGCCGAACCCGGAGGTGCCGGCATCGCGGTGGACGTCGACCCGCTCGGCCTGCAGGTCGACGATCCACACTTCCGCGATCCCGGCGGAGGCGTAGATCGCCAGCTTCGCGCGGTCATAGTCGAGCGAGGTGTCCGCGACCTCGATGACCAGGAGGACATCGCCTGGCCCGGGATGCCGGTCACGGTAGAAGTCGGCGCGCTCACGGAGCAGCGTGAGGTCCGGCTGAGGCTCCGAGCGCGGCCTGGCCTCCACGGGATTCTGCACCTGCACGATCGCGCGGGTGCCCAGCCGGGTGACCCACAACCGGGTCAATCGGTTCACGACGCTGCTGTGCAGCGGGCCGATCGGCGTCATCTCGAAGATCTCGCCGTCCAGGAGCTCCAGGCGCTGGTCCTCGTGCAGCACCCCGGCCTCGATCATCTGGTGCCAGTCGTCGACCGTGAACCGATGGCGGGTCGCCGGCATGCTCATGCCGACGATTGTACGGGACCGGCATCGGCGTCAATGCCGCGGATTCGATACATGGACGTCGATCGGGTCGACTTCGAGCGGATCGAGTGGCGACTTGGCGTCGAAGGTCAGGCCGCCGGCGCCGGGCTCCTGGCGATGACGCGCGAGAGCTCGGTGTTCGAGATGCCGAGCGCCAGGAGCGACCGGATGAGCAGGTCGAGCGACACCGACGATTCACCGGCTTCCATTTTTGCGACGCGAGACTGGCTGGACCTGAGGAGCTTGGCGAGGTCGGCTTGCGTCAAATTCCGGCGCTGTCGCAGCTGGCGAAGAGTTGCCGCAAGCCGCAGCTTCAACTCGATGTATGCGGCTTCTTCATCGGACAAGCCGAGAAACTCCTGCGTGCTCCCGAGCTTCCAGCCCTTGGCTTCGAGCCGTCTGCGTTTGACGTCACGCATCGTCGTAACTCCTCAATCGTTGCTTACACATCGCGATGACGGCCTTCGGCGTCGTTCGCGTCTTCTTACTGACCACCGCCGCGATCACGATGGCGTCCTCATCGACGCGGTAGACGATGCGCCACGTGGCGCCGACGTCGCGAACGCTCCTTGCTGCAGTTGGCGAAGCCGGAATCCGGCTTCCAGTCGGGCGGCTGGCGAGAATGGCGGCGTCTTGATCTCGTCGCCGAGCCACGCAGCGGTTTGTCGGCCCCTGCATCGTCGAAGATTATATGTCAGATCCGGCATATCAACAACATGAGATCTATGTCGATGACAGGACAAACGTGAATACGACGGAATGTCCATATTTCGATACGTCGAGCGGTGGTACCGGACCGTGCGCGTCGCCGGTGGCCGAGATCAGGACCGATGGTAGACGGACCCGCGCGGGCCGATCTTGACGATCGACACCCGTGCCGGGTGGTGGATCTGGTAGACGACCCGGTAGAGGCCCACGTGCACTCTCCAGTGCCCAGCCCAATCGCCCCACATCGCGAGCGCACCAGAACGGCGAGGATTGCTCTCCAGGCTGCGGACAGAGATTCGAACGGCTCGCTGGATATCGACGGGGAGGGCTTCGAGGTTGGCTCTGGCTGCTGCCGTGTACTCGACGCGGTAAGAGCGCCGCGCCCTACTCGAGGCCGAGCTCCCGGTGCACCTGCTCGGCCGGGATCAGCGCCATCTCCCCACGGCGGACCTTTTCCATCACCGCGACCGCGGCTTCACCGTCCTCGCGCTCCTCGACCAGGAATTGATGGCAGGCGGCCAGCGTGACATGACGCCCGTCGGGGCAGGCGCGAAGAAAGCCGGTACGGATCGACCGCCGCACCTCGCGCACAGGCCGTTCCAAGACGGCGGCTGCTTCCTCGAACGTGAGCCGTCCGCGCGGGCCGACCGCGCGCTCGAGCGTCCGGCCCCGAAGTTGGCGTGCCAAGACCACGCGAGGAGAGGGATTTCTGCTCTCCCACTGAACGCGAAGCTTGGTGGTCGTCCGAGTGCGCGTGTCGGTCATCGGGACGGACTTTCCCACAGCGCCATGGCGATCTCTGCGCGGTCGGCAGCCGAAAGCTTCAGCAGCTCAGCAAGCGTGTCCTGGACCATGTTCGGATTCTCGGTTCGTCAGCCGATCAAGGATCTCGTGCGCCGGGCGACCGCGAGTCGGATCTCGCCGATACTCCGCAAGCCGTGCCTCGGCCAACGCCAGATGCGTTTCGGGAACAGGGATATCGCCCGGTCTCTCGGCGATGCGGTCCCACAGGTCCTGCAAATACCGGATCTGTTCTGCCTTTGGGAGGTCGTCGAAACCTGCGGGCTCTGGGAGCTGTTTAGGGGTCGACATTGTGCCTAGCGTAGCACTCGCGCGGCGCCGCGAAATGTCCACTCTTCGATACACCGGACGTCCGAGGATGCCGCGGTGGAGCTCGTAAACGACCGTCTCATCCTCACGCGCATCACGGCGAGGGCATCGGTATGACCGGTTATGCTCGCGTCGTGAAGATCGCGATCTCGATCCCGGACAACCTCTTCCGCGAGGTGGAGGCGTGCACGCGCCGGCTCAACGTGTCACGAAGCCGGCTCTTCACCGAAGCGGCGCGCGAATACCTTGCTCGCCGGCGCGATCCTATCGATGCCACTCGAGCTTGGAACGACGCGATCGCCGTGTCGGGGCAACCCGGAAATGCGCCGGGACCCGTCGCCCTTCGGCGGCGCGGCAAGGCGATGGTGCGCATGACGTCGATCCGCCGCCGGTGATCGCGTCCCACATCGCGACCGTCGATTCGGGCTGGTATAAGCCATACAACTCGTAAACGGCCGCCTCGTCCTCTCGCCCACCGACCTGAACGATCACGTCGAGTGCGCGCATCTGACGGCGCTGGCGCTCGAGGTCGCGCAGGGGCAGCGCAAGCGGCCGCACGTCCCCGACGACCACGCGAAGCTCCTGCGCCGCAAGGGCGAGGAACACGAGGCGCGCTATCTCGCCGACCTGAAGACGAGCGGCCGCACGGTCGTCGACGGCTTCGACACCGCCGACAAGTGGGACTTCGACGCCGGCGCGCGCATCACCGCCGAGGCGATGCGCGCCGGCGCCGACGTCATCTACCAGGCGACGTTCGTCGACGGCGACTGGCGCGGCCGCGCCGACTTCCTGGAGCGCGTCGACCGACAGACCGCGCTCGGCGCGTGGGGCTACGAGCCGCTCGACGCCAAGCTCGCGCGCGCCGAGAAGCCGACGTACGTGCTGCAGCTCTGCTTCTACGCCGACGGCATCGCGAAGATCCAGGGCGAGCCGCCGGAGCGGATGCACGTGCTGCTCGGCATCGGCGAGCGCCGCGCGCTCCGTCACGACGATTTCGTCGCGTACTACCGGTGTGTCCGGCAGAGCTTCGAGACCGCGATCGCCGCGCACCGCGCGACCGAGCCGTACCCGGTCGATCACTGCGCGCTCTGCGACTATCGCGGCGTCTGCGACGAGTGGTGGAACGCGCGCGATCATCTGTCGCTCGTCGCGCACATCCGCCGTGACCAGACGGCGCGGCTAAGCGACGCCGGGCTGTCGACGCTCACGCGCCTGGCGGACGCGCCGTCCGACGCGACCGTCCCGCACCTGGCGCCGCACACGTTCGAGACGCTGCGCGAGCAGGCGCATCTGCAGCGCATCCGCCGCACGACGAACGAGCTCGAATGGCGCCCGCTGCCGCCCGAGCCGGGCCGTGGCTTCGCGACGCTGCCGCAGCCGGCGGCCGGCGACGTGCTGTTCGACATCGAGGGCGATCCGTTCTGGGAGCCGGTGCGCGGCCTCCATTTCCTGTTCGGGCTGCTGACGCGCGACGGCGCCGACTGGCGCTACCAGGCGTTCTGGGCGCACGACCGCGTCGAGGAGAAGCGCCAGTTCGAGGCGCTGATCGACTTCTTCCACGAACGGCTCGCGCGCCACCCGGACCTGCACGTCTATCACTACGGCGCGTACGAGCCGACGGCGATCAAGCAGCTCATGAGCATCTACGCCACGCGCGAGGACCAGGTGGATGAGCTGCTGCGCCGCGAGGTCTTCGTCGATCTTCACAGAGTGGTGCGGCAGGCGCTGCGCGCGGGCGTGCCGTCGTATTCGCTGAAGGACGTGGAGGCGCTCGCGGCGTTCCGGCGCCGGGCGGACGTGGCCAGCGGCACGCGCGCGGTGCTGGAGTACGAGCGCTGGATGGACGCGCGCGACCCGGCGCGGCTCGAGGCGATCCGCGTCTACAACGAGGAGGACTGTCGCGCCGCGCTGGCGTTGCGCGACTGGCTGGTGGCGCAGCGGCCGGCGTCGCTGCCGTGGCCGGCGCCACCTGCGCTGCGTCAAATGGACGAGGTGAAGCAGGCAAGCGACGCGCAGCGTGAGGCGCTGCGTAGCGCGCTCACCGACGGCACCGATCCGGGATCCGCGCGCTGGCTCGCTGGTGAACTGCTCGAATACCACCGCCGCGAGGAGCGCCCGGCGTGGTGGTGGTTCTTCGCGCGCCAGCAGATGACGGTGGACGAGCTGGTCGACGACGCGGAGTCGATCGGCCGGCTGGAGCCGTCGGGTTCGCCGCGACCGGTGAACAAGTCGCTGCTGCACTGGCTGCGCTTCCCTGCGCAGCAGCACAAGCTCGGGCCGGGCGATCAGCCGTACGATCCGGCGACCAAGCAGCAGGCGGGGCGGATCGAGGAGTTGGACGATGCCGCTGGCGGGCTGCTGCTTCGACGGGGGCCGACGCTGGCCGGCGTCGCGCTGCCGCAGGCGCTGGTGCCGGGCGGTCCGATCCAGACGCGGGAGCAGCGGGCGGCGCTCGGTCGTCTGGCGGAGTCGATGCGCGACGACGACGGTCGCTATCGCGCGCTGCGTGACGCGCTCGCGCGGGCGCGTCCGCGGCTCATCGGCGGTACGCGCGCGACGATCCAGACCACCGAGCTCGACGAGCAGCGCGAGCTGGTCGCGTCACTCGACGCGAGCTATCTCTTCATCCAGGGGCCGCCGGGCACGGGCAAGACGTGGACGGGCGCGCGGATCGTCGTCGACCTGATGCGGCGCGGCCGGCGCGTGGGCATCGCGGCGACGAGCCACAAGGCGATCCACAACCTGCTCGACGAGATCGAGGAGGCGGCGCGGGAGGAGGGCGTCCGGTTCCGCGGGCTCAAGAAGGCGAGCGCGAAGGGCGGCGAGACGGTCTATCGCGGCGACTTCATCACGAACGCGGAGAAAGTGGACGCGTTCGCGACGGCGCGGCCGGACGTGCGGCTGTTCGCGGGGACGGCGTGGCTCTTCGCGCACGAGGGTGTGGAGGTGGACACGCTCGTGATCGACGAGGCCGGGCAGGTGTCCTTGGCCGACGCGCTCGCCATGGGGACGTCGGCGCGCAACCTGATCCTGCTCGGCGATCCGCTGCAGCTCGCGCAGGTCTCGCAGGGCACGCATCCGCCGGGCACGGAGCTGTCGGTGTTGGAGCATCTCCTCGGCGATCACCCGACCGTGCCGCCCGACATGGGCGTGTTCCTGGAGCGCACGCGGCGGATGCATCCCGACGTCTGCCGCTTCGTGTCGGAGGTGGTGTATGGCGGGCGGCTCGACTGGACGCCGGACGTGGCGCGCCAGACGACGGCGTTCGGGACGGGGCTGCGCTGGGTGCCGGTGGATCACGAGGGCAACCAGGTGGCGTCGCATGAAGAGGCCGCCCGGGTGGCGGCGGAGATCGGCGGCATGGTGGGCGCGCCGTGGACGAACGCCAAGGGCGAGACGGCGCGCCTGCGCCCGGAGGACTTCATGGTCGTGGCGCCGTACAACGCGCAGGTGCGGCGGCTGCGGGCGGCGCTGACGGCGGCGGGGCTGGACGGCGTGCCGGTGGGCACGGTCGACAAGTTCCAGGGCCGGGAGGCGCCGGTCGTCTTCTATTCGATGGCGACGTCGAGCGCTGCGAGCGTGCCGCGGAGCCTGGAGTTCCTGTTTTCGCGCAACCGGCTGAACGTGGCGGTGTCGCGCGCGCAGTGTGTCGCGCACGTGGTGGCGTCGCCGCGGCTGCTGGAGTCGCGGGCGCGAACGATCGAGCAGATGCGGCTGATCAACGCGCTCTGCCGGTTCGTGGAGATGGCCGGGTCGTCTCAGGCAACAAACTGAGCAGCTTGACGATATGTACGACTGTACATACACTCAGCCGTGGAGTTCGACTGGGATCCGCCCAAGGCGATCGCCAATCTCCGCGCGCATGGAATCGACTTCGCGGATGCCGGAACGGTGCTGCACGACGAGCACGCGATCACGATCCCGGACGTCAGCTCGGACGAGGAGGATCGGTTCGTCACGCTCGGTATGGATGCGCTCGGCCGGGTGCTCGTCGTGGTCTATACGTGGCGCGGCGATCTCCCGCGCCTCATTTCGGCGAGGAAGGCGACGCGTCGAGAGCGTCGACAATACGAGGGTGGCAGATGAAAGCGCAGTACGACTTCAAGAGCGGTCGCCGCGGCGCGGTTCTTCGGTCTCCGGTCGGTAAGACGCGGATAACGATTCGGATCGACGACGACGTTCTCCAGTGGTTCAGGGCGCAGGTCCACAAGGCGGGAGGAGGAAGTTATCAGACGCTCATCAACGACGCTCTCCGCCGTTTTTCCGAGTCGGCTGAGCAAGATCTCGAAGGCACGCTGCGTCGTGTGCTCCGCGAGGAGTTTCCCCGGTACAAGGCGCGACCAAAGGCCGGCGCAACCCGGCGATGAAGCTGCCGGCCTTTCGCCGCCCTGATCCGTTGCGAGGGGAGTTCGCGAAGCGCGAGCCGTGCGTCCTCGCGGTACTCGACGGAGAACGCCACGAACGTCAGAGTCCGAGTTCGGCGTGCACCTCGTGGGCCGGATAACGACGCTGATTCTGGCTGGCACGTGCATGCGCCAGGTCCTCACGCTCTTCGCGCAGAAACTGCTCGCAGGCCGCCAGCGTGACGAACACGTTGCGCCCCTCACGCCTGGCGCGCAGGAATCCATTCTGAATGGATCGCGCCACGACGGCGGGCGAGGAGCGCGGCGGCCTCGTCGAGGCTGAGCCATCCGCGCGGCCCCACGTTGCGCTCGGACTTTCTCCCGCACATCTCGCGAACCACGGTGACGCGAGGCGTACCGGAGAGCGCGTCGCGAAATACCCGGATTCTCGCGGAGCGACGAGTGCGCGTCGTCATGCGTTCAGCGTAGCACCGCCGCATGCGAAGAAGAGCGTCCACTGTTCGATACACCGCGGAGCGGGCCGGCCTGGACTAGCATTCGTGCGGCGACCGGTCAGCTGTGACCCAGCGCCGCGCGAGGGCGACCATCTGCTCTTCGTGATCCGGCCAGTCGTGCAGGGTGGCCGGGTCGAAGTCCGCTCCATTGGGCCAGACGACCGTGTGAACGTCCGCGTCGATCGACACGGCATTGAAACGGTTCAGATCGCGGAGTGCACCGTACAACTCACCCTCGAGCACGGGGCGAAAGTCGATCGCGCGCACCAGACCATCAGAGAATGCGATTTCGAGGCGATACGGCCCGGCGATCTTGAATCCCGTGACCCGGTGAACCGGATGCGTCATCGCAGTCGCTTATCGAAGCAGTTCGATCAACGGTTCCACCAGGCACGGTTGTCGGGACGGCACGTCACCGCCGATGAGCTCGATCGAATCGATCGCGAAGATGCCGACCACGCCCGGATAGTACGCTCGGAATGCGGCCGATTAAACGGCGCGGAGGGCTCGGCGAACATGGAGTCGAGAACTGCGACGTGGATGCGCAACTGACCGCATCGCGCCGCTGGAGTGGGCAGAGATGATGTTGAGTGACGTGGTCAAGGTCGAGACGCGGGTTGGATACCGGATCTGGCTGCAGTTTCAGGACGGTGTCGAGGGCGAGGTCGACCTCGAGCCTCTGCTGACCTTTCAGGGGGTCTTCGCCCCGCTTCGTGACCTGGCATTCTTCTCTCGCGTACGAGTGAGTCCCGACCTGGGAACCATCTGCTGGCCCAACGACGCGGACTGGGATCCGCTGGTGCTCTACTCGCTCGTGACGGGACGGCCGATCGAGACCTTCCTGAACCAGCCCGGAAACCTCGACGGCTGATTCTCGCTGCCTGGCGGCGAAGCAGGACACCGCAGTACGGTGAATGTATGGCGCGCATGATTTCGACGACGGTTCGGCTCGAAGAGGAAAGTGTCGGGGGTTGTGCATAACCCCCGACGTTTTGTATCCTGCTCACCGTATGGCGTCGTCGTCACGAGACCCGGTCCTGCGGCTGATTCGACGCATGGGCGTCGTCCGTCCAGTCGACCTCGAGCCACACGGAGTCTCCCGGGCGCAGCTCTACGACCGTGTCCGGAAAGGGCTGGTGGCGCGAGAGGCGCGTGGCATCTACGTCGCCAACCGCCATCGCTACAGCGCGGACCACACGCTGGCGCAAGTCGCCAAGCGCGTGCCCGGCGGCGTCTTCTGCCTGCTCACCGCGCTGCGCTTTCACGGCCTGACGACCCAGTCGCCGGCCGAAGTATGGATCGCGCTGCCCGAGAAATCCCGAAAACCGCGGCTCGAATATCCGCAGCTCCGCGTCGCGCGCTTTTCCGGGCCGGCCCTGACCGAAGGGGTCGAGACGCATCGTCTGGAGGGCGTCGAGATCCGCATCTACTCGGCGGCGAAGACCGTGGCGGACTGCTTCAAGTACCGGAACAAGGTGGGCATCGACGTCGCGATCGAGGCGCTTCGCGACTTCAGCCGGAAGCACCGGGGCGGGGCGACGGAGCTGGCGCACTTCGCGCGCGTCTGCCGGGTCACTCGCGTGATGCAGCCGTACCTGGACGCGATCGCGTGAGGGCCAAGAAGCGCGATCTCGCCGCATCGGTGGCGGCGCGACTTCTCAATCTCGCCAAGCGAACCGGCGACGACTACCAGACCGTTCTGACCAGCTTCTGCTTCGAGCGATTTCTCTATCGCCTGGGCGTGTCGGAGATCCGGGATCGGTTCGTCCTGAAGGGCGCCATGCTGCTGCGGCTCTGGTCGGATCGCCCGTATCGAGCGACGCGCGATCTGGATCTGCTGCGCAGGGGCGACGGATCGCTCGACGCGATCCGCCGGGACATCCGTGCGATTTGCGTCACATCGGTGGCGGCAGATGGCGTCGAGCTCGGCGGCGACGCGGTCGAGGTCGAACGCATCCGTACGACGGATGAATACGCCGGTACCCGAGCGACGTTCCCGGCGCGTTGCGGAACGGCGCGCCTGACGCTGCAGGTCGACATGGGCGTCGGCGACTCGGTCTGGCCGGCGCCACGGACAACCACATATCCCGTGCTGCTGGATCTGCCCGCACCGGAAATCCTCGCGTATCCACGCGAGGCCGTCATCGCCGAGAAGTTCGAGGCGATGGTGGTGCTCGGCGATCGCAACAGCCGGATCAAGGATTTCTTCGACGTGCACTACCTGGCAACTCATTTCGAGTTCGACCGGGCAACGCTGGCCGAGGCGATTCGACGAACATTCGGAAGGCGGAAGACGCCGGTCCCCGTCGACGCGCCGATCAGCCTGACGCCGCAGTACTGGGAGAACCCCTCGCGTCCCGCGCAGGCCCGCGCGTTCACTCGCCGTGCCCGGCTTGCCGGCCCGACGACGTCGGATGCGGAGATCGCGCGGGTCCTTGCCGCATTTCTGCTGCCGATCGTCGAGGACCTTCGCTCCGATGAGCGGCGGGATGGCGTCTGGCGGCCCGGGGGGCCGTGGACGGACGTGCCGTGAGCGAGACGGGCGCGAACGATCGCAGCGTGGCATTGCGCCGGCTCAAGCCGTAGCGAGCTGGTCGCGTCGCTCGACGCCAGCTATCTCTTCATCCAGGGGCCGCCGGGCACGGGCAAGACGTGGACGGGCGCGCGGATCGTCGTCGACCTGATGCGGCGCGGCCGGACGTGCGGCTGTTCGCGGGGACGGCGTGGCTCTTCGCGCACGAGGTGTTGGAGATCGCTCATTGACTCGGTGACCTCCACTATTAACAATCAGCAGCCTCAACGGCGCCGACTGCATTGACTTCAACGTCAGGGAGAATGTGGTGCCCCGAATCTCAGTTGTAGTCAGTCCGGACGCTCTGCGATCGAAGTTCGCCGACGCCTGTAGGACTGCCGACGAGATTTGGATCGCCGCTACCTCGCAAAGCTCCACGACCGTGTGAGGAGTATCGGAATCCTGGCTTGAAGGTGCCGTCAGATATGAACGACATCCAGGTCCCGCGCGTCGGCATGTTCGCGACGGTTCGGAACCGCCGAGGCATCGTCTCGGCCGTCGAACCCTATGACGGGCAGGACGGCCGCCTGCACCTCGTGCATCTCGAGTATAAGGACGACCAGCTTCCCACCGAGGAACGGCTGCTTTGGGAACTCGAGCCCCGCCCGACGCTCTTGGAGCCCACCGCCCTTCCCGACTTCAATCGCTCCGGTCCGATGCCCGCCGCCGACTTCGACGCGCTGCTGCGCGCCGCCCGCTGGACCGCCGCATCGCCGTTCCTGCTTCCGGACGGTTTCGCGCCGCTCGACCGCCTGCCGATCTCGAGCCCGTTCCACGGCGCCGTCCAGCTCGAAGACTTTCAGCTCGTGCCGCTGCTCAAGGCGCTGCGCATGCCGCGCGTCAACCTCTTGATCGCCGACGACGTCGGACTCGGGAAGACGATCGAAGCAGGCCTAAAGCGGGCGTCGAGGCTGCTTCAGATTCGCAGTGCCGAAGCCTTCGGCTCGTTCTTGACCTCCGCGTTACGCGTGCCCAGCAGCGGCGCCGGGGCGACGCACGTCTGTGATTGCGACAGCTGCACCGATTTGCCGGCATAGTGAACCGGCCCGTCGTCCACATGCCGCAGGCGAGCAGATTCCCACCGCTAAGATCCATCCGCGTCAGGCTACGTCATCGGTGCGACCGCTTTGCCAAATTCGGCCAGGACGTGCTGCTGTGTGAGCATCATCATCGTCCGCGCCTCGGTGAGCGCGGTCATCTCGTCGTCGCGACGCTTCGCCGGGCGACGCGCTAACATGCCCCGCGATGTTTGACGTCATCCGCGCGTCGGCGGCCACCGAGCGCCTTGCTGCCGCCAGCGCCTTCGTCGAACGATTCCCGCCCGCCACCGAGCTGCTCATCATCGGCGCCACGCGCGATGCTGCCGACGACTTCGCGCGCCGGCTCACCGCCGCCCGCGGCGCCACGTTCGGACTCCACTGCGCGAGCCTGCTCCAGCTCGCCGTCCGGTGCGCCGCCGACGAGATGGCGCGGCGCGGGATGGCGCCCGGGAGCGGGCTCGGCGCCGAAGCGCTCGCCGCCCGCGTCAGCTTCGAAGCGGCCCGCGAGCGCGCGCTGCCGTACTTCATGCCCGTCGCGCGGTTTCCCGGCTTCGCCGCCGCGCTTGCCGCCACGCTCGCCGAGCTGCGGCTCGCCCGCGTCGGGCCTGCCGCGCTCGACAAGGGCGACAGCGCCGCGCGCGACGTGGCCGAGCTGCTTCGCCGGTTCGAAGGCCAGCTCGACGACGCGCGGATCGCCGACCGCGCCGCGCTCCTGCTGCTCGCCGCGCGTGCCGTCGTGGAGAGTCCGCTGCGCCGGATGCCGATGGTGCTCCTCGACGTGCCCGTCGCCGAGCCCGCTGCCGCCGCGTTCGTCGACGCGCTGACGGCCGTGTCGCCCGCCGTCCTCGTTACTGTGCCGAGCGGCGATGACGCGACGGTGGAGACCGTCCGCGAGATGGCGGCGCGCCGTGGCGGCGGGCTCACGATCGCGGACGACACCGAGCGCGACGACTCCGATCTCGGACGCGCGCGCGGCTTCCTCTTCGCGCCGGCCGTGCCGCCGTCGCGCGCGGCGAGCGGCGAGGCGGTGCTCTTCTCCGCGCCCGGCGAGGCGCGCGAGACCGTCGACATCGCGCGACGGCTCCTCGACGAAGCGCGCACCGGCACGCGGTTCGACGACATGGCCGTGCTGCTGCGCGCGCCCGAAATGTATGGCTCGCTCCTGCAAGCCGCGCTCGAGCGCGCCGGCGTCCCCGCGTACTTCGCGCGCGGCACCGCGCGGCCCGATCCGTCCGGGCGTGCGTTCCTCGCGCTGCTCGACTGCGCGCTCGAACGGCTCTCCGCCCAGCGGTTCGCCGAATACCTCTCGCTCGGCCAGGTGCCGCCGCTCGACGCGACCGGCGCGCCGCCAACGGATCGCGCGGTGTGGGTGGCTCCGGATGACGAGACGCTCGGCCCCGCCGCCGACACGCAAAGCGACGTGCCGGAGCCGCCGGCGGATCAGCCGGATGCCGACGATCAGCCCGTCGTCGACGGCACGCTCCGCGCGCCGTGGAAATGGGAGCAGCTCCTCGTCGAGTCCGCCGTTATCGGCGGCCAGGAGCGATGGGCCAGACGACTAAATGGGCTCGAGGCGGAGTACCGCCTGAAGCTCGCCGAAGCGCGCGCGACCGAGCCGGATGCGCCGCGCGTGGCCGCCATCGCCCGCGACCTCGCCAACCTCGAGCACCTGCGCCGCTTCGCGCTGCCCGTAGTCGAGCGGCTCGCCGCGCTGCCCGCCGACGGCACGTGGGGCGAATGGAGCGCGGCGCTCGAGACGCTCGCGCCCGTCGTGCTGCGCCGGCCCGAGCGCGTGCTCACCGTGCTCGCCGCGCTCCGCCCGCTCGACGTCATCGGGCCCGTCGCGCTGGCCGAAGTGCGCGACGTCCTCGCCGGCGAGCTCGCCACGCTCGCCGTGCGGCCGCCCGCCGACCGCTATGGCCGCGTCTTCGTCGGCACGATCGAGCAGGCCCGCGGACGGACCTTCGACGTCGTCTTCGTCCCCGGGCTCGCGGAGCGCATCTTTCCGCAGAAGCCGCGCGAGGACGCGCTGCTGCTCGACACGCTCCGCCGCCAGCTCGCGGCGCCCCTCGCCACGCAGACTGAGCGCGCCCAGCGCGAGCGGCTGCTGCTGCGCCTCGCCGTCGGCGCGGCCCGGAGCCGGCTGTATCTGTCGTACTCGCGCATCGAGCAGACCGAGGCGCGGCCGCGCGTGCCGTCGTTCTACGCGCTCGAGATGGCGCGAGCGCTCACCGGGCGCGTGCCCGACCCGGAAGTGATGGCGCGCGACGCCGCCGCCGCGGCCGGCGCGCCGCTCGCGTGGCCCGCGCCCGACGACCCGGCGCGCGCCATCGACGGCGTCGAGCACGACCTCGCCACGCTGCGCGCGCTGCTGGGCGGCGGCCGGGCGCACGGCCGCGCGCGCTATCTCTTCGAGCTGAACGACTGCGTCATGCGCTCGCTTCGCACGCAGTGGGCGCGCTGGCAGCAGCCGCGGTTCACGCCGTACGACGGCATCGTGCGCGTCGCCGACGGCACGCGCGACACGCTCGGCGCCGCGCGGCTCGCCGCCCGCCCGTATTCCGCCTCCGCGCTCCAGAAGTTCGCGGCGTGCCCATACCAGTTCTTCCTCTCCGCCATCCTCCGCATCGAGCCGCGCTCGGAGATCGAGTCGATCACCCGGCTCGACCCGATGACGCGCGGCCACCTCTTCCACCGCGTGCAGGCGGACGCGATGCGCGCGCTCGCGGCCGAGGGCCGGCTGCCGCTCACCGTGGACGCGCTCGACGCGGCGCGCGCAACGCTCGACCGCACGCTCGATGCCGTCGCCGACCGGTACCGCGAGGATCTCGCGCCGGCGATCCGCCGCGTCTGGCAGGACGAGATCGACTCGATGCGCGCGGACCTCCAGATGTGGCTCGGGCTGACGGCCGCGTCGCACGCGACGTGGGAGCCGGTCGCGTTCGAGCTGGCGTTCGGGCTCCGCGCGGACGAGGACAACGATCCGCAGAGCGTCGAGGCGGAAGTCACGCTCGACGGCGGGGCGCGCCTGCGCGGCATCGTGGACCTCGTCGAGCGGAAGCGCGGCGGGACCGACTTGCGCGTAACCGACTACAAGACCGGCGGCAACTGGACGAAGCGCGGCCTGGTCGTCGGCGGGGGCGAGCAGCTCCAGCCCGTGCTCTACGGCCTCGCGATGGAACAGGTGCTCGGCGCGCGCGTCGCCGAGTCGCGCCTGTTCTACTGCACGCGCACGGGACGGTTCTCGGAGGCGGTGGTGCCGCTCACGAGCGACGCGCGCAGCCGCGGCCTCGCGGTGCTCGGCGTGATCGATCGCGCGATCGCCGCCGGCTTCCTGCCGCCGGCGCCCCGCCACCGCGCGTGCGGCATCTGCGACTTCCGCGCGGTGTGCGGCCCGCACGAGGAGACGCGGGTCACGAAGAAGGACGCGGCGCGGATCGAGGAGCTGCGGGAGCTGAGGGACTGGCCGTGACGCGAACGGGAGCGCCTTCCTCGACCCACGCCTCGCGACCGACCGGCGGACCCCAGTCTGTCTCCGGATGGCGATTCTTGGGCGTCACTCGCCGAAGCAGATCCGCAAGATTCACTCGAGGTCGCTTCTTGCCTGTCGCCATCGCGGTCGACAGTACAGGAGCACGGGCGTGGCCGGCAATTTGACCCCGCTCGTCGACCAGGACGACCGCAACCGCATCCGCCACTCGCTCGACGAGACGCTCGTCGTCGAGGCCGCCGCCGGTACCGGCAAGACCAGCGAGATGGTCGCGCGGCTCGTCAACGTGCTCGCCGAGGGGCGCGGCACCGTCGACAGCATCGCGGCGCTCACGTTCACGGAGAAGGCGGCCGGCGAGCTCAAGCTGCGCCTGCGCGCGGGCCTGGAAGAGGCGCGACGCGAGGCGGCCGGCGAGAAAAGGCAACGGCTAGAGGACGCGATCGCGCGGCTCGAGGAAGCGCGCGTCAGCACGATCCACGGGTTCTGCAACGAGCTGCTCCACGAGCGGCCGGTCGAGGCGCGCGTGGACCCCCGGTTCGAGGTGCTGACCGAGCCGAAAGCCGAGGCGCTCTATGCCCGCGCGTTCGACGCCTGGCTCGGGCAGACGCTCGAAGATCCGCCGGAGGGCGTGCGCCGCGCGCTGCGCCGGCGGGCCACGGACGGCGATCCCGTCGACCGGCTGCGCCGCGCCGGGTGGCAGCTCGCGGAGTGGCGGGACTTCCGCGAGCCGTGGACGCGGCGCGAGTTCGATCGCCGCGCGGCGATCGACGCCGTCGCCGGCCGGGTGCTCGCGCTGCACGAGGCCCTGAAGACGTGCACGACCACCGCCGACACGTTTTTCGCCGACATGTGGCCGCTGCGGCGCCTCGCCGAAGACACGCGCGCGCGCGAGAACGTGGTGAAGCGCGACTACGACGGGCTCGAGAGCGCGCTGATCGATCTGTCACGCGACTGGAAGTTCACGAAGCCGCGCACCGGCGCGGTACGCAACTACAAGGGCGGGCTCGGCCGCGACGCGATCCTCGCGATGCACGGCGAGCTCGTCGCCGCGCTGAACGACTTCCGGCGCGACGCCGACGCCGATCTCGCCGCGCTCCTGCAGCAGGAGCTGCTCGCGACGGTCGACCGCTACCAGGACCTCAAGACGCGCACGGCGGCGCTCGACTTCGTGGACCTGCTGCTCCGCGCGCGCGACCTGCTGCGCGACCGGCGCGACGTCCGCGCGGAGATGCAGGCGCGTCTCACGCACGTGTTCGTCGACGAGTTCCAGGACACCGACCCGCTGCAGGCCGAGATCCTCCTGCTGCTCGCGGCGTCCGACCCGTCGATCGATCGCTGGCAGGACGTGACGCCGGCGCCCGGCAAGCTCTTCATCGTCGGCGATCCGAAGCAGTCGATCTACCGCTTCCGGCGCGCGGACGTCGGGACGTACCAGGCGGTGAAGGACCAGCTCCAGCATCGCGGCGCCGCGTGCCTGAAGCTGACGACCAGCTTCCGCGCCACGCCCTCCGTGCAGCGCTTCGTGAACGCCGCGTTCGCGCCCGTCATGCAGGAAGACCACGCCGCGCTCCAGGCGGGCTACGTGCCGCTCGCGCCGTTCCGCGACGAGCAGCCGGGTCAGCCGGCTGTCGTCGCGCTGCCGGTGCCGCGGCCGTACGGCTATCGCGGGCTGACGAAGACGGCGGTCGACGGCTCGACGCCGGACGCGGTCGCCGCGTTCGTGGCGTGGCTCGTCAACGAGAGCGGCTGGACGGTGACCGAGCGCGAGCATCCCGGCGAGCGGCGGCCGATCTCGGCGCGCCACGTCTGCCTGCTGTTCCGCCGGTTCACGCACTTCGGCGCGGACGTCACGCGGCCGTACGTCGAGGCGCTGGAGGCGCGCGGCATCCCGCACCTCCTCGTCGGCGGCCGGTCGTTCCATCTGCGCGAGGAGGTCGAGAGCCTGCGCACCGCGCTCGCCGCGATCGAGTGGCCCGACGACGAGCTCAGCGTGTACGCCACGCTCAAGGGGCCGCTGTTCGCGCTCGGCGACGAGGAGCTGGTGGATTACCGGCAGCGCTGGCGCCGCCTGCATCCGTATCGGCTGCCGCGCGAGGACGTGCCCGCGCAGCTCAAGCCGGTCGTCGACGCGCTTTCGCTGCTGCGCTCACTGCACGGGCTGCGCAACTACCGGCCGGTCGAGGAGACGATCAACCGGCTGCTCACGGCCACGCGCGCGCACGCGGCGTTCGTGCTGCGCCCGTGGGGCGAGCAGGCGCTCGCGAACGTGCTGCGCGTCGCCGAGCTCGCGCGCACGTACGAGGCGTCCGGCGGGATCTCGTTCCGCGGCTTCGTCGATCAGCTCCGCGAGGAAGCGGAGGGCGAGGCGCCGGAGGCGCCGATCGTCGAGGAATCGAGCGAAGGCGTGCGGCTGATGACGGTGCACAAGGCGAAGGGGCTCGAGTTCTCGGTGGTCGTGCTCGCCGACATCACCGCCGGCGTCTCGGGTAACCCGAACCGCTACGTCGATCCGGCACGCGGGCTGTGCGCGCTGCGGCTTGGCGGGTGGCAGCCGTGGGACGTGATCGACCACGAAGAGGAAGAACTGGCGCGCGAGCGGGCGGAAGGCGTGCGCGTCGCCTACGTCGCGGCCACGCGCGCGCGGGATCTGCTCGTCGTGCCGACGATCGGCGACGATCCGTTCGCGGCCGGGTGGGACGCGGCGACCGATGGGTGGATCGCGCCGGTGCACGCGGCGATGTATCCGCCCGCGGAACTCCGGCGCGTCGCGCAGCCCGCGCCGGCGTGCCCGGCGTTCGGCGATGACAGCGTGCTCGAGCGCAGTGATGGCCACGCGCCCGGCCGCGACAACGTCCAGCCGGGACGGCACGTGTTCGGCGACTACGACGTCGTGTGGTGGGATCCGCGCTGCCTGAAGCTCGACGTCACGCGCGTGTACGGCCTGCGGCGCGAGGAGCTGATCGCGGATCCGGGCCGCGACGTGGTCGAAGCCGATCGCGCGCGCTACGACGCGTGGCTGGAGGCGCGGCGGCAGGCGCAGGAGGCGGGTGCCGTGCCGACGATCCGCGTGAAGCCGGTGACGGAGTGGACGCGCGAGAAGCCCGACGGCGACGCGGCGCCCGACGTCACGCTGGTCGAGATCGCCGCGGCGGTCGATCGCGCGACCGGGCCGCGCTTCGGCACGCTCGTGCACGTGGCGCTCGCGACGGTCGCGCTCGACGCGAATGCCGCGCAGGTGGCCGAATCGGTCGCGCTCCAGGCGCGCATCCTCGGCGCGCCGCCAGAGGAGATTGCCGCCGCGACGGCGGTCGTCGGCGCCGCGCTCGCGCATCCGCTGTTGGCACCGGCGCGCGAGGCGTGGCGGTCAGGGCGGTGTCGCCGCGAGACGCCCGTCGCAATGCAGCACGCGGACGGCACGCTGCTCGAAGGCGTGCTCGACATCGCGTGGGAGGACGACGACGGCTGGACGGTGGTCGACTTCAAGACCGACGCCGATCTGGCGGCGGTGCTGCCGGCCTATCGCCGGCAAGTCGCGCTTTACGCATCGGCGATCGAGCGGACGACCGGCCGTCCGGTGCGCGCGATGCTGATGCGCGTGTGATCAGTCGTTCTGGGGAACGGGCTGACCGTGAGCGAGCAGGGATGAGACGTGCTGTTGAATCGCCTCACGGACGTTCTTCCGAGCCTCTTCGATCGTCTTGCCGTTGCTGAAACAGCCCGGCAGGGTGGGGCTGTAGGCGAGATACCCCTCGTCGTCTTCTTCCTTCTCGATGACGATCTCGAAGCTGTAGAACTTCACGTCCGCATCATATCGCACTACAACAGCTCCTCGCCCGCGGGCCACGCCGGCTGACAGCTGCCTCGCCACCGGTCTCGTCCTTGCCGCCGCGCTCGCACCTCGACCCTGTTCATTGCGAACGCCGTGCATGTGGCCGAGTCGGTCGCGCTACGCGCCGGCGATCGAAAAGACGACCGGCCGTCCGGTGCGGGCGATGCTGATGCGGGTGTCAAGAGCGGTCGCCGGTTACAGTGCAGTCACATGACGACCAGGACCCGGATCGTTCGGATCGGCAACTCCCGCGGCATGCGCATTCCGAAGATCCTCCTGGATCAGGCGCAGCTATCCGACGAGGTCGAGCTGCACGCCGAGCCGGGCCGACTCGTCGTCCAAGGAGCCCGGCGCCCCCGGACCGGCTGGGCGGAGGCAGCACGCGCCATGTCGGAGGCGCGCCATGACAGTCTGCTTGATGAGCCCTCGCCGACCCGTTTCGATCGCGAGGAATGGGAGTGGCGGTGACACGGGCTACGTGTCACCGAACGAACCGAACGAATACCTGCGCACAGTCATCGTTGCCGAGTTCGGCGTGCACCTCTGGGGCAGCATGACGGCGCTCGTTCTCGGTTGCGCGCGCGTGTCTGATGTCCTCACGCTCTTCATGGAGAAACTGCTCGCAGGCCGCGACCGTGACGAACACGTCCCGACCCCGGCGCCTGGCTCGGAGAAAGCGATTCTGAATCGATCGTGCGACAACGGCGGCCGGGCGTTCGAGCAGGGCCGCAGCCTCATCCAGAGTGAGCCAGGCACGAGGCCCGACGAGGCGTTCGACTTTTCGCGCGCCCATCTCCCGAACCACGGCGATACGCGGCGGCCCGGGCCGTGCTTCGCGATACACGCGGATCCTGGGCGGGCGACGAGTGCGCGTCGTCATGCGCCAAGGCTACGCCGGGCTCGTCGCGCGCGGCATGTCGACCGTTGGATACGTCTATGCCGCTTCAGCGGGCCATGGCTGTGACCGGAACGATCGCGATCACGGATGAGGGCTGGTACGACTTCCTGTCCGAACGGCCGGAGGTCACGGAGCTGAACTTCTGGACGCCATCGGCATACCGCTCGTTCCGCGCTCCACCGTTCTCGCCGTTTCTCTTCAAACTCCGTGCACCGCACAACGCGGTCTGCGGCTTCGCGTATTTCGCCCAGTTCTCGCGCCTGCCCGACTGGCTCGCCTGGGAAACGTTCGCCCTTGGCAACGGGTGCGCGTCGTTCGCAGAGATGCATGCGCGCATTGCTCGGATACGCGCACGTATCCGCTACGACGCGACGACGGGGTCGGACGAGATCGGCTGCATCCAGCTGGTATCGCCGGTCTTTTTCCCGCGCGGTTATTGGATTCCGCAGCCGACTGATTGGCGGCCGCGTACGCAGACGCCCGTCAAATACGACCTCGCCGTCGGCGAGGGCCGCCGGGTCTGGGAAGCGTGTCTCGCGCAGGCAGCCTCGAGCGCTGTGGCCGTGCCGAGCTCGGACTTGCTGGCCGTGGTCGAGCGTGGACCGCGTTATGGCGATCCCAGACTTGTCCGACCGCGCCTCGGACAGGCCACCTTTCGTGTAGCGGTCCTCGACGCATACGCCCGTGGCTGTGCCGTCACCGAAGAGCATTCGCTTCCTGCACTGGAGGCTTCGCATATCCGGCCGTTTGCTCAGGAAGGGCCGCACGAGATCTCGAACGGTCTTCTGTTGAGATCCGACTTACACCGCCTGTTCGATACCGGCTATGTCACGGTGACGCCGAGTCTGCGCTTCGAGGTGAGCGCACGCCTGCGTCAAGATTTTCAGAACGGCCGGACCTACTATCCGCTTCATGGCGCTCGGGTGCGCGTGCCGCCGATCGCCTCACATCAACCAGCCAAGATGCTTCTCGAATGGCATAACGAGCACGTCTTCCGCGGATAGTTCAGCATGCATTTGCTCGCGTCGGCGGCGCTCGCGGCCCCGGGACGCGATGTCGAGCGCGCCTTCGAGAAGCGTTCCGTTCGGATGCTGCATCGCGACGGGCGTCTCGCGGCGAGACCGCCCTGACCGCCACGCCTCGTACGCCGGTGCGAGCACCGGATGGGCGAGCGCGGCGCCGACGACCGCCGTCGCCGCGCTGGGAGGACGACGACGGCGGGACGGTGGTCGACTTCAAGACCGATGCGGATCGGTGCGCAGCGTGCTGATGCGGGTGTGATCGCGTCTCGGCCGTATGCCAAGTGTCCTTCCGCAGAGGCCACATTGGGTCAAATGTGTCCTTTTAAGAAGGACAGGTTCCCATTTCGACCTCCTGGGGACGGGCGCGATGCTCGGCTATCTGCTCGACGCGTTCCTGCTCAGCGCGATGCCGCTCGCGACGGAGTCGGAGCGCAGGCGCAACTCGGACTCGAGGTCGACTTCCTCGCCCGCCATCCCGGAGATGGGAGGAGTTGATCCGAGTGGCTGCTGACGGTACTGTGACTTTTCATTCACGCCATGAATGATTATCATTCATGGCGTGGATACCGACCTGCTGCCCCGCCACCTGGCCCGGAGCATCAGCGATCGCCTCCGCGTCATGCCGGCGGTGGTGGTGACCGGCGCGCGGCAGAGCGGCAAGAGCACCCTCGTGCAGGCGCTCGCGTCGGGGCAGCGGACTTTCATCACGCTCGACGACCTGGATACCCTCGACACCGCGCGGCGCGACCCGGAGATGCTGGTCGGCGGCAGCCAGCCGGTGACGCTCGACGAAGTGCAGCGCGCGCCGGACCTGCTGCTCGCCGTCAAGCGGGCGATCGACCGCCGGCGACGACCCGGGCAGTTCCTGCTCACGGGCTCCGCGAACCTGCTCCTGATGCGCCGCGTCTCCGAATCGCTCGCGGGACGCGCGAGCTATCTCACGCTCTGGCCGATGACACGGCGTGAGCGGCGCGGCCTCGGGCGCTGCGGGGTCTGGGACGATCTGCTCGCCGGGCGCGACACCGATTGGCGGGATCTCCTCCTCGCCGAGCCCGACGAGCCGGACGACTGGCGGGCGCTCTCGCGGTGCGGAGGGTTCCCGACCCCGTCGGTGCATCTCGCGACGGCCGACGAGCGGGCCGTCTGGTTCGATGGCTACGTGCGGACCTACCTCGAGCGTGACCTCCAGGAGCTGTCGTCGATCGCCGCGCTTCCTGATTTCCGCCGGCTGATGCGCGCGGCCTGTCTGCGCCTCGGCCAGCTCGTGAACCAGACCGAGCTGGGCCGCGACGTCTCGCTGCCGCAGCCGACGGTGCACCGGTACCTCAACCTGCTGGAGACGTCGTACCAGCTCGTGCGGCTCCCGGCGTACGCCGTGAACCGCACGAAGCGGCTCATCAAGACGCCGAAGTTCTACTGGGGCGACACGGGCATCGCGCTGTATCTCGCTGGTAGCGAGCCGGGCGGCGCGCATCTCGAGAACCTCGTCCTCCACGATCTGCTCGTGTGGCGCGATGCGCGGGTCGAGCGCGCCGAGGTGCTCTACTGGCGCACGGTCAGCGGCGAAGAAGTCGACTTCGTGATCGAGACGGGCGGGCGGGTCCTGCCCGTCGAAGTGAAGGCGACGAGCACGCCGCGGCTGCGCGACGCGGCCGCGCTCCGCGCGTTCCGCGCGGAGTACGGTCGGAAGGCGCGTGCGGGGCTGCTGCTGCACACCGGCACCGCCGTCGAGTGGCTCGCGCCGGACGTCCTGGCCGCGCCGTGGTGGCGCGTGCTCTGAGACGAGCGTATGGCACCATGCCGCCATGCTGAGCGCTGAAGACAACGGCCTGCTGACCCGCACCGGCGCCGGTACGCCCATGGGTGACTTCTTCCGGCGCTTCTGGCTGCCCGTCCTGCTTTCGCAAGAGCTGCCCGCGCCCGACGGACCTCCCGTCCGCCCGCACCGCGGCGCCAACCTCTTCTTCGGCCGGAACGAGGAATGCGGTCTGCGCTGCGCCTACCACGGCTGGAAGTTCGACGCCGACGGGCGCTGCGTCGACATGACGTTCACCGGCGTCGAGGGCGTGTCGGAGTAGGACGCGATGATCCAGGACAGCCAGGGATTGATCGCCGCTTCGGCGATGCCGCCGGGCGCGCCGCCGGCTGACGCCGATCTTTTCTTACGCCGCGGGCCGGAGCTGGTCGCGCAGCGAGTTGAAGGCCGAATCGGGGATCGCGCCGTCGTGCTGCAGGCGGCCGACCACGATCCCGGGCGCAATGCCGAGCTCTCGCGCGAAGGCGCGAATCCGAGCGGACGTCGGCGCGAGAGTGCGGAAGTTGTCGTAGTGCGCCCGCGGAATCAGGTGCTCGGCGGCGAACTGATCCGCCGCCGCCTCCTGTCCATTTCTCTTTCCACGCTCCCATTCCACGAACGTCGCGCGTCGACCATGCAGCAGAAGGTGTCCCACTTCGTGGAAGACGCTGAACCAGAACATGTCCGCCCATCGCCCGCGGGTGGTGGCGATGACGAGCGCCTTCTCCGGCGTCAGCCACTTCGTCGCCCCGTGCGCGTGCGTCTTGGGCAGGTGAGGGAGGAGGACGAATGCGACGCCGCAGCGCGCGAGCGCCGTCGTCAGTCGGGGAAGCAGTTGTCGCGACGGCAGCGCCGTCATGGTTCGGAGCTCGGCCAGCAGCGCGCGAACCTGCGTTGACTCGAAGGGTCGAGTGTCGATCTTCAGGGCCTCGATCTCGCCTTTTCTCAGCCAGGCCGCCAGGGCCTCGGGATCCGCGCGGTGCGTTTTCGAGAGGCGGTAGGCGACCGCTTCAACGTGCGCGACACCGTCGAGGCTGCTGACCGCGAAGAAGTTGAGTAGATGGGACACCTTTTCCGCCCCGGTTCGGCCTCGCGGAACCCAGCCGAGGCGCGCCATCGCGGCGTAGGGGAACCTCCTGAGGAGTGGCGCCTGCCGCGCCAGGCGCTTGTCCTCATCTTGACGTGCCTTCGTGTGCCGGTACTCCGCCTCGAGGCCGAGCCAGACATGTGCAGGCACCCCGAGGGAGCGCTCGAGCTGGATCGCGGTTTCCGCGGTGATCTCTTTTCGCCCGTGAACGATTTCGTTGATGGCGGGCGCCGGGCGCTGCATCCGCCGCGCGAGCTCCGCCTGGCTGACTCCCTTCGCGGCGAGCGTTTCCGCGATCAGCCTCCCCGGTGGGACGGGCAGATCGGATTGAAGTGTCCGCTCAGTCGCCATAGTGATTGACAGTCACCTCCTCGATTCGCACCACGGTCATCGCTTCGCCCCGGAACGTCACGATCAACCTCTCGCGCCGCCCGAGCCAGATCGCATACTCCCCGGCGCGCCGGCCCTTCAACTCGTGAAAGCGAAGCGCCTCGATCCGGTAGAGATCCTCGACACCTCGCGCGGACTTCAGGATGTTGATCCGCTCGATGTACCGTTCTGCGATGTCCGCGCCCCAGGCTTTCACGGCGCGCCGGTGTTCGCGGTAGCAGCGCTCCAGCCGAGGCGTCCGGAATTCGACCTGCAATAGGGTGCCTTGAGTGTTATCCCTTGGGGTTAATACTATTGACCTCAGCTATTGTCGTCAAGTGTCAGCCTTCCGCGTGCTGGCCGCGTCGTGGTGCCGCGTGCTGTGAGGCGATCCGACGTGCGCTATAATCAGGCATCATCTGATGCGTGTCGGATGCATACGTCATCAGGGAGGCGACCATGCGCACCACCTTCAACCTCGACGACGACCTGCTGGGTGAGGCGCGGCGCCTCACGGGGATGACCGAGCGGACGGCCCTGATCCACGAGGGATTGCGCGCACTCATCGAGCGCGAGAGCGCGCGACGACTCGCGCGGCTGGGCGCCACGGAGCGATCGCTCCGGGTGTCGGCCCGGCGCCGCTCGAAGAAGGGCAAGTGATCCTCGTCGATACCTCGGTCTGGGTCGACCATCTGCGTTCGGGGAACGCCACCCTGGCCGGCGAGCTCGAGGCCGGGCGCGTGCTGACGCACCCGTTCGTGGTCGGGGAGCTGGCCTGCGGGAATTTGAAGAACCGGCTCGAGATCCTCGGGCTGCTCGCACGGCTCCCGTCGGCGCCGATGGCAACGCACACCGAGGCGCTCGACTTCCTGGAGCGACGCGCCCTCATGGGGCGCGGCATCGGTTTCATCGACGTCCACTTGCTCGCCTCGGCGGCGCTCGCGGCCCCGGCGAGCCTCTGGACCCGGGACCGGCGTCTCGCGGCGATCGCCGCGGAACTGCGGCTCGCTTACGCATAGCGCACGAGGACCAGCCTCACGGCCGGGCCGGGCGCACCGCCTGGATCTCGGCAAGATGGAGGGTGAACGCCCCGGCGGAGTCACGCACGACCACGCGGTCGTCGTCGACCTGCAGCACCTCCACGCGGCGCGCACGCGCCCACGGGTCCTGCCACCCCGGCGCCGCTCCGAGCACGATGTCCAGGCGCCGGCCGTGCACGGCCGCGTCGCGGCAGATCTCGCCGAGCGACACGTCGCCCGTCAGCGCCCAGTCGACGTGGAGCAGCTCGTCGAGGAAACCCCACCGCAACCGCACGTACCGGTGCAGCACGCCGTAGCGATAGAGCGCGTACAGCGCCTTCAGGTCGGCCTCGACACGCCGGCGTAGCCGCGTCTGATCGCGCGCGGCGAGGTGCGCGCGCATCCGCGCGGCGTCGCCGAGCGGCCGGCCGATCCCCGTGGTGCTCGTGGGACCGCCGTGCTCGAGCAGCGCGGCGACCATCAGGTCGAACAGCTTGATGTCGCGCCGGCCGACCAGGTCGTCCACGCGCGGGCGGGCGATCCCGAGGCGCGCCACGTAGTCCCGCATGCCCTGCATCCTATCGCCCTAGCGCATCGGCATCGTGCGTTCTAGAGCGCTTGCGTCTGGCGAATCGGAAGCCCTGCGCGCTACGTTCCTCACGGCGCGCCGGGTATGGCGTCGGCGCCGCCTCATCGCTTACCCCAAGGAGGCAGCGACATGCTCGACCGAAACCGTCGCGAGTTTCTCAAGACCGTCACCGCGGGCGCTGCGGGTGCTGCCGCCGTGGGCTTCCCTCACGTCGCGCGCGCGCAGACGAAGCTGACGTTCGGGCTCTGGGACCACTGGGTGCCCGGCGCGAATGACGCGCTGAAGGGGATCATCAACGACTGGGCGAAGGGCAACAACGTCTCGATCACCATCGACTTCATCACGTCGATCGGCAACAAGCTCGATCTCACCGCCGCCGCCGAGTACCGCGCCGGCTCCGGGCACGACATCATCACGCTCGGCACGTGGAACCCGACGCTCTACAAGGAGAAGCTCGAACCCGTCGGTGACGTCGCCGACTCGCTCATCAAGCAGTACGGCAAGTTCCAGGAGAACGCGACGTACCTGAACTTCCAGGAAGGGCGCTGGGTCAGCCTGCCCGCGCCGATCGGGTCGCACACCTATCCGCTCGAGACGCGGATGGACATGTGGAAGAAGCACGCGGGCGTCGACGTGCAGGACATCTTCCCGGCCGACGTGAAGAAGCGGAACAAGGGCAAGGTGGATGGCTGGGACTGGAAGACGTTTCTCGCCGGCGCGAAGAAGGTGAACGCGGCCGGCTTCCCCGTCGGCGCCTCCATCGCCGAGAACACCGACTCGAACGACTGGCTTGGCCCGCTCTTCGCGTCCCACGGCTCCTTCCCGATGGACGAGAAAAACAACATCACCATCGAGTCGGACGCGACCCTTCAGACGATCGAGTATCTGAAGGAGCTCACGAAGCACATGCCGAAGGACATCTACGGCTGGGACGATGCCGGCAACAACCGCTGGCTCATCTCCGGCAAGGGCTCGGCGGTCTTCAATCCGCCGAGCGCCTGGACCGTCGCCAAGCGCGACCAGCCGGCGGTGGCCGCGCAGGTGTGGCACCACGACGTCCCGCGCGGGCCGAAGGGCCGCTACCGCGGCGCGCTGCCGTTCTCGTGGGGCATCTGGAAGTGGTCGAAGAACAAGCAGGCCGCCAAGGACCTGCTGCTGTTCCTCTCGACCAAGGAAACGCAGTGGAAGCTCATCATCGCGTCGCAGGGCTACGACTACCCGGCGCTGCCGGCGTTCTTCACGCACCCGGTCTGGCAGGAGATCGAGCCGCCGAAGGGCGGGCAGTACAACTACCCGGTCCGCGGTGACGAGAAGCTGATCGTCGCCGGATGGCCGGCGAAGCCAGAGTTCGGCGTGCAGGTCTACTACAAGTGGCTGCTGCCGACGATGGTCGGCAAGGTCACGTCGGGCGGCATGGCGCCGAAGGACGCCGTGAAGTGGGCCGCCAAGGAGCTGGAAGGCTACAAGCGGAGCTAGGGATGGCGCTGGTTCAGACCGCCTCCGTCGAGCGGGTCCGGCCCGCTCGGCGGGGGCGGCGGTTCCGCTCGCGCTCGGTGCTCGGCGTCCTGATGTGCCTGCCGTTGATGGCGCTCATCGGCGGGCTCGTCGCGTATCCGTTCTTCTACTCGATCTATCTCTCGATGCTGAACAAGCGCGAGACCGCGTTCGTCGGGCTCGCCAACTTCGAGTACCTGCTCGGGCACGAGACGTTCTGGGGCGTGCTGCAGTTCTCGTTCATCTTCACGTTCCTCGCCGTCTTCTGGAAAGCGGTCCTGGGGTTCATCCTCGCGATCGTCATTCACGCGCTCCCCGTGCGCGGTCAGCGCATCTGGCGCGGGATCTCGCTGGTCCCGTGGGTCATGCCGCTCGCGCTGTCGAGCCTCGGGTGGTGGTGGATGTACGAGCCGACGCACAGCGCGCTGAACTGGACGCTCGTCGCGCTGGGCATGAATCCGAAGCCGTGGCTGTCCGACCCGTTCTGGGCCCGGTTCTCGGTGATCCTCGTCAACGTCTGGTACGGCACGCCGTTCTTCATGATCACGTACCTCGCCGGGCTCAAGTCGATCCCCGGCGAGCTCTTCGAGTCGGCCGAGATCGACGGGGCGGGGCCGTTCCAGCAGCTCCGCTACGTGACGCTGCCGATGCTGAAGAACATCATCGCGATCACGATGCTCTTCTCGACCATCGTGACGCTCGGCACCTTCGACATCATCCGGGTGCTCACGCGGGGCGGGCCGCGCGGTTCGACCCACATGTTCGGTACCTACGCGTTCGAGCTCGGCATCGCCACCGGCGACGTCCCGCTCGGCGCGTCCGTGTCGCTCTTCATGTTCCCCATCCTCGCGGTCTCGGCGTTCTTCATCCTGCGCGGCATCCGCCAGAGGGCCTCGGCATGATCGCGGCGCTCGAGACCCGGCACGGCCGCCGCAGGATGACGCTGCTCGTCTGCTACACGATCATCTTGATGTTCGTGGTCTTCTTCCTGTTTCCGCCGTACTGGATGGCGATCACGTCGTTCAAGACGAACCACGAGATCGAGGGGCTCAAGGGCATTCCGCTCATCATCCAGGAAGGCCCGACGCTGACGCACTACACGAGCCTGCTCACGGAGACGGAGTTCCTCGTCTGGTTCAAGAACTCCGTGATGGTCACCGTGTCCGTGGTGTTCCTGTCGATGCTGATCAGCGTGCTCGCCGCGTACGCGCTCTCGCGGCTCGGCTTCGCCGGGGCCAGCGTGATCGGCACGGCGGTCTTCCTCGTGTACCTGGTGCCCGACTCGCTGCTGTTCATCCCGCTCTTCAAGATCGTCGGGTTTCTGGGGCTGCTCAACAGCAAGTGGGTGCTCGTGCTCGTCTACCCGACGCTGATCGTGCCGTTCGCCACGTGGCTCCTGATCGGGTACTTCGCGTCCATCCCGAAGGAGCTCGACGAGGCCGCGCTGGTCGACGGCGCGAACCACTGGCAGATGCTCGTGCGCATCTTCCTGCCCGTGGCGGTGCCGGGTCTCATCGCGGCCACGATCTTCGCGTTCACGGTCTCCTGGTCCGGGTTCCTGTACCCGCTGGCGTTCATCTTCTCGAGCGATCAGCAGGTGCTGACAACGGGGACGGTGACCAGCCTCATCAAGGGCGACGTGTACCACTGGGGTGGGCTGATGGCGGGCGCGCTCCTCGCGTGCTTGCCGCCGGTGCTGATCTACGTCTTCCTGATGGACTACTACATCTCGGGGCTCACGGCGGGCAGCACGAAGGGGTAGGACGCGGGGGATCTTGCTACATACCCATCCTGGGGTTTATCGTTCCCAATATGGGAACACAGCGAATCGCCCGCCCGAGTAAGCCGAAGGCGCGGTCAACCGGACTTGCCGACGCGCTCTTTCCGAAAGTCCAGCAGCGTGTCCTCGCTGTCCTGTTCGGCAACGCACACCGGAGCTTCTTCGCTAACGAGGTGATTGCGTTAGCACGGTCCGGAACCGGCGCCGTACAACGCGAACTGGCGCGGTTAGAGGCTTCAGGCCTGGTCACCGTGAAGCGCGTTGGCAGGCAGAAGCATTACCAGGCAAATCCCGCGTCGCCCGTATTCAACGAGCTCCGCGGCTTGGTGTTGAAGACGTCGGGTCTCGTCGACCAGTTGCGCGCAGCACTGGCGCCGATTTCGGCCCGCATACGCGCGGCGTTTGTCTATGGCTCGATCGCGAAAGGCGAGGACACGGCGGCGAGCGACGTCGATCTCATGATCGTCAGCGACGAACTGACGTACGCGGATTTGTTCACGGTCCTGGAAGACACCGCCGGAAGACTCGGCAGGAGGATCGAGCCGACGATCTATTCCTCGAGGGAGTTGGCCGAGCGCGTGAAGCAGGAGAACGCGTTCGTCACTCGGGTACTTGCGCAACCGAAACTGTGGGTCATCGGCGACGACAATGCCATCTCCGCTTGAGAACCTCCGCGAATCTGGCGAACTCCACTTTGAGCCGGCCGACGCGAACGAGTTCGCGGGACTCAAGCAACTGGGACTCAGACGACTCGCCGATGCCGAAAACGACACCATCTCTCTCGAGAGCCGATTCGATCTCGCGTACAACGCGGCGCATTCGCTGTGTCTCGCAGCGTTACGCCATGCGGGATACCGCCCGGCCAACCGGCAGATCGTTTTTCAGGTGCTCCCACACACGCTTGGTCTCGGCCCCGACGTCTGGCGCGTCCTTGCAACGTGCCACGGGCGACGTCATCGTGGTGAGTTACGGCGGCGATCTCCATATCGACGATTCGGTTGCAAGCCGATCTGATCAAGGCCTGCAAGGCTGTCGCGTCCGCTCTCGATCGGCTCCCGGCTCTGTAATGGCGAGTCTGACACTCAGCTCCGCCGGCGGCGGACCTTCCTGCGCTCCAGCGCCGCGCCCCAGCTCGCGAGGAAGGCCGTGATGAACCCGTGCTCCTTCGCGGGATCCACGGCGAGCGGCGCCAGCGCCATCGCGACCGCGACGGCGACGTGATAGCCCTCCGAGCGCGACTCGACGGCCCGCCGATACGCCGCGTGCGATTCGTTGACCCATACCGTGGACTCGACGAGGTGCGCCAGCTCCGGATCGTCGGGCCGCGCCTCGAACTGGATGCCGAGGCCGTACCGCCCGGGTCGTCGTTCGCCACGGCCGCTGCTGGTGAGATGGCCGATGCCGGTCGATGCGGGAGCGACGGGCGTCGTCTCCGGCACTTCCCCATCCGGCGCACTCGCTGCCGGCGGTGACGGCGAACCGTCCGCGCCGTTTCCGGCTGCCGCGCCGGCCGTTCCGAACAGAGGCGCCGGCGCCGGCGGCGTGACCGGCGCGGTGGCGGACAGCCGTCGCTGGCCGCCGGCGCGCTGCTCGACGAGCGTCGCGAGAAGGGGAAAGTCGGCGGCGAGGTCGGCGAGCACCGCTTCGAGATCGCGCTCGACGGGGCGTGCCGCGCGCCGGCGCGCCTGCTCGGCCGGCTGGGGAGCGTCGCCCCACGCGGCGAGCTGCTGCGTGACCGCCTCCTGGATCGCCTTGCGATGGGCCAGGTACGTCGCGCCGCGCGCGCCCGACCGGATGAAATCGGCCTTGTTCAGCGTCAGGCATTCCGCGAGCGCCGGCACTTCGATCAAGCCGCCCACGCGCTCCGGCGTCGCCGGCGCCATCCCGAGCCAGTCCCAGCCGCGCTTGATGACCTTGCCGAAGGTGCTGATCGCCAGGCCGCGGCGCTCCTCCGGCAACGGCCCCGGCTCACGCACGAGATAGCCGGCGCCGACCGGCTTGCGCTTGCGACCGATGCGGATCGCGATCGGCGCCGTCTCCGAAGCCGCCGCGACGGCGGGCTCGATCCGCCGGCCATTGAGGACGAAGGCGACGCCGTGAGGGTAGTGATCCCGCAGCGTCTCGAGCAGCGCGGCGTCGAAGAGCGGAGCGAACTGGCGGAACAACGCGCCCTCGATGAAGCCGGCATCGAGCAGCGGCGACAGCGCGCTCGACGGCGTCAGGCGCACCGCCGTGCCGCGCGTCGCGACGAGGCCGGTCGGCGGCACCCATCGCCACGGCGCCTTCTGGCGCGACGCCAGATGCCACACGGACGCGACGTGGTGCTTGCCTCGCCGGGTCTCCGTCAACACCACGGCGCAGACGAGCAGGGCGATCTTGATGCCGACGCCCGCGAAGCCGATGCCGCTGCCACGTGTCTTGGTGCTCGCGGCGATGTCGTGATACCGCGCGAGGTCGCGCCGGCGCATGCCGCCACCGTCGTCGACGATCGTCAGCGCGGGCGCCGTCGCGTCGGTGACGATGGTGATCGTCGAGGCGCCGGAGTCGAGCGCGTTGGCGACGATCTCGGTGACGATCGTCTCCTCGGTCGAGCCGGGATAGGCGTCGCGCAGGTCTTCGAGGAGATGCAGCAGGTCGACCCGCGTCTCACCCATTGCGGCGCTCCCGTCGCCTCGATGCGCTCGAGGTCCCCCGGCCTTCAACCATAGACTTGCCCACGCGGGCCGATCGCGACGATCTCGATATGGTATTCGCGATAGTTGATCCGATAGATCACGCGCTGCATGCCGGCGATGTGCAAGCGACGATGCCCGGCCCAGTCACCCCATAATGCCGCCGACGCGGCTGGCTCTGGATCATCGACGAGCGCGTTCACGGCTGTCGTGATCTGCTTCCGCAGCCGGCGGGAATATCGGCTCAAATCGCGCCGGGCGTCCTCGCGGTATTCGATCGAGAACGCCACCGGAGCGACGCGAGACTACAGCCCGAACTCGGCGTGTACCTGCGCGGCGGGATATGTGCGTTGGGTGCGGCGCGTCCGGACCAGGGCGAGGTCAGCAGCTTCCTCGGCCCGAAAACGTTCGCAGGCAGCAACCGTGATGCGCGCGCGCCGGCCCGTCCCGCGCGCGCGCAGGAAACCGGCGCGGATGGACTCCAGCACGGCGGTCGATGGCCGCTCGAGTAGGGCCGCTGCCTCGTCGATACTCAACCAGCTGCGGCGCCCTACTTCACGTTCCGTCTTGCGTCCGTTCACTTCCCGCACGAACGTCACGCGCTCCATGCGCGACGCGGTTTCGCGACGAACCCGAATCCTCGGTCGCGAGCGCGTACGCGTCGACATGCGCCTAGCCTAACACTCCCGTCGGACAGCGCCGACGTCGACTCTTTGATACGTCGCGTTCAGATCACCCCGTCGGCCTCGAGACGCTCGAGATCCGCCGGGCCCAGCGCCAGCCACTCCTCGTAGACCTCGGCGTTGTGCGCGCCCAGCAGCGGCGCCGGCTCGACGCGCGTCGGTGACTTCGACAGCTGCACCGGGTTCGCCGGCATCGTGAACGGGCCCCAGCCCGGATGCTGGACCGTCGTCACCATGCCGCGCGCGAGGAGATGCGGGTCGCTCAGGATCTCCGTCGGCGTCAGCACCGCGCCCGCCGGCACGCCCGCCTTGCCCAGCTCGGCCATCACCTCGTGCTTCGTACGCGTCATCGTCCAGGCCTCGAGGAGCGCGTTCACCTCGTCCTTGTGCTCGAAACGCCACTTCGGATCCGACCAGTCCGGGTGCCCGACGAGATCCGCGCGCCCGATCGTCCGCAGCAGCGCGTCCCACATGTGGCGGCGCACCGGCTGCGGATAGATGTACGCGTAATCGTCGGAGCCGCCCGGCTTGCAGCGATAGATGCCGGACGGTGAGGTGTTCGCGAGCTCGTTGCCGCGCCGCGGCTCGAACGGGCCGCCGGCGTACGCGAGACGCATCGCGACGCGCGAGAGGTTCACGACCGCGTCCTGCATCGACAGCTCGACGCGCTGGCCCTGGCCGGATGTCTGCCGCTGCCACAGCGCCGCCATCACGCCGAACGCCGCGTGGACGCCCGTGCCCGAATCGCCGATGGTCGGCCCCGGCTTGAGCGGCGGCCCGCCCGGAAAACCGGTCAGCGCCATCGCGCCGCCCGTGGCCTGCGCGATCATGTCGAAGCTCTTGTACTCGCTGTACGGCCCGTAGCTGCCGAAGCCCTTCACGGACAGATAGACCAATCGGGGATTGAGCGCGCTCAGCGTGTCGTAGCCGAGCCCCATCTTCTCCATGCCGCCGGGCGCCTGGTTCTCGGCGACGACGTCCGCGCGCTGCACCATCTCGAGGAACATCGCCTTGCCCTGCGGATGCTTCAGGTTGAGCGTCACGCTCTTCTTGTTGCTGTTGAGCAGCAGGAAGTAGCTCGAGTCGACGCCCGGCTTCTCCGCGCGACCGTACCGGCCGGGCTCGCCTCGGCCGGGCTCCTCGACCTTGATGACGTCCGCGCCGAGCCACGCGAGCAGCTGCGTGCACGACGTGCCGGCCTCGAACTGGGTGAGATCGAGCACGCGAATGCCGTTCAGCGCGGTGCTCATGGGATCACGCACCTCCTGGGTGGTGCGCGATTATACGGCGCGCGCTCGGCCGCGCTACTCGGTCGTGGTGCGGATGTGGCGGAGGACCTTGCGCCAGTGCTCGGTCCGCTCGTCACCGGCCGGATAGTAGGTGATCGCCAGCGCCGCCTGGCGCTCGGCGTCGCTCTTGCCGTACGTCGTGACGAGCCAGCGCGCGACGCGCGTGCTCGAGTCCACCGACTCGGGAGCCCGCGGTTCCATCTTCCCGCGCGCCGCGGCTGGCTGAACCGCGGTCGCTCCGGCCTTGCGCGACTCGCTGCGGACCGCGACCGCGCGCTTCACCGCCGACGCGTCTGACTTCGGCGCGACGACCACCGGCGGCTTCGTTGCGACGGCCGGCTTCGGTGGCTTCGCTTCGCTGGCGGCGGCGGCGACGGCTGCGGGAGCGGCGCTCGGCGCGGGAGTGGAGGCGGCGCTACGAGTCGACGTGGCGGAGGGCGCAGCGGGCGCCGCCGGAGCCGACGCGACGTCACCGGGCGATGTCGCCGGCGCCGAAGTCGTCGGGGCCGCAGGTGCAGGTGCCGCCTCCGGCGTGGCCGCGACGCTCGGGGCCGGCGGTGTCTCACGCGCGGGTGCGGGCGCTGACGCCACGACCGGCTGAGCCGCGCGGCGCGAGAGCGCGACATTCACGGCCGCGAGCGTCGCCGTGAACACGCCGAGCGTGACGAACGCGACGAGGTAACACCGCACCTGTCGGCGCGCGCGCGCCTTCTCACGCAGGCGTCCGGCGGTGGCCGCCAGGACCAGCTCGCGCTCCTCGTCGGGCATGACGGCGTTCTGCATCGGCGGTTTCCTCCGCGAAGGAGGAGTGCAACGAGCGTGCTATGCGGGGTGGGTCGGTGTGACGCGGACTTCCGGAGCGGCGGCGGTAAACGTTTACCCTTCGAAGACGACCTCGCCGCCCAGCACGGTCATCGCCACGGGCAGGTGCCGCAGCCGCTTCGCCGGCACGCGCGCGACGTCTTCCGACAGCACGCAGACATCCGCGAGCTTGCCGACCTCGAGGCTGCCCTTCACGTTTTCGTCGAACGACGCGTACGCGCCGTTGAGCGTGTGCATGCGGATTGCGGTCGTGACGTCGAGCGCTTCGTCCGGTCCGCACACGTCGCCGTCCATCGTCCTGCGCGTCAGCGCCTGCTCGATGCCGAACAGCGGCGCGTAGTGCGTGACGGGCGCGTCCGAGCTGCCGGCGACGCGCACGCCCTGCGCGAGCAGCGCCTTCGCCGGGAACATCACGTCGGCGCGCCGGCGGCCGTAATTCCGGATGTAGCCGTCGCCGAACTCCCAGAAGAACGCCGGCTGCATCGCCGGCACGATGCCGAGCCGCGCGACGCGCGCCTGGAGATCAGGCGGACAGATGCCGCAGTGCTCGATGCGATGGCGCACGCCGGTGCGCGGATGCGCCTGCTGCGCGCGCGCCATCGCCGTCAGCGTCTGGTCGATCGCCTTGTCGCCGACCGCGTGCACCGTGCACTGGAATCCGCGCTGATGCGCGGTGCCGAGCAGGTCGTCGAGGTCTTCCTGCGACCAGTAGAGAATGCCGGAGTCGTTGCGGTCGCACGCGTACGGCTCGCGCGTGGCCGCCGTCGGCCCGCTCGACGAGCCGTCCGTCATCACCTTGAACGCGCCGAGGCGCAGATGCCCGTCGCCGAGGCCGGTGCGCACGCCCGCGCTCAACACGCCCATCGCCGGATGCTGGCGGCTGTTCACGGTGGCGAACGCGTACACGCGGAGCCGCATGCGGCTCTGGTCGAACACGTCCTGGCACGCGGAAAACGCGGGCAGCCCGATCAGTCCGCCGGCGTCGTGGACGCTCGTGCAGCCGGCGGCGATGTACGCGTGGTCGGCGCGGACGAGCGCTTCGCGGTATTCCTCCGGCGTCGGCATCGCGGCGAACTGCAGCGGCGTCTGCGCCGTCTCGTACGCCACACCCAGGTTCCGGCCCGCGTCGCGGTCGAACTTGCCGCCGGGCGGATCCGGCGTGGCGTCCGTGATGCCGGCGCGCTTCAGCGCTTCCGTATTCACCGACGCGATGTGGCCGCACGTGCGCGTGAAGATCACCGGATGGTGCGGCGCGACCTCGTCCCAGTCGATCCGGTTCGGATGGCGCCGCTCCTCGAGCCGCGAGTGGTCGTAGCCGCGCCCGCGGATCCACTTGCCGGCGGGCAGCGTCTGCGCGATCTCGTAGACGGCTTTCTTCAGCGCCTCGATCGACTGCATGCCGGGCGCCTTGCAGTCGATGGACACCATCGCCATGCCGAGGCTCGCGAGATGGCAGTGCGCGTCGATGAACCCGGGCAGGAGGGCGCGCTTCTTCAGCTCGACGACGCGCGTCTTGCGGCCCTTGAGCTTCTTGATGTCGTCGTCCCGACCGACGGCCACGATGCGGTCGCCCGTCACCGCCACGGCCTGCGCGATCTCGTTCGCGCGATTGACGGTGTGAACCCGGCCGCCGAGGAAGATGAGGTCCGCGGGCATGGTGGCGCGATTCTACTTCAGAGATAGTGATCGACGTTCACGGAGAGGCCAGGATCCGGCTCCGGATCGTCGAACGGCTCGGCGAGAAGAACTTCATCGATGGCGTCCGAAGCCGGCATGTGTGGGAGCCTACATCACTTCGCCGCGCGCTTGCGCGCCGCCGTGGCGTCGTCGGGACGATTGGCGGCGTCAGCCAGATCCGCATAGGTCGCGTAGAGCTCGGGGAGCAGACCGGCGCTGGCGGGATCGGACTCCCAGATCGCGAGCGCACGGCGGTAGCGCAGGAACGCGAGCTCCGGCTCGTTCAGACGGGAATGCAGCACCGCCAGAGCGCGCAGGCAGTTCGCCACGCCGGGCCCGTTCAGGCCCTCGTCTTCCTCGTAGATCGCGAGCGCGCGATGCAGCAGGGGACTCGCGTCGCGCGCGTCGTCGTGTTCCAGCAGGAACTCGCCGAACGCGAGCACGGCGCCGCCCGTGGCCGGGTCGCCCGGGCCGTAGATGTAGCTGCTCATGACCATGCCGCGCCAGAGATACCGCTTGGCGCCGTGGCCGTCGCCCGAGATCGCCAGGCATTCGCCCAGGTTGAGGAGAACGTCGCAGACCTCCGGCGCGTCCGGCCCCAGCTCCGTCTCGAAGACCGTGAGCGCGCGGCGGAACAGGGGGATGGCATCGTCGATGCGGTCGTGGTTCATCAGGAGCTCGGCCTGATCCCGGAGACATTCGCCAACGGCCGGCTCCCATGGCCCGCTCGCTTCCTCGAGCGCCTTGCGAGCGCGCCGGAACGCCGCGTTGGCGGCCTTGACGTCGTCGAGCTCGGCGGCGATCGTGGCGAGCCGCCGCAGCGCCATCGCCATCTGCCACGGCTCGGTGGCCGGGTCGCGCTCGAGGCCGCTGACCCATTCGGTGGCGACTTCACGTGCGCCGCGGTAGTTTTCGGTCGTCGTCAGGATGTCGATCAGGGTGCGCCGGATGTGCTGGACGTCCGGGGCGGACGCTCCGCTTGCCGCCGCGGCGTCGAGCGCCTCGCGGGCCCGACGCTCGGCCTCATCCAGCCGGTGGAACCGGAGCGCGTGCTCGGCCGCGTCGTGCAGGAGTCGCCAGTCCTGTGTCATGGCGCTCAACGTAACATCACCGCATGGAGGACACGCCGATGATCGGCCACGTCACCGACCCGAATGCCGAAGGCGGTCTCGATCTGCGCGAATTGCCCGAGCCGACGCCAGCGGCGGGCGACGTCGTCATCGAGGTTCGCGCGTACGCGGTGAACCGTGGCGAGCTGCATCTGCTCCAGATGCGGCCGAACGGCTGGACGCCGGGTCAGGACGTCGCCGGCGTCGTCGTTCAGGCGGCCGCTGACGGAACGGGACCGAAGGCCGGCGCGCGCATCGTCGGCGCGGCGGACGGGGGCGGCTGGTCGCAGCGGGTGAACGTGCCGAGCCATCGCGCCGCGGTCATTCCCGACAACGTCTCGTTCGCCGATGCGGCCGCGCTGCCCGTCGCAGGGCTCACCGCGATTCGCGCGCTCCGGACCGGCGGACCGCTGCTCGGGCGGCGCGTGCTCGTCACGGGCGCCAGCGGCGGCGTCGGCGTCTTTGCGGTGCAGCTCGCGGCGATCGCCGGCGCGCACGTCACGGCGCACGTCAGCGGCACGCATCGCGTGGATCTCGTGACGTCGCTCGGCGTGGAGCGCATCGTCACGACGCTCGACGGCATCACCGACCGCTTCGATCTCGTGCTCGACGGCGTCGGCGGTCCGGTGCTGGTCGAGGCGCTCCATCACCTGGCGCCTGGCGGCACCGTCGCCGCGTACGGGATGGCCGGGGGCCAGAAGGCCGAGATCGCGTTCACCGACTTTCGCGGCGCCACGAACGCGAAGCTCACCGGCTTCTTCGTGTACGCAACCGACGTGACGACGTTCGGCGAGGATCTCGGCGACATGGCGCGGCTCATCGGCGAGGGGAAGCTGAGAGTCCCCGGGCCGCGGCGGGACTGGAAAGACACGCGGCAGGCGATCGACTCGCTGCGGAAGCGGTCTGCGACCGGCAAGGTCGTGCTCACGATAGACTGACGCGCGGAGGAGACAAGGAGACTCTCATGCGAACGATCGACATTCACGCCCACGTGGTGCCGCAAGGTCTCTGGCGCGCCGCGGACGCCGGTAAAGAGTGGTACGGCTTCCGCCACGAAAAAGGCGAAGGCCTCGGCACGATGGTCGGCAACGGTCAACGCACCGCATTTTCGTCGCCGAAGGTGCGCCTGACGATCGAAGAGCGCCTCGGGGACATGGACGCGCAGGGCGTGGACATGCACGTGCTCTCCATCCACACGCCGTTCTTCGGCTACCACCTCGACGCCGCGCAGGGCGCGCAGCTCGCGCGGGAGGTCAACGACGACATCGCGGGCATGGTGCGCCAGCATCCGCAGCGCTTCGCCGGGCTCGCGACGCTGCCGGTCCAGGATCCCAGGGCCGCCATCGAGGAGCTCGAGCGCGCGGTCACGAAGCTCGGTCTCAAGGGCGCCGAGCTGGACACGCACGTGAACGGCAAGCAATGGGACGAGCCGGAGTTCCTGCCGTTCTTCAAGGCCGCCGAGCAGATGGGCGCCGTGCTCTTCTTCCATCCGCAGCCGCAGCACAACTTCCTGATCGGGCGCACGACGAAGTACGGCCTCTTCAACAGTCTCGGCGTGATCATGGACGACGCCATCCTGGTCGCGATCCTGATCTCGAGCGGCCTGCTCGACGCCTGCCCGAACATCAAGATCTGCGTCGCGCATGGTGGCGGTGGCGCCTGCTATGCCATGGGACGCCTCGATCGCGGCTGGCGGGGGCGCCGCGACGCGCAGAAGATTCCGACGCCGCCCAGCACGTATCAGAAGCGGCTCTACTACGACACCGTGACCGGCAGCGAAGAAGCGCTGCGCTTCCTGGTCGACCAGGTCGGCGCCGACCGCGTCGTGCTCGGCAGCGACTGGCCGTTCGTGCCGTGGCATCCGTCGCCGGTCACGTGGCTGCAAGGACTGAAGACGATCACGCCGGAGGAGAAGGAAAAGATTCTCTCGCGGAACCTCGAGGCGCTGCTGAAGCTCTAGACGCCGGCGCTAGACGGGCAGCTTGTCGCCGTCCGGTGGCGCGGCGACCTCGAACGCGTTGACCATGCCGGACAGCAGCGCGAAGTAGTTCGCCGCCGCCGTCAGCTCGACGAGCCACTGCGTGCCGTACCGCTTGTGCAGCGCGTCGAAGCTCGCCTGGTCGGCGCGGTTCGTGCGCATGAGCTGCCGCACGTAGGTGACGATGTCGCGCTCTTCGGGCGCGAGCTTCGCCGGGTCGCCCTTCGCGCGCAGCACGTCGATCACGTCGTCGCGCAGCCCGTTGCGCCGCGCGGCGCCGACCTGCGCCGCCCAGACGTACGCCGCTTCGCGCTCGCGCACGGCGGTGAGGATCGCGACCGACCGCAGCTTCGCGTCCACCACGCTGTCGTCGCGGAAGAACGTGACGAGCGGCAGGATGCGCTCGGCGAGCTTCGGGCTGTGGAGCAGCATGCTGAACGGGCCGCGCACGTTGCCGAAGACCTTCTCGACGGCGTCGACGACGGCGTGATGCTCGGAGGGAACGTCCGATCGGCCGGTGACGGGGGCGACTCGCGGCATGACGGCTCCTATGCGCCGGGGTAGGGCCGACCCCAGCGATCCTGGTAGACGACGTCGCCGAGCGGCCCGCGGCCGACGGGCCCGAACTGGCCCATCGGATAGCCGATCGGAAGAATCGCGTACGAATGCACGCCGGGGGGCAGACCGAGCGCCGCTTCCGATTCCTTTTCGTAGAGCAGATGCCGCGTGGTCAGCGTCGCGCCGAGACCGAGCGCGCGCGCCGCGAGCAGCATGTTCTGGACCGCCGGGTAGATGGACGCGCCGGACCAGCGCGCCGGCGCCGTCGTGCCCTCGTCGAGGCACGCGACGATCCACACGGGCGCTTCGTGAAAGTGATCGGTCAGGTATTCGACGGCAGCGCGCTGGCGCAGGTACTTCTCCTTCGTCACGCCGGGCGGCGGCGCGCTCGTCAGATACCGCGGCCCGATCGTTTCGTCGAAGGCGCGCTTGTACCAGCGCTGCACGTCCTGCTTGATCGTCGCGTCCTTCACGACCAGGAAGCGCCAGCGCTGCGTGTTCGCGCCGTTCGGCGCGCACACGCCGGCCCGGAGAATCTTGCGGATGAGCTCGTCCGGCACCGGGTCCGGCTTGAGCCGCCGCATCGCGCGCATCGTGCCGATGATCTCGAAGACGTCCATCAGGCCTCGTCCTCCGTCCGTGGTCGAGGGGCGACCCGGGTCCCCCGGGGCGCTCCGAGCGCTTGGGGGTTTGGGGGCCATGTCGGGGCCCCCATGTCGATCAGATCGGCCACCCGTGCCGGGAGACGTCGACGCGGTTGCCTTCCGGATCGCGGATCCAGCTCTCGGCCACCGCGCCGAACACGTTCGATTCGGCGGTCGTGTTGGCCGCTTCGACGATCGCGTCGACGTCGTCGACGACGAATCCAAAGTGATTGATGCCCCACGGCATCTCCGGCCGGCTGATGAGCGCGACGCCGACGTGGCCGTCGGAGAGGTACACCGTGCCGTTCGGCCCGCGGTACGTCTCCTCGAGGCCGAACAGCTTCTTGTAGTACTCGGCGACCTCGTCGCGGTTCTGCACGTTGAGCGCGATGTGGCGGATCCTCGGTCTCGTCACGGTCTCTCCTCTATTCGACTTCGCGCAGGCGCAGGACCGCCGCGCGTCCATCCATGTAGTCGCCCATCTTGCGACCGAGCGTCTTGAAGTGCTCGGTGGCGCGATGCGCGTCGACGGCTGCCTGGTCGGCGTAGCGCTCCATGAACACGTACGTGCCCGGCGCCTCCGCGTGATGGAGCGCGTAGAGCTTGCAGCCCGGCTCGCTGGCGTTCACCTTCGCGACCAGCTCCTTCGCGACGGCTTCGAATTCTTTTTCCATCCCCGGCTTCACCTTGATGGTCGCGACGACTCCGAGCATGCGTCCCCCTCGTCTACAGGCCGTACAGCGTTTTCGCGTTCTCGCAGGTGATCTTGCGCCGGACGGCCGGCGGCACTTCCTTGAAGTTCAGCTCGATGGCCTGCTGCGACTCCGGCCACGTGCTGTCGGCGTGCGGATAGTCCGACGCCCACATCACGCGATCTTCGCCCATCGTGTCGAGCAGGCGGATGCCGGCGAGGTCCTGCTGGAACGTCGCCCAGATCTGCCGCCGGAAGTACTGGCTCGGCAGCATGGTCACGCGCAGCCCGCCGGCCGCCCGCCAGTAGTCGGGTGCGTCGACGAACTTCTGATACGTGTCGTCCATGCGCTCGAGCATGTACGGCAGCCAGCCGATCGCGGTCTCGGCGAGCACGAGCTTCAGGTTCCGATGGCGCTCGAGGGCGCCGGTGAAGATGACGGCGGCGAGCGGCTCGTCCATCTGGAGCTGCGAGCACGCCACGCGCACGCCCATGTTGCCGGGGTGGTTCGCGTTCGGACCGCCGAATTCGACGCTGCGCAGACCGCCGCTCAGGTGGAAGCCGATCGGAATGCCGGTCTCGTCGAGCGCTTCCCACAGCGGCTGCCAGGCGTCGTTCCAGAGCGGCATCTCCACGCGCGCGGCGAGGAACATGCACGTGCGAATGCCGATCTGCTTCAGGTAGCGGACCTCGTCGGCCGCGGACTTCGGGTCGTCGATCGGGACGAGGCCGGCGCCGACGAGCCGATCCGGCTTCGTCGCGCAGAACTCGGCGAGCCAGTCGTTGTAGCCGCGATAGCAGACGCGCCGCATCTCCGGGTCCTTCACGAGCAGCGGCACGATCGGACCGTACATGACCGTCGCGTCGATGCCGTCGCGGTCCATGTCGGCGAGCCGCAGCGCCGTCGTCGTCGGGCGCAGCACGCCGGGCTCGAGCACGCCGCCGCGCTCGAGCGCGGTGCGCCGGCCGCCCTGCGCGCCCGCGGCGCCGTGACGTCCGCCCCAGCTGTCCCACTTCTCGCCGTCGCAGACCCACCACGGGCCGTCGGGCGTCTCGACCACTTTCGGCGCCCGGTCGCGCCACTTCGCGGGCACGCGCTTGTCCCACGTGTCCTTCGGCAGCCAGGGGAGATCGATGTGGTCGTCGGCGGAGATGACGCGGTAGTTCATGGAGCGGGCCTCCTCGCGACGGGTCGTGGGCGTGAGAGTAGGGGCGCGGCGGGGAGGCGTCAAGAAATCGTGACACTGGTCTGGCCCGCGCGTTCTGCGGTACCTTGAATCGATGGCTGCGGCAAAGACTGCGGCGCGTCGCACAATCGGCCCGTTACGCGCCTACGTCGTCTGCATCGATAACCGAAACTATCGGGTGTCATTGCAGACGGGAAAGGTCTACCGCTTGCTCCGCGATCCCAAGGGGGCCAGCGCCGGCCTCGTCCGGGTCGTCGATGAAACCGGCGAGGATTACCTGTATCCGCAGCGCTTATTTTCGAGGGTGCGGCTCTCGCGGCAGGCTGCTGAGGCATTGCGCGCTGCCGTACCGCCCACGGCGGACGATGACGTCGAGCCGAGACTCAAAGCTCTGACAAAGCTTCAGCGTTCGCTGAAGCTGACGCCGTCAAAAGCGCGGGCTTGGGCGGATCGAGCGAAGCGTGCTCGCCGCGCATGGTCGAGCCCGCTGGCCTGCGACTCGCGCCAACCGTATGAGTATTTACGCAACTCTGTGGCGGCTGAAATTTCCACGCGACGGTGAGGCCCACTCGGCATGTCAGTGGATCGAGGTCTACGCGCAAGGCGTTCCCGCGCACATCGGGAGTCCGTCGCCCGGATCGGGGTATGACGCCGGCGATCCGTATGGCTCGTTTCTTCCACCGCCCGTCCCGTCCAACACGCGAAATGCTCTACGAGCCGTCGTGATCATCACCGAAAAGACGCACAAGGGCACCGGGCGTTCGAGCCAGGAATACGTCGCGCCCCTGATGGTGCTGAGCGGCGAAGAGTACGCGGCGATGTCGTTCGCGGATCTCCAAAAACGAATCTGTGACGCTCTGCGGGGCGGTAGGCCGCGGTTGATCGCCGAGATCCTCACTGCTGACGGCGAGAGGCAACTCTTGTTCGAGGATGGCTCCGTAGGCGATTGAGTGAACTTACCCGGGCGGCGGCGCGGGCCCGCCGCCCGGGAGTCGTTCGCGAACGAGCGTTACTGCGATTCGGTGCGGGTCTCGGGCGACGCGTTGCCGCCGAGATTGGTGGCCATGACCATCGTCTCGGCCATCGTCACGTGGATGCTGACGCGGCGCTTCTGCGCGTCCGGCACGTGGCGCTCCTCCGCCGGGCCGAGGCCGACGGCGGCGACGCGCGAGACCGGAATGCCGCGCTGGACCATAAGAACGCTCCTTTCGAAACGAGCCACTCCCCAGCGGAGCTACGGGAGAGTCATCGCAACGGCGGGGCCAGAGCGGCAGGCCAAGAAGTATGCGGGTTTAGCAGTCGCGCGCGACGCGCGACTGGGTATTGTGTTGCCTGACAAACGCGCGTGGCCTGCACGCCCGGGGGCGGTCTAACCGAGCGCTTCGGCGAGCACGCGGCCTTCGGCGCCGGGCAGCGCGAGGCCGAGCAGCCGCGCCGCCGTCGGCGCGACGTCGATCATCGCGACGTCCTCGACGACGACACCGTCACGCACGCCCGGTCCCGCCATCACGAGCGCCGCGGCGAGATCCGGCAGCAGCGGATCGTGGCCGTGCGTCGCGCGATAGTGCGGCGCCGCCGCGGCGGCTTCGAGCGTCGCGTGGTTCGTGATCTGGAATCCCGCGTCGGCGACGAGCACGAAGTCGCCCTGCGCCGGATGTTCCGTCGGCGCCGGCAGCCCGAGCTCCTCGAAGCGCGCCGGCTCGACGACGTCGATGCCGCGCAACGCCGCGAAGCGTTCGCGCAGCCGCGCGGCGGTGGTCCGCGGCGCGCCGTCCAGGACGTACACGTGCGCCGAGCCACCGTTGCCCGCGACCCACGCGTGGCGTCGCGTGATCGCGCCGGTGCCGTTCAGGTCGATCAGGCCGGCCTCGCGCAGGAGCTGGTTGCCGTGATACGTCGTGTCGACGTCGACGAAGCCGTGATCGCCGAACGCCATGATCGTCGTCGTGTCGAGCCGGGCGGCGCCGCGGATTGCCTCGACCAGCCGCCCGAGCAGCGCGTCGACGTGCGCGAGCGCCCACTTCGCTTCGGCGGTGCCGACGCCGTAGTCGTGCTGGAACGCGTCGAGCGTGAGGAAGTGCACGAGCATCAGGCGCGGCGGCCGCGTCGCGAGCAGGTGCATCGCCGCCTCGAGCGTGAGCCAGTCCTGCATCGGATTCGTCGGATGGCACGTGCTCCACGCGCCGTACCGCTCGAGCGGCAGCCCGCGCTGGCGCAGCTCGCGCCACAGCTCGGGTGACGCGTACTCCTCGAAGAGCTCCTGCTCGTAGAATTCCGGAATGTTGTCGGCGATGCCGGCGCCGCGCGTCTTGGGCCAGCAGAGCGTCGCGACGCGATCACCCGTGGCGTGCACGCGGTCCCAGAGCGTCTCCGCCGCGATCGGCAGGCTCGTGCGGTCGCCGTAGTGCGACACGACCTCGCCGCGCGCGCGGTCGAAGACGTGATTGCCGAGCACGCCGTGGCGCGCCGGCGCGACGCCGGTGACCAGCGTGGTGTGACACGGCCACGTCACGCTCGGGAACGCGGGCCGCACGCCGCGCGCGCGGGCGCCCCGCGCCAGGAGGCTGCGCAGCGCGGGAATCGGCACGCCGGGATCGTCGAGGGTCGCGGCACGGAGCCCATCGATGCTGACCATCACGAGCATCTGGGGGCGCTTCATGCGGTCGGGCCCTTCAGCAGCTCTTCGGCGACGCGCTTCACGTCGCCGGCCTCGACCTGGCCCTTGTGCGTCTTCATGACGTCGCCGACCAGGCGGCCGATCTGTTTCGGATCGCTGATGGCGAGCGCGCTGATGCGCTCGCGCACGAGATCGCGGACGGCGGCGGCGTCCATGCCTTTCGGCAGGAACCGCTCGCAGAACGCGATCTCGAAGCGGAGCTCCTCGGCCTGGTGCGCGCCGCTCGTGCCGATCTTCTCGTACTCGGCGAGCGCCTTCTGCAGCTGCTTGCGGTAGCTGCCGATCACGTCCGTCACGAGCGCGTCGTCGACCTGGCCGCTGAAGCCCCTGGCCGTCGTGCGCTCGGTGAGCCGCGTCTTGAGCATGCGAACGACGTTGGCCGTGCGGAGATCCTTGCCGCGGATCGCCTGCTTCAGCGTGTCGTTGAGCTCCTGCTCGACCGCCATGCTAGTCGAGGAGCGCCCCGGGTTTCCTGGGGCGGTCCGAGCGTCGGGGGGTTTGGGGGGCCATTTCGGGGCCCCCCATTTCCAACAATCGTCCGAAGCCGCGGATCTCCCGCGTGAGGCCGATCGCGCGGAACGACGTCCAGATGCACGACTGGTTCGACGTGACGACGGGCTTGCCGACACGCCGCTCGAGCTCGTCCACCGCCTCGACGGATCGCCACGCGGTGCACGAGCACACGAGCACGTCGGCGTCGGGCCGGCAGACTTGTGACGCGAACGCGATGACGTCGTCCGGGTCCTGGTCGTTGATGCCCTGGTTGCCGGCCTTGGCGGCGCGCGGCTCGCCCTCGACGTTGAGCACCTCGAAGCCGAGCGCCTCGAGATAGGCGCGCAGCCGCCGGTTGTTCCAGTCGGGATACGGCGTCGCGACGGACACGCGCTTCGCGCCGAAGAAGCGCAGCGCTTCGGCGACGGACGGCGCGGCGGCGACGGCGGGGACGCCCGCGGCTTTCGTGATCGTCGCGAGCATGTCCTGGTCCCAGCCGGGACCTCTATAGAAGCTGCCGGTGGTGCAGCCGTACGCGATGACGTCGACGCTCGCGGTCGCGAGCGTCTTCGCGCCGACCTCGATGTCCTGGTTCATGCGGTCCATGCCGGCTTCACCGGCGCCTTCGCCGAACGCGTCGTTGGTGAGCCACATGCGTTGCCCGTGCACGGTGACGTCGCGCGGCACGACCATCTGGAAGTCGGCCTCGAACGTCGTGTTCGTCGACGGGACCATCACGCCGATCCGCTTTCTGAGCGCCATCCGCGCCTCCGCATGAACGAGTGATTTGCCTGGCCATAGTACAGTGGAACCGCGACGTCGAAGATGCCCGTGGAACCCCGAGAGCGCTCCGTTCAGATCGTCGTCACGCCCGGTTCCGGTGAAGGCCGCGCCATGGCCCGCGCCGGGCGGTTGCGCCGCCTGCTGCGCCAGCGTGGCTGGGCGTGCCGGCAGCTCGCGTTTTCGAATCTCGCCGACCTCACGCGCTGGGCGCGCACGACCGAGCCCGATTTCTCGCATCTCGTCGCCGTCGGCGGCGACGCCACCCTGTCCGCGGCGGCGAAGCTCGCCGTGCGCCGCGCGATTCCGTTCGTGCCGGTGCCGAACGGCTTCGGCAACGTCTTCGCGCGCGTGTTCGGTCACTCCGAGCGCGCGGAATCCGTGATCCCGCTGCTCGCGACCGGCCAGGTGCGCATGGTCGACGTCGGGGTCGCCGGCGACGAGATCTTTCTGTCCCATCGGAGCTACGGCTTCCTCGAGCAGGTGCAGGCGACGGCCGAGCGCGGGCGACAGCAGCCGCGCGGCCGGCTGCTTCGCCATCTCTGGTACTACGGCGTGGCGCGGGACGTGCTGTTCCAGATGCCGTTACCGAGCATCGCGGTCGAGATCGACGGCCGGCCGGTGGCCGACGACGCCGTCCTCGTCACGGTCGCGAACGTCGAGACGTATCGCGGGTTTCTCTCGCTCACGCCGTCCGCCTCGCCGATCGACGGCCTGTTCGACGTCTGCATCGTGCCCCGCATCGGCAAGCTGCGACTCACGGCGAAGCTGCTGCAGATGATGGCGCGCGCGCCCGGACGCTGGCGCGGCGTGTTGCTCTACCGCGGCAGTCGCGTCGCGATCACGACCGAGGGACGTCGCGACGAGCTGCGCGTCTCGCGGAAGGCGCTGCCGGTCCTCATCCCGGCCGGTTCGATGGAGGCGCTCCGCCAGCGGACCGTCGACGAAGACGCGCCGGTGATTCAGGCCTCGTAGCCGACGCGGTCTCGTTCCACCGCATCGCGCCCATCACGACGAGCCCGATCACGATCCACGCGACCTGCCGCGCCCGCCGGACGAGGCTGAACGCGATGCCCGCCGCCGCGCCGAGCCCGAGCGCGCCGAACGCCGCGGCGTTGGCGCCCTCGAAGGCGCCGAGGCTCGCCGGCACCATGAAGCTCGCGAACCGGACGCCGGAGCCGAGCGCTTCGATCACCGTGGCGGTGAGGATGCCGGCGCGAATGTCGAGCGCCCAGAGCACGAGGAACGCCTCGACCGCGCCGAGCAGCCAGCCGAGCGTATGGAAGCCGACGGAGAGCAGGAGGCGGCGCCAGTCGCGGCGGTAGTACTCGCGCAGCGACTCGTCGAGCTGCGCGGCGTATTCGGGCGCCGCGATGAGACCGAAGCGCGCCATGAGCTTGCCCATGCGCGCGACGAGTCCCGTGACCTGCGCGCCGACGAATCCGCCGACGGCGACGATTTCGATGCCGAGCAGCCAGAGCATGCCGCCGATGACGTTCGCCTCGACGGGCAGGGCGACCGACGCGAGGAAGATGCCGATCAGGAGGAAGATCGCCTGCCCCATGACGATCGTGGTCTTCGCGATGACGACGGACGGCACGCTCTCTTCGTAGGTGACGTCACGGCGGATCAGCCACGCCTTGACCGCTTCGCCGCCGACGGAGCCGAGCGCGGTGACGAGGTTCAGCGCCTCGCCGGCCAGCCGGGCCCCGTACAGCCGCCAGTACGGCACGCTCGCGTGGGTGAACGCGTAGCGCCACGCGAGCGTGTCGGCGGCGGTGATGAACGCATAGGGGACGCAGATCAGTGCAAACTTCCACCACGCCAGCTGTCCGAGGACGCCGACGATCGCACCGGCGCCGATGCGATAGACGAGGAAGGCGATGAGCACGACGCCCGCGATCAGCAGACCGGTCTTGATGTGGCGCACACTTGCCATCCCTTCAATGAGTGTGCCACCGGCCGCATTTTCGTGGGAATACTGAGTGCATGGCCGAGGCGAGTCCGTGAAGGTCCTGCGCGGCCGGAAGCCACGACTCCTGCTGTCCGGCGCCTTCGTGTCGCTGATCGGCTACCTGTCGCTCGCCGTGTTCGCGGCGCAGCAGGAGTTCTTCGCCGCCGACTACGGCACGCGCGCCTGGGTGCGCCTGCTGCAGTACGAAGCGCTGCAGGTGCCGTTCACCGTCGTCACGCATCTCGGCGACTGGCTGGGACTTGTCCCGCTGATCCTGCTCGGGATGGCGCTGCTGTGGCGGGTCCACCGCCGGTGGGCGATCGCGCTGCCGGTGCTGATGACCGGGGCGTGGGCCCTGCAGATCGCGACGAAGTGGGCCGCGGCTCGGCCGCGACCGAATCTCGATCCGTGGGGATTCCCGAGCGGCCACGTGCTGAGCCTGGTCGTCTTCTTCGGGCTCGTGATCTATCTGGTCGTGACGGCCTCGAAGCGACGCCGGCGATGGCGCGCGCTCGCGTGCGGCGTGTGCATCGTCACCGTCACGCTCGTGGCGTTCAGCCGCCTGTATCTCGACCGCCACTGGCTGTCCGATCTGGCCGGCGGTCTCACGATCGGGATGGCGTACCTGCTGGCGGCGATCTGGATCGTCGAGGTCGTCGTCGCCGGCTACGGCTCCGCGGAGCCGGCCGAAGACGAGGTCGTCACCGTCGTCGAGGACATGGTCGCGACCGCCGAAGCCGTGAGGGTCCCGGAAGAGCCGACCGGCGCGGCGCGACGCTCGCCATGAAGTGCACGAGAGACAACGACACCGCGTGCGTGTAGCATCCGCGCGCCATGCGCCGTCTCGCCGCGCTGCACGCCGTCGTCGCCCTCGCGGTCGCCGGCGCGCTCGCGCCGCTCGCGTGTGCCCAGACGCCGTCGACACCTCCCGCCGGTGACCCGCCCGCGCGCCTCGATCCGATCGTCGTCACGCCGGGCCGCATCCAGCAGCACGCGGGCGACGCGCCGGCGAGCGTGACCGTCATCGGTGGCGCCGACGCGCGGCGATCGCCGAGCCAGACCGTCGACGATCTGCTGCGCCAGGTGCCGTCGTTCAGCCTGTTCCGTCGCTCGTCGAGCCTCGTCACGCATCCGACGGCGCAGGGCGTGTCGCTGCGCGGGATCGGACCGAGCGGCGCCAGTCGCGCGCTCGTGCTCGTCGACGGCATCCCGCTCAACGATCCGTTCGGCGGCTGGGTGCCGTGGCGCCGCATCCCGATGGCGTCGATCGAGCAGATCGAGATCGTGCGCGGCGGCGGCTCGGCGGTCTGGGGCAACGGCGCGCTCGGCGGCGTCGTCCACGTGATCACGCGGCGCCCGCGCGAGCGCACGATCGCGGCGGAAGGCAGCCACGGCTCGTTCGACACGACGAACCTCGACCTCTTCTACGGGGATGCCTACGGCCCGCTGCGTCTCGCGCTGTCCGGCAACTGGTTCGAGACCGGCGGGTTCAAGATCGTGCGGCCGTCGCGCGCGGGGCCCGTGGACATCGATGCCGACTCCACGCACGGCGTGTTCAACGGCCGGCTGGAATTCTCGCCGTCGCGGGACGTGACGCTCTTCGTCTCGGGCAACCACTTCGACGAGGAACGGCAGAACGGAACGCGGATCCAGGTCAACGACACGCGCGCGCGGTCGCTCGCGACCGGCGCCAGCGTGCACACGCCCGACGGCAGCGACTGGCAGCTGAACGTGTTCTGGCAGCGGCAGATCTTCCACAGCGTGTTCTCGTCGCAGGCGAGCGACCGGACGTCCGAGACGATCGTCCTCGATCAGCGGTCGCCCTCCGTCTCCGTCGGCGGCTCGCTCGGCTGGACGCGAACGTTCGGCGCGCACACGTGGCTCGCCGGGCTGGACGGGCGGTGGATCGAAGGCGAGACCGACGAGGAAGTGTTTCTCGGCACCACGGGCGCGTTCCTGCGCATCCGGCGCGCGGGCGGCGAGCAGGTCTTCGGCGGCGTGTACGTCCAGGATTCGACCGCGGTCACGAAGGCGCTCGAGATCGTCGTCGGCGTCCGCGGCGACTACGTCAGGTCGTCCGACGGCCGGCGCAAGGACGTGCCGCCCGCGGCCGGCGTTCCCGCGCGCCAGCGGTTCTCCGACATCGAATACGTGATCCCGAGCCCGCGCATCGCCGCGCTCTGGCGCGCGACGCCGGGCACGGACGTGCAGGCGTCGATCTACCAGGGCTTCCGCGCGGCGACGCTGAACGAGCTCTACCGCGTGTTCCGCGTCCGCAACGACGTGACGGTCGCGAACGAGCATCTCGAGCCGGAGCGGCTGACGGGCGGCGAGCTCGGCGTGCGCCAGCGGTGGGGCCTCGTCGATGCGCGGCTGACCGGCTTCTGGAACCAGGTGCAGGACCAGATTCTCAACGTCACGACGGCGACGCCGCTCTTCGACTGTCCCGCGGGCACGACGTGCCGGCAGCGCCGCAACGTGGAGCTCACGCGGATTCGCGGCCTCGAGGGCGAGGTGGAAGCGAAACCGGCGCGCGACGTGCGCGTGACCGCCGGCCACCTCTATACCGACGCCACCGTGCTCGAGGCGACCACGCTGCGCACGCTCGAAGGCAAGCGGCTCGCGCAGGTGCCGGCGCACGTGACGACGCTCGGCGTGCGCTGGGACCGCCCGGCGTGGGTGAACGTCGGCGTGGGCGCGCGGTTCGTCGGCGGGCAGTTCGAGGACGACCAGAACACGCTGCCGATGGGCCGCTACACCGTGCTCGACGCCCACGTCTCGCGGACGCTCGCGCCCCGGGCACCGTGGGGCACCGTCTTTCTCGCCGTCGAGAACCTCACCGACGAGACGTACGCGGTCGCGCGCACCGGCGAGGGCGTCGTGTCGATCGGCACGCCGCGGTTCGTGCGCGGCGGGCTCCGGCTGAACTTCTAGCAACGGCGCGCAGCGGTAGGTATCCTCCCTCCGGATGGCCGGTCGCCCGCGTCGTACGCTCGGTTCGCACCTCGTCCTCGTCGTGCTGCTCTCACTGCTGCCGCTCGCCGCCTTCGCCGGCGGGCTCATCCTGTGGGAAGCGCGGCAGCAGCGCGCGACGATCGAGCGCGGCGTCGTCGACACCGCACGCGCGCTGCTGACCGCCGTCGATCGAGAGCTCGCCGGCACGATCGGCGCGCTGGAAGTCATCGCCACGCGCGACGTGTTCGACCGCGGCGACGTTCCCGCGATGTACGAAAGCCTGCGGCGCGTCCTCGGCAGCCAGCCGCAGTGGTTGACGATCCACGTCGCGTCCCCCGACGGCCGGCAGCTCGTGAATCTCCGCCGCCCGCTCGGCCAGCCGCTGCCCGACGTCCCGGAGCGGGAGAGCTTCGATCGCGTGGTGCGCACGCGCACGCCTCATATCGGGAGCGTCGTGTTCGGTCCGGTGGTGCAGCAGTACTCGATCGGCGTGCGCGTGCCCATCCTCCGCGGCGACGAGCTGCGGTACGTGTTGACGGCCGTCATTCCCGCGGCGTCGTTCGACCTCATCCTGCGCTCGCAGCGCCTGCCGGGCGACTGGCTCGGCGCGATCGTCGATTCGCGCCATCTGCACATCGCCCGGTCGCGCGCGCCCGACCGGTATCTCGGCAAACCGCTGGAGACGCCGCTGGTCGACGCGCTCGCGCGCGCGCCGGAAGGATTCATCCCGTCGCGGACGCTCGAAGAACAGGAGGTCTACGCGGCGTACAGTCGCTCGGCGACCACGGGGTGGTCCGTCGCGCTCGGTGTCCCCGAGGAGTCGGTGGATCTCGCGTTCCGGCGATCGCTGACCGGTCTCCTCGGCGGCGGCCTCATTGCCGCGCTCGCCGGCGGCGTGCTGGCGCTGATCACCGGTCGGCGGCTGGCCCGTCCCATCGCGGCGCTGGCCGGCGCCGCGCCGGCGATCGTCCGCGGCGAGCGGCCGCGGCTCCCGGCGCCGCCGGTCGCGGAGATCGCGACGCTCACGGAGGCGCTCGAAGTCGCCGCCGCGGATCGGGAGCGCGCGCTCGCCGAGCTGCGGCGCACCGACCGGCTGCTGCAGGCGGTGTTCGCCGGCACGACGGACGCGGTGTACGTGAAGGACCTCGACGGCCGGTACCTCACGATCAACGAGGCCGGCGCGCGGCTGCTCGGCGCGCCGGCCGCGGCCGACGTCGCCGGGCGCGACGACGCGGCGTTCTTCTCGGCGGAGTCGGCGCGGCGCATCGCGGCGCAGGACCGCGCGGTCATCGAGACCGGCCAGACGCGGACCGTCGAGATCAACGCGCTCGGCCTCTCGGACGGCGTCGCGCGGACGTATCTGTCGACGAAGGCGCCGTATCGCGATGCGGACGGCCACGTCATCGGCGTCATGGGCATCACGCGCGACATCACCCCGCGGCGCCTCGCCGAAGAGGAGCGCGCGCGGGCCCTCGAGCGGGAGCAGGAGGCGCGGACGGAGGCCGAGATCGCGAACCGCGCGAAGGACGAGTTCCTCGCCATGCTGTCGCACGAGCTCCGGACGCCGCTGAACGCCGTCTATGGCTGGGCCCGCATGCTGCGCCGCGGACAGCTCGACCCGAGCGCGTCGTCGCGCGCGCTCGAAGTCATCGAGCGCAACGCCACCTCGCAGCTGCAGCTGATCGAGGATCTCCTCGACGTCTCCCGGATCATCACCGGCAAGATGCGCCTCGACGTGCGGCCGGTCGACGTGCCGAGGGTCGTGTCGGAGGCCATCGACGCGATGCGGCCGGCCGCCGACGCCAAGAGCATCCGGCTCCAGACCGTGCTCGATCCGGACGCGGGGCCGATCATGGGCGATCCCGACCGCCTCCGGCAGATCGTGTGGAACCTCGTGTCGAACGCCGTGAAGTTCACGCCGCGGGCGGGACGGATCGACGTCGTCGCGCGCCGTGTGAACTCGCACGTCGAGATCGAAGTCAGCGACACGGGCGAGGGCATTGCGGAGAACGTGCTGCCGTACGTCTTCGATCGCTTCCGCCAGGCGGACAGCACGTCGACCCGCGCGCACGGCGGGCTCGGCCTCGGCCTGGCGCTGGTGCGCCATCTCACCGAGCTCCACGGCGGCAGCGTGACGGCACGGAGCGGCGGAGAAGGTCTCGGCGCGACGTTCGTCGTCAGGCTGCCCGTGAGCATCGTCCGGCCGGACGCGCCGGCCGAGACGCATTCGACGGCGCGGCCGAGCCCGGCCGCGGCGCTGCAGTTCCCGCGCTCGCTCGAGGGCGTTCGCGTGCTCGTCGTGGACGACGACGAGGACGCGCTCGAGCTCGTCGCGACGATGCTGCGCGAAGCCGGCGCGGAGCCGCGGACGTGCGCGTCCGCGGCGAGCGCGATGGCGGAGCTCGCCGAGTGGCGCCCCGACGTGCTGCTGTCGGATCTCGAGATGCCGGGCGAGGACGGCTACGCCCTGCTCCGTCGCGTGCAGGCGCTCGAGCGTGAACGGGGCACGCGCCTGCCGGCGGTGGCGCTGACCGCGTATGGGCGCATCGAGGATCGCGTGCGTACGCTGTCCGCCGGCTTCGCGATGCACCTGCCCAAGCCCGTCGATCCCGCCGAGCTCGTCGCCGTCGTCGGCGCCATCGCCCGTCGCGGCCCACCCGCCGTGTAATACTCAGCGTCATGACCGATACCGTCGGATTCATCGGGCTCGGCACGATGGGCGGACCCATGGCGACGAACCTCGCCCGCGCGGGCGTGCCGCTCGTCGTCCACGACGCGAGCGCGGCCGCCGTGCACGCGCTGCGCGCGCAGTCCGGCGTGACGCCGGCGGCGTCGGCCCGCGAGGTCGCCGCGAAGAGCGCCGTGCTGTTCACGTGCCTGCCGAACGACGCGATCGTGACGCACGTCTATCTCGGCCCGGACGGCATCGCGGCCGGTGGCGCGGCGGGACTCGTGACGTGCGATTGCTCGACGGTGAGTCCGGACACGACGCTCGAAGTCGCGCGCGCGCTCGCGGCCCGGCAGATCACGCACATGGACACGCCGATGCTCGGCTCGCAGCCGCAGGCCGTGTCGGGCGAGATCTTCTTCATCGTCGGCGGCGACCGCGCGAAGCTGCCGGCGATCGCGCGCTACCTCGACGTCATGGGCCGCCTGCACATGCACGTCGGCGCCTCGGCGATGGCGAACCGCGTGAAGCTGATCCACAACGGCCTCGCGGCCGTCGTGTCGGTCGCCGTCGCGGAGGCGCTCGGGGTGACGGTGCAGTCCGGTGTCGATCCGTACGTGCTCTACGACGTGATCCGGAACGGCGGCGGCATGGCGCACGGCACGTACTTCGAGCGCCGCGTGAAGCGCATGCTCGACGGCGACTTCTCGCCGACGTTCATGGCCGAGCTCATGCGCAAGGACGTCGGCCTGGCGCTCGACCTCGCGCGCAGCGCGAACGTGCCGACGCCCTGCCTCGAGGAGACCAAGCGCGCCTACGACGCCGCCGTCGAGGGCGGGTGGGGTCGCGAGGACTTCTCCGCGGTGACCCACGTCATCGAGCAGCGCATCGGGCGCAAGCTCTCGCCGAACGCGTAGCGCGGCTCGCGCCCCATCGACGCACGCCTGCTCGTTCCGCTGCTGCTCGTCGTCGAGAGCCTGCACTGGATCTTCATGCGGGCGCTGCTGCCGCACCTCGTGCCGGCGTCGTCGGGATTCTGGATGGTCGGGCTCGCGACGCTCGAGATGGCGATCATCTCGCGGGGCCGGCTCGACGCCGGCGTGCTGCGGCGCCACTGGCGGTTCTTTCTCGTGGTCGGGCTGCTCGTCGGCGTCAACACGAACCTCGGGTTCGTCGCGATGCGCTACGTCGAGCCCGGGACCGCGTCGCTGCTGTCGCGGACGTCGATCCTCTTCGGCGTGGGGCTCGGCGTCCTCTGGCTCGGCGAGCGGCTGACGCGGGTCGAGACCGCGGGCGCCGGCGTGGCCATCGCGGGCGCCATCGCGATCAGCGCGCAGCCCGGCGACCACCTGCGCATGGGATCGCTGGTGGTCGTGATCGCGACGCTGCTCTACGCCGTTCACTCCGCGGTGGTGAAGCGCTTCGGCGGCGCGATTCCGTTCCGCGAGTTCTTCTTCTTCCGCCTGGCGTCGACATCGGCCGTCCTGCTCGTGCTCGGCGCCGGGCAGCAGCAGCTCGTCTGGCCCGGCCGGACGGCGTGGCTGCTGCTGATCCTCGCCGCGACGGTGAACGTGGTGTTCAGCCGCGCGCTCTACTACCTGGCGCTCCGGCGGCTCGACATGACGTTCCTCACGATCGTGCTGACGCTGACGCCGGTCGTGACGTGGCTCTGGTCGATCCCGCTGTTCGGCGGCCGGCCGACCGGCGTGGAGATCGCCGGCGGCATCGCCATCCTGGCCGGCGTCATCATCGTCAGCGCGAGCCGCGGCGGCCTGTTGCGTCCGGCCGTCCCGGTGACTGCGGGGCCCGAGCGCTAGGAGGGAAGACGCGGTGGTGCGCCGGCGAGCCGGGGATGGGTCGACAGACCCGTGCCTGGCGCCGGTGAAGTCGACACAGCCGTCCCGGAATGGGAACGGCTCAAACGGTGATGGGTGCTGACTCCTCGTGGTCTGCGACCCATCCCCGGCTCGCCGGCGCACCACCGCGCCTCGCGCGGAGAGACGGGTGCCACCGCGCCTCGCATCAGCGCGCGCCGGGCGTCGCGGCGATCCAGCGCGCCGAGCGGGCGAAGTGCGGGCCGCGGTCGCCAGCCGTGGCGCGGCCGGCCATGCCGGCGAGCCGCGCGTCCTTCTCGGGCGTGCGCTCGGCGATCTCGTCCTGGGCGTCGCGCAGCGCCTCGTAGTCGCGGCCGACCGGACAGACGTCCACGCAGCGCGTGCACCCGGAGTAGACCCCGACGCCGCGGAGGATCGACTGCCACGTCATGAAGGATTCCTTGGACTTCAGGAGCGCGGCGCGCTCGGCGGGCTCGGCGCGGACCATCCGCTCGAGGTGGCTCGTCAGGTAGCCGAACCCGTACGGCGAGGCGAGCGGCGCGCACCGGCTCTTGTCGAGCCCCCACTGGAGGATCGCGTCCGCCGGGCAGGCGAGCAGACAGCGGCCGCAGCTCTCGCCCGGACAGAGCGCGTGCGCGAGCGGGCGATCGGGCTCGAGCTCGGCGGCGGTGAGGACGGCCCCGAGGATCACGCGCGGTCCGAACTCCGGCGTGAGCAGCATGAGATTCAGGCCGAGCGTGCCGAGCCCCGCCTCGACGGCCGCGTGCGGCAGCGACAGCGGACCGCGCGTGTCGCCGTTCGGGTCGTAGTGCCGCGCATCGAAGTGCGCCGGCGGCACGGTGATGGACGGATAGCCGTGGTCCTCCAGGAAGTACACGAGCTTCAGCTCGATGTCCTCGAGGTCGGAGAGCACGAGCTCGGTCGAGTACTGCTTGTGGCGGTCGTCGGCGCCGCGCAGGCGGTTCGTCCCGGCAAGGAGCCGCCGGGCGAGCACGATGACCGAGCGCGAGTCCTCGGGCGTGATGCGGCCCGGGGTCTGCGGCCGCGCCGGATCGGGCGGATGCGCGTCGAGCACGGCGCCGCGCGCGATGCCGACGAGGTCCGCGCCGAGCGCGCGGGCCTTCGCCTTGGCGGCGGCCGCCGTGAGCGTGGCGCTCACGGCGGGGTGCCGGCGCGGCGGAGCGGGCCGCGGTAGCCGGCCTCGCCGATCCATCGCACGCGGCCGTCGGCCATGCCGGCGGGCACCTCGTCGCGCTTGCGCACGCCGAGGAACGCGCGGGCGCGCTCCACCTTCGCGTCGGTCTTCTCGGGGATCTCGCGCTGCTGGTCCCGGAGGAACCGGTTGTAGTCGTCGCCGACCGGACACACCGCGAGACAGCGCGGACAGTCGCCGAAGGCGCCGACCACGCGCAGCAGCCCCTGCCAGATCCCGAAGAACTCGCGCTGCCGGAGCACGGAGAGCTCGCCGTCGACGCCGGGCGCCTCGAGGAAGTGCCCGAGCGTCTTGAGGATCGTCGAGAAGCCGTATTCCTGCGCGTACTGCGCGCACAGGCGCTTGTCGAGGCCCCAGTGAAGGACGGCGTCGCCCGGACAGGAGTAGAGACACCGCGAGCACGGCTCGCCGATGCAGAGCTGCGCGGTCATCTTGCCGTCGGGCTCGAGCTCGGCGTCCGTCAGGACGACCGTCGTGTAGCAGCGCGGCCCGCATTCCGGCGTCAGCAGATTCAGCTCGAGCCCGATCGTGCCGAGCCCCGCCTCGATGGCCACGTGGCGCGTCGAGAGATAGCCGTAGCTGGCGTTCTTCATCTCCCAGACCGTCTCCTGCGCCGCCGTCTGGAAGGCCCAGTGCCCGTGCTCCTCGATGACGCGCGCGAGCCGGTAGCCGATCTTGTCCATCTCGCGGAGCACGAGCTGATCCACGTGGTGCACGCACGCGAGATCGCGCGCGCGGAAGGCGCCGGCGGGGATGCGCTTGAAGAACGCCACGCAGCTCCGGATGCCCGGCGCGATCCGCTCCGGAATCTGCGGGTGCTTCGGATCCGGCGGATGCGCGTTCAGCACGGCCGCCGAGGCGATGCCGACGCCGTCGGCGCCGATCTCGCGTGCCTTCGCCTTCAGGAGCTCGGCGGTGAGCGTCATCGCCGCTCAGCCTGTCAGACGCCGCGTGGGATGACAAGCCGCGCCGGCGCGCGCCAGGACCATACTGGCTATCCCGGGTCGAGCACGGAAACGAGCAGGCGGTCCGCCAGGCTCGTGATCGTCGCGGTCGCGCGGTTCTGGATGCATGGCCGCCTCATCAGGGCTCTCGGCAAGGGACGAGGTGGCGGCGGCTCGCTCGACCATGTCGAGCAGGCGCTCGATTTCTTCCGCGACGGTCTCGTAGGTCAGCTCGCCACGCCTGATCCGCATGATGTGGTCGGCGTACGGCAGTGGAAAGACGATTCGGCCGGAATTGAAGAGCTCGACCGCTTCGCGCCCGACCCGAACGGCGTGCGAGAGCGCCTTCCAGTCGATTCCCTCTTGCCTCTCGGCCTGCACGGCGCGCTGCCCATACGCGGTCACGAGGCGCTGGACGATCTCGCGCGCGGTCTTGATCGAGGCCGTGAAAGGTATCTTCCGCCCGCAAACTTCGAATTGCCTGATGACGCGATTACCGGGCATGACGGTGTCGGCGAGCGCCATATGCTCGGTCCCCGCGGCGAGCTCCGCGAGCTCGCCAGCGAGGACACCGAACTTGACCGTGGCGCCGTACGTCGCTTCCGCCTCCGTCAGAAGCGCCAGCGCTCTTCGCGCCGCTGCGACCCGCGAGCCCTTGATCCCGTACTTGTTCGCCTGCTGGCGGCAGTACCGGACGAACGCGGAAGCGCGTCGGCTGACGAAGCGTGTCGCGTTCGCCTGGATGTCCCGCCACAGACGTGAAGGTGGCGCCGTCATCGCGGTGTCGGGCGCAAAGAGCATGTCGATCGCCACGGTCTGCCCAGCCGAGAGCAGGTTGAGGTAGCGATCGAGGCTGTAGTACTCGCGATCGACGTCACCCGGTTGATTACGCTCGCCGGGACCTTTCGGCCGGGTCATCGTGACCGAGGGCGTGATTCGCTGTCGCAGGATGTCGCGCGCCTCGGGCAGGTACACGCCCTTGATGTCCACATCGGACATTGGCGTATCCGTCCCATAGAGGTGCGAGCCGAACCGCATTTCGACGACGAGGTCCAAGATTCTCGCTCCGCGCTACCGCCCTCTCGCTCGATCCGTGAGAGTTCCGGAAATGGCGACCAAGAGTACTCCCAGGGGACGAATGGGGGCTGCCCGATCCGCGGCCGCGCGATCGATCCGCGGATGCGAGGCAACGCCGGGCTGCTCGCAGGCTAAAATCTGCCTATGGGATCGGACGCTCGCCCGACCGATAAGAAGGCCGCGGACCGCGCGCACTGGCCGATCGCGCAGTTTCCGCTCGGCGAAGAGCCGGACGACGATGTCTCGGCCCACACGACGCCCGCCGAGCGAATCGCCATGATGTGGCCGCTCGCGGAATCGGCTTGGAAGGTTGCGCGCCGGCCCTTGCCGACGTACGACCGGCGGGTTATCCCGGCGCGCCTGTTTCGTGCCGGGAACCCCCCGCCCGACGACGAATGACACTCGAGGGGCTGAACGAGGATTTCCGCGACGTCCTCGTTCAGTTCGCGGACGCGGGCGTTGAGTTCGTGGTGGTCGGCGCCTACGCGCTCGCGTTCCACGGTGCACCGCGCGCCAGCGGTGATATCGACCTGTTCATCCGTCCGTCGGTCGAGAACGCGCGCCGCGTGCACGAGGCGCTCGCCCGATTCGGCGCGCCGCTCGCGGCGTCGGGTGTCACGCCCGACGATTTCGCGCGACCGGGCGTCGTCTACCAGATTGGCCTGCCGCCCCGGAGGATCGATGTCATGACGCAGATCTCGGGTGTGGCGTTCGACGAGGCCTGGGAGTCGCGCGTCCCGGCAGAGGTGGATGGCCGAACGATCGGCTTCATCGGTCGAGCCGCCCTCCTCAAGAACAAGCACGCGGCGGGGCGTCTCAAGGATCTCGCCGACGCCGCCCGCCTCCGGGAGCTGAGCGGGGAATCCTAGCCCGGACGGTTCGCGGGCTCACGTCGCCCCCAGATAGGCGTGCTGCACCGCCGGGTTCGCGGCGAGATCGGCCGCGCGGCCGTGCAGGACGACCCGCCCGGTCTGGAGCACATATCCCTCGGCTGCGCACGCGAGCGCCATGCGCGCGTTCTGCTCGACCAGCAGGACGGCGAGCCCGTCGGCGGCCAGGCGCGGGATGACGTCGAAGATCTCGCGCACGAGCAGCGGCGCGAGCCCGAGCGACGGCTCGTCGAGCATGAGCAGGCGCGGGCGCGCCATGAGCGCGCGGCCGATGGCGAGCATCTGCTGCTCGCCGCCGGAGAGGCTGCCGCCGAGCTGCCGCCGGCGCTCGGCGAGACGCGGGAAGTGCGCGTACACGCGCGCGAGGTCGGCGGTGAGGTCGCCGCGATCGCGGCGCGCGAAGGCGCCGAGCTCGAGGTTCTCGAGCACGGTCATGCGCGCGAGGATGCCGCGACCCTCGGGGACGTGCACGACGCCGGCCCGCGCGATCCGGTGGGGCGGGAGGCGGCGCAGGCTGCGCCCCGCGAAGTCGATCTCGCCGGCGCGCGCCGGGACGATGCCGGAGATCGCGCGCAGGAGCGTCGACTTGCCGCTGCCGTTGGCTCCGATGATCGCGACGATGCCCGGACCGGGAACGTCCAGGCTGACGTCGCGCAGCGCCTGGATCTGGCCGTAGCGGACGTCGAGGTCCCGGACGGCGAGGAGTGCGGTCACTCAGTACATGGGGGGCCTCGAAAGGGCCCCCCAAGCCCCCCGGGCGCTCGGGCCGCCCCGGCTCAGCCGTGGCGCCCCTCGAAGTCCCGATTCGTTCACAGGCACTCAGCGGGCTCCCAGGTACGCCTCGATCACGCGCGCGTCCGCGCGGATCTCGGCCGGGTCGCCCTCGGCGATCTTCTCGCCGAACGAGAGCACCGTGACGCGCTCGCACAGCCCCATGACGAGCGACATCTTGTGCTCGATCAGGAGGATCGTCACGTCCCGGGCGTGCACGCGCCGGATGAGATCGGCGATCTCGACCGTCTCGGTCTCGTTCATCCCGGCGGCCGGCTCGTCGAGGAGGAGCAGTCGCGGCTCGGTCGCGAGGGCGCGCGCGATCTCGGTGCGCCGCTGGTCGCCGTACGGCAGGTCGACGGCGCGATGGTGCGCCTTGCCGGCGAGCCCGACGAACTCGAGCACGGCCTCGGCGTCGCGCCGCGTGGCCGCCCGTTCCGAGGCGCGCCACGGCAGTCTCAGCAGCGGCGCGAGCGCCCCGCCGCGCGTCCGGCAGTGGCGTCCGAGCATCACGTTCTCGAGGACGGTCATGGAGCCGAACAGGCGGACGTTCTGGAACGTGCGACACACGCCGAGCGCCGTGCGCCTGAAGGACGGCAGGCGCGTGAGGTCGATGCCGCCGAGCGTGACGCGCCCGGCGTCCGGCGCCACGAGACCGGTGAGCACGTTGAAGAGCGTCGTCTTGCCCGCGCCGTTCGGGCCGATCACGCCGTGGATCGCGCGCTCGGCCACGCGCAGGTCGACGGCGCCGAGCGCGGTGACGCGTCCGAAGCGCTTCGTGAGCTGCTCGACGGCGAGCAGGGGCGTGCTCACCGATCGTGCTGGGGGCCCCGACATGGCCCCCAGACCCCCAACGCTCGGACGCGCCCCGGCGAAGCCGGGGCGCGCCTCGGGGTTGATACAGAATGTCTCACCGCCGCCTCGAGAGGAGCCCGTGCGGCCGCACGAGCATCGTGCCGAGGATGAGCAGCCCGTAGACGATCTCGCGCCAGTCCTTCAACCCGCGCAGGACCTCCGGCAGCGTCGAGAGCACGGCCGCGCCGGCGACCGCGCCCCACAGCGTGTCGAGGCCGCCGAACACCGCGTAGAGCATCGCGAAGAGCGAGCGGCTGACGCCGAACGCCTCCGGATCGATGTAGAGCGTGTAGTGCGCGTAGAGCCCGCCCGCGAGCCCGGCGATGAGTCCGCCGGTCGTGAACGCGGCGAGCTTCACGTGCGTGGAGTCGACGCCCATCGCCTCGGCGGCCGTCTCGTCGTCGCGGAGGGCGGTGAAGGCGAGGCCCATGCGCGCGCGGCCGATGCGGGACAGGGCGAAGACGACGAGGACGAGGACGACGACGACGTGCGCGGCGGTGGTCGAGGCCGGGATGCCGCCGTAGCCCGCGGCGGCGCCCACGACGGGCGCGTTGAGGAACATCACCCGCACCATCTCGCCGAAGGCGAAGGTGACGAGGATCAGGTACAGACCGCGCAGGCGCAGCGCGGGGAACCCGACGGCGAGGCCCGCGAGCGCGGCGACGAGCCCGCCGCCGGCGAGCGCGATCACGAACGGCACGCCCTGCTCGACGGAGAGCCACGCCGCCGTGTAGGCGCCGAGCGCCATGAAGCCGCCCTGCCCGGCGGACAGCTGCCCGGCCGCCGCGGGCAGGTAGAACGACAGCGCCATCAGCACGTCGATGCCCGCGAAGATCAGGATCGACGTGACGTGGTCGGAGAGCATCGGGTCAGTACATGGGGGGCCTCGAAAGGGCCCCCCAAGCCCCCCGGGCGCTCGGGGCGCCCCGGCTCAGCCGTGGCGCCCCTCGAAGTCCCGATTCGTTCACAGGCATCAGACGGCCGCGAGCCGCGCGCCGAAGAGACCGGTCGGCCGCACGAGCAGGATCAGGATCATCACGCCGAACGCGAACGCATCGCGATAGGACGAGGCGAGATAGCCGACCGAGAGCGCCTCGACGACGCCGACGAGCACGCCGCCGACCATTGCGCCGGGGACGTTGCCGAGACCGCCGACCAGCATCACCGCGAGCGCCTTCAGGCCGACCTTCACGCCGAAGAACGGCGTCACCGCGGTGAAGTTCGCCGCGAGCAGCACGCCGGCGGCGCCGGCGAGGGCCGAGGCCAGGACGAACACCGCGACGATCGCGAGCGAGACGTTCACGCCGAGCAGACTCGCGACGGTCGGGTTCTCGGCGGTCGCACGGATCGCACGACCGAGCCAGGTCCGGCGCAGCACGAGGTCGAGCAGCGCCATCAGCGCGAGCGAGGTGCCGAGGATCACGAGCTGGAGCGACGTGACGGTGACCGGCCCCAGGGACACCGGGACGACGGCGAACACCTGCGGAAAGGCGACCGGCTCCGCGCCATAGAGCTTCACGACGGCGTGCTGCAGCACCAGGCTCACCGCGATCGTCGTCATGAGCGGCGTGACGTGGCTGCCCCGATCGCGCACCGGCCGGAATGCGACGCGCTCGATGACGAGCCCGAGGACCGCGGCGCCCGCCATGCCGCCGAGCAGCGCCGCCCAGAACGGCGCGCCCGCCAGCGCGAGCGCGAGCCCGACGTAGGCGCCGACCATGAACACCTCGCCGTGGGCCAGGTGCAGGAGGTTCAGCACCCCGAAGATCAGCGTGTAGCCCACGGCGACGAGCGCGTAGGCGCCGCCGAGCTGGAGTCCGTTGACGAGCTGCTGGGCGAGCACTGCGCGGGATGATACTGTGCCGGCCATGGAAACGAGGAAGATCAAGATCTTTCCAACGGGGATGCGCCTGCACGAGTGGATCGCGTTCGAGGAGGGCTACTTCCGCGAGCAGGGACTCGATCCCGAGGTGATGTGGGACGTCTACCTCGGGCAGATGCAGGGATGGTCGGGCGGTGCGGACGGCTACAAGCAGCGACCGCAAGACCAGCCGTTCCTCGCCGGCGAATCGGCGATCGGCAACGCGTGCGCGTGGGGCAGCGTGTGCAACGCGGGCGCCGGCATGGGCAAGTTCGTCCCGGACGCGTACGGCATCGCGCGCCACGCGATCTTCGTGCGGCCCGACTCGCGGGTCCGCGCGCCGGAAGATCTGCGCGGCGTTCCCGTCGCCGTCGGGCTGATGGCCGGCAGCCACTACAACGTGCCGTACCGTCTCGAGAAGTACCTGCCGCTCGCGGACATCGAGGTCGCGCCGGTCGGCGGCTTCGGCCGGCGCCTCGACGCGCTCCTGAAGGGCGAGGTCGAGGCGGCGAGCCTCCTCGATCCGCAGATCTACATGGCGGAAGAGCTCGGCCTGCGCCGCGTGGTCGGCGGCGAGTTCAACACGCTGTGGTGGGTCGACGAGCGCACCGACCCCGACGTCCTGCGCCGCTACTTCACGGCGCTCGATCGCGCGGAGCAGGCCCTCGATCGCGACCTCGCGCAGTACCTGCCGCTCTGGCGGAAGAGCGTGCCGCCGGAGTTCCTCGACCGTCCGTGGACGTACGAGAGCTGGGGCGCCGGCGAGCGCTTCCGCTTCGCGCCGATCCCGCGAGCGGCGCTCGACGAGGTGACGGCGGCCATCGACCGCTGGGGCATGGGCGACAAGATGCTCGTGAAGGACGTGGACCGGCTCGCACTCTCGGTGGCGTAGCGCGACGACAAGGAGGCCCGCGGCATGACGTGGTCATCTCGGACGCTGGCGCAGCTGCTGGTCGGAAGCCTCGTGCTGCTCGTGGCGGTGCCGGGCGACACGGCGGCGAAGGTCGCGGGCACCAAGGTGCGGCTCGGCGTGATCATGCCGATGGCCGGGCTCTTCGTGGACTGGGGCCAGCACGGCCTGATCGGAGCGGAGATCGCGCGCGAGGAGATCAACGCCGCCGGCGGCATCGGCGGCGTGCCGGTCGAGCTCGTCGTCGGCGACGACCGCGGCGATCCGAAGGAGTCGGTGACGCTCACGCGCCGCATGGCCCAGACCGACAACGTGCTCATGATCCACGGCTCGATCTCGAGCTCGAGCGCCGGCGTGATGTTCCCGCTCGCCGCCAGTCTCAAAATCCCGATCGTCTCGCCGACCGCCGCGGCGCCCGGGCTCACGGACAAGAGCCGGCCGTGGGCGTTCCTGATGAATCCCGGCGCCGCCAAGGCGCTCGGCTCCGGCCTCGCGGCGCTGCGCAAGCAGCACCCGGGCGTGAAGAAGGCGGCGGTCCTCTACAACAGCGCCGACGCGATCTCGACGGCGGAAGCGACGCGCGTGATGCCGGCGGTCTTCCAGCAGGCGAAGATCGAGCTGTCGGACTCGATCACGTTCCAGACCGGCGACCTCGACTTCAGCGCGCAGGTCACGCGCGCGCTGGCGAAGCAGCCGGACATGCTCTTCCTCGGCTCGGGCTCGCGCGAGGCCGCGCTCATCGCCAAGGAGGCGCGCCGCCAGGGCTTCAAGGGGCCGATGCAGGGCGGGGTCGCCACCGCGACGCCGGACCTCATCGCGATCGGCGGCGACATCGTCGAGGGCTGGTACACGACGACGTACGCCTGGAACGAGCGGCCGATCCCGCGCGTGCAGGCGTTCGTGAAGAAGTTCCTCGAGCGGTCCGGCGGCAAGCGGCCGAACTCGTCGGCGCTCGCGATGTACGACCAGATCTTCATCTCCAAGAGGTGCGTCGAGACGGCCGGGATCACGAACAAGCCCGACGACCTCGCGGCGGACCGGGACCGGCTCGCGAAGTGCTGGTCCGGGCTCAAGAATTACGACGGCGCGATCGGCGCGGTGAGCATGAACGATCTCGGCGTCAACGTCGGCCAGATCTGGGCGCTGACCGTCAAGCGAGGCGTGTTCACGCTCGCGGAGTAGCGCGCATGCTCTTCAAACCGGCCGTCGAGGCGGCGCGCTTCTGGAATCCGTACACGCAGACGCTGCCTCGCGCCGAGCTCGAGCGCCTGCATCTGCGCAAGCTGCAGACCGTGATCGGCTATGCCTACGAGCACAGCCGGATGTACCGCGCGCTGCTCGACCGCCATCGCGTCCGTCCCGAGCAGATCCGCACGATGGACGACTTCGTCGAGCGCCTGCCGTACATCGACAAGCAGGAGATCCTCGACGCGCAGGCCGTCGACCCGCCGTTCGGCGACGCGCTCGCGCTGCCGCCCGACTTCTTCGAGCAGCGCTTCGCGACGTCGGGCTCGACGGGCGCGCCGTTCCACATCCCGCTCTCGCACCGGAGTGCCGCGCTGTGGGGCGAGTCCTGGACCTATCTCTACTGGTCCATCGGGCTCCGGCCGCGCCACAGCTTCTACTTCGCGTTCAACTGGGGGATCTTCGCGGCGTTCTGGTCGGCCTACATGGGCGTGCGCCGGCTCGGCGGGACGGTGGTGTCCGGCGGCGGGCTCGACACGACGGCGCGCATCAAGCAGATCGAGCAGTACCGGCCCGACGTGCTCTTCGCGACGCCGACCTACGCGCTCTACTTCGCGGAGGCGGCGCGCGAGCTCGGCGTGGATCTCCGCAAGACCTCGATCTCGTACGTCGTCGTCGCCGGCGAGCCCGGCGGCAGCATCCCGGCGACGCGCCAGGCCATCGAGGATCTGTGGGGCGCCCGCTGCTACGAGCTCTACGGCATCGCCGAGATCGGCCCGACGAATCCCGGCTGCCCGCTCCAGCAGGGCGTCCATCTCTGCGAGGACTGGTATCACGCGCTCGTCGTGGACGAGCGCGGCGTGCCCGTGCCGTACGGCGAGGTCGGCGAGCACATCGTCACGAGCTACATCCAGGACGGCCAGCCGCTCATCAAGTACCGCACGCACGATCTCATCCGGTGGACGGACGAGCCGTGCGGATGCGGGACGACCTGGCTCTACTATCCGGGCGGCGTGCTCGGACGCACCGATCACATGCTGATCATCAAGGGCGTGAACGTCTATCCGTCCGCGGTGGAGGCGCTGCTCCACCGCGTCGGCGGGCTCACCGAGCACTACGAGCTCCACGCCGGCCGGGACGCGGCGAACGATTTCCTGACCGTGAAAGTGGAGGCGCGTTCCGAGGTCGCGAAGGACGACTACGCGCGCCTCGGCCGCCAGGCCGCCGACGTGTTGAGGTCGACGATCGGCGTGACGATCGGCGTCGACGTGCAGGCGCCGGCGACGCTGCCGCGCTACGAGCTGAAGGCGAAGCGCTTCTTCGATCATCGCCCGGCGGAGCATCGGTGGCAGCTCCAGGGGAGGGCGTCATGACGCGCGAAGAAACGCTCGCCCGTCTTCGGGAGATCACCGAGCGGGTTCGCGAGCTCCGCGACACCACGGACATCCCGGCGCTCGAGCGGACGATGCAGCTCGTCGACATGTACTGCGATATCGCACGGTGGGAGCTCGGCGAAATCACACCATGGACCCGGTAACACCATGGACGCCCTCGACTTCTTCCTGATCCGTCATCGCGAGCTGAGCCGGGCGATTCCCGACGATGTCACCAGGGGACTGACCGACGCGCAGCTGCGTGGTCGCCCGCACCCCGGCGTGAACCCGATCGTGTGGACGCTCTGGCATACCGCGCGGGTGGCGGACGTCGGCGTCAATCGCTTCGTCGGTGACCGCGCGCAGGTGCTCGACACGGGCGGCTGGCTCCCGCGCTTGATGATCGATCGCCGTGACGTCGGCACCGGAATGCGCGATGCGGAGGTCGACGACCTCGCGGCGCGGATCGATCTCGCCGCGCTCCGCGGCTACTGGGATGCGGTGGGTTTGGCGACGACCGAGGTCGTCGAGCGCCTGCGCGGCCAGAACATCGAGGACGTCGTGCCGGTCGAGCGGGTCAAGGCGGCCGCGATCGCCGAGCGCGCCGTCGCCGACGAAGCGGCGTGGCTCACGGAGTTCTGGGCGAAGGGGCGGACGCGCGCGTGGATGCTCGCGCAGACCGGCTTGCTGCACGTCGGCGGGCACTTCTACGAGGCGCGGGTCGCGAAAGGCCTCTGGGGGCATCCGAGCCCGTAGCGCAGTGTTCCGATCGATCGTCACCAAGAACGTCCTGCTCTTCCTGGCGATCCTGCTCGTCGCCATCGTCCCGCTCGCCGTGCGCTACGACATGGACAGCCGGGCGTACGAGATCCAGAACCTCGCGGCCAGGCTCGAATTCTTCGCCGAGCGTGGCGTGGCGTGGCTCGACGTCGACGACGTGGCGCAGATTCGGACGCCGGCCGATCGGGAGAGCGACGGGTATCGCTCGGTGCTCGAGACGCTCCAGCGGATCGAAAGCGAGTTCGAGGTCGACAACGCGGTGCTGATGCGACGCCAGCCGGATGGCCGGTACGTGTACATCGCCATCGGACACGACGACTTCGATCCGGGCGAGCCCGCCGGGATCCACCGGCTGTTCCCGGCGACGTACAAGGCGACGGAGGACACGTGGCAGGCCGGCGAAATGATGCACAGCCAGCTCTTCGGCGGGCAGGTGGCCGGCGAGAAGTACAACCAGTTCGTCCAGATCAACATCCCGCTCAAGGAAGGCGACGACGTCGTCGCGATCCTGATGCTGAACAAGTTCGCCAACCCGGTCGCCGACGCGGTGCGCATGAAGACGCTGCGGGTCGTGATGCTCTCCATCGGTCTGGTCGCGGCCGGGCTCGTGCTGTTCGGCTTCGTGTCGGCGCGGATGCTGAAGCCGTTGCGCACGCTGACCGTCGCGGCGGGGCAGGTGAGCGAGGGCAATCTCGACGTGGTCCTGCCGCCCGCGCGCACGCGCGACGAAGTGGGCCGGCTCACCGGGGCGTTCGCGGGCATGATCGACGGCCTGCGCCAGCGCGACTTCATCCGCGACACGTTCGGCCGGTACGTGACGAAGGAGGTCGTCGACGAGCTCCTCGGCTCGCCGGACGGCCTCCGGCTCGGCGGGGAATCCCGCACCGTCACGATTCTCGTCACGGACCTGCGCGGCTTCACCGCGCTGGCGTCGGCGCTGCCGCCGAAAGACGTCCTCGAGATCCTCAATCGCTATCTCGCCCGGATGGTGGCCGTGATCCAGAAGCATCGCGGCACCGTGGACGAGATCCAGGGCGACGGCATCCTGGCGTTCTTCGGCGCGCCGCTCGGCGCCGCGGACGACCCGGCGCGCGCGGTCGCCTGCGCGATCGAGATGCAGCTCGCCCTCGACGGCTTCAACGCGGAGCAGCGCGCGGCCGGCCGGCCGGAAGTCGGGATGGGCATCGGCGTCAATACCGGCGAGGTCATCATCGGCAACATCGGCTCCGAGCAGCGCACGAAGTACGGCGCCGTCGGCAGCGCGATCAACATGGCGTACCGCATCGAGTCGTACACCGTGGGCGGCCAGATCTTCCTGAGCCCGGAGACGTACGAGCGCGTGCACGACGTCGTCCGCCTGCGCGGCACGGTGACCGCCGAGTTCAAGGGGCTCGACCGGCCGCTGACCCTCTACGACGTCGCCGGGATCGGCGGCGAGTACCTGCTGGCGCTGCCGCACCGCGAGGAGGACGTCTTCCATCCGGTCGAGCCGCCGCTGCCGATCGCCTGCTTCGCGATCGACGGCAAGACCGTCTCGGCGGCCGCGGTGCACGGCTCACTGACCCGGCTCGGCGCGAGCGGCGCGGACGTCGCGCTCGGCGAGCGGCCGGCGCCGCATGCGAACGTGAAGCTCGTGCTGGTACCCGGCACGCCCGACGCGGGCGAGGTCTACGCCAAGGTCGCCTCCGCGGCGGCGGACAAGCCGGACGACGTCCGTGTGGTCTTCACCTCGGTGTCGGACGCGGCCCGGCGCCGGCTCGACGCGCTACGGCAGGGCGCGTAGCACCGCCACCACGCGTTCGTGACGGTTGCCGGCGTCCTGAACGAAAGGAGACTGCAATGCTCGGTCCGCGCAAAGAGCTTCGTGTCCCCGGGATGGCGGAACCCATCAGCCACTTCACGCACGTCGTCACCGCCGGCCCGCTCGTCTTCGTGTCGGGCTGTGTCGCGACCGACACGAACGGCACGGTCGTCGGCGGCAGCGACGTCGTCGCGCAGACGCGGCAGGTGCACGAGAATCTGAAGGCGTGCCTGGCGGCCGCCGGCGCCACGTTTGCCGACGTGTGCAAGGTGACGGTCTACGTGAAGAACATCGCCGACCGCGAAAAGATCAACACCGTGCGCGCGGAGTACTTCGGCGCGAGCCGCCCGGCGAGCACGCTCGTCGAGATCTCGCGCTTCGCACGCGAGGGCATGCTCGTCGAGATCGAAGCCATCGCCGTGCGTCCCGGGGCATGAAGCGGCCGCCCGCGCTCTCGCGCCCGCGCCTCACGTACCCCGACGTTCCGTACGGGGCGATGCTGACGCGCCCGGCGACGCTCTTTCCCGAGCGCACCGCGATCGTCTTCCGCGACACGCGTGTCACGTTCCGCGAGCTCGACGGCCTCGTGAACGCGTTCGCCAACGCGCTGCGCGGCCTCGGCATCGGGCGCGGCGACCGCGTCGCGCTGTTCATGACGAACCGCCCCGAGTACGTCATCGCGTTCTTCGCGCTCGCGCGGATCGGCGCGGTGTCGAGTCCGATGAACCCGTCGTACCGGGAGCGCGAGGTCGCGTATCAGCTGGCGGACGCCGAGTGCGTCGCGGTGATCACGCAGCCCGAGCTGGCCGGCCTCGTGCAGGCGGTCCGCCACGAGCTGCCGCGCCTGAAACATATGGTCACGGCCGGAGACGAGTTCGCGAAGCTCGTCGCCGGGGCGCCGGCGACGGCGCCGCCGCCGATCGACATCGCGCGCGACGAGCTGCTGGTGCTGCCGTATTCGAGCGGGACGACGGGGCTGCCGAAGGGCGTGCGGCTGAGCCACTTCGCGTTCGTCGCGAACAATCTCCAGTTCGTCGCGTCGAGCCGCGTCGCGGAACACGACCGCTTCCTCGTGTTCCTGCCCTTTTATCACATCTATGGACTCATGCTGATGGGCGGCGCCGTCCACGCGGGCGTGCACATGGTGGTGATGGAGCGCTTCGATCCGGCCGAGACGTGCCGGCTCATCGAGCAGGAGCGCGTGAGCATCGTGTTCGTCGTGCCGCCGGTGCTCGTCGCGCTGCTGCAGTGGCCCGAGGTCGCGCGCGTCGATTTCTCGAGCGTGCGGCACGTCATGGTCGGCGCCGCGCCGGTGGCGCCGGAGCTCGCGCGGCGCTTCCAGCAGGTGACGGGCGTGAAGGTGGTGCAGGGCTACGGCCTCACCGAGGCGGGCCCGATCACGCACATCAATCCCGTCGAGGACGACGAGCGGCTCACGATCGATACCGGTGGCCTGCCGGTGCACGACTGCGAGCAGAAGATCGTCGATCTCGAGACCGGCGAGCGCGAGCTGCCGGTCGGCGACGTCGGTGAGATCTGCGTGCGGAGTCCCGGCGTGATGCTCGGGTACTGGAACGCGCCGGAGGCGACGGCGGCGGCGCTGCGCGGCGGATGGCTCTACACCGGCGACATCGGACGCATCGACGAGCACGGCTACCTGACGATCACCGACCGCAAGAAGGAGATGATCAAGTACAAGGGCTTCGGCATCGCGCCCGCCGAGCTCGAGGCGCTGCTGTTCGAGCACGAGGGCGTGGCCGACGCCGCCGTCGTCGGCAAGCCCGATCCGGAAGCGGGCGAGCTGCCGAAGGCGTTCGTCGTGCGCAAGGATCCGGCCCTCACCACCGACGCGCTGCTCGCGTGGGCGCGCGGCCGGCTCGCCGGCTACAAGACGCTGCACGAGATCGAGTTCGTCGACGCGATTCCGAAGACCGCGTCCGGCAAGATCCTGCGCCGCGTGCTCAAGGAGCAGGAGCGCCGGCGCGCGGGGCTCGCCTGACACGACTGGTCGTAGCCGGCCTCAGCACGACGAAGTACTGATACGGCAGGAAGCGGTGCTCGGCGACGAGCCGCAATCCCGCGCGCCCGGCGTCACGCAGGAACTCCTCGCGCGCGATGCGGTGATCGACGGGCGGCCCCACCGGCGTCTCGCGCTTCTCGAAATCGATCGCGACCAGCCGGCCGCCGGGCCGCAGCGTTCCGGCAATGCGACGGAGATACGCCGGGCCGTTCGGGAAGTGGTGGTACGTGTTCACGATCATGGCGACGTCCGACACGCCGGGCGGCAGATGCGGGTCGTCGCCGCGGCCGAGGATCGGTGTCACGTTGCGGAGGCCACGCTTCCCCAGCTGATCGCGCACGCGCTCGAGGCTGCGCGACTCGGCGTCCACCGCGTACACGTGCCCGGCGGGCCCGACGGCGCGCGCCAGGGCCAGCGTGAAGAATCCCGGTCCCGCGCCGACGTCGGCGACGACGGCGCCGCGCTTGATGCCGGCCGCACGCAGGACGCGCGATCGCTTCTGCCATCCATCGCGGCCGGGATCGAGCATGCGGCCGACGAACGCTTCGAAGTCGGCGGGACGATGACGGTCGTGCCGGTGACCACCGTGTTTCTTCTTCATGGCGCTCGCTTCCAGAACTTCGCGTAGTGCTCGGCCAGCTGCAGGGCGGCGGTGCGGACGTCGGGATTCCGGCGCGCGCTGACGTACGCCTGGCGCGCGACCGGATCGTTGAAGTCGAGGCTTCCGTGCACGCAGCACATGAGCGACTGCGGATCGCGCGTGTGCGCGAGCCCGAGCGCGTGCCCCAGCTCGTGCGCGACCACCTGGTACACGAGCGTCTCGCGCGAGGTCTGGCCGCGCGCCTCCATCGGGAAGATCGTGATGCGGACGGGTCGCTCGATGACGCCACCGGTCGTCGCGACGCGCGTCACGCCCATCAGCCGCGCCGCCTCGCCGTGGAACGTCACGGTCACGTCCGCGCCGGTGTCCGTCGCCGCGCCGCGGAAGACGAGCAGCCCCAGCGTTCCGTCGCTGACGGCGTTCCAGTCACCGAGCGCCCGCTTCGCGGCGGCGTCGAGTGACGCTTCACCGCTCGGCGTGATGTGGACGGCGAGAGGAAACCGGTCGCGCGGGTGGCCCTCGGCGCCGCTGAGCTCGACGTCCGAGGCGCGGATCGGCGACGCGACCAGCAACGCGAGCACCAGCGCCAGCGGGAGGAGACGCATCGCCGCCAGTGTACGTCGTGCGTTACACGCCGTGGCGGGCGATCAGGAGCACGAGCAGTCGGTCCAGGTCGGGCGCTTCGATCGACGAGGTCGATGCATTGTCCGGCCCGTGGAAATACCGATACATGCCATCGGCATCCTGGCGCGCGTGACCGATCAGGAGCGTCCCCTTCCTGACCTCCCAGCGTCGAGGGTGATCGACCGTGGGGTGTTCGACGAGCGCGATGTTCATGTGCGGCCGTAATCGACAAACCGGCAGTGGCGGCCTGCGGTTCCCGTGGTCTATGATGCGCGCCGTCGACCCCCACCACCTTCGGAATGGCCCACACGGGAGGCACATACGATGCGCACACTCGTCACGCTCATCCTCGGCGCCGCGTTCCTCGTCGCGCCGCTCACCGGATCCGCGCACGCGCAGAAGCGACAGCTCGTCGTCGCGCTGAACCAGGACCCGGACATCCTCGACCCGACGCTGTCACGCACGTACGTCGGACGGATCGTCTTCTCGCAGATCTGCGAGAAGCTGTACGAGATCGACGAGCAGCTGAAGATCCATCCGCAGCTCGCGGCCGACATGCCGGCGATCAGCGACGGCGGCAAGACCGTGACGATCAAGCTGCGCGGCAACGTGAAGTTCAACGACGGCACGCCGATGACGGCGGAGGCGGTCAAGTTCTCCCTCGACCGCCATCGCGAGATGAAAGGCTCGAACCGCCGCAGCGAGCTCGCGTCCGTGAACGTCGTCGAGATCGTCGATCCCCTGACGGTGCGGCTGCGCCTGAAGGCGCCGTTCGCGCCGCTCGCCGCGCAGCTCTCCGACCGCGCGGGCATGCCGGTGTCACCGGCCGCGGCGCAGAAGCTCGGCGACAAGTTCGGCACCGCGCCCGTCTGCGTCGGGCCCTGGCGGTTCGTGGAGCGCGTGGCGCAGGACCGCATCGTCGTCGAGCGGTCGCCGCACTACTTCGACCCGGCGCAGGCGAAGTTCGACCGCATCGTCTTCCGGATCATTCCCGACGACAACGTGCGACTGGCCAATCTCCGGTCCGGCGACATCGACGTGATGCACCGGGTGACGCCGAGCGACGCCGCCAGTCTCAAGAAGGACGCGAAGTTCGACGTCGCGAGCGTCACCGGCCTCGGCTTCAACTCGCTCACGATCAATCTCAGGAACAAGACCGGCAAGACCAACCCGCCCGGCGACCTCGGCACGCCGCTCGCGAACGATCCGCGCGTGCGGGAGGCGCTCGAGCTCAGCATTGACCGCGAGGCCCTCGTCCAGGTCGCGTTCGACGGGCAGTACACGGCCGGCTGCGGCCCGGTCTCACCGAACAGCGTGTACTTCGACAAGACGCGGAAGTGCGTGACGCGCGACGTCGCCCGCGCGAAGAAGCTGCTGGCCGAGGCCGGGCTGCCGAACGGCTACGCCTTCGAGATGATGATCGTGAACAACCCGCAGCAGCGCCGGGTGGCCGAGGTGATCCAGGGCATGGCCCGCGAGGCCGGCTTCAACCTCACGCTCAAGCCGTCGGAGTTCGCGTCGGCGCTCAAGGACAACGACGACGGCAAGAACCAGGCGTTCCTGATCGGCTGGAGCGGACGCGTGGATCCCGACGGCAACATCCACCAGGCGCAGACGTGCGGCGGGCCGCTCAACGCCACGCTCGCGTGCGACGAGAAGGTGGACGCGCTCCTGAACCGGGCGCGCGAGGTCAGCGACACGGCGCAGCGCCGTGCGCTCTACCGCGAGGCGGTCGACCTCATCGGCGCGCGGCGGAACGTGCTGTACCTCTATCACGAGAACTACATCGTCGCGTTTCCGAGGGCGTTGAAGGGCTACAAGGCCGTGCCGGACGGCCTGATCCGGATCAAGGGAACGACCTGGCAGTAAGGCGGTGATCGAGTTCCTCGTCCGCCGCGGCGTCATCTCGGCGGTCACGCTGGCGATCATCAGTCTGATCGTGTTCGCCGGCGTGCGGATGATTCCGGGCGATCCGGCGCGCGTCCTCGCCGGCACGGACGCGGACGCCGCCGGACTCGAGGAGATCCGTGAGAAGTACGGGCTGCACGATCCGGTGGTCGTGCAGTACCTGCGCTGGGTCGGACTCGCGCTCCGCGGCGATCTCGGCGAGTCGATCCGCACACGGCAGTCGGTGGCGTCGATGGTCGCGGTCAAGCTGCCGATCACGCTCGAGCTCGCCTGCCTGTCGCTGCTCGTCGCGCTCGCGATCGCGCTGCCCGCCGGCGTGATCGCGGCCGTGCGGCGGAACACCGTCTGGGACGTGCTCGCGAGCGGCCTCTCGCTGTGCGGCGTGTCGGTGCCGAACTTCTGGCTCGGCATCATGCTGATCCTGCTCGTCTCGGTCCGGTTCGGATGGCTGCCCGCGTCGGGCTTCGTGCCGCTCGCGGAGGATCCCGTCGGCAACCTCAAGCGGATGATCATGCCGGCGTTCGTCCTCGGCAGCGGGCTCGCGGCGGTGCTGATGCGACAGACGCGGAACGCGATGATCGAAGTCCTCTCGGCGGACTACATCCGCACGGCGCGCAGCAAGGGGCTGGCGGCGTGGGGCGTCATCGTGCGGCACGGGCTCCGCAACGGCCTGATCCCCGTCGTGACGATCCTCGGCCTCCAGATGGGCGCGCTGATGGGCGGCGCCGTCGTCACGGAGCAGATCTTCGTGCTGCCAGGCTTCGGCCGCCTCATCGTCGAGGCCGTCTTCACGCGCGACTATCCGATCGTGCAGGGCGTCGTGCTGCTCACGGCGTCGGCGTACGTGCTGATCAACCTCCTCGTCGACGTCTCGTACTCCGTGCTGAACCCGCGTATCCGGGTCTCGGGCGGCCGGCATGAGCGCTGACGCTCGGCCCGTGATCGAGGCGGGCGGCGGCTTTGCCGACGACCGCCGAGCGTTGGGGGTCTGGGGGCCATGTCGGGGCCCCCAGCACGGATGATCGACGCCGGCGTCGAGGACCGGCACGGCTCCGCTGGGCCGGTTCCGAGCGTGGGGGGTGTGGGGGCCATGTCGGGGCCCCCACTAAGAACGACCGCGCTTGCGGCGCTGATCGTGACGCTCTTCGTCGTCATGGCGCTCGCGGCGCCGTGGGTCGCGACGACCGATCCCGTACGCACCGACTGGAGCAAGCTACGGAAGGCGCCGACGTGGGCGCATCCCTTCGGCACCGACGACCTCGGACGCGACGGGTTCTCGCGCGTGGTGTGGGGCGCGCGCATCTCGATGCAGGCGGGCGTCGGATCGATCCTGCTCGCGATCCTTGCCGGGGTGCCGCTCGGTCTCACCGCCGGCTACTACCGCGGCGCGCTGGACCAGGTCGTGATGCGCCTGACCGACGCGTGGCTCGCGTTTCCGTTCCTGATCCTCGCGATCGGGCTCGTGACCATCCTCGGCCCGTCGCTGACCAACGCCACGCTCGCGATCGGACTGGCCGCGACGCCGACGTATGTCCGTCTGACGCGCGGGCTCGTGCTGTCGGCGAACGAGGACGACTACGTGAACGCCGCGCGCGCGCTCGGCGCGCGCGATCCGCGCGTGATGCTGCGGCACATCCTGCCGAACATCACGAGCGCGATCCTCGTGCAGGCGACGGTCGCGATTCCGACGGCGATCATCGCGGAAGCGGTGCTGTCGTTCCTCGGCCTCGGCGTCCAGCCGCCGGCGCCCTCGTGGGGCACCATGCTGAACGCCGCGCAGCAGTTCCTCGAGTCGGCGCCGTGGATGGCGTTCTGGCCGGGGCTCGCGATCTTCGTGCTCGCGTTGTCGTTCAATCTCGCCGGCGACGGCCTGCGCGACGTCCTGGATCCGCGCGATTACTAGGGTTGCCGCACGGGTGGTGATATGGCTAACTTGGCCATATGAAGAAGGCTAGAATCGCCGAGCTCAAGAACAACCTGTCGCGGTATCTCGAGCACGTCCGGGGCGGCGAGTCGGTCCTGATCCTCGACCGCAACACACCGGTGGCACGCATCGTCCCGCTGCAGCAGGTGGTGGCCGCGGGGGGCGGGCGAACCGACGAGCGTCTGGCCCGGCTCGAGCGACAGGGACTGGTACGCCGGGGCACCGGACGGCGGCCGGCATGGCTTGGTAGGCGTCGTCCACCGAAGCTGCGCGGCAGCGTGCTCGCGGACGTCCTGAAGGAGCGCCGGAGCGGCTGGTGAGGTTCTGGGACACGTCCGCGCTGGTGCCGCTCTTCGTCAACGAGCGCGGCACGGCGCGGGCCGAGCGCTGGCTGCGCGACGACCCGCTGGTCATCGTGTGGACGTTGACCCGGATCGAGCTGCTCTCGGCGCTGGCACGCCGGCGGCGTGAAGAGCCGGCCGCGGCCCGGCGCCTGTCGGCGGTGCGCCGGGAGGTGATCACGGCGTGGCCGGACTGGTGGGAAATCACGACGATGGAGCTGGTCCGGCGTCATGCCGAGCGCCTCGTGGAGAGCCATCCCCTCGGCGCCGCTGACGCCCTCCAGCTGGGCGCGGCCCTGGTCGCTGCCGACGGCGATCCTGCCTCTCTCGAGTTCGTGACGTTCGACGATGGACAGGCCGAAGCGGCCGAGCGTGAGGGATTTCATGTGCTCGGACAGGAGACATAGCCCATGAAGCTGTGCCAGTTCCACGTGCCCGGCAAAGGGAAGCGCGTCGGCGTCGTCGACGGTGATGAGGTGATCGACATCACCAACGCGAAGGCCGGCGCCGGTTCGGTGCTCGAGCTCATCACCGCGGGCGGCACCGCGGCGGTCGTCGAGCGCCGCGCGCGCGAGCTCGCGAAGCGCGCGCGGACGCGCATGCCATGGCGCGACCTCGATCGCGCGCCGTCACCGCGCCGCGCGCACCTGCTGGTGCCCGTCGACGCGCCCGAGGTGTGGGGCGCCGGCATCACGTACCGCCGGAGCCGCGAGTACTACGAGGCGCATGGCACCGAGGCCGGGCGCACGAAGGGTATCTACGACTACGTCTACGAGGCGAAGCGCCCCGAGCTCTTCTTCAAGGCGACGGCGGCGCGGACGTCGGGACCGAATGCGCCGATCGGCGTGCGGGCCGATTCGGTCCTGACCGCGGTGGAGCCCGAGCTGGCCGTCGTGATCGGCCGCGGCACCGGCATCATCGGCTACACGATCGGCAACGATCTCTCCGCGTGGGACATCGAGCGCGAGAACCCGCTCTTCCTGCCGCAGTCGAAGATGTTCGACGGGTGTTTCGCCTGCGGTCCCGTGATCGTGACCGCCGGCGAGATCCGCGATCCGCACGCGCTCGAGCTGCGCTGCACGATCGCGCGCGACGGACAGACGCGCTTCGAGGGCCGCACGAGCACCGGCGACATGAAGCGGCGGTGCGACGAGCTCGTCGACTGGCTGCGCCGCGGCAACACCGCGACTCCGCCCGGCACCGTGCTGTCGACGGGCACCGGCATTCTCGTCCCGGACGAGCACGCGCTGGCGGAGGGCGACGTCGTGGAGATCACGCTCGAGCGCGTCGGCACGCTGCGGAACCCGGTGCGACGGCTCACGCGGTAAGCCGGAGGCGGCCGTCAGTCCGGGCTATTCTCGGGACGTGAGCCTTCCGCGATACCACTTTTCCGGCATCGCCGGCGCCGGCATGAATCCGCTCGCGCGGCTGATGCGCGCGCGCGGCCACGACGTGCAGGGCTCGGACCGCTCGCTCGATCAGGGCAAGAACGCGCGCATCGCCGCCGAGCTCGCGAGTCTCGGCATCCGCGTCATCCCCCAGGACGGCACGGGCGTCACCGCCGGGATCGACCGCTTCATCTATTCCACCGCCGTCGAGGCCGACACGCCCGAGATGCGGGCGGCGCGCGCGCTCGGTCTCGACATGGTCCCGCGCCCGGCGCTGCTCGCGGAGATCGTCAACGCCGGCCAGCCCGGCGTCGCGATCGCCGGGACGAGCGGCAAGAGCACGATCACCGGCATGGTCGGCTTCGCCCTGCGCGAAGCGGGACGCGCGTCGACCGTGATCGGCGGCGCCGCGCTGGTCGGCGAGGGCAGCGGCGGCTGCTTCATTCCAGGACCCGCCGATGGACCGGTGGCGGCGGAGGCGTGCGAGTCGGACGGCACCCTCGTGGGGTACCGGCCGGCGATCGGTCTCATCCACAACGTGAGCCGCGATCACGCGGAGCTGCCGTCGCTTCGCGCGCAGTTTTCCACGTTCGCCGAGCGCTCGGCGCGCCTGCTCGTCAACGCGCGCTGTCCCGAGGCGCTCGCGATCGGCCGCCGCTTCAAGGCCGTGACGTACGGCGCCGTCGCGTTCGCCGACGTCCCGCTCGACGTCGCCGCGGCCGGACCCGATCGCGCGCGCGGCGTGCTCCGGCTGCCGGGCGGCGATCTCGCTCTCGACATCCCGCAGCCGGGCCTGCACAACCTCGAGAACGCGGCGGCGGCGGCCATGGTCGCGCTCGAGGTCGGCGTCGCGCGGAGCTTACAGGTGATCGGCCCGACGAGCTCAGGCGTGCGCGTGGTCGACGACTATGCGCACAACGCCGACAAGCTGCGCGCGGCGATCGTCACCGCCCAGGCCGGCGCCGGCCGGGTCGTGGCTGTCTTCCAGCCGCACGGCTTCGGCCCCGCGCGCTTTCTTCGATCCGAGCTGCGCGACATGCTGCCGACGGTGCTGCGCCCGAACGACCGCTTCTGCTACGCCGAGATCTTTTATGCCGGCGGCACCGTCGCGAAGGACATCGGCAGCCGCATGCTCGCCGACGATCTGCCGCCGGCGCTGCGCTGCGGCTACGCCGCCGACCACGACGCCGTACGGCGCTGGGTCGCCGGCGCGGCGCGGCCGGGCGACACGGTGCTGATCATGGGCGCGCGCGATCCCGATCTGCCGGTGCTCGCGCGCACGGTGTTCGATACACTGCAGGGGTGAGTACCCACACCGACCTCGGACCGTTTCTCGCGCCCGCCACGTTCGTCGACAGCGATGCCGCCAGCATCCGGGAGTTTGCCGCCCGCGCCGTCGGTGAAGAAACCGATCCCGTGAAGCAGGCCGTTCGGCTCTACTACGCCGTTCGCGATGGCATCGTTTACACCCCGTATCTCGACTTCACGTCGCCGGACACGTACCGCGCCAGCGCCGTGCTCGCGAAGGGCGCCGGCTTCTGCGTCGGCAAGGCCGCGGTGCTCACCGCGTGCGCGCGCGCCGTCGGCATTCCGGCCCGTCTCGGATTCGCCGACGTCCGGAACCACCTCTGCACGCCGCGCCTCCGCGAGCGGATGGGCGGCACCGACGTCTTCTACTTCCACGGCTACGTCGAGCTGCATCTGGACGGCCGGTGGGTGAAGGCGACGCCCGCGTTCGATCGCGCGCTCTGCGAGAAGTTCGGCGTCCACGCGCTCGAGTTCGACGGGCACGCCGATTCGCTCTTCCAGCCCTTCGACGTGACCGGCCGGCGGCACATGGAATATCTGCACGATCGCGGCAGCATGCCCGACGTGCCGGCCGACGAGATCATGGCAACGTTCGACCGGTTCTATCCCGCCCTCACCGCCGCGACCGCCGTCGCGCCCGCCACGCAGTTCCGGCGGGAAGCCGAACAAGCCTCGGGCGCGTAGCGTCCGACACCGACGCTAGCCGCCCGCTGACCGACCCGCTCAAAACCGCGGCACCACCTCGGCGGCTGCTCGTTTCACAGGCAGTCCTGGGCCGCCCGCCGCCCGTCAAGTTCGCGACTTCACGCGCATCGACCTTCGGCACGTCCATTGCCTCGACGCCGCCCGAGCAGGCGACGCCTGCCGGGAGGAGATCTCATGCGAACAGCCGCGCGGTGCCTGATCGCTTTCATGATGCTGGCCTGGGGGGCGACGGCGTCGGCCCAGGGACGGAACGAGACGCTGCTGGTCGTCACGGAATCCGGGCCGAACAGCATGGACATCCACGGGGTCGGTGCCAACCGCCCCGCGTATCAGGCGTCGTGGAACATCTATGACCGGCTGATCACGTACGGGACGAAGGCGTCGCCGGACGGGTCGCGGATGTACGACTACGCGAGTCTCAAGCCCGAGCTGGCCGAGAGCTGGACCGTGGCGCCGGACGGGATGTCGGTGACGTTCAAGCTGCGGCGCGACGCGAAGTTTCACGACGGCACGCCGGTGACCGCGAAGGACGTGAAGTGGTCGTTCGACCGCGCGGTCACCGTCGGCGGATTCCCCACGTTCCAGATGAAGGCCGGCTCGCTCGAGAAGCCGGCGCAGTTCGAGGCCGTCGACGACCACACCTTCCGCGTGAAGCTCCTCCGCAAGGACAAGCTCACGCTGCCGGACATCGGCGTGCCCGTGCCGGCGATCTACAACTCCACCCTCGCGAAGAAGCACGCGACGGCGAGCGATCCGTGGGCGATGGAGTGGCTGAAGAACAACGCGGCGGCCGGTGGCGCGTACAAGCTCGAGTCGTGGAAGCCGGGACAGGAGACGGTCTACGTCCGGTTCGACGACTGGAAGTCCGGCCCGCTGCCGAAGCTGAAGAAGGTCATCGTGCGGGAAGTGCCGTCGGCCGGGAACCGCCGCGCGCTGCTCGAGCGCGGAGACGCCGACATCTCGTTCGACCTGCCGCCGAAGGACTTCTCGGAGATGGCGAAGGCGGGGAAGGTCGCGGTCGTGTCGCATCCCGTGGAGAACGCGTTCGCCTACGTCGGGATGAACGTGAAGAACCCCCCGTTCAACAGCCCCAAGGTTCGGCAGGCCGTCGCGCACGCGATCCCCTTCGAGAAGATCTTCTCGTCGGCGGTCTTCGAGCGCGGCGTGGCGCTCAACGGCAACCCGATCGCCGCGCTCACGCACGGCCACGAGCTCGTGAAGACGCCGTTCAAGTACGACATCGCGAAGGCCCGGGCGCTCATGGCGGAGGCGGGCCACGCGAAGGGCTTCGAGACGACGCTGTCGTTCGACCAGGGGTTCGCGACGACCAACGAGCCCATGGCCGTCCTCGTCCAGGAGTCGCTGGCGCAGATCGGCATCAAGACCACGATCAACAAGATCCCGGGGTCGAACTGGCGGAACATGCTCCTGAAAAAGGAGATGCCGATCTTCCTCAACGCGTTCGGCGGCTGGCTGAACTATCCGGAGTACTTCTTCTTCTGGAACTACCACGGCCAGAACGCCGTCTTCAACACGAGCTCGTACCAGAGCCCGGAGATGGACAAGCTGATCGACGCCGCGCGGTTCGAGAGCGATCCGCGGAAGTACTCGGAGCTCGTGCGCAGCTTCGCGCGCCTGGCCGTCGCCGACCTGCCGCGCGTCGCCGTGTACCAGCCGCTGCTCGACGTCGCGATGCAGAAGAACGTGAGGGGTTACCAGTACTGGTTCCACCGGCAGCTCGACTACCGGCAGCTGTCGAAGGAATGAGGCTCGTCGGCCGGCGGCTCGCCCTCGCGATCCCCGGCCTGGTCGGCGTGGTCGTCGTCACCTTCCTCCTCAACCGGGCGCTGCCGGGCGACCCCGCGGCGTTCTTTGCCGGACCGGCGGCGACGAAGCAGGCGATCGACGAGATCCGGGTGAAGCTCGGCCTCGACCGGAGCCTCCCCGAGCAGTTCCTGTACTACGTGCGCGATCTCGGTCGCGGGAATCTCGGCACGTCGCTGACGACCGGCCAGTCCGTGGTGTCGGATCTCGTGCAGCGGCTGCCCGCGTCGCTCGAGCTCACGCTGGCCGGTCTGGCGCTCGCCGTCGGCGTCGCGCTGCCCGTCGGCGTGTTCGCGGCGACGCGTCCCGGCTCGTGGATCGATCACGTCGCGCGTGTCGTGACGACGACGGGCGTGTCGTTGCCGGTGTTCTTCACCGGCCTGCTCCTCGTGTACGTCTTCTACTACCTGCTCGGCTGGGCGCCCGCGCCCCTCGGCCGGCTGGACGCATTCGCTTCCGCACCGCGGACGATCACCGGCTTTTTCACGATCGACGCGCTCCTCACCGGACAGCCGGCGACCGCCGGGGCGGCGGTGCGGCAGCTCGTGCTGCCCGCGGTCACGCTCGGCATCTTCGCGATGGCGCCGATCGCGCGCATGACGCGGGCGGCGATGCTCGGCGTGCTCTCGAGCGACTTCATCCGCACCGCGCGCGCGGCCGGGCTGGCGTCGCGCACGGTGCTGTTCACGTACGCGTTCCGGAACGCGATGCTTCCGGTCGTGACGCTGCTCGGCATGATCTTCTCGTTCCTGCTCGGCGCGAACGTGCTCGTCGAGAAGGTCTTCGCGTGGCCCGGCATCGGCTCCTATGCGCTCGAAGCGCTGATCGCATCCGATTACGCGCCCGTGCAGGGGTTCGTGCTCGTGATGGCCACGATCTACGTGCTGCTGAACCTCGCGATCGACGTGCTCTACGGCGTGATCGACCCGCGCGTGAGAATCGAGGCGTGACCGGCTTCCTCCGTCACGCGCGGTACGTGGTGACCGAGAACCCCGTGACGCTCGTCGCGTTCGGTCTGCTGCTGTTCCTGGTCGTGCTGGCGTTCATCGGGCCGACCATCGCGCCCCACGACCCGCTGGCCACGGACACCGCGCGCAAGCTCGAGCCACCAACGCGAGCGCACTGGTTCGGCACCGACCAGCTCGGCCGCGACATCCTGAGCCGCGTGGTCGTCGCGACGCGCCTCGATCTCGCCATCGCGCTCGGCGCCGTCGCGCTGTCGTTCGCGGCGGGGAGCCTGCTCGGCTCGTGCGCCGGATATTTCGGCGGATGGACGGACCGGCTGGTGACGCGCGTGATGGACACGATCATGGCGTTCCCGCTGTTCGTGCTCGCGATGGGCATCGTGGCGGCGCTCGGCAACACGCTCGCGAACATCGTGTACGCGACCGCCGTCATCAACGTGCCGTTCTACGCGCGCATGGCGCGCGCGGAGGTGAACGTGCGGCGTGACGCCGGCTTCGTGCACGCCGCGCGACTGGCCGGCAATGGCCCGGCGCGCGTGCTCGCGGTGCACGTGTTCCCGAACTGCCTGCCGCCGATGATGGTGCAGGTGTCGCTGAATCTCGGCTGGGCGATCCTGAACGCCGCGGCGCTGTCGTTCATCGGTCTCGGCGTGCGGCCGCCGACGCCGGAGTGGGGAATCATGGTCGCCGAGGGCGCGGCGTTCATGGTCTCCGGCGAATGGTGGATCGCGCTGTTTCCAGGGCTGATGCTGATGCTCGCCGTGTTTTGCTTCAACCTGCTTGGGGATGGACTGAGAGATCTGATCGACCCGCGGCGCCGTACGTGATGGCAGCCGGATTTTTTGTAGCGGGGTCCGTGAGCCCGCAACCACCGAGGGTGGGCCTTCCATCTCCCGGCGTGGCTGCGCCTCCCGCGAGCACGCCGCCCTCCGCGGACGCTCCGCTTCACGCCGTCAGCCCGGGCCCGCCGCTGCTTGCCGTCGAGCACTTGTGCGTCGAGTTTCGCACCCGACACGGCGTCGTCCGCGCGCTCGAGGAGGTGCGGTTCATCGTGCGGCGAGGCGAGACCGTCGGCATCGTCGGGGAGAGCGGCTCCGGGAAGTCCGTGACCGCGTACGCGCTGATGGGGATTCTCGATCCGGCGGCGCGCGTGACGGACGGGCGTGCCGTGTTCGGCGGGCTCGATCTGCTGCACGCAAGCCGGCAGGAGCTCGAGGCGTACCGTGGCCGCGAGCTGGCCATGATCTTCCAGAGCCCGCGCACCGCGCTGAATCCGATCCGCACCGTCGGTCGCCAGATCGAAGACGTGCTGCTCCGCCACCAGACCGTGCCGCGCGCGAAGGTGCGCGACCGTGTGATCGAGCTGCTCACGCTGGTGCAGATTCCCGACCCCGAGCGGCGTGCGCGCGCGTATCCGTTCGAGATGTCCGGCGGCATGTGCCAGCGCGTGATGATCGCGCTCGCCATCGCCGCGTCGCCGTCGCTGCTCGTCGCCGACGAGCCGACCACCGGGCTCGACGTCACGACGCAGGCCGCGATTCTCGACCTGCTCGATGAGCTCGCGCGGACTACCGGGATGGCGACGGTGCTGATCAGCCACGACCTCGGCCTGATCGCCGAGCGCTGCGACCGGATCGTCGTCATGCACGCCGGGCACGTCGTGGAAGAGGCGCCGGCCCGCGCGATGTTCGCCGGCCCGCGGCATCCATATACCGCGCGCCTGCTGGCGTCGACGCCGCGCGTGGGTGCCAAGCTCGCGGAGCTCGTGCCGATTCCCGGCGGCGTGCCCGATCTGCGCGCGGAGCTTCCGCCGTGCCGTTACCGCGCGCGGTGCGAGCGCGCCGTGGCCGAGTGTGACGAGCCGCCGCTGCCACGGACCCAGGTCGCGCCCGGTCACCTCGTCGCCTGCCGGAGGCCGCTGTGATCCTCGACGTCCGGGCGCTCACGCGGCGGTTTCCCGTGCGTGGCGGCCACGGCGCCGTGCATGCCGTCGACGACGTCACGTTTGCGATCGGCCACGGCGAATCCGTCGGCCTCGTCGGCGAGTCCGGCTGCGGCAAGTCGACGGTCGTCCGGCTGGTCACTCGCCTCGACGATCCGACCGACGGCCGCATCTTCTTCGAGGGCCACGATGTCGGTGCGATCCCCGCGAAGCGGTTCGCCCGCACGGCGGCGCGCGGCCGGATCCAGATGGTGTTTCAGGATCCCGCCGACAGCCTCAATCCGCGCTTCACGGCGTTCGACACGATCGCCGACCCGATGCGGCGCCTCGGCGAGTCGGCGATGCGCGCGCGCCTGCGCGATCGCGTGCACGAAGTCGCCGATCTCTGCGGGCTGCCGGCCGAGCTGCTCGGCCGCTATCCGCATCAGCTCTCCGGCGGTCAGCAGCAGCGTGTCGGCATCGCGCGCGCGATCGCGCTCGAGCCACGGCTGCTCGTGCTCGACGAGCCGACCTCGGCGCTCGACGTGTCGGTGCAGGCGGTGATCCTGCACCTGCTGGCGGACCTCCGTCAGCGGCTCGGGATGAGCTATCTCTTCGTGTCGCACGACCTCAACGTGGTGCGGATGCTGACCGACCGCGTGCTCGTCATGTACCTCGGCCGCATCGTGGAGCAGGGCCCGGCGGACGTCGTCTTCGAGCAGCCGGCGCATCCGTACACGCGCGCGCTGCTGTCCGCCGTGCCGGCGGACGGCGGAGGTCCGCGATCGCGCATATGCCTCACCGGCGAGCCGCGCAGTCCGATCGACCCGTCGCCGACGGTGTGCCGCTTCCACGGCCGGTGCCCGGAGGGCTTCGAGCGCTGCGAGCGCGAGATGCCGGTGCTGCGTGCGGCCGGCGCGGGCCGCGACCACGAAGCGGCCTGTCATCTGCTCGACGCGCCGGTCGGTTCAGCAGTCTCCTGAGTCAGTCGTCGTCGGCGCCCGACGCCGCATCGAGCACCCACCCGAGCTCGGCACTGAGACCGAGCCGCGCGGCCGCCCCGCCTTGAGCTTCATGAGGATCAGATCCCTCGGGGGCGACGACTGCGACTGATTGGCCTTCGGCTTCGAGCCTTCGTCGCCGGGCGATGGCCGCCATCTCATGGTCGTCACGCGGTCGCATGAGATCGATGATGGCGCCCGGGCCCGTCAGCCGCACATGCTGACCGCGCAGCAGCGGGTTGCTGTTCAGCCACGCGTCATCGATGCGGACGCCACGCTGCGAGACCGCGCGGGCGGGCGCATCGAGACCGGCCTCGTCGCTCAGAACCGTCGAATCGAGAGCGGCCGTCGCCCTCGGTCGACCCCACATGGCCACGGCCATGGCGCCGACGACCATGTACGCCGCGCCGATGCCGTCGAGATCGCGGACGAGCGAAAGAAGTCTGGCAGAGAGCGATGGCGGAGACGCGTCCGGCGTGTCAGGAGACACGCCGGACAAATCGAGCTTGCGCGCGTTCGTACCGGTTCAGCACTTCGTTGATGGTCGATCCCTGCTCGTCCGCCTGCCGCCGAAGCGCCGCGTGCGCGAACGCCATCAGCTCGCAGGCGGCGCGGAACCGCTCGGTCGGGGAGCGGTCGTCCGGGCCGTCGGCGCGACATCCCTCGCCGAGGCGCCGCAGCCACATGGGGCGCGGACGCGTCATGCCGAGATTCTAGCGTGCGGGTGTGCCGCGTCGATGGATCGTGCACAATCGACGGAGGAGGTCCGCCCATGAAGCGTTCGATGCGTCTCGTCGCGTTCGCGCTGCTGCCGCTCGTCCTCGCGAGCTGCGCCGACAAGCCCGTCACCGCCCCGCGCGCCGTGGTGCCCGAAACGGTGCCCCAGGAAGTGAAGGTGGCGGGGACCGCGGCGCGGCAGTTCGGCGACATGCTCGCGCTCGGCATCGGCGTGTCGAACGGCTCGACGAAGGAGTACGCGATCACCGCCGACCGCGTGCTCGCCATCGACCGAGCCGGCAACCGCGTCGCACCCCTGTCGGTGACGGAGGCCGCGCGGCAGGCGGGCGGCAGCACGTCGCTCGTCGCCGGACTCAAGGGCGCGGGCGGCGGCGCGCTGCTCGCCGGGCTCATGGGCGCGATTCCCGGCGCGATCATCGGCGCCACGCGCGGCGCGCAGGGCGCCGGCACCGGTGCCGCGGTCGGCGCGGGCATCGGCGTCGCCGTCGGCGCGATCGGCGGGTTCTACGAATCGAAGACGAAGACGGAGCGCGAGATCATCGCGCAGCTCGGCGATCTCTACCTCGGGGCGAAGGTCTCGAAGCCCGGGCTGCCGGTCTCCGGCTTCGTCTTCTTCCCGGCCGGCGAGTACAGCGGCGTGCGCGTCATCGCGATCGAGCAGCCGGGCGGCGCGCCCGTCGACATCGCCGGGCCGATGGTGCCGAAGCCGGCCGCGTCGCGCGTTCTTGACGTGGCGCTGGGGCGTCCCTAAGCTCCGCGCCATCCTCGACGAAGAACCGCGGCCGGGGCACGGCGACGCGAAGCACTGACGCCGGGCGCGTCAGGCCGGCGGCGCGCCAGCACGTCGCCTCCCGTTTGTTGACGGTCACTCGTATCGCGCCGTAAGCTCCCGGCATTCGACCCGATTCCGTCGCACGCGAGCAAGTGTGCCGGCGCGTGCCCGAGGAGGATCACTTGGCGTTCGACGGTTCCGCCTTCATCGATCGGTTCAACACGGTCTGGAACGGTCACGACCTGGACGGGATCCTCGCCATGATGACCGACGACGTCGTCTTCGAGGCGTCGTTCGGGAAGGAAGCGTGGGGTCATCGCGTGACCGGCAAGCCGGCGGTGCGCGAGTTCCTGCGGGACATGTTCGACCGGATCCCCGACATCCGCTGGGACGAGATCCGCCACTTCGTGCATCCCGAGCTCGCGACGGTCGAGTGGCTCACGTCCGGGACGCCGCGCGGCGGCACCCGCTTCGAGGTCCAGGGGTGCGACATCCTCGCGCTCCGCGACGGCAAGATCGCCGCGAAGCGCTCGTACCGCAAGGGCCAGATCTAGTCGCGTGAGCGTCACGCTGGCGGAGCACGTCCGCGCCGTCGCCGGCGCGGAGGCGACGGAGCTCGACGTCGTGCTCACGCGGATCGCCGGCGCCGGCCGGCTGATCGCGCGCGAGCTCGCGCGCGCGGCGCTCGTCGGTCAGCTCGGGATGACCGGCGACACCAACGTGCAGGGCGAGCCGGTCAAGAAGCTCGACCTCTGGTCGAATCAGGTCATCGTCGACGCGCTCGCCGCGACCGGTCTCGTCTGCACGATGGTGTCCGAGGAAATGGCCGAGCCGCTCCATCTCGCCGACCGCTGCGCGACCGCGCGCTACGTCGTGTGCTTCGACCCGGTCGACGGCTCGTCGAACCTCGACGTCAACGGCGTCGTCGGCACGATCTTCGGCATTCGCCGTCGGACCGCCGGCGCCGAGCACGTCGCCGTCGACGCGATCCAGCCCGGCGGCGCGCAGATCGCGGCCGGCTACATCATGTATGGACCCGCGACGGTCCTGGTGCTGACGCTCGGCAAAGACGTCGACGCGTTCACGCTCGGCGCTCCCGATGGCGAGTTCCTGCGATCGCACGCGGGTCTGCGCATGCCGCCGCACGGCCACACGTACAGCGCGAACGACGCCAACGCGACGCACTGGGTGCCCGGCGTGCGTGAGTTTCTCGACCACCTGCGGAGCGGCGGGACCGGGCGCACCTACACGGCGCGCTACGCCGGCTCGCTCGTCGGCGATTTTCATCGCACACTGATCGAGGGCGGCATCTTCCTGTACCCCGCCGAGACGACGTCGGCAGGCAAGCTCAGGCTCCAGTACGAGGCGGCGCCGGTGGCCTTCCTCGCGGAGCGGGCCGGCGGCAGGGCCACGACGGGACGCGAGGCGGTCACGGCCATCCGGCCGACCTCGTATCATCAACGGGTGGCGCTCATCGTCGGCAGCCCCGACGAGGTGACGCTGGCCGAAGCATTCATCGCCGCCAGGCGTTGAGGAGGATCGAACACATGTCGACGATCACGCGCGAGATCCTGAGCTGGTATGGCAGCGACAATCCGGGGACGCTGACGAACCTGTCCCGGCTCCTGAACCACGGGCGGCTCGGCGGCACCGGCAAGCTCGTCATCCTGCCGGTCGACCAGGGCTTCGAGCACGGCCCGGCGCGCAGCTTCGCGATCAATCCCGCGGGCTACGACCCGCGCTATCACTTCGAGCTGGCGATCGAGGCCGGATGCAACGCCTACGCGGCGCCGCTCGGCTTCCTCGAGGCCGGCGCGCGCGATTTCGCCGGCCAGATCCCGCTGATCCTCAAGGCGAACAACCACGACGTGCTGCTCGAGGAAAAGGACCCCGATCAGGCCGTGACGGGCAGCGTGCGCGACGCCATCCGGCTCGGGTGCGCCGCCATCGGCTTCACCATCTACCCGGGCTCCGAGCATCGGCTGTCGATGTACAACCAGCTGCGCGAGCTGGCCGTCGAAGCGAAGGCGCACGGGCTCGCCGTCGTCGTCTGGTCGTATCCACGCGGGTCGGGCCTGTCGAAGGAAGGCGAGACCGCGATCGACGTGACGGCGTACGCCGCGCAGATCGCCGCGCAGCTCGGCGCGCACGTCATCAAGGTGAAGCTGCCGACCGCGCACCTCGAGCAGGCGCCGGCCAAGAAGGTCTACGAGAAGGAGAAGGTGCCGATCGGCTCGCTCGCGGAGCGCGTGCGCCACGTGGTGCAGTCGGCCTTCGACGGTCGCCGGATCGTGATCTTCTCGGGCGGCGCCGCGGACACCGACGAGTCGGTCTTCGAGCAGGTGCGCGCGATCCGCGACGGCGGGGGCTTCGGCTCGATCATCGGCCGCAACTCCTTCCAGCGGAAGAAGCCGGATGCGCTGAAGTTCCTCGACACCGTGATGGGCATCTACGCCGGGACGGTGAAGTAGCCGCGGATCGGAAACGCCTTCGCCTTGACCGGACCGATGCGGACCGCATACATTCGAGGACATGAAGGACGCCGTGCTCACGATTCGTGTTCCCCTCGCCACCCGGCGCCGCCTGCAGGCCCTCGCCCGGCGCGAGGGGCGGTCGCTGTCGGCGCAAGCAGAGCGTCTCATCGAGCAGGGGCTGGACCCTCAGGCCGTCGCCGCGGCGCGTCGCGGCGTCCGGCCGCTCGCCGGCGCCCTCCACGGCGGCGCCGTGCCGGCGCTCGCGGAATTCCGGGCGGCTCGCCGGGCGCTGACCACCGCGCTGCGGCGACGGACGCGCGGGCGTGCCGAGCCTCGTCGCTGATACGCACGCGCTCGTCTGGCACCTCACCGATCCACGACGACTGGGCGCAGCGGCCCGCAGGGCGTTCGAGTCGGTGGATGCGGGCCGTGCGGTCTGTCACGTGCCGGCAGTCGCGCTGGTCGAGATCTGGCTGCTCCACGAACGGGGGCGACTCGGCGTTTCTCCGGTGCAGATCCTCGAGACGCTGACCGGCCATCCGGCATACGGCGTCCTGCCGTTCGATGCGGACCAGGCGATCGAGTTCGGCGCGCTGCCCGCGATTCGCGATCCCATGGACCGGATGATCGTCGCCGCGGTACGGGCGACCGGAAGCCGCCTGGTCAGCGCTGACCGGGCGCTGGCCGCGGCCGGTGTCGACACGGTGTGGGATTGACGTCCGATCACGCCGGGCGGGTCACTACCTGCTGGAGCCGGCTCCGGCTCAGGCGTCTCGTTCCGCGACGGCGAAGAGCTGGTGTCCGCGCCGTCGCGAATTCAGACGGAACGCGATGCGCAGCGCCCAGCACACCAGGTTCTGCGTGACGCCGTAGCGGCCCTGTCCGAACTCCGCCATGGCGAGATCGGGCCGGAGGTTCGCCGCCCACTTCGACAGGTCGTGAAACGGAAATCCCTCGTTCCACGCGCGGACCCGGGCCCATCCCGCACGTTCCAGCAGCTCCCGCATCTCGACCGCGCTGAAATGTCGGACGTGTCCCACCCGGCGCTCGGTCTCGTGCACGGGACCACTTTGCGTCGACAGCAGCAGGCGGCCGCCGTCACGGCGCGCGAGCAGGCGCGCGTTGCGAAGCAGGAGCGCCGGATCGCCGACGTGCTCGACGAGCTCGGACGCCACGACCACGTCGAAGCGTCCGGTCAGGTCGGGCCGGGACTCGAGCGGCGTGGCCAGGTCGGCCGCGAGCCACGTGATGTCGCGCGACGCCGCGCGGTTCGCCTCGATCTGGCGCTCGGAGAGGTCGATCCCCGTGAGCTGCGTCGGCGGATAGCGGCGCTGGATCTCGGCCAGCAGCCGGCCGTTGCCGCACCCGAGATCGACGAGCGACTTCGGCACCGCCGGTCCGACGAGCTCGAGGACCACGCGCACGCGTGAGCGCGCGGCCGCCATCTTGCGCCAGTACTCGTCCCGGCCCGGTGACGACTGCTCGTAGTACTGCCGGTTGACGTCGGTCGCCGAGCGGTCACGCATCGCCATCGGCGCCGTCACGGGTTCGCCGACGTGCGGGCCGGCGCGACGTAGACCTCGGTATCGCCGAGCTTCCGCGCGAGCACGTAGCCGCTCGCGAGGATGTATCGACGGTACGGCGGGACGGACTCGGGCGTGAGCCAGTTGCCGAGCACGATGACGGGCGCCTCGCGCATCCCGATGTGCCGGTCCATCTCCGCTTTCGTCATGAACTTGTAGCGCTCGACTTCCTCCGGCGCGAGCCCGAACGCCATGTACAGGGTGTTCGGGTTCGTCATCAACGGATGCACGCGCGCGCGCGTCTCGACGAAGTAGCCGGACCACCAGCTGAACGCCGTGCGGTCGCCGGGCGGCATGAGATCGTCGACGGCGCGCCCGACGGCGTTGATCGTCGGGATCGTCCAGTTCACGACCGCCTGACGGGTGAACACGCCGGGCACGATCGTGCCGCCCCTGGTGAACCACCAGACGTCGATCGGCGCGACGGCGACGTACAGCGCGACGAGCACGCCCGCGACGCCGGCGAGCTGGCGGCGGAGGCCGGCCGCGTGCCCGGCGGCGTCGCGGGCGGCGCTGGCGCCCAGCTCGACGACGCCGAGCACGAGGAACGGCGTCAGGATCGCGAAGTACTGGCCGTACGCCGGGGACGGCAGGAGGCTGGCGACGAGCACGACGGCGGCGATCTGCACCGCGAGCGATGGGCGCTGCCGTCGCGCGAGGCAGGCGATCGCCCACGCGAGGTTCCCGAGCAGGAGGAGCTTGAACTGAAAGCTCGTCGCGCCGACCGACGCATTGATGCCGATCATGTTGAGCAGCATCTCGCCCTTCTGCGCGAGACCGCCGACGAGCCCCAGGGGCGACCGGATGCCATGGGTGCCGAGGATGTTGAAGACGAACACGTCCGGGCCGCGCAGGTAGAAGTACAGGTTCGGGGCGAGCGCGAGCGCCAGGCCGCCGAGCAGCTCGTGGACGTTCCGGCGCGGCGCACCGTCACGGAGCGCGGCGAGGATGAAGATCGGCACGGCGGCCGCGAGATAGAGCCGCACGTCGATCGCCAGACCGATGAGCGCGCCGCACAGGAGCCATCGCCACCGCACGCTGTCCCACGTCGCGAGGCTGTAGGCGACGAACAGCGCGAGCGTGGCGAAGGCGTACGTCTTCACCAGCGGCAGGTTCGCGAAGGCGAGGCTCGTCGACGCGAACAGCAGCGCGCCGATGCCGGCCGCGACGTGCGAGCGCGTCGTCCGCAGCACGTGGTGGACGAGGGCCAGGCCGAGCGCGATCGTGAACACGCTCGACAGGAGCCGGCCGCCGTACCACGACGGGCCGGTCACCCACATCCAGGCCGCGTAGATGTAGGGCAGCAGGAACATCTGCGGGTAGTAGTAGTCGAAGAACGGGACCTGCCCTTCCATGGTCATCCGCGCGTTGATCAGGTAGATGCCTTCGTCGGCGTCGACGAGGCGCGTGAGGCCGAGCGGGATGAAGACCGCCGCGAACAGCAGAGCGGCGGCGACATGGAGGGCGCGAGCCGACAGCAAAGTGGAAATCTTCAAAGTGTGAATGGAGAAAACTCTAGCATGCGGCGGCGGCGCTCGGTGACGAAGAACGCGACGGCGCCGAGCGCCGCGGCGGTGCCGCCGACGGCAAATCCGGCGCCGAACGACACCCGGTCGGCCACGAATCCCAGGCCACCGCCGCCGATGGTACCCGATGAGACTGCTATACTGCCGCGACCATCACGAAGGAGGCCGCCTCATGCGTCGTCATTGGCTCGTCCTCGCTGCCGTCGTGGCCGTCGCCGCCGTCGCGGCGCCGTACGTCGCACCCGCGCGCGTCACCGCGCAGACGAAGGAAGTGATCTTCTATGGCTTCGGTGGCACCCACGAACGGAACATGCGGACACGCGTGATCCCGCCGTTCGAGAAGAAGCACAACGTGAAGGTCACGTACGTCACCGGGACCGCGAACTCCAACTTCGCGAAGGTGCGGGCGCAGAAGGACCGTCCGGAAGGCGACGTGCTGTGGACGAACGACGTGCTGCACGTCGTCGGCAAGCGGCTCGGGCTCTTCGACAGGATCGACCCGGCGCGCGTGCCGAACCTGAAGGACCTGGTCGACGTCGCGAAGGACCCCGACGGCATCGGCGTGATGCAGGGCTTCCAGGCCGAGGGGCTGCAGTACAACACGAAGGTCTACAAGGAGAAGGGCTGGCCGGCGCCGTCGTCCTGGTACGACCTGTGGAAGCCGGAGCTCAAGGGCCGCGTCGCGCTCTACGGCGCGTCCGGCGCGTACATGCACTACTTCATCCCGTTCCTCGCCCGGCTCGAAGGCGGCAACGAAAGGAACGTGGACGGCGCGTTCCGGAAGCTGAAGGAGCTCGCGCCGGCCGTGCTGAACTTCGTGAACGCGCCGGCGGAGCTCGACAACCTGATCAAGCAGGGCGAGGTCTGGCTGACGTTCAACGGCAGCTCGCGCGTCTACGAGCTGGCGATGACCGGCTTCCCCACCGATTTCGTGTATCCGAAGGAGGGCACGATTCTCTTCGGAAACTGGTTCGAGGTGGTCAAGGGCGCGCCGAACGCCGCGCTCGCGCAGGAATTCGTGAACTACCTCGTCGGCGCCGAGGCCCAGGAGCTCTTCGCGAAGCACGTCTTCTTCGGGCCGGTGCACAAGCGGACCAGGCTCGACGCGGACACGGCGAAGCGCGTGCCGCACACGCCGGACCAGCTCGCGCGACTGGTGAAGCTCGACTACGTCGCGATGAACGAGCAGCTGCCGGCGTGGGTCGAGCGATTCAACAAGGAGATCGAGCGCCGGTAACCGCTTCGTGGCGGCGGTCGACCTGACCGGCGTCGAGAAGTCGTACGGCGCGCATCGCGCCGTCCGCGGCGTGACGCTGACCGTCGAATCCGGCGAGTGCCTGGCGCTGCTGGGGCCGTCCGGCTGCGGCAAGACGACGACGCTCAACATGATCGCCGGCTTCATCGATCCCGACGCCGGCGAGGTCCGCATCGGCGGACGCCCGATGGCCGGGGTGCCGCCGTACCGTCGCGACACCGGGATGGTCTTCCAGCAGTACGCGCTGTTCCCGCACCTGACCGTCTTCGACAACCTCGCGTTCGGGCTCACGATGCGGAGGACGCCGCGCGCGGAAGTCGCCGAGCGCGTGCGCCAGGCGCTCGCGCTCGTGCACCTCGCCGGGCTGGAGCGCCGGTATCCGCGCGAGCTGTCCGGCGGCCAGCAGCAGCGCGTCGCGCTCGCGCGGGCGCTCGTCATCCGTCCGGCCGTGCTGCTGCTCGACGAGCCGCTCTCGAACCTGGACGCGAAGCTCCGGCAGGAGATGCGGATCGAGATCGCCGAGCTGCGCCGGTCGCTCGGCATCACGACGGTCTTCGTCACGCACGATCAGGAAGAGGCGCTGGTCATTGCCGACCGCATCGCGGTCATGCACGAGGGCGTGGTCGACCAGGTGGACACGCCGACCGCGATCTATCGGCGGCCGCGGACGCCGTTCGTCGCCCGTTTCATCGGCGACGCGAACTTCCTGCCGGGACGTGTGACGGCGCGCGATGCCCGCGGCCTCGTGATCGACACCGACGCCGGCGTCACGGTCGTGGCGTCCGACGACGTCGCGCGTGCCGGCGACCGCGTCATCGTCATGGTGCGTCCGGAGAATCTGCGCCTGTCGCTCGACACGACGGCCGAGCCGAACTGTGTCCAGGGCGTCGTGCGGACGATCGCCTTCACGGGGGCGGTGACGATCTATCAGGTCGTCGTCGGTTCGGCGACGGTCACCGCCGCGGTGCACGACACGACGCATCTCGCCGGCGTCGCCACGGGCACGAAGGTCCATGCCGCGTGGCGGGCCGGTGACGCGCTCGTGCTGCCGGAGCCGGCGTGAAGAGCGGCCGGCTCGCCGTCGCGCTGCTGCTCGTGCCGCCGCTCGTCGTCTTCGTCGGTCTGTACCTGCTGCCGCTGGCGAACATCTTCGTGCTGTCGTTCTTCGGCTTCGACCGCAACACCGGGCGCCTCGGCGGCGTGACGCTCGCGAACTACGGGAAGTTTCTCGGTGACCCGTTCTACCTCGGCATCCTCTGGCGGACGCTCAAGCTCGGCGTCGCGTCCACCGCGCTCGCGCTGGTGCTCGGCTATCCCGTCGCGTACTACCTCTCCCGCGCGCGCGGCCGCCGGCGCGCCTACCTGATGCTCGGCATCCTGGCGCCGCTGCTGGTGAGCGTGGTCGTGCGGAGCTTCGGGTGGCTCGTCATCCTGGGGCCGAACGGGCTCGTGAACGCGACGCTCACGTCGCTGCGCCTCGTGGACGAGCCGCTGCGCCTGCTCTATACCGAGACGGCGATCGTGCTGGGCCTGACGCACGTCTTCCTGTCGTTCATGGTCCTGTCGATCGCCGCGGCGCTCGATCGGATCGACCCGGCATTGCTGCGCGCCGCGCAGAACCTGGGCGCGAGTCCCCGGCAGGCGTTCGTGCGCGTCGTGCTGCCGCTGTCGCTGCCCGGGGTCGCGGCGGGCTGCCTCATCGTGTTCACGCTGGCGACGAGCGCCTTCATCACGCCGGCGCTCCTCGGCGGTCCGCGCGTGAAGGTGATGTCGTTCCTCGCGTACCAGCAGTCGCTGCTGCTGTCCGACTGGCCGTACGGCAGCGCGATCGCCTTCGTGCTCCTCGCGATCACCGGCACGGCCGTGCTGCTCTACCTGCGGCTGCTCGAGCGGGGGCGCTTCGGCGTGGTGTTCCGATGAGACATCCTGTGTCGACCCCGAGGCGCGCCACGGCTCCGCCGGGGCGCGTCCGAGCGCTGGGGGGTGTGGGGGGCCATGTCGGGGCCCCCCACGACCGATGAGACGGGCCCCGACGCTGCTCGGCGCCTGGACGGCGGCCGTCTACGCGTTCGTCATGGCGCCGATCGTCGTCGTGCTGCTCGCGTCCCTCACGGCCGCGGAGTACACGAGCTTTCCGCCGGAGGGCCTCTCGCTCCGGTGGTATCTCGCGATCCCGGAGCATCCGGAGTTCCTCGAGTCGTTCCGGATCAGCCTCGTCGTCGCGCTCGTCACCGGCGCGGTCGCGACGGCGCTCGGCACGCCGGCCGCGCTCGTGCTCGTCCGCCACCGGTTCCGCGGCCGCGATGCGCTGAACGCGTTCTTCCTGTCGCCGCTGATGCTGCCGGCGGTGGTCCTCGGGATCGCGCTGCTCCAGTTCTACACGCTTGTCGGCCTCACGCGGACGCCGCTGGCGCTGGTGTTCGGACACCTGATCATCACGATCACGCTGCCGCTCGTCCGGCCCGGCGTCGTCGCGGGCGCGACGTTCGCGGTGATCGTGTCGTTCGACGACGTGAGCGTGGCGCTCTTTCTCGCCGGGCCGCACTCGACGACGCTGCCCGTGCGAATCTTCAGCTACATCGAGCAGACGTTCGATCCGCTGGCGACGGCCGTATGCTCGGTGCTGATCCTGATCGCGCTCGCCGCCGTGCTGGTCATCGAGCGCTCCATCGGTCTGGGCCGAATGTTCGGGGAGGAGACGACGCATGACTGAACGATCCGTCACGATCGTGAATCCGGCCGCCGAAGACGTGGCGCCGCGGCTCGCCGGCGCGAAGCGGCTCGACGGGCTGCGCGGCAAGCGCGTGGCCCTCGTCGACAACTCGAAGCACAACGCCGACGAGTTCCTGCGCGTGCTCGAAACGCGTCTCACGCGCGACCACGGTGTCGCCGGCGTCGAGCGCTACCGCAAGGCCAGCCCGAGCGTGCCGACGCCGCCGGAGATCATCAGCCGCCTGGCGCAGTCGTGCGACGCGCTGGTGCACGGCGTCGCCGACTGAGGGTCGTGCGTGGCGTGGGGTCTCCACGACAGCGTCGAGATGGAGCGGCAGGGTCGGCCGGCAGTCACGGTGATCACGCAGGCGTTCGAGACGGCGGCGGCGATGCGGGCGGGCGTGCTCGGGCTCCCCGAGCATCCGACGGTCGTCGTCGATCATCCGCTGGCGAGCCGGACGCCGGCTGACGTCGAAAAGATGGTCGACGCCGCGGTGGGGCGGATCGTCACCGCCTTGACCGAAGAGGCGCGATGACGACCGCGGGCTTCCGCGCCGAGCGCCGCACGATCGCCGACGACTTCGTCGCGGCGAACCGGTATCTCGAGGCGCAGGGCTGGACCGACGGGCTGCCGGTGATCCCACCGACGGAGGCGCTCGTCGGCGACATGCTGAAGCACACACGCCGCGCGCCGGACGAAGTGCTCGGGCGCATCGAGCCGCTGCAGGGGACCGTGACCGTCGAGAAAATCGCGGCGAACGCGGTCATGGCCGGGTGCCTGCCGGAATACTTTCCGGTCGTGCTCGCGAGCGTGCGCGCCGTGCTGCAGCCGCAGTTCCACGTGGGCTCGACGTCCGTGACGACCGGCGGCGCGGCGCCGGTCATCATCGTGAACGGTCCGATCGCGCGCCGCCTGGGCATCAATGCCGGGACCGCGTGCTTCGGCGGCAACGTGAAGCCGAACGGGACGATCGGACGGGCGCTCCGGCTCGTCATGCGCAACGTCGGGGGCGCCAGGCCCGACGGCATGGAGAAGTCGACGCAGGCGTGGCCCGGGAAGCTCGGCGTGTGCTTCGCCGAGAACGAGGCGCGGTCGCCGTGGGAGCCGCTGTCGGTCGAGCGCGGCGTGCCGCGCGGGACGAGCGCGGTCACGGTCGTGGCCGTCCGCGGGATCTATGCGCTGACCGAAGGCACGCAGACGACCGGACGCGGCGTGATCGAAACGCTCGTCGCGGCGCTCCGGTATCCGGCCTCGCCGATCTACCACCAGATGAAGGGCCGCATTCCCGTGATCGTCGCGCTCGGGCCCGAGCACGCTCAGGAGATCGCGCGCGACGGGGTCGATCGCCGCGCGCTGCGCGAGACACTCTTCGAGCGCGCGCGGCTGCCGGTGCGCGCGCTGAAAGACCGCGGCTACTACCGGCCCGGCGCGTGGCCGGCGGACGTCGACGAGTCGAACCCGGACGCGCTGGTGCCGATGGTCGCGAGCGCGGACGACTTCATGATCGTCGTCGCCGGCGGTGACGGCCGCCACAGCGCGTGGATGCCGGCGTGGAACGTGTGCCGCGGCGCGACCGAGCCGATCGAAGAGGTTTGCGGTGGTAACGTGTGACCGCATGCGTCGCGCCATCGCGCTGCTCGTCATGCTCGTCACGCTCACGGGCGCGGCCGTGCCGCCCGCGGTCGCCGGCACCGCGACCGACGTCGCGCTCGGCCTCGCCGCCTTCGCGGTCTTCAGCCAGCTCGCGAACGCCGCGCATCGATCGCGCGTGCCCGACCATACGGTCGTCTACACGCAGCCGGCGCCCGGTCCCCCGCGCGTGCTGTGGTCGGGGAAGATGATCACGGTGATCCAGCCGGGCATCCCCGTGCCGCAGCCGCCCGTCGTGCAGTACCCGCACGGCCGCTACGAGCTGCACGGCGATGGCACGTCGACGCCGTATCAGTGGGTATGGATCCCGGCGGTCCCGCCGCCGCCGCCCCCACCCCCTCCGCCTCCAGCACCACCGGCGGTCGTGCCGACGCCCTAGCGGGAATTCGAGGAGCGCCACGGCTGCGCCGGGGCGCTTCCGAGCGGTTGGGGGTTTGGGGGCCATGTCGGGGCCCCCAACTCAACGATCCCCGATCAGCTTCCAGCGGCCCTCTTCGACGTACGCGACCTCCGGCTGCCGTTCCCACGCATAGAGCGTCACGTGGGTGCCGAGGAAGCGCACGCGCCCGACGACCTCGCCCGTCGAGTACACCCACGCGCGGTCGCCGATCATCACGACCTGGTCGACGCGGATGCGCGCCCACACGGCGTCGTGCGCGGCGAAGATCGCGCGGAGCTGCTGGCGCGCCACGTTCTTCGTGAGCGGCCCCGACCGATAGCGCTCCGAGATCTGCAACAGCAGGCCCTCGGCGTCCATCGCCTGGAACCGCTGAACGCCGTACGCCAGCGCCTGCAGGAGCTCGTTGACGACCTGCGCGGAAGCCGGCTGACCCGGCGCGGCGGGAGCGCTCGGCGCGGATGGCGCCTGCGCGCGCGCCAGCGTGGCCGCCGCGAGCACGATCGCGAGCACGAAGACGGAATGGCGTGATCTCGTCATGTGTCCTGTTCGACGCACACCGCGTACATCTTATGTCACCACTACTTCGGCGGTCCGTCCGCCGCTCCCCGCTCGTGAGCTCGCTGGCACGTTCCCTGTATCACTCGACGCGGGGGGCATATGCGATTTCGACGGCGCGTGGTCGTCCTGGTCGCGTGCGGTTTCGGGTTCCTGGCGCTCGGCGCGCTCGTCGCGGTGGCCCAGTTTCCGGAGATCGTGCGGCGGGTGGTCGTCTGGCAGGTCGAGTCGATCACCAGGCGGCCAGTCACGGTCGACGCTGCGCGCTTCGACCCGTTCACCGGCGAGTTCGAGCTGCGCGGCTTCCGGCTCGCGGAGCACGACGGCTCGCCCTTCGCCGACTTCGAGACCCTGCGCGGGCGCCTCCACCGCCGGTCGCTCGTGCGGGGCCACGTCTGGATCCGTGAGCTGACGCTCAGCAACTCCACCGTGCGCGTCGTGCGCCTCGGCACGAGCGAGTTCAACCTGTCGGATCTGGTCGAGCGCACCGCCGAGCCCAAGCAGCGAACGATCGACATCACCGTCGACCGCTTCGTGCTCGCCGGCGGCACCGTCACGCTCGAAGACCGGATGCTGACGCCCTGGCGCACGTGGAAGTCGGAGCGGATCGCGCTCGACGTGCAGAACGTTTCCACGCGCGCCGGCGCCGGCACGGCGACGGGCTCGACGCTGCTGAACGGCTCGCCGGCGTCGATCCGCGTGGACGGCCTCCGCCTGGTCCCGGTCCATCTGCATGCGATCGTCGACGTCAAGGACGCGGATCTCGCGCTCGCCCGGTTGTACCTGCCGCCGAAGACGCCGGTCACGATCGAGCGCGGCCGGCTGACGACGAGCATCGATCTGGTCCACGACGCCTGCGCCGGCACGCGCGTGAACGGCGATGGCCGCGTCGCCGACGCCGTCGTGCTCCGCCGCGATCAGAAAGACCCCGTCCTGGCCGCGCCGGACATCCGCTTCGCGTTCACCGACCTGACCGCGGTCGGCGGCCGCTTCGCGCTCACGCGCTTCGAGGCGACGGGCGGCGGCACGACGCAGACCGGCGACGACGCAACCCGGCGCTTCGCGATCAAGCGCTTCCGCGCCTCGCTGGAAGCGTTGACGTGGCCGGTGACGTCGCCGGCGCGGCTCGATGTCGTGTCCTCGGTGCCGGGCGGCGGTGAGATCATCGCGAAGGGCACGGTGCAGATCGACCCGGCGCGCGCGGAGGTCGACGTCCGGATGAACGGCGTCGACGTTGCGGCCTGGGCGCGGTTCGTCCCGATCAAGGCGCGCGTCTCCGGCACCGCCGACGCGGCGATGAAGGTCATCGCGAACCTCGGGCCGGCAGTCACCGCGACGGTGCGCGGCACCGCGGGCGTCAGCCGCCTCGTCGTCATGGACGGCGACCGCCGTCTCGTCACCGCCGATCGCGCCGAGGCCCTCGGCATCGAGATCGGCTGGCCGTTGAAGGTCGCCGTCGACCGGGTGCGCGTGCGCGCGCCGTCGGGTGTCGTCGAGCGGAACGAGCGCGGCGAGTTTCCGCTGCTCGCGTCGTTCGCGGTCGATCGATCCGGTGAATGGTCGGCGACAGACGTGAAGCGTCCGAGCGCCGGCACGCCGGCCCGGCAGGCGGCGAAGGAGGACGCGACACCCCTGATCGCGCTCACCGAGCCGATCCGCGTCCGCGAGATCGTCGTCGAGGACGGCCGGATCGGCTGGCGCGACGCCGCCGTGAAGCCGGCGGCGAAGCTCGACCTCGACGGCGTCCGCGTGAGCGTGCGCGATGCCGCGTGGCCGCTCGCCGGACCGGTGCCGGTCTCGCTGCAGGCGCGCGACCGGAGCGGCGGGCGCGTGACCGCGACCGGGCAGGTGGCGCTCGAACCGCTCGACGCCGACCTGCACGTCGTCGCGAACGGGCTCGACGTCACGGCGGCCGCGCCCTACGTCCCGACGCCGGCGCGGTTCCGCGGCCGCGCGGATGCCGACCTCCGGGTCCACGTGGCGAAGGACGCGGAGCTCACGGCCACCGCACGGGGCCGCGCCAACGTCCATGCGCTCAGCGTCAGCCACGGCGGCCGGCAGGTGGTGTCGGTCGAGCGCGCCGACGTGACGGGCCTCGACGTCGACTGGCCGACGCGGATCGCCGTGCAGCGCGTCGCGATGCGCAGGCCCGTCGTCTTCGTCGAGCGCGACGAGCGCGGTGAGTTTCCGGTGCGCGCGCTGCTCACGAACGGCCGGACGTCGGCGACGGCGGCGAGCGCGGAGTCGAGCGGCGCGGCGTCTCCGGCGACGGAGGCGACGCCGATGCCGGCCGTCACGGTCGCGCAGCTCGCGATCGAGGACGGCACGGTGCGCTTCGTCGATCGCACCGTCTCGTTCACCGAGGAGCTCAGGCGCATGTGGGTCCGCGTGGCGGGCTTCGGGACGGCGGCGAACACGAAGCCGGCGAGTTACGAGCTGCAGGGCGCCGTCGACGGGACGGCGCGCGTGACGGCGAAGGGGACGGTGCGCGTGATCGGAGGCCCGCTGCACGTCGACGGCGTGGCCGACGTCCGCGACTACCTCGTGCCGCGCGTCAATCCGTACCTGAAGCAGTACATCTCGTGGACGGCGCGCGACGGGCGGTTTTCGACGACCGCGCGGTATCGCGTCGACGGCGACGAGCTCGAAGCGCGCAGCGACGTCCGCATCGGCCATCTCGATCTCATCCGCGTCGCGCAGGACGATCCGGCGCAGCGGCGCATCGGTCTGCCGCTCGGCGTGATCACGTCGATGATGAAGAACGGGCGCGGGGACATCGTGCTGGCGCTTCCGGTCGGCGGCCGGCTGTCCGATCCGCAATTCGAGCTCGGCGAGGTCGTCTGGAGCGCGGTGCGCGCGATCACGTTCAAGACGATCGCCGCGCCGGTGGCGTGGATCGGCCGGCTCCGCGTCACGCCCGACTCGCGTATCCAGGACATCGAGATCGATCCGGTCGCGTTCACGGCGGGCGGCACGGCGCTGACGCCGGCGGGCAGCGAGCAGATCGACCGGTTGAACGGTTATCTCAGATCCTCGGCCGGCGCCAAGATGGTGCTGACGCCGGTCATCACGGTCGGCGACCTCGACGCCTTGCGCGAGATGGCGGTGCGGAGGCAGATCACCGACCTGGCACGTGCGCGCGCCGTGAGCGAGCTCGCGGCTGCACAGCAGCTCCATGCCGAGCGTCGCGGCGGCGACCCGCCCGCGACGCTCGCGGACATCGTCACCGCGCTGCGCGACACCGAGCCGCCGCCCGCCGGCGCGGCACACAAGCTCGCCCAGGAGCGCGTGAGCGTCGTGCGCGATCGGCTGCGGAAGGCCGGCATCGACCCCGCGCGGCTCGAGCCGAGCCGGGACACCGAAGGCCTCGAGGCGCCGGAGGGCGGTCGCGTCGAGCTCGCGATCACCGACCGCGTCCGCCCGCGCCGCGGGCTGCTCGCGGAGCTGATCGCGAAGCTCCTGGAAGCGATCCAGCGGATTTGATCGACATGGGGGCCCCGACATGGCCCCCAATCCCCCAACGCTCGGGTCGCCCCAGGGAACCTGTGGCGACCCTCGATCCCGGCCATGTAATACTGAGCAGGCCATGAGCTACAACGCGTGGTTTCAGTGCATCAATGGCTGTCCCGGCGAGTACAGCCTGCTCGAGGTGATCTACCGCTGCCCGACGTGCGGCGACCTCCTCGAAGTCCAGCACGAGATGGATGCGCTGCGCACGCGCTCGGCCGCGGCCTGGATGCAGCTCTTCGACGACCGCTACCGCCGGAACGTGTATCCGTACGGCTCGGGCGTGTGGGGCAAGAAGGAATGGGTCGCGCCCTTCATCGACAACGAGAACATCGTGTCGATGTACGAGGGCACCTCCAACCTCCTCTGGGCCGATCGCTACGGCAAGCAGCTCCACGTCGAAGACCTGTGGGTCAAGCAGTGCGGCAACTCGCACACCGGGTCGTTCAAGGACCTCGGCATGACGGTGCTCGTCTCGGTCGTGCGGCAGATGATGGCCGACGGCGTGCCGATCGACGCCGTCGCGTGTGCCTCGACGGGGGACACCTCGGCCGCGCTCGGCGCGTACTGCGCCGCCGCGGGCATTCCGTCGGTCGTGCTGCTGCCGAAGAACAAGATCTCGATCGCGCAGCTCGTCCAGCCGCTCGCGAACGGCGCGCTGGTGCTGGCGCTCGACACCGACTTCGACGGCTGCATGGCGGTGGTGCAGGAGATCACGAAGGAAAAGCGGATCTATCTCGCGAACTCGATGAACAGCCTGCGCATCGAGGGCCAGAAGACCGCGTCGATCGAGATCGTCCAGCAGTTCGACTGGGAAGTGCCGGACTGGATCGTGATCCCCGGCGGCAACCTCGGCAACGTCCACGCGGTGGGGCAGGGCTTTTCGATGATGCAGGAGCTCGGGCTGATCCAGCGGCTGCCGCGCATCTGCCTCGCGCAGGCGGAGCGCGCGAACCCGCTCTATCGCGCGTTCCAGGACGGCTTCAAGCACTTCGAGGCGATCACGGCCCAGCCGACGCTCGCGACGGCCATCCAGATCGGCAACCCCGTCAGCGTGAAGCGCGCCATCCGCACGCTCGAGCGCTTCAACGGCGTGGTCGAGCAGGCGAGCGAGCAGGAGCTGGCGGACGAAGCGGCGCGCGCGGACCGGACGGGGATGTTCAACTGCCCGCACACCGGCGTGGCGCTCGCCGCGCTGCGCAAGCTCGTCGACCGCAAGGTGATCCGCTCGAACGAGCGCGTCGTCGTCATGTCGACGGCGAACGGCCTGAAGTTCGCCGATCAGAAGGCCGCGTACCACATGGGCAAGATCGACGGGGTCAAGCCCACGCACCGGAACATGCCGGTGGAGCTGCCGCCGGATGCGAAGAAGGTGGCCAAGGCCATCGCGCGTCACGTCGACAAGACGCGCCTGCTGGTGTCCTGATGGCGCAGCCCCCCAAGAAGCCGCTCGGCCCCAGCACCACCGCGGTGCACGGCGGCGAGACCCGGCCGAAGCTCGGCAACTCGCTGGTCACGCCGATCGTCCAGACCGCGACGTACACGTTCACGAACACGCAGGAGCTGCGCGACCACTTCGACGGCAAGATCGAGCGCGTCGAGTACGGCCGGTACGGCAACCCGACGCAGCGCGTGGCCGAGGAGAAGCTGGCGGCGCTCGAAGGCGCCGAGGATTGCCTGCTGTTCGCGAGCGGCATGGCCGCGATGACCACGACGCTGTTCGCGATGCTGTCGCGCGGCACGCACGTCGTCGTGACGGACGACAGCTACCGCCGCACGCGCCAGTTCCTGAACCAGACGCTGCACAAGTACGGGATCGAGGTGTCGACCGTCCCGTGCGGCGACTACGAGGCGCTCGAGGACGCGATCAAGCCGACCACGCGCGCGCTCGTGAGCGAGTCGCCGACCAACCCGTACAACCGCGTGCTCGATCTCGAGCGCTTCGGCGAGATCGGCCGGCGCAACCGCGTGAAGACGATCATCGACGCCACGTTCGCGACGCCGTACAACGTGCGGCCGCTCGACTACGGCATCGACGTCGTCATGCACTCGGCCACGAAGTACCTCGGCGGCCACAACGATCTGCTCGCCGGCGCCGTGCTCGGCTCGCGCGTGATCATCGACGCGGTGCGCGGGATGCAGGGCATCACGGGGGCGGTCGTCGATCCGTTCGCCGCCTTCCTGCTCGTCCGCGGGCTCAAGACGTTCGCGCTGCGCGTCCAGCGGCAGAACACGAACGCGCAGGCCATCGCGGAGTTCCTCGCGTCGCACCCGCGGATCAGCGCCGTGCACTACCCCGGCCTCGCGACGCACCGCGAACACGCGGTCGCGAAGCGTCAGATGCGCGGCTTCGGCGGCGTCGTCTCGTTCGAGGTGACCGGCGACATCGACACGGCGGCGCGCGTGGTCGACGCGTGCGAGATCCCGTATCTGGCGGTGTCGCTCGGCGGCGTCGAGAGCCTGATCGAGCAGCCGGCGATCATGAGCTTCTACGAGCTGACGACCGAGGAGCGCATGCAGGTCGGCATCAAGGACAACCTGATCCGCTATTCGGTCGGCATCGAAGATCCGGAAGACCTGATCGCCGACCTCGCCCAGGCCCTCGACCGCGCGTTCGGCTAGACCTGCCGAGCGCGACTGACACCCGCTCGCGGTCTCGCGTGACGACATTTCATCCGCACTGCGCGCCTGGCGCCCCGGGTGGTCGCCGAAGCCGAGGGTCGGGCTGAAGATCGCTCCGGAATTCCGCGAGCGGATCGCGCGCTCGCCGAGACAGGCCGAC
>JACPCW010000020.1 GCA_016184365.1 Candidatus Rokuibacteriota bacterium
TCCTGCATGACGACGCGTCGTGAACTGATTCTTGGAATGGCGGGCGCCGGCGGCTTGCTGGCCCTCGATCCGCAGGCGGTGCTTGCCGACCCGGCCACGCTCATCACCCGGGCCATTCCGAGAACGAACGAGCGGCTCCCGATCGTGGGCCTGGGAAGCTCGGCCACCTTCGCTCAGGTGGCGCGCGGCCATGACATCACCGCGCTGCACGCGGTGCTCGGGAAGATGGTCGAGCTCGGCGGCACGGTGTTCGACACCGCGCCGGCCTACGGCGCCTCCGAGGAGGTGGCCGGGCGGATCGCGCAGGAGCTGGCGATCGTGAAGAAGCTGTTCTGGGCGACCAAGCTGAACGTCGCGGGATGGGGCGGCGGTTCTGCGGATCCAGATGCCGCGCGCCAGCAGCTGGAAACCTCCTCCCGGCGGATCGGCAAGGCCGTGATCGACCTCGTCCAGGTGCACAACATGGGCGACCTGCGCACCCAGCTTCCGATCCTTCGGGAATACAAGGAGAAGGGCCGCGTTCGCTACATCGGCGTGACCACCACCGTCGAGCGCCAGTACGACGACCTGGTGCGGCTCATGCGCAGCGAGCCCATCGACTTCATCGGCACCGACTACGCCATCGACGAGCGCCACGCGGAGAAGACCATCCTGCCGCTCGCGCGGGACAAGGGCATCGCCGTCCTCGTCTACGCGCCGTTCGGCCGCACGCGTCTCTGGCAGCGGGTGAAGGGACGCCAGGTGCCGGACTGGGCGCGCGAATTCGACGCGAACTCCTGGGCTCAGTTCTTCCTCAAATACGTGGCGAGCCATCCGGCGGTGACGGCCATTGGTAGAGGGTCTGCCATGAGACGGAATCGTCGTGAGTTCCTTGTCGCCGCCGGGGCTGCCGTGGTCGCTGGTGCCCTGCCGTTGCCTGCGTTGGCTGCCGGGAAGACGAAGATCGGCATCGTCGGCTCGGGCCGCGTAGGCAGCGCCATCGGCGCCGTCTGGGTGAAGGCAGGGCACGAAGTCATGTTCTCTTCGCGCAACATCGAGAACGACAACGCGCTCGCCGCGAAGCTCGGCGCGGGTGCGCGCGCCGGCACGCCACGCGAGGCCGCGGCGTTCGGCGAGGTGGTGATGGTCTCGGTTCCCTATCGCGCGCTGCCCGACGTCGGAAAGGAGCTGGGGGACCTCATCAAGGGCAAGGTGGTGATCGATACCTGCAATCCCTTTCCGGGGCGGGATGGGGAGATCGCCAACTGGGCGCGGGCGAAAGGCGCCGGCCTCGCGTCGGCGGAGCTGTTGCCCGGCGCGCGCTTGGTGCGCGCCTTCAATGCCATCGGCGCTGCGCGCATGGGTGCGGCGTACCAGGAGCCCGGGCGCGTCGGCATGCCGATCGCGGCGGACGACGTGAAGGCGGTGGAAGTGGCCTCGCGGCTGATCCGCGAGATCGGCTACGAGCCCGTGCTGATCGGCGGGCTGGCAAAGGGAAAGTACCTGATACCGGGGACGATGCTCTCGGGGGAGCGGAGTGCGGAGGAGATCCGGAAGATCGCGGCGACGCTCAAGTAGTTAATGATCGGGGCGCTCCACCGAGGAGATCGCGTCACTCTTGCGAGACGCTCAGGGAAGACCGTTGCGAAGAGTTCACACCCAAGAGGTGAACGATGCCGATTCCGATCAGCGTGCCCAGCTTGGCCCTGCCCGAAAAGGTCGCGATCATCACTGGAGGGGGCACGGGCATAGGACGATCCATCACGCTCGAGTTCGCGAAAGCCGGCGCGAACATTGTGGTCGCAAGCCGGAGCGTAGCGAACCTCGAGAAAGTCGTGGCTGAGGTACACGCTCTCGGCCGCGGCGCCCTGGCGATTCAAACGGATGTCTCGGAGAAGACAGACGTGGACCGCATGGTCACAGGAACGATGGAAGCGTTCGGCCGCATCGACGTCCTCGTGAACAACGCGGGCGTCGGCAGCGGGATCGGCGAGCATGGGCACGGTCTTGGCCATCACGACCCGCCCTGGCTCATCGATATCCCCGAAGACTACTGGGACCCGATCATTGCCATCAATCTGAAGGGGGTCTACCTCTGCTGCGCCGCGGCGGGGCGAATCATGGTGGAGCAGCGGCGCGGGAGCATCATCAACATCTCGTCCCGCGCGGGAGCTGCCGGCGCGGCGCGTCCCTATAGCGCGGCCAAGGCCGGAGTGAATCGCCTCACCGGCGGGCTCGCGCGGGAGCTCGGCCCGTACAGCGTCCGCGTCAATGCCATAGCCCCGGCCTACACGAGAACCGAGTTGGGCGTCGTGCAGCGCCCCTCCGAGGTGGCCGCGTACGATGCTCCGGAGACCGTGGCGCGATATCCGCTGGGCCGGATCGCCGAGCCAATCGACATCGCCTGCGCGGCTCTGTTCCTGGCCTCGGATGCGGCGAACGGGATTACCGGTCAGATCCTCAACGTGGACTGCGGCGTCTCAGCCTAGCGGCGGGCGCGAACGTCGAGCGCGAACCCTTTGAGTTTATGGTGCGCCTGGCAGGAATCGAACCTGCGACCCTCGGATTAGAAGTCCGACGCTCTGTCCAACTGAGCTACAGGCGCGAGTACGCTCTAGCCTACACCGCCTGACCGGGGGTGGCGTGAATCGTCACCCGGGGTGCCGCGAAACGTCGCTTTTCGCGGGCGCCGCGCGGCACCGCTTCCCGCAACTACCCGTCATGTAACGACTGTCCCGGATCCGCAGGTCTGGCATTGGGCGTGCTCTCGGAGCTTGACGCTCGAATGCTTCACACACAAAGGGGAGAGGGATGATCCGATTGCGAAACCTGAGGCTCGGGATTGGTAACCAGCGAGGCTTTACGCTGATCGAACTACTCATCGTGGTGGCGATCATCGGGATCCTCGCGGCGATCGCGATCCCCCTCTACAACAACGTGCAGCAGCGGGCACGCATCGCCAAGGCGCAGGCCGACGTTCGGTCGATTGCGTCCGCGGCGTCGATGTACGCGGCGCACATGGGGGCCATCCCGAGCACGCTCACGCTGCTGACGGCGTCGAGCTCGAACTCGGAAGGGCAGACGTCCGGCGCGTTCCTCGCCGCGATTCCGAACCCGCCGTCCGGCTGGGCGGGCAGCTACACGTACACGAGCGCCGCGGACGGCACGTTCACGGTCTCCGCGACGGGCGACTCGACGACCGCGAAGGTTCCGTAAGCTCTCGCGCCATCCTGGCGCTGCGCGCGTCAGCCTGACAGGCGGCGCGCGCAGCGGCCGGGACCGCCTCCGATCTCTCGCGGGGTTCCAGCCACACCCCGTCTGGTATGCCACTTGCCCCCCAGGTTCCGCACCGCGTGACACCCATGCCCGAAGATCCCCGCCCGTTTCTCTGCCCCGATTGCGGGCGCGTCTGGGACCGCTCGACCGAGGGTCAGCTCGCCTATCTCGATGCCCGCGTCTTCCAGGTGGGCCATGGTGATCGTCTGCGCGCCTGCCTGGTCGTGCAGTGCGACGACTGTGCGGGGATGACGGGGCAGCGGCGACCGCCCGCGCGCGCCGAGCCGCGTGACGACCGCCCGGGCGACTCCAGCGAAGCGGGCTAGCGGCTCGTGCCGGCGCGCCGCTTCACCGGAGCGCGCGCCACGCCGTGCGCGCGACGACGTCTCCGTCACGAACGAGATGCACGGTGAACTCGCGCTCGTCCGCCGCCAGCAGCGGGAGCGGCAGCGACAGCATGGTCGTACGGCCGGAAGACAACCCGGTCCCGACGGCGCGCTCCACGACGGTGCGGGCGCGGGCGTCGCCGCTTCGCACGACGCACCGGACCCTGTCGTCCGCGCGCGCGGCCGCGACGATCACCTGGACCTCGAGGACGGTGAGATCGAGCACGACGGCCTGAACGATTTCCTGGGCGGGCGCGGGCGCGACCAGCAGCAGCAGGCAACCGAGCGCGCCCGCGAGCAGGCGGCGCGCCCGTCCACTGTTCACGGCGTGATCGCGAGCACCGCCGCGACGGCTTCGATGAGCTCGCCGGGCTCGAGGGGCTTCGGCACGTGCAGATCGAAGCCGGCGGTCAGCGCGCGGCCGCGGTCCTGCGCGCTCGCGTACGCCGTGAGCGCGATCATCGGCGTGCGGGTGCCGCGCTCCGCGTCGAGCTTGCGCACCCACGTGACGAGCTGGTAGCCGTCTTCGCCCGGCATCATGATGTCGCTGACGATCACGCGGGGCATGATGCGCACGAACGCCTGCCGCGCTTCGCCGGCGGACGCGGCCGTCGCGACGTGCGCGCCGCGTTTTTCGAGGACGGTCCGCAGCAGCTCGCGCGTGTCCCCTTCGTCGTCGACCACGAGCACCGTCACGCCGTCCAGGGCGGGCAGCGCGTCGAACCCGCCGGGACCCGCCGCGCGCCACGACGCGGGGACGACGTCCGGCAGCTGCGGCAGCTCGACGGTGAACGTGGCGCCGCGGCCTTCGCCCCCGCTCTCCGCGCGCACTTCGCCGCCGTGGAGCTCGACGAGATGGCGAACGATCGCGAGCCCCAGCCCGAGCCCGCGATGACTCCGCGTCGCGGTGGCGTCCGCCTGCCGGAAATGCTCGAAGACGTGCGGGAGGAAGTCGCGCGGAATGCCGCGCCCCGTATCGGCGACGACGAGACGCGCGCGCGTGCCGGCGGGCGTCAGCGACACGCGCACGACGCCGCCCGCCGGGGTGAACTTGATGGCGTTCGACAGGAGATTCCAGACGACCTGCTGGATGCGGTCAGGATCGCCGCGCACGACGCCGATCCCGGGCGACCGCTGCCATTCGAGGACGAGCTTCTTCGCCTCGGCGGCCGACCGCATCGATTCGACGGCCTCCTCGACGACCGCCGCGAGCTCGACGGATCGGAGGTCGAGCCGGAACTTGCCGGTGATGATCGCGGACACGTCGAGCAGATCCTCGACGAGCTGCGTCTGCAGCCGCGCGTTGCGCTCGATCGTTTCGAGCGCGCGCTCGGCGCTGGCGTCGTCCAGCTGCCCGCCGCGCAGCAGTCCCGTCCATCCGACGATCGACGTCAGCGGCGTCCGGAGCTCGTGCGACAGCATCGCGAGGAACTCGTCCTTCATGTGATTCGCGTTTTCCGCCTCGCTGCGCGCCGTGCGCTCCTCGGCATAGAGCCGCGCGTTCTCGAGCGCGGCCGCCGCCTGGTGCGCGAACGTCTGCACGAGCCGCACGTCGTCGTCGCCATACACGCGTCCGCGCGCATCGCCGGCGGCGAGCGCGCCGATCACGCGGTCCTTGCCGAGGATCGGGACGGCGAGGACCGCCTGGTACCCGGATCGCTCGATGCGAGCGCGCGCGTCCGGCGCCAGCGCGATGCGCGGGTCGGCGAGCAGGTCGGGGGTCGTGACCGGTGCGCGCGTGCGCACGGCGGCGCCGACCGTGGCGGTGCCGCGTTTCAGGACGCGGTTCCAGTCGACGTGGGGCCCGCTGCCCGCGACGAGATGCAGGTCGCCACTCCCCGGGTCGAGCCGGTAGAGCACCGCCATGCTGCTGGCCGTGAGCTGCTGCACGCTCTCGACGATGCGGCGGCCGACCGCGTCGAGGTCGAGCGTCTCCGTGATGAGCCGACCGACTTCGAGGAGCGCCTCGGCTTCACGACGGCGCGCTTCGCTCTCGCGAAAGAGCCGCGCGTTGTCGATGGCGGCGCCGGCGCGCCGGCCGAGATCCTCGGCGAGCGCGAGATCCTTCACGCCATAGCGCCGCGCGGGCGTCGCCGACACCAGCGAGAGCGCGCCGAGCGTTCGGCCGCGCGCCACCAGCGGCACGGCGATATAGGACGCGACGCCGAGCGCGCGCAGCACGGCGAGATGCCCCGGCTCGCGCGCGACTCGCTGGAGATGCTCCTCGTCGACGCGGCTCGTCAGGATCGCCTCGCCGGTCGCGATCACCCGCTCGACGGCGTTCGCCGCCGTCTCGTTCGCGGGGAAGGCCAGCAGCTGAGCGACGAGATCTTCCCGCTCGGGCTCCGCGTGCGCCGTCGCGAGGCGCGAGAGCCGTCCCGCGGATTCGACGACGTCGATGACGCACCAGTCGGCGAGGCGGGACACGGCGAGCCGCGCGAGGCGCCGGAACGTCGACCCGTAGTCGAGCGACGACGCGAGCAGCGTGCTGGCCTCGGCGAGAAAGTCGGCGTCGCGGTGCGCGGCCTCCGCGTCCGCGCGCGCGTGCTGCTCGCGCTCGAGAAGCCGGGCGTTCTCGAGCGCGATCGCGGCCTGGCCGGCGAACATCCGCAGGAGCTCCCGGTCCGCCTCGGTGAACCGGGACGCCGGCTCGGCGCGCGACACGGTGATCACACCGGTCAGCCGATCGCGATACATGAGCGGCTCGGCCACCACGCGCGTGACGCGTGTCTCCTGGACGAAGCGCGGATCCGTCGCGCCGCTCCGCAGCGGCGACGTCGCATAGTCGTCGACGATCAGGCCTTCGCGCCGGGCGGCGACCGCGCCGGTCACGCCTTCACCGACGCGGAGCGCGAGCTCGCGGATCCAGTCGCCGACGCCGTGCCACGCCGCGGGCACGAAGAGCGCGCGCGCATCGCTCCACGACCAGAGCACCGACGTCGGCGCGTCGAGCAGCGCCGCCGCGCGGCGGTTGATGAGCGCCAGGAGCCGGCTGACGTCGAGCTCGTGCGTGATCTCCGCGGTGATGGTCCGCAGTGCGTCGAGCTGCGCCGTGCGGGAGGCGAGGGCCCGGGCCAGCGTGTTGGGATCGTCGTCGGGCGGGACGGCTACCACCGGGAGAGTCTACAATGGGGGCCCGTGGCGCGAATCCTCGTGATCGACGACGAGCCGGACATCCGCGCGCTCCTCGAAACGGCCCTGAGGCTCGACGGCCACGAGGTCGTGCTGGCGGGCGACGGCGTGGAAGGGCTGCGCCGTCAGCGTGAGGCGCCGGCCGATCTCGTCATCGTCGACATCTTCATGCCGGAGAAGGAAGGCATCGAGACGATCATGGAGATGCGGCAGGAATTCCCGCGGCTGCCGATCATCGCCATGTCGGGCGGCGGCCGCAGCGGCAACACGAACTTCCTCGCGCAGGCCCTGCACCTCGGCGCCACGCGCGCCATCGCGAAGCCGTTCGATCACCGGATGATGCTCGAGATCGTGCACGAGGTGCTCGTCCGGTAAAGCGATCGCGGCGACGCTGATCGCGCCGACCTCGAGCGACAGCTCACCGCCGGCGGAAAGGCGTGCGTTCGATCTGCATTGCGCCCGGTGTCGCGGGGAAACATGCCGCCGGCACCGCGACCGGACCACCGCTCGTCGATCTACCTCCGCGACACGAGCCGGCTCACGCTGATCGAGGACCGCATCGACGCGGCCGTGAGGCCCGATCGCCTCGCGTCCAGCCTGGTCGATGTTCCGGCCATCGATCGCGCCGCCCTCGTCGCGCTGCCGCCCGGTGCCGCCGGAACGTCGACGCGGTTTCGCGCGGCCACGACGCCAGGTCTGACGCGGCGCTCGCCCGGCATTCCCCAACCCGGTACGGCGAATCTGATCGTCACCGTTCGGGGGGCGTCGACCGTGTCCGGCACGCGATTCGTCCGCAAGGAGATGATCAGCGTGCTCGTGCGATGACGCCGCGTGACATGCGCGGGCATGCGGCGGCGAGCAGCCGCGTGGGTAGTTCGCCGGAGCGCGCGCCGGTGGCGGCGTGCGTCGGCGGCGCGTCTGACGGAACATGCCGAGGCGCTGCTTGTGCTCCTCCCCCGGGAACGCGAAGCTCTGCATGTAGGTCTCGTACCCGAGCTGGAAGTCTCTGACCTCCTCTTCGACAAACACCCGGCGATGCCGAGAGGCATGGAGAGGACGCTGAGTCTTGTCGGCTACTATCGCGCGTATCTGCTCCGGCTGCGAAATCGCATCTTTACGCGCTCTTGCGTCCGGCTCATGTGGGCAGGAGTGGGCGGAGGTGGGCAGGAACAGGCGTTCCGCGCAACTCAGTTGCGCGGAGCCGGCCTGCGTGACGGCAGCGATCCCGCAAGGTGTCCGAGGAGCTCGAAGCCCATCACCCCGGGCTGACGGCGGGACGCATCTCCTGCAGGATCCGCTGGAGCTGGTCGAGAAACTTGGCGTCTTGATCCCTGCCCCGAATGCGCAGTCGATCAAGCCGACGACGCGACGGGAATGCTTGCCCCGCGCCGCTCGCGCCGCCCGGCGCTAGAGAGCCAGCGCCCGGCGGAGCTGTTGGTCGACGGCGTCCATGTCCGACCGGGGCATCGTGCCGAGCGTACGCTCGATCATCGTCCCCGTGATGGTTCTCAAGACTCCGGTCGCGACGGACGGAAAGAGGAGCCCGGCGGCTTTCCACTCCACGATGAGGTGATCGCCGAAGAGTCGGCGCCTCACGTTACTCGTGATCGCAGCGACGACGACTTCCCGGCGACCACGATGGTAGGCGGGAGAGCTGACGACGAGCGCCGGTCGCAGTTTCCTGCCCGATTCGTCGGAGAACACGAAGCCGATGAGGACGACGTCCCCTCGCTTATAGCCGGTCATACTCCGCGTCCCGGCGATTGTCCCACAGGGTGGCCAGCACCGGGTCGGTCGTCGCCGTCAACGTCTCTTCGCTATCGTCCCCGAGATCCTCTCTGAGGCGCTCCTCGATCGCCTCGAGGACGTATCGCTGGACCGTCAGATCTCGCTTGGCCGCCGCAAGACGCAGCCGCCGGCGCACGTCGGCTCCGACATCGACACTGATCCGTGGGCGCTTGATCGTCGACTCCATGGGTCGCGGCATACCGGCTCCTCCTCGGCGGGTAAACTGCCACACAGGAGGAATGGTGTCAATGACACCGAGACGTCGACCGTTCGGTCAGCCGAGCCAGGCGAGCTCCGCCTCCGCTTGGTCCAGCCAGAAGCGCTGTAGGGCAGTTCCGCGCGCGGTCGATAGGGCACGCTGAGCCCGATGACCGCGCGGAAGCGGTCGGGACGCAGCAGCGCCGCGTGCCACGCGACCGGCGCGCCCCAGTCGTGCCCCGCGATGACCGACGGTCTCCACGCCGAGCGCAGCGACGAGACCGACCATGTCGCCCACGAGGTGGAACAGCGTGTACTGCTCGATCGCGTCGCGGCGGTCGGTCTGGCCGTAGCCGCGCATGCCCGGCGCCACGACGTGGAAGCCCGCGTCGGCGAGCGCTGCGAGCCGTTGGCGCCACGAGTACCAGGATTCCGGCAAGCCGTGGCAGAGGAGGCTTCAATCCAGCCCTGCGACCAGCCCGCGAACGCCTGGAGCCGCGGGTCTGCGGTCCGATCCCCAAGGATCTCGACCTCTCTCTCCGCGGCCAAGGCCGGCGCGAACTCGCCCCGCAGGAGGTGGTTGAGACCCAGCACCCAGTAGCTCAGGCCGAGCCAGTGGGGCTCGTCGCCGTCCCGAAGATGCGGTCACCGCGGAGGACCTCGCGCTCACGATCCACGCCCATCCGACGCTCTCCGAGACGCGCTCATGGAGGCCGCCGAGAGCCTGCTCGGCCGGCCGTAGCCGCTGACCGCCGCGCGGCGTGCGCGGTGAGCCCGAGCGCGTGCGCGCGCCGGCGCGCGCGCGCCGCCCACCACGGAACGCCGAGCTCGCGCAGGATCCTCCCGGCCTCGAGGAGATGCTCGGCGGCAGCGGTGCGATCCCCCCGGGCGTGCGCGACCTCGGCGAGGTCGAGGTGCGCCCGGCCGACCTCGAAGCGGGCGTCGGTCGCCGCGAGCGCCGCCAGAACCGCATGCAGCCGATCGGCGGCGGCGTCGATTGCGCCCTCGGCGAGTAGCATGCGGCCGAGCACCCGCTCGGCGAAGGCGCGACCGTAGGCGAATCCCACTGCGGCCGCGACCTCGCTCGCGCGCCTCGCCGCCTCGCGCCCGCGCGCCGGCTGCCCGCCGATGCGACACGCCTCGGCCAGGAACGCCGTGACGCCCGCCGCCACCGGACTGTAACCGAACCCCTCGAGCTCGCCGACGGCGCGCTCCAGCTCGGCGATCGCCTCGGCGGCGTCGCCCCGCTCGAGATGCGCGAAGCCGAGAAAGCCGCGGGCGACGGCGGCGTCCATGGGATCGCGCGCGCGGTCGAGCCCGCGGCGACACGCCGCGATGGCCTCGTCCCATTCGCCGCGGAACGCGCGCACCCAGCCTTCGCCCCACGCGGCATCCGTCGCGAGATGCGCATCATCGACGGATCTCGCCACCGCGGCGACTCGCGCAAAGGCCTCGAGCGAGGCGTCGAACCGGCCCGAGAGGCACAGGTTGATGCCGACCGTCCAGTGCGAATGACCGAGCCACCACCGCTCGGCCGAGGCCTCGAGCAGCGTCACGGCCCGGCGGCCGTGGTCGGTGCCATCCCGGTAGCGGCCGTCCCAGAAGTCCTCGAGCGCCAGCACGTGATACGCGCGTCCGACCGTCGCCGCGTCCCCGCACGTCTCGCCCGCGGCGATCGCCAGTCGCGTGTGCTCGAGGGCGGCTCGACGATCGCCGAGCAGGCTGGCCGCGTGCCCGAGCCAGAAGTGGTAGGGCCCGAGCAACGCCGGGTCGCCGAGTCGCTCGACGATCGCCCGCCGCGGCTCCAGCAGGTCGCGTATCGCCTGGATCCGTCCGAGCAGGTGCAGCAGCAGCGGTTGCTCGAGCGCGATCTCGACGTCCATGCGGTTGCGTTCCGCGGGCCCGAGCCGGCCGGCGGTCTCGAGCGCCACCCGCAGCGCGCCGAGGGCCTCGTCGAGCGCGTACGCCCGCGCCGCGCGCGCCGCGAAGAGCCGCAGGTAGGTGATGGCCGGGCCGGGCTGGTCCGCCCGCGCCCAGTGGTGCGCGAGCCGGTCGGACACCTCCGCCAGCCGGCTCGCGTGCAGCGCTTCCAGCGCCCGACCCACGGCCGCGTGCAGCAGCTTGCGGCCCGGCGCGAGCAGGCTCGTGTACGCGACCTCCCGCACGCGATCGTGGACGAAGTCGAACGCCTCGCCGACCTCGCGGAGCACCCGCCGCCTGACGAGCTCCTCGAGCCCCTCCGCGGTCTCCGGTTCGGTGAGCCCGCTGGCGCGCTGGAGCACCGGAAACTCGAACTCACGCCCGATGACGGCCGCCACCGTGGCGAGCTCGCGTCCGCGATCGCTCAGGCGTTCCAGGCGGCTCGCGGTCGAGGCCCGCACGCTGTCCGGCAGCGCGAGCCCGGCCGAGGACGCCGGCATCGCCCCCGCGAGCGGGCGGACCATCTCGACGATGACGAACGGGTTGCCCTCGCTCACCTGCCAAACGCGCTGATCGAGGTGGGCGAGCGCCTCCGTGTCGCTCCAAGGTCGGCTGAGCGCACGCACGAGGCTCGCCGTCTCCGTGACGGAGAGCGGCCTCACCGTGAGCGAGGTGACGACGGCCTCTCGATCCAGCTCGTCCACAATCTGACCGAGCAGCGGCGCCCGATCCAGCTCCTCGTGGCGCGCCGTGACCACCAGCAGGACGCGGCTGCTCCCCAGTCGCCGTCCGAGGAACGCGATGAGGCGCAGGGTCATCGCGTCGACCCAGTGGATGTCCTCGAGCATGAGGACGAGCGGCTGCGCCGCGGCCAGCTGCGTGACGAGCTGACTCACCGCTTCGAAGAGGCGGCGCGAATCGTCGGCCGGCGGAGGGGCGGGAACGGCGACCTCGGGCAGCAAGCGGGCAAGCTCGCTGCGCCAGACGGGGGCGAGCCCACCGAGGAGCGCCTCGTCCGTCGCGACGTGACCCGAGCGGAGCGCATCGACCCACGGCCCGAAGGGCAGGATCTGTTCGCTCTCGTGGGCGTGACCGAGGAGCACGTGGGCGCCCTGCGCCGAGGCCTCGGCCGCGAGCGCGCGCAGCAGCGTCGTCTTGCCGATGCCGGCATCGCCGAGGATGGCGACGACGCGCCCGCGTCCCCACCGCGCCTCGTCCAGCGCGGTGCGAAGTGTGGCCAGCTCGGCGACGCGGCCGACGATGGGGATCTCGGGCGGGGCGATGTCGGCGCGCGGTTCACCCGGCGAAGTGACCGGTGCGGCGCCGCTCGGCGTCGCCTCGCGTCCGGTGGCCTGGGGCTGCCGCAGGATGTCCTGATAGAGCGCGCGGGTCTCTACCTCCGGCTCGGTGCCGAACTCCCGCTGGAGCACGCTCACGCACGCCTGGTACTGTCTGAGCGCCGCCGCCCGGCGCCCACTCCGCGCGTAGAGACGCATGAGTGTGCGGTGCGCGGCCTCCTGCAGCGGATCGAGCGCGAGCAGCCGGAGCGCGGCCTGGATCGCCCGCTCGTCGTCGCCCTCGCGGGACCGGTGGGCCAGCAGCCGCGCCTGGACTTCCACGGCCAGTTCCCGAAGCCGCTCGCGCGCCTCCAGCAGCCACTCCTTGAAGAGGGGATCGCTGATCACGAGCCCGGCCAGCAAGTCTCCGCGGTAGACCCGCGCGGCCCGCTCGAGCGCCGGCGGTGTGTTCGCCACCACAGCGTCCTCGAACTCCATGACGTCGATCTCGACGCCGGCGGGATCGAACCTCACCGTGCGCGGTCCAGCGCTCAGCGCGCTCACCGCCGTCGCCCCGAGCGCCTTGCCGACCAGGCTCAGGGTCTGCCGCAGGCTCGCCCGCGCCGAGACGTCGGGCGCATC
>JACPCW010000021.1 GCA_016184365.1 Candidatus Rokuibacteriota bacterium
CGGTGCCGGTGCGGCCGGCCGCGGCGGCGGCGGCGGCGCCTGGGCGATGACGATCGGACCGCGCGTCTCGGACGTACGGTCCTCGACCGGCGCGGTCTCGAGCGTCATCACGGCCGGCGTTTCCCGCGGCGTGCCGAGGACGATCACGATGCCGTCGGTGTTCTGACGAACCGCGTAGCTCGTGGGGCCGGTCAGCTCCACGACGACGCGCGCGATGCCCTTCCGGAACTGGCTTCCGCGGATCTGACGCACGGGCGTGCCGGCGAGCTCGTGCCGCACCGGCCGCCACGCGAATGCGGTCTCCTCGAGATCGATCACGACGCGGGGCGGCGTGTCGATCAAGTCCGCCTGGTACTTCGGGCGGCCCGAGGTCTTGAGGTGAATGGTGGTGACGTCAGGTTTCGTCGTGACCACGACATCGTCCAGCCGCGTGGCCGCCGCAGGCGTGTGAAGCTCTCCAGCCGCGGCTACGGCAGGAACGAGGGTCACCAACACCAGCCGTCCGAACACAGCCAACAGGGAGCGATGTCGTAATTGGCTCATTCAATCCGTCGTCAGTTTGAGAACGACGCGGTTATTGGGGGAGCCCGGTTTCGGCGGAACAACGAACACCACGGTGTCCCGCCCGATCTCGACCACCCGGCCGTCGCCGAGCATGTCGCCGGACTTCAGGATGTAACCATGCCCCTCGGCCGTCTCCACGAGCGCCAGCGGCACCTGCCCATGCACGATGCCGGTGAGCTTCGTGGCGGCGACGCTGAACCCGCCCGACGCCTCCTTTTCCTTCACGGCGAGCTCGAGGTTCTCGAACGGATCGCGACGCCCGCGAACTTCGTACTTCGGCTTCGCGGGCGCGCTCGCGGTGGCCGCGGCGCGAATCGCGTCGGCGGCCTGCGGCGCGCCGGCCGGAGCCGGCTGACCTGGCTTCGCGGCGGGCGCCGCGGGTTGACCCGGCTGACCGGGCTTCGGTGCCGACTGAGCGACAGCCGTGCCGGCCGGCGCCTTCGGACCCGGCTTCGGCGCGGGCTGCGCCGCAACAACGGGCTGCCCCGGCTTCTGAGGCGCTGCGGCCGTCGGCGCTGCGACCGCCGGCTGACCGGGCTTCGCGGCCTGCGCCGTTGCCGGCGCCGGCTGACCCGGCTTCACCGCCGGCTGCGGCGCCGCTGCCACCGGCTTTGGCGGCGCCGGTGCCGCGGCAGGCTTCGGAGGCGGCGGGGGCGGTGGAGGCGGCGGCGACCCGCCGCAGGCGGCGAGCGTCACCGTCACGCCGAGCGCGCAGAGCACGCGGCCCCGGGCCGTCACTTCTTCGCTCCGGGCTTCGGCGCGGGCGGCGAGCCGACCGGCCGGTACTGATACGTCGCGAGCGTCATGTCGGCGCGGATCGGCTGCTTGATCCGGCTGATGCCCGAGAGCTTCCACTGCTCGACCGTCACGACGCGCGGGAGCCCGGCGAGACGGTCGAAGAAGGTCGCAAGGTCGTGATACCCGGTCTCGGCCGTCAGCGTGATCGGCACCTGGGCGAAGTAGTTCTGGATGCGCGCCTCACGCGGCTGGAACAGCATCACCGCGAGCCCGGCCTGGAACGCCGTGTCGCTCAGCGTCCGGTAGAGCGGCGGCATCTCCTTTTCGGTCGGGAGCTTCACGGTCAGCACCTGGAGCTGCTTTTCCAGCTCCGCGGCCTGCCGCTTGAACGTCTCGAGCTGGGCGAGGACCAGGCGGTTCTGCTTCACCTCGTCCTCGACCTTCGTCAGCTCGCCCTCGAGCTTCGCCACCCGCTCGAAGGCCGGCGACATGACGAGGAAGTAGACGGCGGCGACGATCGCGATGACGCCGCCGAACCCGAGGCCGAGCTTGGCCGGCTTCGGGAGATTGACGATCGGCGCGAAGAATTCAGACGCGCTAGCCATGACTAACTCTCAAAGCGGCACGTGACCTCGAAGGTCACCATGCGTGGGGTTTTGGTGATGTCCTGCCGAGACTGCACGATGTCGACGTCCTTGAACCGCCCCGAGGAGCGGAGGTTCGCCATGAAATCGGCGACCGCGGTCGTCGAGTACGACGTGCCGGTGATCTTCAGCGTGGTGCCACGCTCCTCGAGGCTGTTGATCCACAGGTCGCGCGGGACGACGTCGGCGAGCGCATCGAAGAGCACGACCGGACGCTGCTGGTTCTTCGTGAGCTGGTTGATGGCGTCGACGCGCTTCTTGAGCTCCGCCACCTGCTCCTTGATCTTGCCGGCCTGGCCGACGCGCTGCTTCAGCACTTCGAGCTCGGCCTTGGTCGTCTGCACCTTGGCCGTGAGGCTCGCTTCCTGGGCCGACACCGAGTACCACCAGCCACCCATCGCGAGCGCGGTGACGACGTAGACGACACCGAAGAGCATCCCGAGATTGAAATCCGGCAGCGTGGGAAGCGAGAACTTCCGGCCGCCGCCGGCTAGCCTGACGCCCTCGGGCGGGGCGAGGTTGATCCTGATCATTTGCCTTTGTCTCCTGCCTTCCGAAGCCCGAGACCGACCGCCACCGCCAGCGCCGCGCCCGCGGCGTTGACTTCTTCGGCATGCGCGTCACTGACGGCGATCCGCTCAAACGGTCGCGCCAGCTCGACGGGGATGCCCCAGTTCGAGGCCAGGTAATCGGTGAGTCCGGGGACCTGCGAACATCCGCCCGAGAGCACGATCTTCCCGATACGCTCCGACTCCGCCGTGGAGGCGAAATAGTCGAAGGTCCGCTGCACTTCGAGCGAGAGCTCGTGCGAGACCTCTTCGACGGCGGGCGAGAGCGTGTCCCACTCCACGCCGGCGTCACGGCCGAGCTTGGCCGCTTCCGCCTGCTCGAACGCCACGCCGAGCCGCGACGCGATCGCCTGCGTGTACTGGTTGCCGCCGAAGGGAATGTCGCGCGCGAAGATCGAAGCGCCGTTCCGCATGACGTTCGTCTTCATGACGGAGGCGCCGATGTCGATGAGGGCGACGGCTTCCTCGCCCTCCTCGCCGACGTTGACCTCGAACTGGTTCGACAGCGCGAAGCTGTCGACGTCGACGATCAGCGGATTGAAACCGGCCTCGGCCACGACGGTGACGTACTCCATCACCTTCGTCTTCTTGACCGCGACCAGGATGAGATCGAGGTTGTTCCCGCTCTCCCCGACGACGTGGTAATCGACGAAGACTTCGTCGATGGCGAAGGGGATGTGGTGCTCGGCCTCGAGCTGCACGGCGTCGTGGAGCTCCTTGGCCGGGACGGACGGGATCTGCACCTTCTTGATGATCAGCTCACGTCCGCAGATGCTGATCGCGGCGTCGGTGCCGGTGACGCCGGCCTTTGCGACCGCCTCCTTGATGGCGTCGCTCACCGTGGCCGCATCCTTGATGCTGCCGTCGGCGATGACGTCCTGCGGCAGGCTCACGATGCCGAGGCCGGCCAGGGAGACACCGCCGCCGTCCGCCGCCTTCAATTGGACGACTTTTACGGCGCTCGAGCCGATGTCCAGCCCGAACAACTCAGACTGCTTCTTGAACTTCAACTTGCTAAACATGCGTTTTCAATCACCTGTCGGGACAGTAGTATAGGTGCCGCCCCAACCCGCACCCAACGTTTTCCGGTCATACCAGCGCTGGGGGCCCATCACGAGAAAGCCACAACAGATCGGCCACATACGCTTCACTGGGCAGTCTCCGGGAAGTCGTCGCGCACGGTAATGCTGTTACCGGGGGTCAGATCCAGGGCGGTGTCCCGTCCCGCCTCGACCTCGACCCTCAGCCGCCACGTGGGCTTGCCGGCCACGCGGTTGCTCAGCTTGTATGGTCCTCCCACGATCCGCTTGAATTCGTAGCGTCCCTCCTCATCTGTCCGAACGGTGTATCGCTGATCCGTCGTCGGGGTGTCCGGTACGCCGGTCAGATGCACCTGCATACGCTTGATCGAAGGCGGCCCGCCGGGCTCCGACGACCAGGCCACCCGTCCATACAGCCCGGCATCGCCCGTCCGCTCGACGTGCTTGATGGTCGGCGGTGCCGTGGCGCCGCCCGCCCCGGCGGCCGGCGGCGAACCGCTCGTCGCCGGGCTCCAGGCGTCGGCCAGCCAGCTCTTCGCGGCGCGGTACTCCATCGACTCGGGCGCGGCATTCGCGAGCACCCAGCGGAACTCCCGCGTCGCCTCGTCCCGGTCGTCGAGGTACGTCGCGACGACGGCGAGCTCGTAGTGCAGCGAGAGGTCGTTCGGCGCGGCCGCGATCGCCTCGCGGAACAGCGGCGCGGCGGTCTTCCAGTCCGACTGCTTCGCCGCTTCGCGTGCGCGGACCGCTGGAGGCGAAACGGGTGCGGTCGCCGGTGCGGCGGTGGGCGGCGGCGGGGGCGGGTTGTTACACGCCGCGAGCGCCAGGATCAGCGCGCCCGCGACAGCGGACGCCGACTTCAGATGTTCCTCAGCTTGACCCGCGACTCAACGATCGCATGCTGATTCCCAGCCGCTCCCGAGGCGACCCCGGTGTTTGAGACGCGCGTCTGAATCTGGAAACGGACCGAGCGGACGTTCGCCGGCGTCGTGGTCGCCGTATAGCCGTCCGACGCGTAGCACGTAATGGCGAACGACTGCACCCCGCCGATGACTTCGTTGTCGGCCGCGTCCACCGTCGTCGTGCCGTTGGCCTTGGTGCGCAGCAGGCGAGAACCGACTTGCTCGTAGACCGTGGCGACGCTGGCGGAATCGGTGAAGGCGACCTTCGTGGACGCGCAGCTCGAGATCGTGATCGCGGACCGGATCTCGCGTGTCATGAGGTCCAGCGCGAGCCGCGCGTTCTGCTGGACCTCGACGCGCGCCGATCCCCAGAGATACGCGTTCTGGCCCTGCTGCTGCAGCGTGAACACGCCCGCCATCACGACGCCCACGACGGCGCACGCGACGAGGAGCTCGGTGAGGGTGAAGCCGTGTTCGTTATTCAATCGCGTCGGCTCACGATCATCTCGAGCACGGCGGACTTGCCGCCTGTCGTCGAGATGGCACCGGTCCCGCTCATCGGCCGGTACGTGACGGTCACCTGGACCAGCCGCATGTTGGCGTCGGTGATGCCGGCGCACGCCGTCGTGCCGCAGTCGGTGACGCGGACTTTCCGGCCGTAGCTGCCGAAGCCGGTCACGGCCGATTCATCCGAGAAGGTCGTGCACGCCGTGCCGTTCGTGCAGTTCGGCACCGTCGCCTGCGCGGGCGAGAGCGTGCGCGCGCACCCCGACGATGACGGCGCGGCGTCGCCGGTCGACGTGCCGAGGCAGTCGTTCGCGCTGGGCGTGGTCGTCCACGCGGCATTCCGGACCTCCTCGAGGCGCTGCTCGGCCAGGAACGTCGCGGTCGACAGCGCGTTGCCCTCGTGGACACCGTAGCTCGACAGCGGAATGACGACGGCGAGGCCGACGAGGCCGATGCTGATGACGACGGTCGCCACCAGGATCTCGGCGAGCGTGATGCCGCGTTCGTCGCGGAGCGCGCGCGTCAGGCTGGTCATGGGAAGGAGTAGCTGATCCGTCCCGAGCCGGCGACCGTGACGGTGGCCGTGCCCGAGGGGTTGTCGATCACGCGGACCGTGTACGAGCCGCTCGGGCTCGCCGCGCCGAGATAGCTGAAGCTCACGTTCGCCGTGGCGTTCGCCTCGATCCGATTCGACAGCGTGAAGTAGCCGCTGCCGTCCGAGCCCGCCCCCGTCCAGATACACGGCGAGACGTTGCCGGTCGCCGTGCACGTGCTGGCCGCGGCGCAGCTGCCGCGCATGTACCGGAGCTTCGTCCCGTAGGTGCCGGTGCCGGTGTCCGTCCGCGCGCAGACCGTCTCGTTTTCCTTGATCGCGATCTGCTTCGCCTGGTTCAGGAGCGAGACGAGCTCCTGCGCGCCGGCCTTGAGCGTCGACGTGCGCCAGTACGTGAGGAACGTCGGCATCCCGACGACCATCAGGATGCCGATCACCGCGACCACGACGATCAGTTCGGCGAGGCTGAAGCCTCGCGCGTCTAGTCGCCGAATCCGCCGAGATACCATTCAATCACTCTCTCACCCCAGAAGAGTCCGACCGCCCCGCCGGCTGCAAGGAAAGGACCAAACGGGATCGGATCCTTTCGCCGTACCCGGCCCGAGGCCAGAAGAACCAATGCGAGGCCACCACCGAGGACCACCGCGACGAACAGCGCCACGAGCGTAACTTTCCAGCCTAAAAAGGCGCCGAACATCGCGCCGAGCTTCATGTCCCCCCCACCCATGCCGCCACCGCTGGCAAGGATGATAACCAAAACAATCCTGCCACGATGCCGGGGAGGGTAATCAAGTCCGGAATGATCTGACGCTCGACGTCGATGGCGGTGATGGCCACGAGGGCGGTCACGAAGAGGACGGCGACGGCGAAGTCGAGCGTCGGGCCCCACATCCACCAAGCGAGCGCCCAGAGCGCCCCCGTCGCGGCTTCCACGGCCGGGTAGCGCCACGCGATCGCCATTCCGCAGGCCCGGCATCGGCCACGGAGCAGCGTGAATGACAGGATCGGAATGTTGTCATGCCAGGCGATCGCGACGCCGCAGCCCGGGCACGCCGAGCCGGGGTGCACGAGGCTCCGGCGCTCGGGCAGCCGCGATGCGACGACGTTCACGAAGCTCCCGACGGCGAGGCCGAAGAGCGCAGCGGTCAGAACGTGGAGAAGCCGATGCTCCATGCGCCGGTCACCACGTCTCGAGAAGCCAGGCGCCGAGCTGGCCCGCGATCCTGGGATCGAGTCTCTGGAGGATCTCCCGCTGATGGCTCGCGCGCCGGAGGTCGCCGCGACGCCGATGGGCGAGCCCGAGGGCGAAGCGGCCCTGCGCGAGGTCCGGCTGCTGGGCCACGGCGCGCTCCGCTTCCGAGACCGCGCGGTCGGTCTCGCCGGCGTCGAGCAGGGCGAGCGCGAGATTCGCGCGGAACACGGGATTGTCCTGGAGCCTCAAGGCGAACTCGAACTCGAACATCGCGTCGCGCGGCCGACCGAGGGCGATCCAGATGACGCCGAGATTGTTGTGGGCCTCGATGTCGTCGGGGATGCGCGCGAGGAAGCTGCGGTACTCCTGCGCGGCGCGTGGCAGATCGCCGACGGCGACGTACGCCAGGCCGAGGTTGCCCTGCGCCCGGGCGCGGTCGGGCCGGACGGCCATGATCTGCTCGAACCGCTGCACCGCGAGCGCCGGCTTGCCGAGGTTGTAGAGCAGCGCGCCGTGGTTGTACAGGCAGACCGTGCACTCGGGCTCGGCGTCGAGCGCGTATTCCCACAGCGTGCTCGTGTCCTTCCAGACCTGGACCTGCTGCCACGTGAGGAACGCCAGCGCCACGAACCATCCCGCCAGCGCGATGCCGAGCACGCGCGTCAACGCCGGGCGGATGGCGCCGCGCCGGACGACGTCGGCCACGAGGCCGACGCCGGCGCCGACGAGCAGCGCCCAGCCGACGCACGACAGATAGCTGTAGCGGTCGTGCGTGAGCTGATAGCCCGAGTGGACGATCCCGACGACGGGCGAGATCAGGATCGCGTACGAGGCGAACGCGGCAAGCCCTGCCGGCCATCGCCGCCGCAGGAGCAGGAGGCCGACGATCATGCCGAGCACGCCGAGCGTCGGACTGATGAACCGCGGGCCGAACAGGCTGATCTTCGGCGGCAGCTCGTAGAGCGGCGACAGGTTGAACGGCATGAACGTTTTCGAGACGTAGAACCAGAGCCCGTACGCGACGATCGCGGGTCGCGCGGCGACCGGAATGTCCTTGGCCGGCGTGATGAAGGCGTTCGCCGCCTGCGCGTAGTACCCGAGCACGGCGGCGAGCAGGCCGAGCGCGATGTACGGCACCTTCTCGCGCCACGCGTCCGCGCGGAGCCAGGTGCGCGGTGACGCGCCGAGCCGGCGGAACGGGTAGACGTCGAGGAGAATCAGGATCGCCGGGAGCGTCATGACCATCGACTTCGAGAGCATCGCGAGCAGGTAGCAGGCGCAGGCCGCGACGTGGCGGCGCGCCCGTGCCCGGCCCTGCTGCTCGCGCGCCTGCAGGTAGAAGAGGACGGTCAGGAAGAAGAAGAGGCCCGACAGCACGTCGCGCCGCTCGGTCACCCAGGCGACGGATTCCGCGCGCAGCGGGTGCACGGCGAAGAACAGGGTGGCCGCGAGCGCGGCGAGCTCGCGCGCGGGCGACGTGAACGGATGCGCGGCCACGAGGAGGCGGAGCGCGACGCAGTAGAACACGGCGGCCGCGGCCGCGTGGATCAACAGGTTCGTGAAGTGATAGCCGGCCGGGTCCATGCCCCACAGGACGTAATCGAGCCCGTGCGTGAGCCACGTGATCGGGACGTAGTGGCCCATCTTGACCGTCGTGAACATCCACTGGATCTGCGGCCAGCCGAGGCCGCGGTAGTGCTCGTTGCGCGTGAACAGGACCTCGTCGTCCCACTCGACGAACGCGTTCTGGAGGGCCGGCGAGAAGACGGCGAACGTCACGAGTGCCATGAGGGCCGCGAGGAGCGGAGTCCAGCGCGAGGCGCCGGCGCCGGTGTCGAGCGTCGGCCGGTGTCCGGCTCGCTCGGCGTGCGATCCGAGCACGACGGTGTCTCCGTGCGTGGTGCCGTCCATTTACCAGCGCTCCAGCGTGAGGGGGCCGACGGCGTTGGCCGCCGGAGGATCGACCACGCGGAGGAAGCTCAGCTCGCGCCGCGCCCCGTCCATGTCACCGGTGGAGAGCAGCGCCTGCATCAGCCCGTAGCGCGGGTACGAGCCCGACGGGTTCAGCGCGACGGCGCGACGGAACATCTCGACCGCTTCGGCGGCCCGGCCGGTCTCGAGGAGCGCGCTCGCGAGATTGCCGGCGACGGTCGGGTCGTTCGGCGCGAGCCGCGCGGCCTGACGCAGATAGGCGATGCCTTCCGCCGGGCGGCGCAGCTTCATGAGCGAGACGCCGAAGTTCATCAGCGTCGACGGGTCGTCGGGATAGCGCTCGACCGCCCGCCGGAAATGACCGAGCGCGCGTTCGACGTCGCCGCCGCGCGCGAGCGCCAGCCCGATGTTCTGGTGCGCGCGCATGCGGTCGGGCCGATGCTCCAGCGCGCGTTCGAGATGGCCGAGCGCCAGCGCTCCGAGGTTCTGGTTGAGCAGGACGGTGCCGAGGTTCACCTGGCAGACGGAGCAGTCCGGCGTCGACTCGAGCGCGTAGCGCCAGAGCGTTTCGGTGTCGCGCCACGTTCCCGCCTGATGCCAGGTGAGCACGCCGAGCGCGGCGATCCACGCGACGCCGGCCACGGCGGCCGCGCTCGCGACCGCGGATGAGATGACCCGGCGCGAGTACGCGACGGCGAGGCTTCCCGCGGCGCCGCCGATGAGCAGCGCCCAGCCGAGACACGACAGATAACTGTAGCGGTCGTGCGTGAGCTGGTGGCCCGAATGCACGATGCCGATGACGGGCGACAGCAGCAGCGCGTACGCGGCCCAGACGGCGAGGCCGGCCGGCCAGCGCCGCCAGAGCGCCACGAGGATCGCCGTGATGACGACGGCCGCGACGAGCGGCAGGCGGAACTCCGGCGCGGAGAGCTCCACCCGCGGCGGGAGTTCGTAGAGCGGTGACAGCCCCGTCGGCAGCAGCGTCTTCGACAGGTAGAACCACAGGCTGTGCGCGACCATCGCCACGCGCCCGCCGAGCGGAATGGTCGTGAGCGTCGTGATGAACACGTTCGCCGCCTGCGCCCAGTACCCGACGAGCGCGGCGACCACGCCGAGCGCGAGGTACGGAACCTTTTCACGCCAGACGTCGGGCGCGAGCCAGGTCCGCGGCGACAGCGTCAGCCGGCGGAACGGATACACGTCGAGCAGGATCAGCAGCGCCGGGAGCGTCATGACCATGGACTTCGACAGGAACGCGAGCACGTAGCACGCGCCCGCGGCGGCATGACGCCACACGCGCGCCGCGCCGTCCCGCTCGCGCGCCTGCAGGTAGAGGAGCAGCGTCGCGAAGAAGAACAGCCCGGAGAGGACGTCCCGCCGCTCCGTGACCCAGGCGACCGATTCGGCGCGCAGCGGATGGATGGCGAACCAGAGCGCGCTCACCGCCGCCGCGACGTGCAGCGAGAAGGCGCCGAACGACGTGGACGCGCGCAGCAGGCGCAGCGCCAGGAAATAGAAGAGCGCGCCGTTCAGCGCATGGATGACGACGTTCGTGAAGTGATACCCGGCCGGATCCATGCCCCAGAGGACGTAATCGAGGCCGAGCGTCAGCCACGTCACCGGGACGTAGTGGCCCATCAGGATCGTCGAGAACATCCACCGGATCTGCGACCACCCCAGCCCGCGGAAGTGCTCGTTCTTCGTGATGAGGACGCTGTCGTCCCAATCGACGAACCCGTTGTCGAGCGCCGTCGAAAAGACGCCGAACGTCACGAGCGCGATGACGACGGGAACCAGCGCCCGGGCGACCCGGCGCACACGGGCGTCAGGAGCGGCGGCGCTCTCCCACGTTCGCGGGAACGCGACGGCGTTCGTGGATGGGGTGGTGGAGGACATCAACAGAGTTCAATCAAAGGAGCGGACAAAATTCGGGGGAGGGCCATCGGCCCTCCCCCGGACGACCACAGTGGCGCGTCAGGGCACCTTCGCCGTGGTGGAGTCACCCGTCGCGGAGACGGTGAACGTGCCGTCGGCCGCGCTCGTGTACGTGTAGCTGCCCGCCCAGCCGGACGGCGGATTCGGAATCGCCGCGAGGAACGCGCCCGACGTCTGTCCCTCGTTGTTCGAGCTCGACGCGGTCAGCAGGGTCATCGTGCTCGGGATCGCCCCCATGTGCGCCCCGTACATCGACACGGCCGACGCGATCGACCGGACGTCGGCCTGCGCCTTGGCGATCCGCGCCCGCTGCTGCACGTTGTTGTAAAGCGGGATCGCAATCGCGGCGAGGATGCCGATGATCGCGACGACGATCAGCAGCTCGATCAACGTGAAGCCACGCTGATCACCGAGGCGGAATCGCCTCTTGTGCCACCACTGGATCATGAAAGCCCTCCTTCGACCTCCGACAGGATTGGACACCTTCGGCGCACCAGTCTGCACGGCTAGTGCCACGCGGCACAAGCAAAAATGCGCACCATAAACGCCGATTCGTCCGGTGTTTACGGGCCCGGTGTCGCCGCCGCGGTGTCGCCGCGCGACAACCAGCGACAGCGCGGTGACGGTTTTTGTCACCGCACCGACCGCCTTGACTTGCGTCGCGCTGGCACCGTACGCTCGTGTCGCTTTTTTGTGGTCCAGTCCCAGCGCATTCCGGGCAGCACGCTCATCTAGAGGAGCCGACACATGGCGAAGATTGACGCGTTCTTCAAGCTCATGTTCGACCAGGGCGCATCTGACCTGCACCTGGTGGCGGGACAGCAACCGATCATTCGTCTGCAGGGCGACCTCGAGCGGATCAAGTACGACCCGCTCGACAACGACAACCTGCGCGCGATGCTCTACGAGATCGCGCCGGAACACAAGATCAAGCAGTTCGAAGAGACGGGCGACGTCGACTTCGGCTACGAGATCCCCGGCGTCGCCCGGTTCCGCGCGAACTTCTTCATGCAGAAGAACGGATGCGGCGCCGTGTTCCGCCAGATCCCGACGAAGGTGCTGACGGCGGACGATCTCGGCCTGCCGCCGATCCTCAAGAAGGCCGCGCTGCTCAACAAGGGCCTCGTGCTCGTGACCGGTCCGACGGGCTCCGGCAAGTCGACGACGCTCGCCGCGATCATCGACCATGCCAACAAGATGCGGAAGGACCACATCATCACCGTCGAGGACCCGATCGAATTCGTGCACCAGAGCCAGGGCTGTCTCATCAACCACCGCGAGGTGGGCACGCACACGAAGTCGTTCGCGGCGGCGCTCAAGGGCGCCCTTCGCGAAGACCCGGACATCATCCTCGTCGGGGAGATGCGGGACCTCGAGACGATCCGCCTCGCCATCGAGGCGTCGAACACCGGTCACCTCGTGTTCGGCACGCTCCACACGACGAGCGCGCCGAAGACGATCGACCGCGTGATCGAGGTGTTCCCGGCCGAAGAGCAGGCGCAGATCCGCAACAGCCTCTCGACCGGTCTCAAGGTCGTCGTGGCCCAGAACCTCTTCAAGCGGATCGACAAGAAGGGCCGCGTCGCGGGACTCGAGATCCTCGTCTGCACGGCGGCCGTGTCGAACCTCGTCCGCGAGGGCAAGACGCACCAGATACCCTCGGCGATCCAGACGGGCAAGAAGTTCGGGATGCAGGGGCTCGACGACGCGATCATGGAACATCTGAATGCCAAGCGCATCGGCCCCGAGGATGCGTACGACAAGTGCATCGACAAGCAGAAGTTCCTGCCGTTCCTGAAGACGCCGCCGGACGAGCTGGGCTAGAGAGGCCGAAGGAGACGCGCCATGCGCAAAGCCGAAATCGACGACCTGCTGACGGCGATGCTGGACTCGAATGACAACGTCTCGGACCTGAACATCACCTGCGAGCGTCCGCTGCAGGTGGAGGCGTCGGGCCAGATGGTGCCGGTGCCGTTCGATCCGCCGGTCGAGAACCTGACACCGTTTCAGAGCGAGATCTTCGCGCTCAACCTGATCAACGGCGACCGGCGGCTCACGCAGAATCTCGTCAACCAGGGCTCGTGCGACTCGTCGTACCAGCTCGGAGCCAAGGCCCGCTTCCGCGTCAACATCTTCCAGGCGCGCGGGAACATCTCCCGGAAGCGTTCCGGAAGATGCTCGACGAGAAGACCGGCATGATCCTGGTGACCGGCGCCACGGGCTCCGGCAAGTCGACGTCGCTCGCCGCGCTCCTCAACGAGTTCAACGCGACCCGCTCGGTGCACATCGTCACGCTCGAGGATCCGGTCGAGTTCGTGCACCCGAACCGCAAGGCGACGTTCAACCAGCGCGAGCTCGGCACCGACTACGACAGCTTCGCGAACGGCCTGCGCGCCGCGCTCCGCCAGGCGCCCAAGATCATCCTCGTCCGTGAGATGCGCGACCGGGAGACGGTCGAGCTCGGCATGAAGGCCTCGGAAACCGGCCACCTCGTGCTGTCCACGCTCCACACGGTGAGCGCCGGGTCCACCGTCAACCGCATCGTCGGCATGTTCAACAACGACGAGGAGAAGCAGATCCGGCAGCGCCTCGCCGACACGATCCGCTGGGTCGTCGGCCAGCGCCTCCTGCCGAAGGTCGGCGGCGGCCGCGTCGCCATCCACGACATCCTCGCCAACACGATCCGCAGCAAGGAGTCGATCCTGAACGGCGAGGCGGAAGGCAAGACGTTCTACGAGATCCAGGAAAGCGGCGACGTCTACCACATGCAGACGTTCGACCAGGCGATCATCCGTGCCTTCGAGGCCGGGCTGATCACGGAAGAGACCGCGACGATCTACGCCACGCGAAAAGCGATCGTCCAGCGCGGTGTGGACCAGATCAAGCAGAAGCGCGGCGAGAAGACGACCGACATCGAGGGCCTCAAGCTCGATATCGACTACACCCGCAAGGTCAAGAAGTAGCGGAGACACGAGAGCATGGCTGACGAAACCTTCGATCTGAACCAGAAGTTCGCACTCGTCGCGGTCGACGACGAGGACCGCAAGGGCGAAGTGAGCGCGGGGCTCCAGGAGCTCGGCTACAAGATTCACCTCGCGGCGTCGGCCGACGACGGCCGCGAGCGGCTCCGCAAGACGGCGTACGACGTCGTCGTCATCGACGAGGCGTTCCAGGGCGGCACGGTGCTCGACAATCCCCTGCTGAAGCTCCTGCAGGGGATGCCGATGACGACGCGGCGGTACATGTTCGTCGCGCTGCTCAGCCCGGCCGTCAAGACGCTCGACAACATGACGGCGTTCGCGCACAGCGTGAACGCCGTCGTGAGCTACAACGACGTCGCGCAGATCAAGCCGATCCTCGAGCGCGCGCTGTTCGACAACGACCAGTTCTTCCGCGTGGTTCGCACCGTGATGCAGGAGGCCGGCAAGCGATAGGGGTCGAGCCCCGGACCGGCTACGCCGGGCCGGGTGCGAGCGTGCGGGGGGTATGGGGGGCCATGTCGGGGCCCCCCATCTCTATATGAAGGTGTCGATCCTGATCCCGGTGTACAACGAGCGCTCGACCATCGAGGAAGTGGTCCGGCGCGTGCTCGCCGTCGAGCTCGGTCCGGGCATGGAGCGCGAGGTGATCGTGGCGGACGACGGATCGCGCGACGGGACGCGCGAGATCCTGGACCGGCTGCGCGGCGCGGGCGTCATCAAGGTGCACACGTCGTTGATCAACCTGGGCAAGGGCGCCGCGGTCCGCTTCGCGCTCGAATACACCACCGGCGACATCGTGCTGATCCAGGACGCGGATCTCGAGCTGAGTCCCGAGGAGTACCCGCGCCTGCTCGCGCCGATCGTCGCGGGGACGACCGAGGTCGTGTACGGGTCGCGCTTCCTCCAGCCGAATCCCGTGCCCTTCAAGGCCGTGGTGGCGAACCGCGTCCTGACGCTGCTGACCAACGTGCTGTACGGTGCGCGCCTGACGGACATGGAGACCGCGTACAAGGTGTTCCGCACGGACGTGATCCGGAAGCTGGGTCTCCGGTGCGTGGGCTTCGAGTTCGAGCCGGAAGTGACGGCGCGGCTCCTCCGGCGCGGCGTCGACATCACCGAGGTGCCGATCTCGTACGTGCCGCGGCCGCGGACCGAGGGCAAGAAGATCCGCTGGTACGACGGCGTGAAGGCGATCTACTACCTGCTGCGCTACCGGTTCACCTCGAGGTAATCGGCCGCGGCCACCCGCCTTCCGGAACTCGCCATCGTGCTCGTCGGCGTCGTGCTGCGGCTCACGATGCTGTGGAGCTTTCCGCCGGAAGCCGGCTACGACTATCCGGCCCACTGGACGTACATCACGTGGCTCGAGCGCGAGCGGGGCCTGCCGACGCTCACCACGACGATCGCCGCGACGCATCCGCCCGTGTTCTATGCGGTGGCCGCGGCGCTGGTGCACTGGGGCGGTGGACCGCCTGCCGTGCAGGCCATCTCCGTCGTCGCCGGCATCGCGCGGCTCGCGTTCGTGTGGATCGGGCTCGAGGTCGTCATGCCGGGCGCGCGCGTCGCGCGGCGCGTGGCGCTGGCGCTCGCGGCGACGCTGCCCGTCGCCGTACATCTCGACGGCACGGTGAACGGCGAATCGCTCTGCGCCACGTTCGTCGCGCTCGCGCTGATCTTCGTACCGGCCGCGCTCGGTGACGGCCGGCGCGCCATCGTCGCCGCGGCGACGGTCGGTCTCGTGCTCGGTGTCGCGGTGCTCACGAAGGTCACCGCCGTGACCGTCGGCGTCGCGATCGTGTTCGGCGCCGCGGCGCGGTTCGTCGTCGAAGCGCGCCGCGGACGCACCGACCCCATGCGCCTCCTCGCGCCCGTCGTCGTCGGCGTGGCGGTGTTCGTCGCGACCACCGGATGGTGGGTCGCCTGGAACCAGGGCTTTCACGGCAAGCCGTTACCGACGTACGCCGACCAGCCCGGGCTTCGGTACATGCCGGCCACGCTCGTCGTCCCGGTCTGGCTCCGGCGGACACCGGACTTCTATTTCGGGTGGACGAACGAGATCTACGCGATGCCGTACTACCCGTCGGCGTCGCTCGAACGGTCCCGGTTCGTGCCGCAGCTCATCGCGTCGACGTTCGTCGACTACTACAACTACGCCTTCGCGCCGGCGAGGCCGGGCGCGCCCACGGTCGTCGTCAACAACCGGCCCTTGCCGGCGACGGCGGTGACGCTTGGTCGCGCCAGCATGGTCGCCGGCACGGTGATCGTGGTCGTGACGGTCCTGGCCTCGGTCGCGGCGCTCGCGCGAACGTGGTCGGCGCAGGCGTGGGCGCCGTTCGCCTGCCTGCTGGTCCCGCTCGGCGCGTTGGCCGTGCAGGTGTATTACGCGCAGGTCTTTCCGCACGACATGCTCGGGATCGTGAAGGGGGCCTACCTGCTGTATGCGGCGCCGCCGATGTTCGCGGCGTTCGGCCTCGGCGTCGCCTGGCTCGCGCGCCGGGCGCGTGCCCTCGCGGCGCTGCCGCTCGCCGCGCTCGGCGTCGTCGCCGCCTACACGATCTGGTGTCGCACCGCCTGACGCGGCGCCGGCGTCGACCGCTCTGACCGATCGAACGACCGCGTCACTGACGCGGCGCGGGCCGCGCGCGGCTCGCCTCGAGTCGCCGCACGGCTTCGATTTGTTCGTCCGCGGCGGCCGGCCGGCCGGAGGCGCGGTACGCCTGCGCGAGGATCGCACGCGCGGCGCTGGCGTCCGGCGTCGCGCGCACGACCGGCTCGAGCGTCGCCACCGCTTCCGCCGGCCGGCTCTGGCGGAGCAGCGCGATCGCCAGCCGCATCGCGCTTTCCAGGTCATCCGGTCGACGCTCGAGGACGATCCGCCACTGGGCGATCGCATCGTCGACGCGTCCGACGCCGGCGAGCGCGAGGGCGAGGTTCGTGCGTGTGCCGATCGCGTCGGGACGCAGCGCGACGGCGCGCTCGAAGTGCGCGACCGCGGGACCGAGCAGCCCGCGATTCCCGAGCTCCGCGCCGAGCTGGTTGTGGCAGAGGATGCAGTCCGGGTCGACGTCGACCGCGTGACGCCACAATGTCTCCGTGTCCCGCCAGACGGTCGCCTGCACCGATGCGAGCACGCCGAGGCCGGCGAGCCCCAGGACGATGGCGCCGGCGGCGAGTTTCCGCACGCGCGTCCCGAGCCGTTCGGAGCGCATCGCGGTCAACGAGGCCACGCCGCCGCCCGCGAGCAGTGCCCACGGCAGGGATGCGAGATACGTATACCGGTCCGCGACCAGGTGATGGCCCGTGTGCACGAGACCGCTGACGGGGATGAGCAGGACGAGATAGCCGACCCAGCCGGCGGCGCCGGACGGCCATCGGCGGCGCAGCATCCAGACGGCCGCGGACATCACGATGACCGCGGCGAGCGCCGCGGCGAAGCGCGGCTCGCTCCAGTGGATCGCTTCCCGCAGCTCGTACTCGGGCGAGAGGCCGGTCGGCATCAGCGTCTTCCAGAGATAGAACGCCGCCGAGTGCGCCGCGAGCAGCAACCGCGCCGCGGGACCCTGTGAATCCACCGAGGTGAGATACCCGGCGTGGAGCATCGCGAGCGACGAGCCGCCGCCGGCCGCCAGCGCGAGCACCGCCCAGGGCAGCTTCTCGAGCCACACGCGCCGGGCCGCCGCGGTGAGCCAGGCGCGCGGCGACGCCGGCAGGCGGCGCAGCGGATAGACGTCGAGGATGACCAGCACGAGCGGCAGCGTGACCGTCACGACCTTCGAGCCGAGGGCCAGGGCGTACGCGGCGAGCGACGCCGCCAGCCACGGCCAGCGCCGGCGCCCTTCCGCCATCCGCAGATAGGCGAACACGGAGACGAGGTAGAAGAGCCCGGACACGACGTCGCGGCGCTCCGTGACCCACGCGACCGATTCGGCTCGCAGCGGGTGCAGCGCGAAGACCAGCGCGGCCACGACGGCGCCGCCGACGCGCGCGGCTGACGTCGCGGCCGGCATCGCGCGCGCGAGCAGCACGCTCGCGACGCCGAAGAACACGACGGCCGTCGCTGCGTGCAGGACGACGCTGGTGGCGTGATAGCCGGCCGGTTTCATTCCCCACAGCACGTAGTCGGCGCCGAGGGTGAGCCACGCGATCGGCGTCCAGTGCCCCATGAGGGCCGTCGTGAACATCCAGCGGATCTGCGTCCAGCCCAGTCCGCGGTAGTGCAGGTTGCCGACGAGCAGCAGGTTGTCGTCCCAGTCGACGAACCCGTTGCGGATCGCCGGCGCGAACACGACGAGAGCGGCGGCCGCGACGATCAGGGCGCCGGCGACGTGACGGCCCTTCACGTGCGTCCCATCCGGACGACTCCGTGCACCGCCCAGAGCAGCAGGAACGCCGTGACGCCCACCAGCGAGATCGCGCTCGTCCAGTTGGCGACCGCCTGCCGCGCCGGGACGGCGAACGGGATGGGTCGATAGTCCACGAACGCCTTCAGCGTCTCGATCTCGTCGGTCCTGAAGTGATCGCCGGGCCGGCACCCGTTTTCACGGGGGTAGACGTAGCATGCCGGGTTCTTGAAATTGAGTCGTCCGCGATCGGCGTGCAGCACGGATCCCAGCGCGAGCCCGTCGGCCGGAAACCGCTCCAGCCGATACCCGAAGATCGGGTTGTAGCAGAGCATCGACGACACCCCGTGCAGGAACGCGTCGTTGCGGTTGAGCGGCAGCGTCGCCTGTCCGGCCGCGTCGGTGAACACGCCGAGCGCGCGGATCGAGTGCCGTGACGCCTCGCCGCTCGCGAAGCGCGCGTGTGCCGCGAGCACCGGCCGCGGGTCGTACGGCTGCTGACGATAGTAGTCGCGCGGCTCGACGAAGCTCAGGACGGCGGTGGCGCCGAGCGTTGCCGCCGTGAACGCGGCAGCGAGACGCGGCGCGCCGCCGAGGGAGCGCCGCAGGATCAGCACGACGGCCAGTGGAACGAGCGCCACGTACAGCACCAGCCAGCGCATCGGCCACGCGGACCGGCCGACGATCGGAAGCTGCGTGTAGAGCCGGTTGAGAGCGGGCGTGTAGTAGAGGAACGCGATCGGAACGGCGACGACGACGGCGAGGCCGATCCCGGCGGCGACGCGCTGCGCGCGGGAAGCGGAGGTCGGCTGGATCGCGGCCGATCGCCGGAAGAGCAGCGCGGCCACGACCGCCACGAGCGGAGCGGCCGAGAACTGGTACGCCCATTCGTGCGGCAGCGCGGCCCACTGCGCGTTGGCGAGTCGACCGATCGCAACGCCCATCGTCGTTTCGCTCGGCGCGAACATCGCGAGGGCGGCGACGCGAATCACGTTCGGCACGTCCGGAATGCCCGGCCACGTATAGGCCGGGCGCGCGACGGATCCGAGATACGCCGCGCCCGCGACGAGCTTGCTCGCCGTGACGCCCAGACAGACGGCGAGCGCGAGCACGACGCGGCCGGCGGTCTCCGCCCGCCATGGCTCGCGCAGCGCGTGGACCGCGAGAACCGCGACGACGCTGAGCGCCGCCGGGATCATGAGCACGTTGAGTCCCGAGTGCACGGCATAGATGCCGCCGGCTCCGGCGAGCCCGGCATACGCCGTGGACTGCACCCGATCCGACGTTCGCGCGAGCAGGAAATACGCGACCCACGGCACGAGCGGCAGCGCATGGAACGACGGTTCGCCGACGATCAGGCGGTGCGGCAGAAAGGCGTTCAGGAAATACAGGCCCGCGGCGAGGATCGACAGCGCGGGCGGCACGTCGAAGACGCGGCGGCACAGCCGATACATCCCGAAGTACCCGAGGGTCGCGAACAGCAGCAGCGTCGCGTACGACGCCGTGACCGGATCGACGACGAACGTGAGCCACTGCGGGACGGAGTAGTAGCCGGACTGCGGATCGGCAAAGAGCGGGACCCCGGCGCAGAACGACGGGGTGAACCACGGGACCGCGAACGCCCCGTTCTTCGCGAACCACACGTAGCCGTCGAGGTACGCCGGGAGGAAGAACGCGAAGTCGTGGCCGAGGCGGCCCGAGGCGTTCGGGAAGAAGCCGCCGTAGATCGCGTGGAAGGCGGCGAGCAGCACGAGCCATGCGACGAGACAGGCCATCCGTGCGCTCATCGCGCGCCGTCCGGGCCGTTCAGGCGTCGGTGCGCGGCGTCTTCGCTCCGAGCCTCAGGCTGTGCTTCTGGAGCTTGTAGCGGAACTGACGGAACGACAGGCCGAGCAGCTCCGCGGCGCGCGTCTGGACACCGCCGGCGCGGTCGAGCGCCGCTTCGACGTACCGCTGCTCCACACGGTCGAGATGCCCTTCGAGGTCGATGCCGCTCGCCGGGATGTCGATGGCGAATTCGTTCGCGCCGCGCGGCCGGCACAGATCGGGAGGGAGCCCGTCGACGCCGAGCGTGTCGCCGTTCCCGAGCACGATCGCGCGCTCGATGACGTTCTCGAGCTCGCGGATGTTGCCGGGCCAGTGATACCGCTCGAGCACGGTCACCGCGTCGGCGGTCACGCCCTTGACCGTCTTGCCCACTTCCTTGCTGATCTTCTCGATGAAGTGCGCGACGAGGACCGGAATGTCCTCCACGCGATCGCGCAGCGGCGGCAGGTGGATCGGAATGACGTTGAGACGGTAGAAGAGATCCTCGCGCAGCGTGCCGTCCGCGACCGCGCGATTCACGTCGCGGTTCGACGCCGCGATCAGCCGGGCGTCGACCTTCAGATCCCGCGTGTCGCCGACGCGGCGGATCTCGCGCTCCTGGATCGCGCGCAGCAGCTTGACCTGCACCGACTGCGGAATTTCGGTGATCTCGTCGAGGAACAGCGTGCCGCCGTCGGCCGCGGAGAACAGGCCGATCGTGTTCGCGACGGCGCCGGTGAACGATCCCTTCACGTGGCCGAACAGCTCGGACTCCATCAGGCCTTCGGGCACGGCGCCGCAGTTCACCGAGACGAAGGCGCCCTTGCGTCGCGCGCTCTCGTGATGGATCGCGCGCGCCACCAGCTCCTTGCCGGTGCCGCTCTCGCCCGTGATCATCACCGTCGACGCGCTGTCCGCGATCTTGCGGATGGTGTCGAAGACGTCGAGCATCTTCCGGCTCTTGCCGATGAACGTCTCGAACCCGCGCTCCTGCCGGAGCTGCCGGCGGAGCGCCTGGTTTTCTTCCTGGAGCCGCTTCGGCTCGAGCGCGTTCGCGATCCGGAACCTGATCTCGTCGAGCTTGAACGGCTTGGTGATGTAGTCGTAAGCGCCGAGCTTGATCGCCTCGACCGTCGTCTCGGTCGACGCATACGCGGTGACCACGAGCACGACCGTCTGCGGCGACAGCTCCTTCGCCGTGCGCAGGACGGCGAGACCGTCGATCTTGCGCATGCGCAGATCGGTGATGACGAGGTCGAAGACCGCGGTGCGCAGCAGCTCGACCGCGGCTTCGCCGCCGTCGGCGACGGTCACGTCGTACCCGCTCTTGCGCAGCATGATGCTGAGCAGCTCCCGCATGGAGACTTCGTCGTCGACGACGAGGACGCGCGCTTCACTCATAGACTCGCCTCGCATAGGCTCCGCCTGCGGCTCTTCATCGTCGTGTCGGCTCGGCCGTCGACCGGCCTCACCTCCCGATGCCACGCCGTGCTGCGGCGTCGCCCTTCACTCATGATGGCGCGGGAGCGTGAGCGTGAAGGTGGTGCCGAGCCCGGGCTCGCTGCGAAGATCGACGTGGCCGCCGTGATCGCTCACGACGCGATGCACGAGCGCGAGGCCGAGCCCGCTGCCCGTCTGCTTCGTCGAGAAGAACGGCTCGAAGATCTGGCTCTGCTCGGCGGCGGGAATGCCCTCGCCGGTGTCGCTGACGGTCACCTCGAGCACGTCGCCGCGCGCCGAGGCCGTGACGGCGAGCTCGCCGCCCTCCGGCATCGCTTCGACGGCATTGAGTGCGAGGTTCCACACGGCCTGCCGGAACTGCTGCGCGTCGATCGGCCAGCGGAGCTCACCGGGGAAATCGCGCCGGATCTTCACGTGCGCCGGCATCCGCCCGTGCTCGAGCAGCAGCAGCACCTCGTCGACGAGCTCCGCGATGTTGACCTCCACGCGCGTCAGGGGCGCCGGGCGTGCGTAATCAAGGAAGTTGCGAATGATGCCGTTCAGCCGGTCCGATTCCCGCAGCACGATCTGCGACAGCCGCTCGCGCTCGTCGGCGACGGCCGGCGTATGGGCGAGGACTTCGATGGCGCCCGACAGCGACGCCAGCGGATTGCGAATCTCGTGCGCGATGTTGGCGGCCATGCGGCCGAGCGAGGCGAGCCGGTCCGCGTGCCGCATGCGCGCTTCCATCTCGCGGATGACCGACAGGTCCTCGCACACCGCGATGAGGCCGAGCTGATGTCCATCACCGGAGGCGAGCGCCGAAAACGTCATCCGGACGGGCACGCTCGGGCCGTTCGGTCGCCGGATCGCCGTCTCGTATCGCACGGAGCGCCGGGGATTCCGGAGGATCTCGCCGTGGATCTCCTTGAAGGGCACGGCGTCACCGAGCACCGTGCGGCCGGGCCGCCCGACCGCGGTCGCCGCGGGAATGCCCGTGATCTCTTCCGCGGCCGGATTGAACGCGGTCACGACGTGCGACAGGTCGAGCGCGATCAGACCGGTGCCGACCGAGTTGAAGATGAGGTCGCGGAACGCCTGGACGTCGCGGAGATCGCGGCGCTGCAGCTCGAGCTCCTCGTGCGTTTCGTGGAAGCGTTCGGCGAGTCCACCGGCGACGATCGCGACGACCAGGAACGTGCCGGTGTTCAGGAACATCGTGAGCACTTCGAGCGCGGTCGTCTCGGCCGGCGGCTCGAAGAGCGCGGTCATCGGGAACACGGTCCGGCCGAAGACGAGACCGATGTACAGCACGCTGGCGAGACCGGCGACCACGAGTCCGCCCGTGCGCGACAGCAGCACGCACGCCGCGATGACGCTCAGGACGTAGAGGAACGCGAAGATCGAGCGGGCGCCGCCCGTCGACGCGACCACGGCGGTGACGAGCACGACGTCGAGGATCGAGACGAGCCACGTCATCCGCCGCGGATCGGCGAAGGTGCCCGCGGTGAGCACCGTCGCCGCGGACACGACCACCACCAGCAGCGACACCGCCAGCATGCCGGCATGCGTGCCCGGCACGAGGTCCGGCGGCAGGAACGGCCCGAGCGTCAGCAGAAGGCCGGCGAGTCCGAGCCGCGCTCCGGAAAAGATCCGGAGCAGGCGGTTGGCGTCGGCGAACTTCACTACTTGACCAGCGTCACCATCTTGAAGATCGGCATGTACATCGCCACGACGATGCCGCCGACGCATACGCCGAGGAACACGATCATCAGGGGCTCGAGGAGCGAGGTGAGCGCGCCGACGGCGTTGTCGACCTCTTCCTCGTAGAAGTCGGCGATCTTCGAGAGCATCGTGTCGAGCGCGCCGGTCGCCTCACCGACCGAGATCATGTGCACGACCATCGGCGGGAACACGGGCGACTGGCGGAGCGGCTCCGTCAACGTCCGGCCGCCGGCCACCGCGGTGCGGGCCGCCATGACCGACTTCTCGACGACCCGGTTACCCGCGGACCGCGCGGTGATGCGGAGGGCCTCCAGGATCGCCACGCCGGACGAGATGAGCGTGCCGAGCGTGCGCGTGAACCGCGCGACGGCGACCTTGCGAATGAGCATGCCGACGACCGGCACCTTCAGCGCGTACGTGTCGACGACCATGCTGCCCTTGTCGGTCGCGTAGTACATCTTGAACGCCCGCATGAAGCCGTAGATGCCGCCGGCCATCGCCCACCACCAGCCCCGGAAGAGATCCGAGAGCCAGAGGACGACCGCCGTCGGCAGCGGCAGGTCCTGACCGAGGTCTTTGAACATCTTCGCGAACGTCGGAATGATGAAGATCATCATGAACGCGACGACGAGGACGGCGACCGAGATGATCGTGATCGGATAGACCATCGCGCTCTTGACCTTGGCCTTGAGCGAGGCCGCCTTCTCGATGTACCCGGACAGGCGCTGCAGGACGACGTCGAGCACACCGCCCGACTCACCCGCCTCGATGAGGTTCGTGAACAGGTCGTCGAAGATCTTCGGGAACTTCCGGAACGCCTCGGCGAGCGTCGAGCCCGACTCGATTTCCTTGGCGATGACGGTCGTGCACTCGCGCAGCGGCTTCGATTCGCTCTGCTCGGCCAGGATGTTGAGCGCCTGCGCGATCGGCAGGCCCGAATCGATCATGACGGAGAACTGGCGGGTGAAGATCGCCAGCTCCTTGTCCTTGACGGATCCCTTGATCTTTTTTTCGCCGGGCGCCTTGACCTTCTTTTCCTTGACCTCGGTGGCCATGACGCCCTTTTGACGCAGCGCCGCCGACGCCGCTTGACGCGTGTCGGCCTCGATCTCACCGGTGACGGCACCGGAGGACGAGCGCCCCTTATACGTGAAGAACGCCATCACGAACCTCCTTCAATCAAAACCAGAGCCCTACCCGCGCCCGACTACGATAGCGTGACGCGCAGCACTTCGTCGACCGTCGTCGTACCGTCCAGCACCTTCGCGAGCCCCGAGTGGCGCAGCGTCTTCATGCCCTGCGCCTGCGCCATCGCCCGGAGCTCGGCGGTTCCCGCGTTTTTCAGAATCAAATCGCGGAGTTCCTCGGTCACCGTCATGACCTCGTAGATCGCGACCCGGCCCTTCATCCCGGTCCCGCTGCAGACCTGGCAGCCCTTGCCGCGATAGACCGTGATCTTCCCGGACCCATGGGGAAGGTGACCGTACGGCACCAGCGACTCCTCGTCGATCTCGTACGGCTCCCGGCAGTTCTTGCAGACGCGGCGACCGAGCCGCTGCGCCAGGATCAGCAGCAGCGACGACGAGATCAGGAACGGCGCCACGCCCATGTCCGTGAGACGGGCGATCGTGGACGGGCAGTCGTTC
>JACPCW010000093.1 GCA_016184365.1 Candidatus Rokuibacteriota bacterium
GAAGCGGTGCCGCGCAGCTGAACTTCCGATCCATCCAGCACGGTTCCCCCGAGGACTTCCTGAGTTTTTCATCAAGCTGTGCACCGTGCCGGGCGATGTCGTATTGGATTCGTTCGCTGGCTCGAATGTCACGGGGGAGGCCGCCGAGCGGCTTGGGCGCCGCTGGATCGCAATTGAGTTGGTGAAGGAATACCTGCAGGGTTCAAAATTCCGCTTCGAACAGCCGTCGCTTCCAGCCGCACTCAACGGCGGCCGGCGAGCAGGCAGGACTCCAGCTGGCGAAACGAAGTGAGTCGTCGATCGCTCTAGATTTCACCGCGATCCAACATCACTGCGACGACCTGTGGACTCTCGCGATCGAGAAGTTCGGTAAATGTCCTCAACGGGATCATCTCGTTCGTTAGCGAGAAGTGCATATCGATCTCAGCACCGCGGTAACTCTGGTTAAAACGTGGCACCCTCAGGGCGAAGACTCGCTCGAAGAGCAGTTGCCTCATTAAGTTGTCGGCGCGGCGGGCCGACACAACTCTGAATTCGCCTTCGCTCATCCGTAGTAGGACATCCTCAAACTGCGCCTGATACGCGGGTTGGCCGAGCTCCTCAGCGATCGCCTCTTCGAGGACACGCCGACCTTTGACAGCACTCAAGACAGACACAAAGTCGTCTGGGACGAACCGACCAATCGTCGGAGCACTCAAACCTGGAATGCTGAGCACCAGGAACACATACGGAAACCGGTTGCCGTGAAACTTGATATTCATCCGGAAGAGCGGTCGTCCGACGGAATCGTTCACGACGTAGTCGGTATCGCTCCGTTCGGCAACGCGCTTTACCATTGAAAGAGGCCGGCCAGCGGTGATGTCTTCGGCCTCGAAACGTCGCTCGGTGAGTGTGCCGAGCAGCATCTGGGCGATGCCACGCCGCCGGTACTCTGACCGTTCCAAGCGCTCGCGGAGGTCCGGTATGAGACCTGCGAGACCTTGAGCCTGAATCGTCTCTGCCTTCTGAAGTAGCCATTTTCGAGGCCGAGATGTGTCGGCGGAAACCGCGTCGATGTTTTCGCCTCGGATGAGTCGCAGTATCGCCAGAGCGTCGCGATACTCGGGCAGAGCAGTTGGACTCAGCGACTGGATTCTCTGTAAGACCGCGACGAAATGCTCAAAATCCTCAGTCGGGGAGGTCATTCCGATGCGCGTCGTTGTCGCTCGACCCCTCGGCCGACGGTAGTGACTACCGGCCCGGCGGCGTTCGCCTGCGAATGTCCATTGCGAGTGTGAATCCCCAGCATGGCCCGCCGATCGTAACCCGGTTGACGGCATCGAGCCAGATTCCCGTCGGCGTTACCATTATCGTGCAGCGGACTTTTACCGTGCAGTGGACTTTGCGATCGCCTATTCCGTGCTCGTCGTCGCACTGCTCGCGATTCTCTGCGCTGGAATAGGCCCGGCCACTGCTGTCCCAATTGGCCCTGAACCGCGATTCTTGGACGGGTTAAGCCCTTGAAATCACTGGAGCGCTTCGTTGGCGGCCGATCGAGGTCTCCCGGCCGGCGCGAGATGCTGTCCAAGTTGCGGAGCGGATCTCTCGGACGCCAGGGCGCCGCGGAGCGGCGTTCCAGGGGCGAAAAACGGGCCTCCCGTGGCCGTAGGCGACCCGTGGCCCTCGGGTGGAGGGCCTCGGATGCTGTCCAAGTTGCGCCCCTCGCAAACCCAATTTGGACAAGAGTGAGGCCCGGCGGTTTGGATGGTTCGCGAAATCTCTCGTACGCGTCGCGCTTGTCAGCGAGCTAACGCAAAGATCTATGCGATGTTGCCGGAGAACTGGGAAGCATTCATCGACCGAAGACTTGGGAAATATCTGAAGCGCGGGACGGTGGGCTCAGCTCGACTGACGGCGAACAAGCGCGCGCGTCTGACGAGTCCGCAGATCTGTACAGCACCGGCGAGGATCACGATGACGTCCGTGGTGGTGACGGGGAGCACGAGGTCATCGTAGCGCGGCCGCTCCTGGCGGGCCAGTGTATGGTTTCGGTGACATGAATACCCCGACGATCTCCGCCGCCGACCCGTACCAGCGCAAGCGCGTGCGCACCATCGACACCGAGATGGCGTACGTGGACGTGGGGCAGGGGTCGCCCGTCGTGTTCCTGCACGGCAACCCGACGTCGTCGTATCTGTGGCGCAACGTGATTCCGTCCGTCGAGCCCGTCGCGTGGTGCCTGGCGCCCGATCTCATCGGCATGGGGGACTCGGGCCGCGCGGCCGGCGGGTCGTATCGCTTCGCGGATCACTCGCGGTACCTCGATGCGTGGTTCCACGCGCTCGACCTTCGCAACGTGACGCTCGTCGTCCACGACTGGGGCTCCGCGCTCGGGTTCTGGTGGGCGCAGCGCCATCCGGACCGCGTGCGCGGGCTCGTCTACATGGAGGCGATCGTGCGGCCGCTCACGTGGGACGAGTGGCCCGAGAATGCCCGGAAGGTGTTCCAGGGGATGCGCTCGCCGGCGGGCGAGGACATGGTGCTGCAGAAGAACGTCTTCGTGGAACGCATCCTGCCCGCGAGCGTCATGCGGACGCTCGGTCCCGACGAGATGGCGCGCTACCGCAAGCGGTTCGCCGAGCCCGGCGAGTTGCGGCGACCGACGCTCCAGTGGCCGCGCGAGATCCCGATCGGCGGCGAGCCGGCCGACGTCGTCGAGATCGTCGAGGGCTATGCGCGCTGGCTCGCGACGACGCCGATTCCGAAGCTCTTCATCAACGCCGAGCCGGGCTCGATCCTCGTCGGCGCGCAGCGTGAGTTCTGCCGGACGTGGCCGAACCAGCGCGAGGTGACCGTGCCCGGCCTGCACTTCGTCCAGGAAGATTCGCCGGGCGAGATCGGCCGCGCCATCGCGGAGTTCGTGCCGAGCCTCGCAGGCCGGACAGGAGATCGATCATGAGCAGCGTCGATCCCGTGCGTGGTCACGCCGTCGTCATGCAGCCCGGCGAAGGGCCGTCCTACTGGCAGCCCATTCCCGCGAACGGGCACGCGGATCCGAAGCTCTTCCCCGCGAACACGCGCTTCGACACGCTCGCGATGGGGTATCAGACCATCGCGCCGGGCGGACGCGTGCGCGAGCACTCGCACGGCACGCAGGTCGAGCTGCAGATCTGCTTCCGCGGGCGCGGCCGCGTCGTCGTCGACGGCGTCAGCCATCCGCTCGTGCCGGGCACGGCCTGCATGCTCGGCTACGACGTGAAGCACGAGATCGTCAACGAGACCGACCAGGACCTCGTGATGCTGTGGGTGATCGCGCCGCCCGGCCTCGAGGACTTCTTCAAGGGCATCGGACGCCCGCGCGCCGCCGGCGAGCCGGCGCCCGCGCCGTTCGCGCGCCCCGAGGACGTCGTCGCGATCGAGCGTGCGATGGGCATGAACGACACGCGGCCGTGGCCGGCCGCTCCGCAACGGTGATGCCCCGGCTGTCGATCGGCGACGCGGAGCTCCATTACGAGGAGGCGGGGCAGGGGCCGCCGCTGATGCTCGTGACGGGCCTGAACGGCGTCGGGGCGTTCTGGGTGAAGCAGGTGCCGGACTTCTCCCGCGACTTCCGCGTCGTCACCCACGACCATCGCGGCACCGGGCAGAGCACCCACTCGCGCATCACGTATTCGGTCGAGCAGATGGCGGACGACGTGTTGCGTCTGATGGACCGTCTCGGCATCGAGCGCGCGCACCTCGCGGGACATTCGACCGGCGGCGCGATCGGGCAGGTGATCGCGCAGGACCATCCGGACCGGCTGCTGAGTCTCGTGCTGAGCGCGACCTGGCCGGGACGCGATCCGTATTTCCGCCGGCTCTTCGAGATGCGGAAGCAGATCCTCCTGACGTCGGGCGTCGAGGCCTACCAGGGGTCGTCGATCCTCGTGCTCGCGCCACCGCAGTGGGTCAGCGCCAACGACGCGGCGATCACCGAGATGCATCGGCAGCAGGCCGCGGCCGCGGCGCCGGTGGAGGTCACCGCGAGCCGCATCGACGCCATCGTGGCGTTCGAGCGCCGCGCCCGCCTCGGCGAGATCCGCACGCCGACGCTCGTCGTCGTCGCCGCCGACGACATGGTGACGCCGCGCTTCTATTCCGACGAGCTGGCGGAGCGCATTCCGAGCGCGAAGCTCGCCGTCCTCGACGGCGGTGGCCACTTCGCGCCGCAGCTGACGAGCGACGCGTACAACCGGGCCGTCGGCGCGTTCCTCCGCGCGCAGCGCGCGTAACGGTACTCGTGACGACCACGACGCGAACGGTGACGCTGCGCATCTTCCGCTGGTCGTCGGGCGAAGCGGAGCGGTCGCAGGCCTATCGCGTCACGGTGGGCCCGGACACGACGGTGCTGGACGCGCTCGTCGACATCCAGCGCGGCGAGGACTCGACGCTGGCGTTCCGCTATGCCTGCCGCGTCGGCATGTGCGGCTCGTGCGCGATGGTCGTGGACGGCCGCGAGCGCTGGGCCTGCCGGACACGGCTCCAATCGTTCGGCGACCGCGTGGACGTCCGCCCGCTCTATCACTTTCCGGTCCTGCGCGATCTCGCCGTCGACATGACGCCCTTCGTCGAGCGATTGCGCGCGGTGGGCGCCGCGATGACGCCCGCGGACGACGCGCCGTCCTACGCGCGCATGCCGGCCGATGCGCCGGCGCGTCGGGAGATCGACGCCGCCATCGAGTGCATCGGCTGCGGCATGTGCGTGTCGGCGTGCACGATGGTCGCGCATCACCCGCGGTTTCCCGGGCCGGCGGCGCTGAATCGTGCGCTCACGCTGCAGCTCGACGCCCGCGACGGCGCACGTGACGACCGCTGGGCCGCGCTGCTGTCCGACGACGCGCTCTGGCGCTGCCACGGCCAGGGCAACTGCACCGACGTCTGTCCCATGGGGCTCGCGCCGACGGCGTCGATCATCCGACTGCGTCAGCTCGCCACGCGCCGCCTGTTCGGCCGGTGATCCGGCTCGCCGAGCTGACGTGGCCGGCCGCCGCGCGCCTCGCCCGCGACCCGCGCGCGGTCGTGCTGCTGCCGGTCGGCGCCATCGAGCAGCACGGCCCGCACCTGCCGCTGCTCGTCGACCTGCTCGGCGCCGAAGAGCTCGCGCGCCGCGTGGCGCCGCATCTCGCGCGTGCCGGCTGGCGCCCGGTGCTGGCGCCGGCGCTGCCGTACGGCGTGAGCACGCTCGCCGTCGGCTGGAGCGGGACGGTCTCGCTCTCGATCGCGACGTTCCGGCGTGTCGTCGTGGACGTGGTGCGCGCGCTCGCGTCGCACGGCTTCCGGCGCGTCGTGCTGACGAACTATCAGGCGGATCCCGACCAGCTGCGCGCGCTCGCGCTCGTCCGGCGCGATCTCGCGCGCCAGCGCGGTCTCACGGTCGTCGTCGCGGGCTTCACGCCGAACGCCAAGACGCCGAATGCGATGACCAATCCTGGCGTGCGCCGCCGCCTGCGCAGTCCGTCGCCGGACGCCGAATGGCATTCCGGCGAGCTCGAGACCGCGATGGTGATGGCAGCGGCGCCGCGGCTGGTGCGACGGCGCGTCGCGCGACGCCTGAAGCCGGTCTGGGTCGACTTCCGCGGCGGGCTCGCGCGTGGCGCGCGGAACTTCCGCGACCTCGCCCCCGGAGGCGCCGGCTACTTCGGCGCGCCCGCGTTCGCGCGAGCCAAGACCGGGCGCGATGTCATGGCGCTGCGCGGAAAGCTCATCGCGCGTGAGATCATCGCGGCGCTCGGCGCCCGACCGACGTGAACCGGGAGGCTCTCGTGCACGACATCTTCGAGATGAAGCGCCCGAGCGAGAGTTACCGGGGCTGATGATGTTGGCCGAACGCGGGGGGTGAATGGGTCGATTGTCTCATTCGCGCGCCTCGCGTCCTTGACGCTAACCACGCGGCGCGTTAGTGTTATTCGGCTTTCCGCGCCTCCCATTCCCTCGCCGGATGGGAGGCGAATTCTTGTCCGCGCTTCGAGAGGAGGCACCTGATGTCCGCCGGCCAGATCCGCGCGCTTTACGAGTCGATGCCGGGCCGTCTCGCTCGCGCCCGTCGCACGTTCGGGCGCGCGCTCACGCTCACCGAGAAGATCCTCGTCGCGCATTGCCACGACTTCGACACGCAGGAGTGGGAGCGCGGGAAGGCGATTCTGCGGCTTCGCGTGGATCGCGTCGCGCTGCAGGACGTCACCGGACAGATGGCGATCTTCCAGTTCATGATGTCGGGTCGCAAGCGCGTCGCCGTGCCGTCGACGATCCACTGCGACCATCTGATCCGCGCGGAGAGCGGCGCGGCGGACGACCTGCAGCGCGCGATTCGCGAGAGCGAAGAGGTCTACAACTTCATCCGCTCCGCGGCGCGCAAGTACGGGATGGGCTTCTGGAAGCCGGGCTCGGGCATCATCCACCAGGTCGTGCTCGAGAACTACGCCACGCCGGGCACGCTGATGATCGCGGCCGACTCGCACACCCCGAACGCCGGCGGCCTCGGCATGCTCGCCATCGGTGTCGGCGGCGCGGACTGCGGTGAAGCGATGGCCGGCCTGCCGTGGGAAGTGCTGCATCCGAAGCTCGTCGGCGTTCACCTCACCGGGAAGCTCCAGGGCTGGACTGCGCCGAAGGACGTCATCACGTATCTGTGCACGCTGCTCACCGTGAAGGGCGGCACGAACAAGGTCATCGAGTATTTCGGGCCGGGCGCCGAATCGATCAGCGCCACCGGCAAGGCGACGATCTGCAACATGGGCGCGGAGCTCGGCGCCACCACGTCGATCTTCCCGTTCGACGCCAAGATGGCGGCGTACCTGCGGGCGACCGAGCGTGCGGATCTGGCCGCGCTGGCCGAGGAGTTCCGCGAGCATCTCGTGCCCGATCCCGAGATCGCGCAGAAGCCGGCCACGCACTACGACGAGATCGTCGAGATCAACCTCGCCGAGCTCGAGCCGCACATCGTCGGGCCGCATTCGCCGGATCGCGGCCGTCCGATCTCGAAGCTCGCCTCGGACGTTCGTGAGAACGGCTGGCCGGCGAAGATCACCAACGCGCTCATCGGCTCGTGCACGAACTCGTCGTACGAAGACATGCGGCGCGCCGCGCACATCGCGATGCAGGGCTCGAAGGCCGGGTTGCGGGCCAAGTCGAAGTTCCTCGTCACGCCGGGCTCGGAGCGCGTGTTCCAGACGATCAAGCGCGCCGGCGTCGTGGAGACGTTCGGCAAAATCGACGCCACGGTGCTCGCGAACGCGTGCGGCCCGTGCATCGGGCAGTGGAAGCGCACGGACATCGGCGCGAACGAGCCGAACACGATCGTCAGCTCGTTCAACCGGAACTTCCCCGGCCGCAACGACGGGTCGCAGGCGACGCTGTCGTTCATCACGAGCCCCGAGATCGTCACCGCGCTCGCATTCGCCGGCACGCTCGAGTTCAACCCGCTCACCGACACGCTCCCCGGCCCCGACGGCAAGCCGGTGCGCTTCACGCCGCCGGAGGCGGAAGAGCTGCCGCGCGACGGGTTCGCGCGCGGCACCGAGGGCTACGAAGAGCCGGCCGCGGATGCGGACTCGGTGCAGATCGCGATCCCGGCCAACAGCGAGCGGCTCCAGCTCCTCGGCCCGTTCGTCGCGTGGGACGGTCGTGACTACGTGGATCTGCCGATCCTCGTGAAGACGAAGGGCAAGACGACGACCGATCACATCTCGCCGGCCGGGCCGTGGCTACGCTTCCGCGGTCACCTCGACAAGATCAGCGACAACATGTTCCTCGGCGCGCTCAACGCGTTCAGCGGCGAGACGGGCAAGGGCGTGAACCCGTTGACCGGCGCGTCCGGGCAGGCGTTCTCCAAGATCGCCCGCGAGCTGAAGGCGAAGGGCCAGTACTGGATCGTCATCGGCGACGAGAACTACGGCGAGGGCTCGAGCCGCGAGCACGCCGCGATGTCACCGCGCTACCTCGGATGCGTCGCGGTGCTCGTGCGCAGCTTCGCGCGCATCCACGAAACGAACTTGAAGAAGCAGGGCGTGCTTCCGTTGACCTTCATCGATCCGGCGGACTACGAGCGATTCGATCAGAACGACCACATCACCATCTCGGGCCTGTACGCGCTCGAGCCCGGCAAGCCGGTGAAGGTGATCGTCAAGAAGCCGGACGGCCGCGTCGAGGAAATCCAGGTCAGGCACAGCCTGACTCGCGAGCAGATCGCGTGGTTCCGGGCCGGCTCGGCGCTCAACGCCGGAGCGGCCGTCGATCCCTCGACGGGCGCCAAGGTCGAGATGCACGACGTGAAGCTCGACCCGCACGATACGAAAGCGAAGCCAGGAAAGGACGTGTGATGGCAGGCAAGGTCAAGGTCCCCGCGGGCGAGAAGATCACGATCGATCACGGCAAGCTGCGGGTGCCGGACCATCCGGTCATCGCCTTCATCGAAGGCGACGGGACCGGCCGGGACATCTGGCAGTCATCGGTGCGCGTCCTCGACGCCGCGGTGCAGCTGGCGTACGGCGGCAAGAAGAAGATCGCGTGGATGGAAGTCTACGCGGGCGACAAGGCGCTGGCGGTGTACGGCAAGGACTGCCCGCCGAACCTGCTGCCCGAGGAGACGCTCGACTACATCCGCGAATATCTCGTCGCGATCAAGGGGCCGCTGACCACGCCGATCGGCGAGGGGTTCCGGTCGCTCAACGTCACGCTCCGTCAGGTGCTCGATCTCTACGTGTGCCTGCGGCCCGTGAAGTACTTCAAGGGCGTGCCGTCGCCGGTGAAGCGGCCCGACAAGGTCGACATGGTGATCTTCCGCGAGAACACGGAAGACATCTACGCCGGCATCGAGTGGGAGCAGTCGACGCCCGAGGCGAAGAAGGTCGTCAAGTTCCTCCAGGAGGAGATGGGCGTCACGAAGATCCGCTTCCCGGGCACGTCGTCGATCGGCATCAAGCCGGTGTCGAAAGAGGGATCCGAACGGCTGATTCGGGCAGCGATTCGATACGCCATCGAAAACAATCGTAAGAACGTGACCCTGGTACACAAGGGCAATATTCAAAAGTACACCGAGGGCATGTTCATGAAGTGGGGCTACGCGCTCGCGAAGAAGGAATTCGGCGACAAGACGATCGGCTGGGACGAGTGCGGCGGCAAGCCGCCGGCCGGCAAGATCCTCATCAAGGACGCGATCACCGACGCGTTCCTGCAGCAGATCCTGACGCGGCCCGACGAGTTCGACGTCATCCCGACGTGCAACCTCACGGGCGATCTCCTCTCCGACGCGCTCGCCGCGCAGGTCGGCGGGATCGGGATCGCGCCGGGCGCCAACATCAACTACGACACCGGGCACGCGCTCTTCGAGGCGACGCACGGCACGGCGCCGAAGTACGCCGGGCAGGACAAGGTCAATCCGGGCTCGGTCATCCTCTCGGGCGAGATGATGTTCCGCTACATGGGCTGGACCGACGCCGCGGATCGCCTGATCGCCGGTCTCGAGAAGACGATCCAGTCGAAGGTCGTCACGTACGATCTCGCGCGGCTCATGGAAGGCGCGAAGGAAGTGAAGTGCTCGGAGTTCGGCACCGCCATCATCGAGAGCATGGCCACGCTGTAAGGCCTGGCAGGAGACCAATCCATGGCAGCGCGTCCGAAGATCACGGTGGTCGGCGCCGGCAACGTCGGCGCCTCCGTCGCGCAGTACGCGGTCGAGAAGGAGCTCGGTGACGTCGTCCTCGTCGACGTCATCGAAGGCATCCCGCAGGGCAAGGCGCTCGATCTCGCGCAGGCCGGGCCGGTGCACGGCTACGACTCGGCGCTGGTCGGCTCGAACGGTTACGACGAGACGGCGGACTCCGACATCGTCGTCATCACGGCCGGGCTCGCGCGCAAGCCCGGCATGACCCGCGACGACCTCCTGTTCAAGAACGCCGAGATCGTCGGCAGCGTCGTCGAGCAGGTCGTCCGGCGCTCGCCGAGTTCGATCCTCGTGCTCGTCACGAACCCGCTCGATGCGATGGTCCAGCTCGCGTGGAAGAAGTCGGGCTTCCCGGCCCACCGCGTGATCGGCATGGCGGGCATCCTCGACTCGGCGCGCTTCCGCACGTTCATCGCGTGGGAGCTCGGCGTGTCGGTCGAGAACGTGACCGCGTTCGTCCTCGGCGGCCACGGCGACACGATGGTGCCGCTGCCGCGGTACTCGACGGTCGCGGGCATTCCGATCACCGAGCTCCTGTCGAAGGACAGGATCGACGCGCTCGTGAAGCGCACCGCGAACGGCGGCGCGGAGCTCGTCGCCCTCTTCAAGACCGGCAGCGCGTACTACGCGCCGGCGGCGTCGACCGTCGAGATGGTCGAGGCGATCCTGAAGGACAAGAAGAAGATCCTGCCGTGCGCGGCGTATCTCGACGGTCAGTACGGCACCAAGGGGCTCTACGTCGGCGTGCCGGTGAAGCTCGGCCGGAAGGGCGTCGAGGAGATCATCGAGATCAAGCTCCTGCCGGACGAGCAGGCGGCCTTCGACAAGTCGGCCGGCGCGGTCCGCGAGCTGGTCGAGAAGCTCAAGCTGTAGCGATTCGCGTCCACGATCGACGCGCCGAGGGGGTCGGACCGGGATGGCGAAGGCGAAGAAGGCGGTGAAGGGGAAGGCCGCGGTGACGCGGCCGGCGCCGGCGCCGAAGAAGGTCATGCCGGTGCCCCCGGGCTATCGCACGGTCACGCCGTACCTGAGCGTGAGCGACGCCGCACAGGCGATCGAGTTCTACGTGCGGGCGTTCGGCGCGCAGGAAAAGGCGCGCATCGCCGGGCCCGGCGGCAAGCTGATGCACGCCCAGCTCAAGATCGGCGACTCGATGGTCATGCTGTCCGACGAGTTCCCCGGCATGGGGAGCTGCCGCTCGCCGCAGTCGCTCGGCGGGTCGACCGGCTACGTCTTCCTGTACGTCCCCGACGTCGATCAGACCTTCCGCCGCGCGGTCGACGCCGGCGCGAAGGTCGAAATGCCCTTGATGGACATGTTCTGGGGCGACCGGTTCGGCAAAGTCATCGATCCGTTCGGACACACCTGGGGCATGGCATCTCACAAGGAGGACCTGACTCCCGCCGAGATGGAGCGCCGGCAGCGCGAGGCGATGGCCGCCATGGCCAATCGCCCGAGCTGAGCGCGGCTCGTCCGGGAAGGACCAACGACATGCGTGACATCCACACGAGCGCCATCACCGACGCGGTCAAGAAGCTCTGCATGGAGGCCAACTGGAATCTCGAGCCGGACATGCTGCGCGCGTTCGACCGCGCCCTCGGCCGTGAGCGCTCGGCGGCCGGCAAGCAGGTGCTGCAGACCCTCAAGGACAACGCCGAGCTCGCGCGCACGAAGCGCATCCCGTACTGCCAGGACACCGGCATGGTCGTCTGCTTCGTCGAGCTCGGGCAGGACGTGCACGTGACCGGCGGCGGGCTCTACGACGCGATCAACGCCGGGGTGAGCGAGGGCTACAAGGAGGGCTACCTCCGCGCGTCGATCGTGCGGTCGCCCTTCGACCGGGTGAACACCGGCGACAACACGCCGGCCGTGATCCACGTCGACGTCGGGCCCGGCGCCGAGATGAAGATCATGGTCATGGCGAAGGGCGGCGGCTGCGAGAACCGGTCGAAGTACAAGATGCACACGCCGGCCGACGCCGCCGGCGCGAAGGACTTCATCGTCGAATGCGTGAAGACCGCGGGACCCGACGCGTGCCCGCCGCTCGTGCTCGGCGTCGGCATCGGCGGCACGTTCGAGAAGTCGGCGATCCTGTCGAAGAAGGCGCTCTTCCGCGAGATCGGCTCGCCGAATCCCGATCCGGCGCTCGACGCGATGGAGAAGGAGCTGCTCGAGCAGGCGAACCGTCTCGGCATCGGCCCGCAGGGCTACGGCGGCGACACGACGGCCTTCGCGATCCACATCCTGACGTATCCGTGCCACATCACGTCGCTCCCGGTCGCGGTGACGATCGAGTGCCACGCGCACCGGCACAAGGAAGCGACCCTATGAGCGTCACGACGGCGAACGACGGCATCAAGGACCTCAGCACGCCGCTCTCCGACCAGGACGTCGCATCGCTGAAGGCGGGCGACCGCGTGCGGATCACGGGCGTGATCTACACCGCGCGCGACGCCGCGCACGGGCGGCTGGCGCCGCTGATCGAGAAGGGCGAGAAGCTCCCGATCGACGTCCGCGGCCAGATCATCTATTACACGGGCCCGTCGCCGGCGCGGCCGGGCGACGTCATCGGCGCCGTCGGGCCCACGACCGCGAGCCGCATGGACAGGTTCACGCCCGCGCTGCTCCGACTCGGTCTCAAGGGGACGATCGGCAAGGGCTATCGCGGCGACGCGGTGAAGGCGGCGCTGCGCGAGCACCAGGCGATCTACTTCGGCGCGATCGGCGGCGCGGGTGCCGTGCTCTCGCGCTTCGTCAAGAAGGCCGAGGTCGTGGCCTACGAGGACCTCGGCACGGAGGCGATCCGGCGGCTCGAGGTCGAGAACTTCCCGGCGATCGTGCTCTACGACTGTCACGGCGGCGATCTCTACCAGGAAGGTCAGAAGGTCTACGCGCGGGAGGGTGCATGATCGGCAAGATCCTGAAGGACCAGCACGGTCACGTCGCGGGGGCGGTGCCCGCGGGCCCCGGTGCGGCGCGGCCGCCCATCACCGCGGCGCACCTTCGCAAGGACGCGTGGTGGGCGCTGCCGCTCGCCACCTTCGTGTTCCTGGCGAGCTTCGTCGTCTATTCGACGTGGGCGGCCTTCCAGAATGCCCACTACTTCGCGGCCCCGTACCTCTCGCCCTTCTACTCGCCGTGCATCTCGGCGTCGTGCGTGCACGCGACATTCGGGGGCGGGCTGCCCGACCTCACGTTCCCCGTCATCGGCCTGCTGTCGCCGGCGTTCCTGGTCCTGTGGGGACCGGGGCTCTTCCGGCTCTCCTGCTACTACTACCGGAAGGCGTACTACCGGTCGTTCTGGCTCGCGCCGCCCGCGTGCGCGGTCAAGGACGTGAAGGAAGGCTACACGGGCGAGACGCGCTTCCCGCTCGTGCTCTGGAACTTCCACCGCTGGACCTGGTACGTCGCGGTCCTCTTCATCGTCGTGCTCACGTGGGACGCGCTGCTCGCGTTCCGGTTCCCGGCGCCGGGCGGCGGCGCGACGTGGGGCGTCGGCGTCGGCACCATCGTGATGTGGATCAACGTGATCCTGCTCGCGGGGTACACGTTCTCCTGCCATTCCTGCCGGCACGTGTGCGGCGGCCACGTCAACGAGTTCTCGAAGGCGCCGTCGCGGTACGGGATCTGGAGCCTCGTGAGCCGGATCAACCCGCAGCACCCGACGTTCGCGTGGCTGTCGCTGTTCAGCGTCGGCCTCGCGGACCTCTACATCCGCCTGGTCTCCATGGGCATCATTCGCGACCTGCGGATCACCTTCTGATGGCGTCCCGGAGGGACCGGTAATGGCCACGACGAGCCACGAGACCCACGAGCACGACGTCATCGTCATCGGCGCCGGTGGCGCCGGCCTGCGCGCGGCCATCGAAGCCGCGGCGCAGGGCGCGAGCGTCGGGCTCATCTGCAAGTCGCTCCTCGGCAAGGCGCACACGGTGATGGCCGAGGGCGGCATCGCCGCCGCGCTCGGCAACGTCTGGCCCGAGGACAACTGGCAGGTCCACTTCCGCGACACCATGCGCGGCGGCAAGATGCTGAACAACTGGCGCATGGCGCAGCTCCACGCGCAGGAGGCGCCGGACCGCGTGCTCGAACTCGAGCGCTGGGGCGCGCTGTTCGATCGCACCAAGGACGGCCGCATCCTCCAGCGCGACTTCGGCGGGCATCGCTACGCGCGCCTCGCGCACGTCGGTGACCGCACCGGCCTCGAGATGATCCGCACGCTCCAGTACCACGGCATCCACCAGGGCATCGACGTGTACATGGAGTGCAACGTCCAGCGCCTGCTGAAGGACGGCGATCGGGTGTGCGGCGCCGTCGGCTACTGGCGCAAGGACGGCGAGATCGTCGTCTTCAAGTCGAAGGCGGTGGTGCTCGCGACCGGCGGCATCGGCAAGGCGTGGAAGGTCACGTCGAACTCGTGGGAGTACACGGGCGACGGCCACTCGCTCGCGCTGTGGGCGGGCGCCGACCTGATCGACATGGAGTTCGTGCAGTTCCATCCGACGCACATGGTGTGGCCGCTCTCGGTCGCCGGCCTCCTCGTGACGGAAGGCGTGCGCGGTGACGGCGGAACGCTGAAGAACAACAAGGGCGAGCGGTTCATGTTCAACTACATCCCCGAGTTCTTCAAGGCCGAGACCGCCGACAACATCGAAGAGGCGGACCGCTGGTACACCGACAAGAAGAACAACCGTCGCACCCCGGATCTGCTGCCGCGGGACGAGGTCGCGCGCGCGATCACCGCGGAGGTCAAGGCGGGCCGCGGGAGCCCTCACGGCGGCGTGTTCCTCGACATCTGCACGCGGCGTCCGGCGGACTACATCAGGAAGCGCCTGCCGAGCATGTATCACCAGTTCAAGGAGCTGGCCGGCGTCGACATCACCAGGGAGCCGATGGAAGTCGGGCCGGCGCAGCATTACGTGATGGGCGGAGTGCGCGTGGACGCCGACTCCACCGCGAGCACGGTTCCCGGGCTGTTTGCCGCCGGCGAGTGCGCGGGGGGGATGCACGGGGCGAACCGGCTCGGCGGCAACTCGCTCTCCGACCTGGTCGTGTTCGGGCGGCGGGCCGGCCTGCACGCCGCGCTCTACGCGAAGAACTTCGGCGGCCAGCTCGCCGTCGACCGTGGACAGGTGGAGTCGGCCGCGCGCGATCTGCTCGAGCCGCTCGAGCGTTCCGGCAGCGAGAACCCGTACACGATCCAGGCCGACCTGCAGCAAAGCATGCACACCCTGGTCGGCATCATCCGCAACGAGGCCGACCTGAAGCAGGCGCTGGCGAAGCTCGAGGTGCTCAAGGAGCGGGCGAAGAAGGTCCGGGTCGAGGGCGGCCGGACGTATAACCCGGGCTGGCACACCGCGCTCGATCTCAAGTCGCTGCTCACCGTGGCGGAGTGCTCCGCCGTGGCCGCGCTCGAGCGCAAGGAGAGCCGCGGCGGCCACACCCGCGACGACCACCCGTACACCGACGATCAGTGGGGCAAGGTGAACGTCGTCCTCCGCCTGAGGAACGGCGCGCTCCAGGTGAGCCGCGAGCCGCTGCCGGAGATGCCCGAGGACCTCAAGGCGCTGTTCAAGGAGAGGCAGTGATGGCGACGACCTTCACGCTCCGACTGTTCCGCGGCGACGCGAAGGGTGGCACGTTCCGCGACTATCCCGTGGAGTCCGAGGAGGGGATGGTCGTTCTCGACCTCGTCCACCGCGTGCAGGCGAGCCAGGCCCCCGACCTCGCGTGCCGGTGGAACTGCAAGGCCGGCAAGTGCGGCTCGTGCTCGGCCGAGGTGAACGGCCAGCCCCGGCTCATGTGCATGACGCGGATGGATCTCTTCCAGCCGGGCGAGACGATCTCGATCGCGCCGATCCGCACGTTCCCGATCATCCGCGACCTCGTCACGGACGTTTCGTACAACTACGTGAAGGCGAAGCAGGTCCCGCCGCTCCGGCTCAAGCCGCCGGAGGCCGACGGCACGTACCGGATGATGCAGGAAGACATCGATCGCATTCAGGAGTTCCACAAGTGCATCGAGTGCTTCCTCTGCCAGGACGTCTGTCACGTGATCCGCGACCACGAGGAGAAGAAGACGAGCTTCGCGGGGCCGCGCTTCTTCATCAAGATCGCCGGTCTCGACATGCATCCGCTCGACACGGTCGACCGCTCGCGCTTCATGAAGGACGCGGCCGGCATCGGGCTCTGCAACATCACGAAGTGCTGCACCGAGGTCTGTCCCGAGCACATCCACATCACGGACAACGGCATCATTCCGCTGAAGGAGCGCCTCGCGGACGAGATGGATCCGGTCGTGTGGCTGCTGCGGAAGTTCCGCGGCGTGAAGCCGAAGACCAACGCGTGATTTCGAGTTCAGGTGTCTCTTTGCGTGCACTCTTGCCCGCCGGCGGGAGTCCCTCCACGATGACGAAACGGCTGAAGCCGATCGCCAGATCGCGCCGGACGCCGAAGACATCTTACCAAGTGAACTTCGAATCGACGCCGCTCATGGTCGGCTCCGCAGGAGGCAACGGCGTGCGAGCTCTTCGATGAAAGTTCACGAATACCAGGCGAAGACTCTCCTGAGGGAATTCGGCGTCGCCGTCCCGAACGGCGATGTCGCGACCACACCGGCCCAGGCGCGCGAGGTCGCGCAACGCCTGGGCGGCAAGGTCGTCGTCAAGGCGCAGGTGCACGCGGGCGGGCGCGGCAAGGGCGGCGGCATCAAGCTCGCGGACGACCCGGCCGGCGCCGAGGCGGTGGCGAAGCAGATCCTCGGCATGAAGCTGAAGACGCCGCAGACGCCGCCCGAGGGCATCGAGGTGCGGAGCGTCCTCGTCGAGGAGGCGTCGGCGATCGAGCGGGAGCTGTACCTGTCGATCACACTCGACCGCGCGCGGTCGACGCACGTGGTGATGGCGTCCGAGGCGGGCGGCATGGACATCGAGGAAGTGGCCGCGCGGACGCCCGAGAAGATCCTGCGTGAGTGGACGCATCCGGCGCTCGGGCTCGGCGACTTCCAGGCGCGGCGGCTCGCGTTCGGGCTCGGCCTCACCGGTGAGCAGCTCAAGCAGGCGGTGCCGCTCATCCGCAACCTGTTCGCGCTCTATCTCGCCAAGGACTGCTCGCTCGTCGAGATCAACCCGCTCGTCGTCACGAAGGACGGACGGGTCTTCGCGCTCGACGCGAAGCTCAACTTCGACGACAACGCGCTCTACCGCCACAAGGAGATCGTGGCGCTGCGCGACGTGCACGAGGAAGACCCGCTCGACGTCGAGGCGTCGAAGCACCACCTCAACTACATCAAGCTCGACGGGAACGTCGGCTGCATGGTGAACGGCGCGGGCCTCGCGATGGCGACGATGGACATCGTGAAGCTCGCCGGGGGCGAGCCCGCGAACTTCCTCGACGTGGGCGGCGGCGCCTCGCCGGAGCAGATCGAGAACGCGTTCCGCATCCTGTCGTCGGACCCGAGCGTGAAGGCCGTCTTCATCAACGTGTTCGGCGGCATCCTGCGCGTCGACCGTCTGGCCGAAGGCGTCATCGCCGCCGTCCGAAAGCTCGGTCTCAAGCTGCCGGTGGTGCTGCGCGCCGAAGGCACGAATGTCGAGCAGGGCAAGAAGATGCTCGCGGAATCCGGCCTGTCGCTGACGATGGCGGACAACATGTGGGACGGCGCGCAGAAGGCCGTGGCGTTCGCGAAAGGCGGCCGGGCGTGAGCATTCTGCTCAGAATTCCGAGTTCGAGCGCCGGCTTTGCCGGCGCCACGAATCCTGGGGGAGGCCTCGGAGGGGGCCGTCGAGGCCCCCTCCGATTGAACATGTGGGACGGCGCGCAGAAGGCCGTGGCGTTCGCGAAAGGCGGCCGGGCGTGAGCATCCTGGTCGACACGTCGACACGCGTCGTGGTGCAGGGCATCACGGGCAAGGAGGGCGCGTTCCACGCCGCGCGCTGCAAGGAATACGGCACGCAGGTCGTCGGCGGCGTGACGCCGGGCAAGGGCGGCACGACGCACGAAGGCTTTCCGGTCTGGAACACCGTCGCGGAGGCCGTCGCGAAGGAAGGCGCCACGTGCGCGCTGATCTTCGTGCCGCCGCCGGCCGCGGCCGACGCGATCATGGAGGCGGCGGCCGCCGGCGTGCCGCTCGTGATCTGCATCACCGAAGGCATTCCCGTCGCCGACATGGTGCGGGCGAAACAATTTCTCGCCGGCACGAAGAGCCGTCTGATCGGACCGAACTGTCCCGGCGTCATCACGCCCGACCAGGCGAAGATCGGCATCATGCCCGGTCACATCCACAAGGCCGGCGACGTCGGCGTGCTCTCACGGAGCGGCACGCTCACCTACGAGGTCGTCGGTCAGCTGACCTCGAGGGGACTCGGGCAGTCGACGTGCGTCGGGATCGGCGGCGATCCCGTCAACGGCACCACCTTCATCGACGTGCTGAAGCTCTTCAACGAGGATGCGGAGACGCGGGCGATCATGATGATCGGTGAGATCGGCGGCACGGCGGAGGAAGAGGCCGCGGCGTTCATCAAGGCCAACGTGAAGAAGCCGGTCGTCGGTTTCATCTGCGGTCAGACGGCCCCGCCCGGACGGCGCATGGGCCACGCCGGCGCGATCATCGCGGGCGGCAAGGGGACGGCAGCGGAGAAAATGAAGGCGCTCGCCGAGGCTGGCGTCACCGTCGTGAAGAGCCCGGCCGACATGGGAGCGACCGTTCAACACGTGCTGGGGAGATGAGCGCCATGCAGCGGACGTTCGCGATCATCAAGCCCGACGCCGTGGCGAAAGGCGTCGCGGGCCGCATCCTGTCGAAGATCGAAGAGAACGGCTTCAAGGTCGTCGCGATGAAGATGATGCACATGACCGACGCGCAGGCGCGCGGGTTCTATCAGGTGCATCGCGAGCGGCCGTTCTTCGGCAGCCTCGTCGCGTTCATGACCCAGGGCCCGTCGATCGTGATGGCGCTCGAAGGCGACAACGCCATCGCCCGCTGGCGGGAGTTGATGGGCGCGACGGATCCGGCGAAAGCGGCGGCCGGCACGATCCGCAAGGAGTTCGCGTCGTCGATCGAGGCGAACGCGGTGCACGGCTCGGACGCGCCGGACACGGCGGCGTTCGAGATCCCGTACTTCTTCAGCGCGCTCGAGATTACCGCGCGCTGAGCGACACCGCTCCGCACGACCATTTCAACGCGCCGCTTGGCGCCGCCGAGCGCCGTACGACGCTCGCCGCGATGATCGTCGGCATCGGCGGCGCCACGCTCGTCGGCGTCTTCGGAATGGCGCAGACCGGCAACGTCGGCTGGCTGTTCCTGAGCCTCCCGTTCACCGTCGCGCTCCTCGTCATGGCGCAGTTCGCGCCGCGCGGCTACCGGATCACGCCCGAAGGCCTTCGGATCGAGCGCAAGCTATGGGACCGCGTGATTCCGTGGCGCGACGTGCGCGGCGTCGACGACGAGCCGCGCCAGCTGAGCGGCATCTCGGTCACGGCGTCGCGCGGGATCTTCGGCTGGTTCGGCTGGTTCTGGAGCGTGCGGTTCGGCCTGTATCAGCTCTTCGTGACGGACCGCCGGCGCATCGTGTGGCTGCGAACGGAGCGCGGGCTCGTCGGCGTGTCGCCGGATCGCCCGGAAGAATTCGCGGCGCGTATTCGCGAGCGGTTGGCGCGCGCTTGACCGAGGAGCGCCACGGCTACGCCGGGGCGCTTCCGAGCGATGGGGGGTATGGGGGCCATGTCGGGCCCCCATCTGGATCAAACGGCCATGTCGGGGCCCCCATCTCGATCAAGGGACGGTCGGGAGCTCGACGATGAGCGTCGCGCCGCCGCCGGGCCGCGATTCGGCCCAGATGCGACCTTCGTGCGCGGCGATGATGCCCGCCGAGACCCAGAGCCCGAGGCCGGTGCCCTCGCCCGACGGCTTGGTCGTGAAGAACGCCTCGAAGATCCGCGGCAGCGTCTCGGCCGGAATGCCGGGACCGGTGTCCGCGATCTCCAGCCGCACGCGATCGCCGGCGAGCCGTGTCCGGACGGTGACGACGCGCGGCCCGCGGTGCCTGGCCATCGCATGGTCGGCGTTGTGGAGCAGGTTGAGCGCGACCTGACGGATCTGCGCGGCATCCGCCCACACGGCTGGCGGGGCGCCGAACTCCGTGACGACGTCGATGCCGTCGCGGCGGAACTGCGGCGCCATCAGCGACAGCACGAGGCTCACTTCCTGCTCGAGCGCGCACGCGGCGCGGGCCGGCGGATCGGGACGCGCGACGTGGAGCAGGCTCTGCAGCAGGCGCGAGGCGCGCGTCGTCTCTTCCATCACGACGCCGAGACGCTGGCGCGTGTCCTCGGAGTGACCGCCGCGCATCAGCACGAGCTCGATCTGGCCGAGGATCGCACCGAGCGGGCTCGACACCTCGTGCGCGAGCCCCGCCGCGAGCTGACCGATCGTCGACAGCCGCGCAGTGGCCGCGAGCTGCGCTTCCGCCGTCTTGAGCGCGGCGAGCCGCTGTCGCGCTTCGGCGGCGAGCCGCGCGTTCTCGAGCGCGAGGCCCAGCTGGTGCGCGCTCGCGTCGACGACCGCCATCTCGGCCGGCGTGAACATGCGGCGTGACCGCCGCCCGAGCGACACGGCGCCGAGCACGCGCCCGCGACTCTTGATCGGCATCGACAGGAACGCGCCGATGCCCGCGGCCACGACGGCGTCGCGCGCGGCGGGCAGCAGCTCCGGATCCGCGCTCACGTCGGCGACGTTGCGCGGCTCGCCCGTCACCGCGACCTTGCCGATCAGCCCCTCGCCGAGGGGCAGCGTCTGGTTCACGTCGCGGAGCGCCGGCGACAGGCCGCGCTCGCCGCGCAGCACGAGCATCCGGCCGTCGTCGCTGAACAGATGGAGCGACGAGATCTCGTGCCCGGTGACGTGCGTCAGCGCGTCGAGGGCGATGGCGAGCGTGTGCTCGACCTCGAGCCCGGCGCTGGCCGCTTCAGCGATCGCCTGGACGATGCGGAGATGCGGCGCGACGTCCGTCGCGGTCGCCCGCGGCGGATCGACGAGCGCGGAGAGCTGCGCCCGCTGCTCGTCCGAGAGATCGAGGAACTTGTACGCGTGCTCATCGCTGCCCGCGCGTACGGCGACGGATGGGACGGCGAGGTACACGGGCTCGGCCAGCGTGAGCCGCAGCGTCGCCACGTCCGGCGTGTCGGCGCCCGCCGGTACGCGCAGCCGAATGCCGGAGACGCTCAGATCGACCGACCGGCCCGTCCATTCGCGGCCGTCGGAGGCGACGACGTGCACGGGCAGCGTCACCGACACGCGTCGCTCGCTGCGCCGCTCCGGGCGCTCGGCGGCGTCCGCCGTTTCGCTGGATCCCACGACCGAATCGAGCGCGCGACCGAGGCGGTCGAGTGAAACGGGCTTGCCCATGAACTGCGACGCGCCGAGCGCCAGGCACTCGCGCGCCTGCGCTTCGCTCACGTAGCCGGAGATCACGATGACCGGAACGCCGAGCTCGTGCGTCACGCGCAGCCGCAGCAGATCGAGCCCGCTCATCCCGGGCAGGTGGATGTCGAGGATGACGGCGTCGGGCGGGTGCTGCTCGAGCGTCGCGATCGCGGCTTCCGCGGTGCGGGCGACGACGGCTTCGTGTCCCCGCTCGTGGAGGAAGTCCTCGTACACGTCGCAGAGCGTGGGCTCGTCCTCGACGACTAGAACGCGCATGGGCAGCCGGTCAGTGGACACGCATCGTTGATGGGTTGGGAGTCACCTTAGCAAGAGTACGGCCAAAGTGGGAGATCTGAGGAGACTGTTCACCACCTATCTGTCACGCAGACTTACGAATGTAGGGTTGAGTCGCCCACACGTGCCATCGCGGCAAGTGGATGACATCTTGCCACGCAAGTTGGCGTCGCCGAATACCTTTCTACCGGCGGTCGTCACACAGGCGAGCGAACGAAAGGAGCGAGCCATGAACAACCCCTGGAAGATGACGACGATCGGTATCGCACTCGTGCTCGTGACGGCCCTGACGACCGGCCTGGCCACCGCGTACTTCACGGGGCCCAGGGAGCCGGAGCGCACGGCGCGCGTCGCGCCGGCCCGGACGACCCAGTACCGCGCGACGGTCGCGGCTCCGCAGTACGTCGCGTCCGCGGCGCCCGCGGCGGCGTGTGACGGCAACGCGAAGTTCGGTCGCATCGCCAAGGATGGGTTGATCGGCGGTCTCGTCGGTGCGGCGGTCGGCGCGGGCGCGGGCGCGATTGCGGACGGCGGTCGCGCGGCCGGCAAGGGCGCGGGGATCGGCGCGTTGACGGGCGTTGCGGCCGGTGGTCTCTACGGTGCTCACCAGAATGCTACCCGGTGCCCCTGAGTCTCGAGCTCAGCGCCCGCAGACGCGATTGATTGACAAGGGGGCCCCGAGCGGGCCCCCTTGACCCCCACCGAGCTCGTCGGGCTCCGCCCTCGAATTTCGAACGGCTTTCCACGTGATAGAGTTCGCCCACTTCCATGCATGCTCCTCGCGCATTCCTTCTGACGGTGCCCGAGTTGATGGAATGGGGACTGCGCGGGGCCGCGATTCCCCGGCAGCGCGCGCTCCGGCTGCGTCTGACGTCCGTCATCGGCTTCCTCGCGCTCTGGAGTCTCGCGTCGGGCGCCGTCGTCGTCTTCAAGCTGTTCAATCCGATCTTCCTGCCGGGGCCGTGGCTCGTCGTCGGCGACATCGTCGAGCTCGCGGGCAAGGGGCAGCTGTGGACGCATCTCGCGGCGACGCTCTACCGCGTCGCCATCGGCTTCGGCGCCGGCGCGCTGCTCGCGCTCGGTCTCGGGCTGCCGGCCGGGCACATCCGCGCCGTGCGCAATCTCCTCGAGCCCGTCGTCGAGCTGCTGCGCCCGATTCCGCCGCTCGCGATGCTCCCCCTGTTCATCGTGTGGGTCGGCATCGGCGAAGGCTCGAAGATCGGCTTCATCACGTACGCGACGTTCTTTCCGATGTTCCTGACGACGGTGCATGCCGTCGGTCAGGTCGATCCGCTGCTGCTGCGCGCGGCGCAGAGCCTCGGGGCGCGGCCGCGGCAGCTCTTCTTCCGCATCATCCTGCCGGCCGCGCTGCCCGAGATCCTCACCGGGATCCGGCTCGGCGTGGCGCTGTCGTTCTTCGTGATCGTGATCTCGGAGTTCATCGGTGCCGAGCATGGCCTCGGTTACCTGATCAACGACGGCCGTAACTTCTTCCTCGTGCCGCAGATGCTCGGCGCCGCCGTGCTGCTCGGGCTGCTCGGGTATGTCGGCAACGGGCTGGTCCGGGCCATCGAGCGACGTGTCACGCGCTGGCAGCATCACGACGGAGCCGCCGCGTGAAGATCCGCGTGCAGGGCGTCGCCAGGAGCTTCCGCGTCGAAGGGCGCGAGGCGCCGGCGCTGCTGCCCATCGATCTCGACGTCGCCGCGCGCGAGGTCATCTGCCTCCTCGGTCCGTCCGGGTGCGGGAAATCGACGCTGCTCAACATCGTCGCGGGATTCCTTCAGCCGACGGCCGGGCGGGTTCTCGTCGACGACGCGCCCGTGACCGGACCGGGCGCGGATCGCGGCGTCGTCTTCCAGGAATACGTGCTGTTCCCGTGGCTCACCGTGCAGGGCAACGTGGAGTTCGGGCTCGTCTTGAAGGGACTCGCAGCGGGCGAGCGCCGCGACATCGCGCGCCGCTATCTCGAGCTCGTCGGCCTCGGACCGCACGCGGAGAAATACCCGGTGCAGCTCTCCGGCGGGATGAAGCAGCGCGTGGCGATCGCGCGCGCGCTCGCGAACAGCCCGTCGATCATCCTGATGGACGAGCCGTTCGGCGCGCTCGACGCCCAGACGCGCGAGGTCCTGCAGGAGGAGCTCTCGCGCATCCAGCGCGTCGAGCACAAGACGATCCTGTTCGTCACGCACTCGATCCGCGAAGCCGTCTATCTCGCCGATCGCGTCGTCGTCCTGACGAAGGCGCCGGGCCGCATCAAGGACGTGTTCGCGATCAAGCTGCCCGAGGTGCGCGATCGGTTCGCGACGGAGTTCACGCGCTACGAGAGCGAGATCACGCGTGTCGTGAAGGAAGAAGTCGCCCAGGTGCATCAATGAAGGGCGTCCGCGCGCTGGCGCTCGTCGCGGTGCTCCTGAGCTGGGCCGTCGTCACCTACGGCAACGCGCGCCTCGAGGTCGTGAACCCGGTGCTCTTGCCGACGCCGACGGACGTCGCGAAGGTTTTCGCCGACAGCGTGCGCGACGGCACGCTGGTGCGTCACATTCTGACGTCGCTCGTGCGCGTGGCGGAAGGGTTCGGGATCGCCGCGGTCCTGGCCGTCGGGCTCGGGCTGCTCGCCGCCATGTGCGGGCCGCTCCGCCTCATGCTCGAGCCGGTCATCGAGTTCGTGCGGCCGATTCCACCGCTCGCGTTCCTGCCGATGTTCCTCGTGTGGTTCGGGCTCGGCGAAGCGTCGAAGGTCGCGTTCATCGCCTACACGACGTTCTTTCCGATGTTCGTCGGCATCGCGGCGAGTGTCCTGCGCGTGGACGTGATGCTGCTGCGTGCCGCGGCGAGCCTCGGCGCGCAGCGCGTCGACCTCATCCGCCGCGTCGTGCTGCCGGCCGCGTTTCCCGGTATCATCGTCGCCCTGCGCGTCGGGTTCGGGCTGGCGCTGTTCGTCATCGTCGGCGCGGAGTTCATGGGCGCCGACGCGGGGCTCGGTCACCTGATCATGGAAGGCCGGACGTTCTTCAATCCGGCCCAGATCGTCATGGGCGCCCTGGTGCTGGGGCTGCTCGGATCGCTCGTCAATGCGCTGCTGGTCGCCGCCGAGCGGCGGGCCCTCCGCTGGCGGACGGCGCAGAGCGCCTGAAAGGAGCCGTACATGCGCATCCTGACCCTGGTGCTCGCCGTGGTGGTCGCGCTCGCGTCGGCCACGCCCGTGTCCGCGCAGAAGCCGGAAGTGACCGAAGTCGACGCGTGGCTCGTGCGCGACCCGCAGATGTCGTCGCAGTTCGCCGTCGCCGACCACTTCGGCTACTTCAAGGAGCAGGGCATCAAGGTCAACCCGCGCTGGTACATCGCGGGCACCGACCTGCCGTCCATGTGGGGCGCCGGCAACATTCATCTCGGCACGGCGACCGCGACGATGGTCGTGCCCATCGCGGCGTCCGGCCAGGGCATCTACAATATCGCGCCCCAGAGCGACATCGCCGGCACGCAGCAGATCGTGATCGGCAAGAAAGCGCAGGCGACCCTGAAGTCGCCGAAGGAGTTCGAGAAGCTGAAGATCGGCATGCCGAAGGGCGCGTCCGTCACGATGGCGATCCAGGCGATGGCGCGCGAGACGGGGGTCGACTTCACGAAGATCCAGTTCGTGAACCTGGCGCCGCCCGATACGGTGACCGCGCTCGCCAAGGGTGACGTCGACGCCATCGCGATCTGGGCGCCGTGGGCGTTCAACGCGGTGAAACAGGCCGGCGGCAAGGTGTACTTCACCGGCAACAAGAGCCACATCCCGGGCAAGGAAGGCAACGTCGACTGGCTGCGCGTGCACGCGGGCGTCGTGGCCAGCGGGAAGATGCTGAAGGACAACCCGAACACGCTGAAGGCCATCCTGCGCGCGCTCGTCAAGGCGACCGACAAGATCAACAGCGACCGCGCGGGGGTCGTGCCGGTCGTCGCGCGCGAGATGAAGATGGACGAGGGGCTGGCGCGCGACATCATGGCGCTCAACAAGTATTCGATGGAGATGGACGGCAACATCGTCAAGGGCATGAGCGAGTTCGTCGACTTCCTGCACTCGCTCGACCGCATCAAGCAGAAGTTCCCGCCCGAGCAGGTGTTCTACACGAAGCTCCTCGAGGACGTCGATCCGAAGCTGGTCAAGGCGAAGGTGAACGCGCCACTCAAGTAGGAGGCGAAGCCATGAGCGCGAAGCTCGACGTCCTCGTTCGCGGCGGCCAGGTCGTCACCTCCACGGACGTCCTCGACGTCGCCATCGGCATCAAGGACGGGAAGTTCGCGGCCCTCGCTCCGGCGGACGTGCTGCCGGACGCCGAGCGGGTCATCGACGCGCGCGGCAAGATCGTGCTGCCGGGGGCGATCGACTGCCATCTCCATCTCGGCCCGGAATACGACGACTGGCGCGGCGGGCCGCTCGCCGCCGCGCACGCCGGCCTGACGACGCTGCTGGGCTTCGCGCTCTACGACCACACGACGAAGGAGACGCTGCCGCACGCGATCAAGCGGCTCCGCGACGACACCGGGCGGCAGAGCGTCCTCGACTTCGGCTTCCACTTCATCCTCGCCAACACGCCGTACATCCTCGACGGCGTTCCCGAAGCGGTCGACATGGGCGTGACGTCGTTCAAGCTCTTCATGACGTACAAGAAGCGTCCGCCCCGGATGTGCTCCGACGACTTCATCTGCAAGGCGATGGAGATCATCAGCAAGGCCGGCGGCCTCACGCAACTCCACTGCGAGAACGGCGACGTGCTCGATTACCTCGAGGACAAGGCCATGGTCGAGGGCCACGTGCACCCGCGGTACTTCCCGGCGACGTGCCCGGACTGGGCGGAAGAGGAGGCCATCAACCGCGCCATCCTCATGGGCGCGATGACGGGCTCGCCGGTCTACGTCGTGCATCTCTCCACGCAGCTCGGCCTCGAGCGCATCAAGCGCGCGCAGGCGCAGGGGCAGCGCGTGTGGACGGAGACGTGCCCGCAGTACCTGTTGCTCGACGACAGCCTGATGGAGCAGCATGGCCCGTTCGCGAAGATGGGGCCGCCGCTCCGGCGCACGGACGGTCCGGACCGGAACGCGCTCTGGGACGGCATGGCGCAGGGCTACGTGTCCACCGTCGGCAGCGATCACGCGCCGCGCTCGAAGGAAGCGAAGGAGCCGGGCTGGCAGAACGTGTTCGTGTATCCGGACGGTAAGCCGATCCCGTTCGGCGCGCCGTCGGTGGAAACGATGGTGCCGCTGATGTACAGCGAAGGCGTCGTGAAGCGCGGACTGCCGCTCACGTGGATGGCACGGGTGCTCGCCGAGAATCCCGCGCGCATTTTCGGACTCGCCGGCCGCAAGGGCGCGATTCGTGTCGGCGCCGACGCCGACCTCCTCATCATCGATCCCGAGGCGCAATGGACGATGCGGGCTGCCGATCTGCGCGGCATCGCGGGCATGACGCTCTACGAAGGCTGGCCGATGCGCGGCAGGCCGTGGATGACACTGCTGCGCGGTCGTGTGCTGCTGAATCAGGGGAAGCTCGAGCAGGAGCCGGGCTACGGCCAGTACCTGAAGCGCGGCGCGCCGGTGCCGCCGATCGGAGGGGCGGTCCGATGAGTGAACGGATTCGTGTGATCGAGGCAGGCGCCGGCATTGCCGGTGACTGCCGAGCGTCGGGGGTCTGGGGGCCATGTCGGGGCCCCCAGCACGATCGATGAGTGAGCGCATTCGCATCGGCGTGGCCTTCCACTCGCCGTTCTACGCGCCGCTGTTCGTGGCGCACCGGCTCGGGAGCTTCCGCGAGGAGGGGCTCGACGCGACGATCGCGGTGCCGCCGCCGGGCGGGACGGTCGACCTGCTGCAGGGCGGCCAGGCCGATCTCGTTCTCTCGGGCGTCATGCGCACGTTCATTCTCGCCGACCGCGGCGCCGCGAAGCACATCGCGATCGCGGAGGTGAACAGCCGCGACGGGTTCTTCATCGTCTCGCGGCGGCCCGCGCCGAACTTCACGTGGCGGGATCTCGAGGGCCAGCGTCTGGCGCTGTTCGGCCTGGCGCCCACGCCGTGGATGTGTCTGCAGACCGCGATGCGGGAGCAGGGCGCGGATCCGGCGAAGATCCAGGTGCTCGAAAAGCTCGACGTGGCGCAGGGCATCGACGCGCTGCGGTCGGGCCGAGCGGACTATCTCCAGACCGGCCAGCCGACGGCCGACGAGCTGATCGCCGACGGCGTCGCGCACCTCGCGTCGCCGCAGGCGCCGATCGTCGGCCACGTGCCGTACAGCTCGTTCATCGTCACGGACGAGGTGCGGCGCGCGCGGCGGGACATGTGCCTGGCCGCCGTCCGCGCGCTCACGCGCGCGCTCAGGTGGATCAAGGCGCAGGACGGCAGCGCCGTCGCCGATCTCATCGCGCCGACGTTTCCCGAAACGCGGCCCGACGTGCTGCGGCGCGCGGTGACGCAGCTGAAGGCGCAGGGCATCTGGGCGGACGGGCCGCGCCAGGAGCGCGAGCCGTTCGACCGTCTCGGCCGCATCCTCGTCGCCGGCGGCCTGATTCGCACCGCCGCGACCTACGACACTCTCAACGACGACAGCTTCGCCGAGGCTGCCGCGAAGGCCTTTCCGGCGTGACGTCGACGGACTACCTCGACCGTCTCGCGCGCCTCGTCGCCGGCACGCGCTGTGCGGACCTCCGCGAGTCCACCGTCGCGGCCGCCAAGGCCGTGACGCTCGATACGCTCGGCGCGATCCTCGCCGGGAGCCGGCTGCCGCAGAACGCGAAGCTCGCGGCGCTCGCGGCGGCCCGCTCCGGGACGAAGAGCGCGGCGCTGATCGGCCACGCCGAACGGGCGGAGCCGATGTTCGCGGCGCTCGCGAACACGACGGCCGGCGTGTCGCTCGAGATGGACGAAGGCAACCGCTGGGGGGGCGGACATCCGGCGATTCACGTGCTGCCGGCGGCCCTCGCCGTGGCCGAGGAGCTCGCCGCCGCCGGGCCTCAGTTTCTCGAAGCGCTCGTCGCGGGCTACGAGGTGGTTACGCGGATCGGCGGCGCGACGCGCCTGCGACCGAACGTGCACGCCCACGGGACGTGGGGGACGCTCGGCGCGGCCGCGGCCGTCGCGCGGCTCGAGCGGCTCGACGCCGCGGCCGTCCGCGCGGCCGTCAATCTCGCCGGCTCGATGAGCCCCGCGAACACCTGGACGCCGTGCTTCGAAGGCGCGACGATCCGCGACGTGTACGCCGGCCGCGCCGGGCTCCAGGGGATCCTCGCGGTGCATCTGCTCGGGTGCGGCTTCACCGCCGTGCGCGACGCGCCCGGTGACGTCTACGGCACGATCCTCGCCGACGAGTTCGATCCGTCAGCGGCGGTGGAAGGCCTGCCGCTGGACGGGTTGCCCGACACGTTCCGGATCGAGCGGAACTACTTCAAGTTCCACGCCTGCTGCCTCTACAACCATCCGGCGCTCGACGCCGTCGGCGCGCTCGTCCGCGAGCACCGCCTGACGCCCGATGCCGTCGCGCGCGTGGCCGTGACGTCGATCCCGTTCGTCGAGCGCATGGCCGATCCCGAACCGCCGGCGATGCTGGCCGCGAAGTTCTCCGTGCCGTACGCCGTCGCGGCGGCGATCGTCCTCGGGCGCACCGACGTGACCGCGTTCGTCGACGACGCGCGCACGGACGCGCGCGTGCGCGATCTCGCGCGGCGGGTCGACGTGCGCGGCGACGCGTCCATGGCGCTGCGCGCGTCCGACCGGCCGACCGCGCGGGTGGCCGTCACGCTGCGTGACGGACGAACGCTCGAGCGCGAGACGCGGGTGATCCACGGCGATGCGGCCAACCCGCCGGCGCGCGAGGAGCTGATCGAGAAGTTCGCGTGTCTCGCGACCGACGTGATCGGCAAGGAGCGCGTCGCCGACGTCGTCGCGCTGGTCGATCGCCTCGACCGCGTGGCCGACGTCCGCGAGCTCACCGCGCTGGTGGCCGGCTGATGGTGTCGCCGATCGTCATCCGCGGCGGGCGAGTGATCGACGTCACCCGGCGGACCGTCGAGCCGCGTGACATCCTCGTGAACGGCGACACCATTACGGAGATCGGCCAGCCCGGTCTCGCCGCGCCGGCCGACGCCCGCGTCGTCGACGCCAGCGGCCGCCTCATCAGCCCGGGGCTCATCAATGCGCACACGCACGGTCACGGCGCGCTCGCGCGCGGGTCGGGCGACCGGTGGACGCTCGAGCTGCTGCTGAACGCCGCGGGGTGGCTCGGCGGCAACCGGACGATGGACGACCGGTATCTCTCGACGCAGATCGCGGCCGTCGAGATGGTGTCGAAGGGCTGCACCGCCTGCTACGACCTCTTCTTCGAGTTCCCGTCGCCGAGCGTCGAAGGCATCGAGGCGGCCGCGCGCGCGTATGCGGACGTCGGCATGCGCGCCGTCATCGCGCCGATGATGGCGGATCGCACGTTCTGGCAGGCGATCCCCGGCCTGATGGACGCCTTGCCGGCCGGCCCGCGCGGCGAGATCGAGCGCATCCGGCTCGCGCCGTGGGAGACGAGCCTGGCGACCGCCCGTCGTGCGATCGAGACCGGCAAGGTCGATCGTGACCTGATCCGCTTCGCACTGGGACCGACCATCCCGCTCCACTGCAGCGACGAGTTCATCGTCGGCTGCCGCGACGCCGCGCGCGATCTCGGCGTCGGCGTCCACATGCACGTCGCCGAATCCAAGGTGCAGGCGGTGAGCGGGCTGGCGAAGTACGGCAAGACGCTGGTCGCCCACCTCGATGCGCTCGGCCTGCTCGGTCCGAGCTTCACCGCGGCGCATTGCGTCTGGCTCGACGACGGCGACATCGCCCGGTTCGCCGACCGCGGCGTCTCCGTCGCGCACAACCCGGGGAGCAACATGCGCCTCGGCGCCGGCGTGGCGCGCGTGCGCCGGATGCTCGATCACCGCGTGAACGTCGGCATCGGGACGGACGGCGCGAACTGCTCGGACAACCAGAACGTCTTCGAGGCGATGCGCCTGGCGTCGCTCGTGTCGCGCATCCAGGGCCACGATCCCGAGCGGTGGCTGGCGACGGAGGACGTGTTCGCCGCGGTCACGGTCGGCGGCGCGCGCGCGCTCGGATTCGGCGACAGCCTCGGACGTCTGGTACCGGGCGCGAAGGCCGACCTGGTCCTCCTCGATCTCGGCCACATGAACTGGGTGCCGCTGCACGATCCGATCAACCAGATGGTGCACGCCGAGGACGGCACGGCCGTGGAGAGTGTGATGATCGGCGGGCGGCTCGTCGTGGACCGCCGTCGCGTCGTCGGTGTCGACACCGCGCAGCTGGCGGCCCGTGCGCAGGCGGCCGTCGAGCGGTTGCGCGCGGCGAATGCGCCGCTGCGTCAGCTCGCGGACCAGCTGATCCCGGCGGTCGGCAAGTTCTGCGGCGGATTGACCGCCACGCCGTACCGCGTGGAACGCCACATTCATGAGATGGGGGGCCCCGACATGGCCCCCCATACCCCCCAAACACTCGGACCGTCCCGGGGAACCCGTGGCGGTCCTCGATCCACGGACGGCGAATGATGCTGGATTTGCTGATTCGCGGCGGCCTGGTCATCGACGGCACCGGCAATCCTGGGTTCTATGCCGCGGTCGGCGTGGAAAACGAGCGCATCGTCGTTCTCCGCGGCGACGTGACTCGGATGCAGGCGGCGCGCGTCATCGACGCCACCGACCACGTCGTCTGTCCGGGCTTCATCGACATGCACGCCCACTCCGGCCTCGTGATCCTGGCCGAGCCGCGTCACGAGCCGAAGGTGCACCAGGGCGTGACGACGGAGCTGATCGGCGTCGACGGCTGCTCGTACGCGCCGTTTCACACGCACGACGATTTCCTGAAGTTCGTGCAGATCAACTCCGGGCTCGACGGCAATCCGACGCTGCCCGGGCAATGGTCGACGGTCGAGCAGTACCTCGACATGTTCACGAATCGCGTGGCCGTCAACGTCGTCTACATCATCGGCAACTCGCCGCTGCGCATCGCGGCGATGGGGTGGGACGACAGGCCGGCGACGCCGCGCGACGTCGAGAACATGAAGGCGCTGCTGCGGACCGGCATGGAAGAGGGCGCGTTCGGCATGTCGACGGGGCTCGACTACCCGCCCGGCAGCTACGCCGACACCGCCGAGCTGACCGCGCTGTCGGAAACCTCCGCGCGCCTCGGCGGCATCTACCACACGCACGTCCGCTACAGCCTCGGCGACAAGTTTCTCGATCCGTTCCGCGAAGCGCTCGACATCGGCCGCGGCAGCGCGGTGCCGGTGCACATCACGCACTTCTATCACCGCACGACGAGCCCCGCCGGGTCGTCGCGCATGCTCGATCTCGTCGAGGGCGCGCGCGCGGAAGGCCTCGACGTCACCTTCGACAGCTACCCGTACAACCTGTCGAGCACGCGGCTGACGATCCTGCTGCCGCAGTGGACGCACGACGGCGGCTACGAGCGCCTCAAGACGGTGCTGAGCGATCCGAAGATGCGCGACCGGCTCCGCAAGGACATGGGGCCGCGCGCGAGCTCGTGGCAGGACATGTGGCTCACGAACTTCAAGAAGCGCGAGAACCATCGATTCGAGGGCCGCTCGATCGCCCAGGTCGCCGACATGCTGGACCGCGATCCGATCGACGTCGTGTGCGACCTGCTGGCGGCCGAGGACCTGGAAGTGTCGTACGTGTCGGCCGGCGGCAATCTCGCCACGCTGCCGAAGTTCGTGAGCCATCCGCTGTCGATGGTGGGCAGCGACGCGCTGCTGATCGGCGATTATCCGAGCCCGCGCACGTACGGCACGTTCCCGATCATCCTGGCCGAATACGTCCGCGAGGAGCGGTTCATGGCGCTCCCGGACGCGATCCGCAAGATGACGTCGTTCCCGGCGCAGCGGCTCGGCATCCCGGATCGCGGCTTGCTGCGCGACGGCTTCAAGGCCGACATCGTCGTGTTCAATCCGAGGACGGTGAAGGCGCCGGCGACGCGCACGCAGCCGAAGCAGTTCCCGATCGGCATCGACTACGTCGTCGTGAACGGCCAGGTCGTCATCGACGACGCGAAGCACACGGGCGTCCTCGCGGGCCGCGCGCTGCGCCGCGGGAGACCGTCCACGTAATGCACGACCTGCTCATCCGGGGCGCCGATGTGCTCGACGGCACCGGTGCGCCGGCGCAACGGGTCGACGTCGCCGTGGCGAACGGCACGATCGCCGCGATCGGTCAGAACCTCGGCGACTCGCGGCAGACGATCGCCGCCGCCGGCCTCACGCTCGCGCCGGGCTTCATCGACATCCACACGCACTCGGACTTCACGCTGCCGCTGAACCAGCGCGCGGAAGGCAAGATCCGCCAGGGCGTGACGACCGAGGTGCTCGGCAACTGCGGCTTCTCGGCGGCGCCGGCGCTCCCTGGCCGGTCGGCCGATCTGCGCAACTACCTGGCGGCGAGCGCGCCGTGGCTCACGTTCCGCGACGGCACGTTCGCGGAGTACGTCGACGCCTTTCCGCCGACGTCCGTGAACACCGTCCTGCAGGTCGGCCACAACACGCTGCGCCTGATGACGGTCGGCATGGACAACCGCGCCGCTCGCCCTGACGAGCTCGCCGCGATGCAGCGGTGGCTCGAAGAAGCGCTGGACGCCGGCGCCCTCGGGTTGTCATCCGGGTTGTTCACCGTGCCGGGGTCGTACGCGAACGCCGACGAGATCATCGCGCTCGGCCACGTGCTGCGCCGGTACGGCGCCGCCTACGCCTCGCACATCCGGAACGAGGCCGGCGGTGTGTTCGCCGCCGTCGACGAGGCCGCGCACGTCGGCGAGACGTGCGAGATCCACGTCCAGATCGCGCACCTGAAGATCTCGGGGACGGAGAACTGGGGCGGCGCGGCGAAGCTGCTCGAGCGCATCGAGGCCGCGCGCCGCCGCGGCGTCCGCGTGGACGCGGATCAGTACCCGTATACGAGCGCGACGAATCCGCTGCGGAACCTCCTGCCGGTGTGGCTGCAGGAGGGCGGCATGGCCGCGATGCTCGATCGGCTCCGCGATCGCGCCCTGCGCGCGCGCATCCGTGACGACATCGCCGCCCACGGCAACGCGAGCTTCGGGCGGCTGCCGTCGTGGGACGACGTGCGCATCGCCGTCTCGCCGGGACAGCCGCAGCACGCCGGGCGCACGATCGGCGATCTCGCGCGCGAGCGCGGCATCGATCCCGTCGACGCGGCCGGCGACTATCTGCTCGCCGATGAAGGCCACACGCGCGTGGTGCTGCGATCGATGGACGAGCCCGATGTGCGTACGATCCTCGCCGCGCCGTTCGTCTTCATCGGCTCCGACGGCACCGCGCTCGCGCCGTACGGCGTGACGGGGCAGGGGAAGCCGCACCCGCGGTACTACGGCACGTTCGCGCGCGTGCTCGGTGAGTACGTGCGCGAGCAGCGCGTGCTCTCACTGCCGGAAGCCGTGCGCAAGATGACGGGTGGGCCGGCGGCGGCGCTGGGGCTGAAGGATCGCGGTCTCGTTCGTCAGGGGTATGCCGCGGATCTCACGTTGTTCGACCCGGCGCGGGTCGCGGACCGCGCGACGTACGACGATCCGCATCAGTACGCGGCGGGCATCCGGGCCGTGATCGTGAACGGCATCGTGGCCGTGGACCGCGGCGAGCACACCGGCGCCTTGTCGGGCCGCGTGCTGCGCCGCGACGCGCGCGGCGTCGCGTAGCGGTGTTCCGGGTGGTAGACCGGAGTCAGCGCGCGAAGGCGGGGACGCCGGCCGCGACCGCGGCGGCGCGCAGCGCGCGATCGCGCGTGGCGAGCGGCAACCGCTGCTCGACCGCGATCTGCAGGTACGCGGCGTCGTAGGCGCTCAACCCATGACGGCGACCCAGCGTCAGCAGCGCGTCGATGTCGTGCATGGCCGGCGAGTCGGCGATCACGATGGGCAACGCCGTGAGCAATCGCAGGAAGCGGGCGCTGTCCGGGCGCTCGATGCGCCGGCGGCGCTCGGCGACGAGCAGGACGTTCGACACCTCGAGCGCCCACAAGGCCGGAACGACAGCCTCACCGTCGTCGAGCGCGTGCAATGCCGCATCGGTGTAGCGGTCGGCTTCGCTCTCGAAGCACCATCCCATCGTCACCGAGCAGTCGACGACGAGCCGCATCACCGTCGGCCCTGGCGAATCAGGGTCCTGAGCGAGGCGCGGCCGAGGCTTCGTCCTCGGCGGAATTCCTCGATCTCGGCAATGACGTGGCTCGCCGATCGCGGACGGCGATCCGCAGTCGGGACGAGTTCGGCGACGGGCACACCGTGGCGTGTGATCGTGATGCGCTCGCCTCGACCGACGCGGGCGAGCAACCGGGGCAGCTGGGTCTTCGCTTCGTACACACCGACACGCTTCATGGCGCACCCCGATTCGGACCAGAGTCAGACCAGATTATACGGGAGAACACCATGCTGGATCTCGTGATCAAGGGCGGGCAGGTCGTCACGCCACAGGGCGCCGGATTCTGGGACGTCGGCGTGCAGGGCGAGCAGATCGTCGCCGTCGCGCTGCCCGGCACGCTGACGGAGGCGGGGCGCGCGATCGACGCGACGGGCACGATCGTCGTGCCCGGCGGCATCGAGCCCCACACGCACCTCGCGCACTTCATCTCGATGCATCCGGACGAGGACAACCACACGCTCGGCCCGGAAGACGACACGCGCGGGATGGTCTTCGGCGGCACGACGACGCACGTCGACTTCTGCTTCGTGCGGCCCGGCCTCAGCGTGCAGCAGGCGATCGAGCAGCGGGTCGCGCGATGGAAGGGCAATTCGTACGCGGACTACTCGTTCCACGTCGCGCTCCAGGGCCAGCTGCCGATCCCGTTGTTCGATCAGCTTCAGGACGCCATCGCGGAGGGCTTCCCGAGCTTCAAGGTCTTCACCGTCAACGTGCTGCCGCCGCATCCGAAGCGGCATCCGTACCGGCTCGATTACGGCCGCATCCAGCTCGCGATGGACAAGGTCGCGAAGCACGGCGGCATCATGGTCGTCCACGCCGAGGACGACGACCTCGTCCAGTTCAACTACGAGAAGTTCCGGGAAGAAAAGCGGACCGAGGGCTGGCTGCTGCCGGAAGTGCACACGAAGCTCTCCGAGAAGCTCGCGTTCCGCCGCACGATCATGCTGGCGGAGGCGACGGGCGCCGGCGTGTACTTCGTGCACACCTCCGCCCGCGAAGGCGTCGAAGCGGTGGTGGAGGCTCGCGCGAAAGGGCTGCCGATCTACGCAGAAACCCTGCACCACTATGCGTGCTTCACCGCAGACGACTACAAGACGCCTCGCGGCTTCTGCTACCACACGTATCCGTCGCTGAAGTTCCCGGACGATCAGAAGGCGCTGTGGGACGGACTCGTCCGCGACGGCGTCAGCACCACCGCGACCGACGAGTTCCCGACGTCGCTCGAGCTCAAGCTGCGCGGGCGCGAACTCGAGAACGTCACCGGCGGCAATCTCGGCGCCGAGGCGCGCATGGGGATCGTCTGGACGGAGGGCGTCGTCCGCCGCGGCATGTCGCTCGAGCGCTTCGTCGCGGTCACGTCGTCCAACGCCGCGAAGATTCTGGGCTTCTATCCGAAGAAGGGCGCCATCGCGCCCGGCAGCGACGCCGACCTCGTGCTGATCGACCCGTCGATCCGGAAGGCGCTCGCGAAGAGCGACTTCCACGTGAGCGACTACAGCCCGTGGGAGGGGTGGCGCATCGACGGCTGGCCCGTGACCACGATCCTGCGCGGCAAGGTCGTCGTCGCCAACGGCAAGCTGCACGGCGATCTGCGCGACGGGCGCCTCGTGTCACGCAAGATCGATCCGGCCGTCCTGCGCCGCGCGTCGGCCTGACGGCCGGCAACGGCGGTCACGTCAGCGCGTTTCGCGTTTCCTGTTGGCCGGATCGCACTTCGCGTGAACGAGATTGTCGCCGCGTCCGCTGACCTCGTCTGTCGCACGGATCGGCCGCTGACAGATGGGGCACACAGGGTTGCGCTTTGTCGGTCGTGCCATGAGCAGGCGTTCGCCCTCGCGATTCGCGATCGCAGTTCAGAGTCCGGTCGGTGCCGGGAGCGCTCTAACGGCAGGCAGCGTCGATCGTACGTTTGTGCATCCGTCGTGCCGCGCCGATTGGCGCGGAATTACAAACGATCGCCGCGGTGTGGCGTGCCCGGCGGGGTCAAAATCGGCAAGGAGTTTCTGCCGGCGTCGCGATTGCACTATCCGACGACATGGACGTTTCGAAGGCGCTCGCCGCGAAGCATCAGCGCGAGCTCGCGGCGTTCCTCGTGCGGCTGAGGCGCACCGCCGACGCCCTCGAAGCGGCCCTCCGCGAATCCGGCCGCCTGGAGCGCTCGCGCCGTCGACGCGTCGACCGCCGGGCGTCGGGCCGTCGCGCCGCCTGACCGAGAAGAACGCTTCACACCGGCCCCCTTCCCTCGCCCTCCAGCGGCAGCTCGCACGGCATCGGCGCCGGATACGTCACGCGATGGCCGTCGATGCGTGCGAACGACGTCAGGACGTGCGCGACGGCGGGATCGCGGCTGGTGACGTGGCGAACGTCGAGGCCGCGCGCGACGAGCGCGTCCGACACCAGCGAACGGTGGCAGTGCCCGGGGACGGCCTCGGCGCACATGATCGCCAGCGGCTCGCGGCGTGCCTGCTCGATCAGCGCCTGGAGGTTCGCCGCGAACTCCGCCGTCTCCATGTAGTCGGCATAGCCGCGGAATCCGCTGGTCCGCCATGCGGTGTTCGTGGAGTCCGCCCGGGGGCTCCGCAGTCCTCCCAGCCCGCCCATGTGCACGTACGCGATCCCGGCCTCGCCGAGCGGCGCCGGCAGCGCTTCGCGGTTGAACTGTGGATTGCGGCGCGAGCGCGGGATGGTGCGGACGTCGACGAGCCGCGTGATCCCGTGCCCGCGGAGCAACGCCACGAAGTCGTCGAGCTCGCGCGTCGAGTGTCCGACCGTGTACACGGGCGTGACCGTCGTCATGCGCTCCGGATCATACGCGCGGCCGCCGCGGCATCGCCGCCGTAAGGTACTATTTTCGCGTTGTGCCGATGACCGACCTGCCGCACGAGCTCAACGCCGCCGCGTTCTTCGTCGACCGCCACGTCACCGACGGCCGCGGCGCCCGCACGTACTTCCGGTTCCGCGGCCAGCCCGTCACGTACGCGGCGATCTCGATGCTCGCGGCGCGCGTCGGCAACGCGCTCGCGTCGCTCGGCGTCGACATCGAGAACCGCGTCGTTGTCGCGCTGCCCGACGTCCCGGAGTTCGCGGGAGCGTTCTGGGGCGCCGCGAAGCTCGGCGCCGTGTCGGTCCCGGTGAACACGCTCATGTCGGCCGACGAGTACGCGTTCGTCCTGAACGACAGCCGCGCGAAGGTGGCGATCGTCGATCACAGCGTCGCCGCGACGTTCGTGTCGATTCGCGAGCGCACGCCCTTCCTGCGCGCCATCGTCGTCGTCGGCCGCGCTCCCGGCGGCACGCTCGCCTTCGACGACGTCGTCGGACGAGCCGCGGACCGGCTCGACGCCGCGCGCACGTTCCGCGAAGACGTCGTCTACTGGGGGTACACGTCCGGCTCGACGGGAGCGCCGAAAGCGGCGGTTCACTCGCACAAGGACCTCGTCGCGGCGGCCGACCTGGTCGGCGTCGGCGTGTTCGGCATCGACGAGGCCGACGTGATCCTTTCCGCGTCGAAGCTCTACTTCGCATTCGGTCTCGGCAACACCCTGTATTTCCCGGCGCGCGTCGGCGCCACGGCGATCCTGGAACCGGAGCGGCTCGACGCCGAGCGTGCCTTCGAGGTCATCACGCGCGAGCGCCCCACGGTCTTCCTCGCCGTCGCCACGCTGTACGCCCGCATGCTGCAGGTGCCCGATGCCGGGAAGCGCTACGACCTGTCGTCGCTGCGGCTCTGCGTCACGTCGGGCGAGGCGCTGCCGCCACCGGTCTTCGACGCGTGGTCGGAGCGCTTCGGCATCGAGCTCGCGGACGTGGTGGGCTCGACGGAGGCGCTGCACGACTTCATCGCCACGCGTCCGGGGAAGGCGCGCCGCGGCTCGTGCGGGCAGGTGGTGCCGGGTTTCGACGCGCGGCTCGTGGACGACGACGGGCACGACGTGCCGACGGGCACGGTCGGTCATCTGTTGATCCGCGGCGAGACGAACGCGCCGTACTACTGGAACCGGCTCGAGCGCACCCGCCGCACGATGCTCGGCGAATGGCTGCGCACGGGCGACATGCTCTCGTGCGACGCCGAAGGCTACTTCTATTTCGCCGGGCGCGGCGACGACATGCTGAAGGTCTCGGGCATGTGGGTCTCGCCGGCCGAGGTCGAAGCGTGCCTGCTCCAGCACGCCGCGGTGCTCGAAGCGGGCGTCGTCGGTCGCGCGACCGCTGACGGGCTCGTCCGGCCGCATGCGTTCGTCGTGCTCAAGCCGGAGGCGACGCCCTCCGCCGCGCTCGAGACCGAGCTGCGCGCGTTCGCGCGCGAACGGCTGGCCGGCTACAAGGTGCCGGCGGCGATCGACGTCGTGCCCGAGATCCCCAAGACCGCGACGGGCAAGATCCAGCGCTTCCGGCTGCGCGGCTAGCCGTGCGCGTCGTCGTCGACCACGTGTCGAAGACCTATACCGATCGCGGCGGGCGGAGCGTCGACGCGCTTCGCGACGTGGCCTTCACCGTCGAGGCCGAGGAGTTCGTCGCACTGCTCGGCCCATCCGGCTGCGGCAAGTCGACGCTGCTCAACGTCATCGCGGGGCTCCTCGCGCCGACGCGCGGCGGCGTCTGGTTCGACGGCGCGCGCGCGGACGGCGCGCGGGGCGCGAACGCGCGGGCGTTGTCCGCGATGGTCTTCCAGGAGTTCGCGCTGTTTCCGTGGCGGACCGCCCAGAAGAACATCGAGTTCGGGCTCGAAGAGGCCGGCGTGCCGGCCGCGGAGCGCGCGACGCGCGCGCGCCACTACATCGAGCTGACGGGCCTCGCGGGCTTCGAGACGCGCTACCCGCATCAGCTGTCCGGCGGCATGCGGCAGCGTGTCGGCATCGCGCGCGCCCTGGCCGTCGAGCCGGCCGTGCTGCTGATGGACGAGCCGTTCTCCGCGCTCGACGCGCAGACGCGCCAGCTGATGCAGGAAGAGCTGCTCGGCATCTGGGACCGCACGCGGAAGACGATCCTGTACGTCACGCACAACATCCAGGAAGCCGTCTACATGGCGGACCGGGTCATCGTGCTGTCGCGTCGCCCCGGAGAAGTGCTGGCAGACGTGCCGATCGAGCTCGAGCGGCCGCGCACCGAGCAGATGGCGGGCGAGCCGGCGTTCGTCCAGGCCGCGGAGCGCATCTGGGGCCTGATCAAGGCGCAGGCGTGGGCGGCCATCGCGGAATGAAGCACGCCCCGCAATGACGCGCCTGGCGGTCGAAGATCGCACGCGCTTCCTCATCCGCCGCGATCATCCGTGGTGGCGCGTGCTCGCCGTCGTCGGAATCCTCGTGGTGTGGGAGCTCTTCGCGCGCATCGGCTGGGTGCCGGTACTCTTCCTCCCCTCGCCGATCGGCGTATTGCGCGAAGGCGCCGACATGATCGTCTCCGGCGAGATCGCCATGCACGTCGCGGCGAGCCTGCGGCGGCTCGTGCTCGGCTTCGCCGTCGGCGCCGCGCTCGGGATCAGCGTCGGCATTGCGGTCGGCTTCTTCTCGATCGCCGAAGCGGTCGGCACGCCGGTCATCGCGGCGACGTTCCCGATTCCGAAGATCGCGCTGCTCCCCCTGCTCATCCTCTGGCTCGGGATCGGCGAAGCGTCGAAGGTCGCGGTGATCGCGCTCGGCGTGTTCTTTCCGATGGCGATCAACACCTACACGGGTGTGCGGCAGGCCGACCCGTTGCTCGTCCGCGCCGCCGTCGCCTTCGGCGCGCGGCGGTGGAGCGTCATCCGCAAGGTGATGCTGCCGTCCGCGCTGCCGATGATCTTCGCGGGCCTGCGGCTGGGCGCCGGCACCGCGTTGCTGCTGCTCGTCGCCGCGGAGATGATCGCGGTCGAGTCCGGCATCGGATTTCTCGTCCTCCACGCCGGCAACCTGATGCAGACGACCAAGCTCATGGTCGGCATCGTCCTGCTCTCGCTGCTCGGCGTGCTGTCGCACTGGAGTCTCAATCGCCTCGAGCGCGTCGCGATCTCGTGGCGTCAAGACCACTAAGGAGAGTCATTCATGATTCGTTCGCTCCTCGCACTGGTGCTGCTCGTGACGTTCACACTGCCCGCGCACGCCGCCGACAAGGTGAAGGTCGGCGTGCTGAAGCTGACGTCGTCCGCGACCCTGTTCGTCGGCGTGGAGAAGGGATTCTTCAAGGAGTTCGGGGTGGAGCCCGAGCTCGTGTACTTCCAGGCCGCGGCGCCGATCGCAACGGCGCTTGCCGCGGGTCAGGTCGACGTCGGCGCGACCGGACTGACGGCCGCGCTCTACAACATCGTGCTGGGAGGCGAGAAGATCTGGGTCGTCGCCGACAAGGGCCGCGAGTGGCCAGGCTATCCGCTGACGGCGATCGTCGTGCAGAACGAGCTCTATGACGGCGGGCTGCGCGGCGTGACGGACCTGAAAGGCAAGCGCATCGGCATCACGCAGCTGGGCTCGACGTTCCATTACCACCTGGGCAACGTGCTCGAGAAGCATGGCCTCACCCTGAACGACGTCAAGATCGTGCCGCTCCAGGCGATGGGCGCGGCGATGGAGGCGCTGAAGGGCAAGCAGGTCGACGCGATCATGCTGCCGCAGCCGTTCCCGGGCACCGCCGAAGCGCAGGGCTTCGGGCGCATCCTGGCGTGGGGCGGCGATCTCTTCCCCTGGCAGATCGCCGCGGTCTTCTACTCGAAGAAGTTCGCCGCCGAGCGCGAGCGGGCCGTGAACTTCATGAAGGGGTACGCCAAGGCCGCGCGGTACTACCACGATGCCGTCCTCGCGCAGAAGGACGGCGGCAGGGCGCCCGGCCCGAACTACGACGAGGTCGTCGCGATCACCGCGAAGTACACGGGCGGCAAACCCGAGATCATCCGGATCGGCTTCCCGTACCAGGACCGGAACGGCCGTCTCCTCACCGCGGACATCGCCAAGCAGATCGACTGGTGGGTGAAGCACGGCTTCATGAAGTCGGCGCTGCCGCTGTCGGAAGTCGTCGACACGCGCTTCCTCGAGACGGCGCTCAAGGCGCTGGAGAAGTAGGCGCGCGCACGTCGCGGGTGGTCACGAGGTACTCGGTGACGCCGGCCGCCGTCGTGACCTCCACGAAGCGGACGGTATAGCTGCCGCCGTCGCCCGTCCGGATGGTGACGGTGGCGAGGACGTCGCGCGGCGTGAACGACTCCACGCGCGTCTCGCACCCGCGCGCGGCGTTGAGCGCGGCGTAGCCGGCTCGCGGCCCTTTCTGCCGGAAGGCGCGCGCGAGGTCGAGAACGACGTCGTGGTGCCGGCAGAGACTGGCCTGCTGGGCGGTTCGGCCCTGGCCGAGGATGTAGTGCCAGCCCTCGTCGTCGGCGGCCGCCGGACCGCCCTCGCACCGCGCCAGGGTGCCGTCGCGCTCCAGCTCCACGCGGCTGCCCGCCTCGCAGCGCTCGGCGCCTGACGCCAGCGGCTGGGCCAGCACACAGCTTCGCAGGCGGCCGTCCTCGTACAGCACGGCCGGGTGCCCGCTCGCGCAGGTCAGCGCCTGGCCCCGGGCCGTGTGCAGGCGGTGGTGCCCGTTCAGCGTGCAGCGACGGAGCGCCCCGCCCGGGTAGAACTCGACGCCGGGATTGCAGTTGAGCTGGGCGCTCGCGGGACGTCCCGGGTAGGCCAGGAGCATGGCGACCGCAAGGACGGCGAGCGCGCACGGCCGGCTCACGGAGGCGATGATACCGGAGCGCGCTCGCCGCCCTTGACAACGCCTCGGTCGGCCCCTACGGTGCGTCCACGCTGCGGCGTCCGATAAATATTGCGACCCCGGAGGGCACCCATGTATCGGTTCATCAGGACACTCGCGTTTCTCGCGGCGGTGTGCACGCTCGTCGCCGCCGGCGCCGAGGCCGGGACGATGGACGACGTGAAGAAGAAGGGCTTTGTCCGGTGCGGCGTGAGCCAGGGCGTGCCGGGATTCTCCAACCCCGACGCCCAGGGCAACTGGACCGGGATCGACGTCGACATCTGCCGTGGCGTCGCCGTGGCGCTCTTCAATGATCCGACGAAGGTGAAGTACCTGCCGCTGTCCGCCAAGGAGCGCTTCACGGCGCTGCAGTCCGGCGAGGTCGACGTCCTCTCGCGCAACACCACGTGGACGCTCGTGCGGGACACGGCCCTCGGCCTGAACTTCACGGGCGTGACGTACTACGACGGGCAGGGGTTCATGGTGACGAAGAAGCTGAACGTGAAGAGCGCCAAGCAGCTCAACGGCGCGTCGGTGTGCGTGTCGATCGGCACGACCACGGAGCTGAACCTGGCCGACTACTTCCGCGCGAACAACATGTCCTACAAGCCCGTGACGTTCGAGAAGGCCGACGAGGTGATCGCCGCCTACGACGCCGGCCGCTGCGACGTGTTCACCACCGACCGCTCCGGACTCGCCGCCCAGCGCCTCAAGCTGAAGAATCCCGACGGCCACGTCGTCCTGCCCGAGATCATCTCCAAGGAGCCGCTGGGGCCGGTGGTGCGCCACGGCGACGACCAGTGGTTCGATCTCGTGAAGTGGGTGCTCTACGCCATGCTCGAGGCCGAGGAGTACGGCGTCAACTCCGAGAACGTGGACCAGATGAAGGCCACGTCCAAGGATCCGGTCGTGAAGCGCATCCTCGGGGTCGAGGGCGACATGGGCAAGAACCTCGGCGTCGACAATGCCTGGGCGCACAACATCATCAAGAAGATCGGGAACTACGGCGAGATCTACGAGCGGAACGTCGGGCCGAGGACGCCCCTGAAGCTCGAGCGCGGCATGAACGCGCTGTGGAACAAGGGTGGCCTGCAGTATCCGATGCCGATCCGGTAACGGCACGGCCCGTCCAGGTCACTCCGCGAACGTTCGACCGAGGGGCATGCCCGGCCGCGCCGGGCATGCCCCGCCGTCCGCCGCTTGAGCGCACTCCCGCCCGACCTGATGCCGGAGCCGGCGCCGCCCGGCAAGCCGCCGGCGTGGCAGGACCCGCGCGTGCGCGCGCTCGTGTTCCAGGCGCTCGCCATCGCCGCCGCGCTGGGCGTCGTCGCGTTCATCTTCACCAACACCATGGCCAACCTGCGACGGCAGGGCATCGCCTCCGGCTTCGACTTCTTCGGGACCACGGCCGGCTTCGGCGTCTCCATGAGCCTCATCGAGTACGCCGAGCACCACACCTACTTCCGGGCGTTCCTCGTCGGCCTGCTGAACACCATGCTCGTGTCGGCGATCGGCATCGTCCTGGCGACGTTCCTCGGGTTCACGCTCGGCATCATGCGGCTGTCCCGGAACTGGCTGGTCGCCAAGCTTGCCGCCGCCTACGTCGAGATCGTCCGCAACCTGCCGCTGCTGCTGCAGATCTTCGTCTGGTACTTCGGCATCCTGCGACAGCTCCCCGGGCCGCGCCAGAGCGTGTCGGTCCTCGACGCCGTCTTCCTCAACAACCGCGGACTGTTTTCGCCCGAGCCGGTGCTCAAGCCGGGGTTCACGGCGATCCCGATCGCCGTGGCGGTGGCGCTGGTCGCGGTCTTCGCGCTGGCGCGCTGGGCGCGGCAGCGTCGTGAGCAAACCGGCCAGCACTTCCACACCTTCTACGTGTCGCTCGCGATCCTCGTCGGCGTGCCGTTCGCGGCGGCGGCGGCCACGGGCTTTCCGCTCCGCTGGCAGTACCCGGAGCTCCAGGGCTTCAACTTCGTGGGCGGGATGGAGCTGATCCCGGAGTTGGTCGCGCTCGTGCTCGCGCTCTCGACCTACACCGCGGCGTTCATCGGCGAGATCGTGCGCGCGGGGATTCTCGGCGTGAGCCGCGGCCAGCTGGAAGCCGCGCAGGCCGTCGGTCTCACCCGCGGGCAGACGCTGCGGCTCGTGATCGTCCCCCAGGCGCTCCGGATCATCGTCCCCCCGCTCACGAGCCAGTACCTGAATCTGACGAAGAATTCTTCGCTCGCCGCCGCGATCGCCTACCCGGATCTCGTGCTCATCTTCGCCGGCACCGTCCTCATGCAGACCGGGCAGGCGATCGAGGTCATCCTCGTCACCATGGCGGTCTATCTGACGTTCAGCCTGCTGATCTCGCTGTTCATGAACTGGTACAACCGGCGGATCGCGCTGGTGGAGCGCTAGGACGTGGCGAATCGTGTCCAGGTCGGCGCGCCGGGAACGTTGATTCTGAGGCCGCCGGCCACCGTGGGCGTGGCCGGCTGGGTGCGCCAGAACCTGTTCTCGTCACCGGCGAACGCGGTCCTGACGCTGGTGTCGCTCTGGGTGCTCTACGTCACGGTCCCGCCGCTCGTCCGCTGGGCGTTCATCGACGCCGACTGGGTGGGCAGCACGCGCGAGGCGTGCGACCGCGAGGGCGCGTGCTGGGTCTTCATCCGCGTGTGGTTCGACCGGCTCATGTACGGGTTCTACCCGGAGTCGGAGATCTGGCGCATCCACGTCGGCTACGGAATTCTCGCCGTGGCGGCGGTGCCCCTCTTCGTGCCACGGTTCCCGTGGAAACACTGGGTCGGGGTGTTCCTGCTCTTCGTCTACCCGGTCATCGCGTTCCACCTGTTCGTGGGCGGAACCTTCACCGTCGACATCGTCGATCTCCTCGCCGGGCTCGCGCTCGCCGCGGGAACGGTGGCGCGATTCGCGCCGGCGCTGGCCGCCCGCCCGTGGTCGCCCCGCTGGCGCTCCATCTATCCGGCGTTCGCGGTCGTCGCGCTCGCATGGCTGCTGCTCGGCGGGCGCCTGGTCGGCGGACCGCTGCTGCCGGTCTCCGCCACCCTGTGGCCGCTGGTCGAGACGCGCCTGTGGGGCGGGCTCTTCCTCACGCTGGTGGTCGCCTCCGTCGGCATCGTCGGCTCGCTGCCCCTTGGCATCGTGCTGGCGCTCGGCCGGCGCTCCGAGCTGCCGGTGATCCGCGCGATCTGCGTCGCCTTCATCGAAGTCTGGCGCGGCGTGCCCCTGATCACCGTGCTGTTCATGGCCTCGAACATGTTCCCGCTGTTCATGCCGGAGGGCGTGAGCTTCGACAAGCTCCTGCGCGCGCTGCTCGGCGTGACGATCTTCGCGTCGGCGTACATGGCGGAGGTCGTCCGCGGCGGCCTGCAGGCGATCCCCAAGGGCCAGTACGAGGCGGCGCAGGCGCTCGGGCTCGGCTACTGGCGCACGATGGGCCTGATCGTGCTGCCGCAGGCCCTCCGCATCGTGATCCCGGGGATCGTCAACAACTTCATCGGCCTGTTCAAGGACACGACGCTCGTCCTGATCATCGGGCTCTTCGACTTCCTCGGCATGGCGCAGGCGGCGGCCAGCAACGCCCACTGGCTCGGCTTCGCGATCGAGGGGTACGTGTTCACGGCCTTCGGCTTCTGGATCTTCTGCTTCGGCATGTCGCGGTACAGCCAGCACCTGGAGCGCAAGCTCCACACCGGGCACTGAGAGTGGAGGACGGAGCCATGGCCGACGAGAGCCGGCACCCGATCGCGCCCGCCGCGGTCTCCGCCGACGTGATGATCGAGATGCAGGACGTGCACAAGTGGTTCGGGACGTTCCACGTCCTGCGCGAGGTGAACCTCACCGTGCACCGCGGCGAGCGGATCGTCATCTGCGGGCCGTCCGGGTCCGGCAAGTCGACGCTGATCCGGTGCATCAACCGCCTGGAGGAACACCAGCGCGGGCGCATCGTCGTCGACGGCATCGAGCTCACCGGCAACCTGAAGCAGGTGGAGAAGATCCGCAGCGAGGTCGGGATCGTCTTCCAGCAGTTCAATCTCTTTCCGCACCTCACCGTGATCGACAACCTCGTCCTCGCCCCGATGTGGGTGCGCAAGGTGCCGCGCGCCGAGGCGGAGGCGATCGCCATCAAGTACCTGGAGCGGGTGCGGATCCCCGAGCAGGCGCGGAAGTATCCGGGCCAGCTCTCCGGCGGCCAGCAGCAGCGCGTCGCCATCGCGCGCGCGCTCTGCATGACCCCCAAGATCATGCTCTTCGACGAGCCCACCTCCGCGCTCGACCCGGAGATGATCAAGGAGGTCCTCGACGTCATGGTCGAGCTCGCGGAGAGCGGCATGACGATGCTCGTCGTCACCCACGAGATGGGCTTCGCGCGGACGGTGGCCCACCGCATGATGTTCATGGACGAGGGGCAGATCGTCGAGGAGA
>JACPCW010000094.1 GCA_016184365.1 Candidatus Rokuibacteriota bacterium
TCCAGCGCTCAGCGCGCTCACCGCCGTCGCCCCGAGCGCCTTGCCGACCAGGCTCAGGGTCTGCCGCAGGCTCGCCCGCGCCGAGACGTCGGGCGCATCACCCCAGAGCAACGCCGCGAGCTTGTCGCGGGGCTGGGCGTGGCCGCCATGCAGCGCCAGATAGGCGAGCAACGCCTCGGCCTTGCGGGTGGGCAGACGAATGGCGGCACCCGAGTCCGCCTGCAGCTCGAACCCTCCCAGGAGCGTGAGGCGAATCGTCCCCATTCGGGCCTCAATCGCGCGCGTTCCGCGCTGCCAGCTCCGACCGGCGCTCTCCAGAAAGACGTGCAACTATACCTCCTCGCGTCGCTCGAGGTGGTGTCCGAGGTGCGCCAGACCCAGCGCGCGCAGGAGCGCGCGCGCGTCCGCCCGATGCCGTCCGGCCCGGTGCCGGTTCCCGCCGGCGGATACCAGCGTGGCCAGATCCAGGTGTGTGCGAGCCGCCTCGAAACGGGCGCCGGACGACCGAAACGTCTCGAGCGCGCCGGCGAACGACGCCTCCGCCTCGGACAGCGTTCCCCTGGCAAACGCAAGGCGCCCGAGGCCGCGCTGCGCCATGCCGACGCCGTAGGCGAACTCGACCTCGGTCGAGACGGTCAGCCCGAGCTGGAAGCACCTCCGAGCATCCTCCATCCGTCCCGCCACCAGGTACGCCTCGCCCAGGAAGACCGCGAACCAGCCCCAGCCCGGCCGAAAGCCCGAGCGGCCGAACGCTTCGACCGAACTCCTCGAGGATGGGAATAGCGTCGGCCGCGTTGCCGGCTTCGAGGTAGGCGTAGCCCAGGAATCCCCGGGCTTGCAGCGTGCAGGCCGGCTCCGGCGCAATGGCGAGCGCCTGCCGGCAGGCGTCGATGGCCGCGTCCGTCCGACGGTTCAACGCCTGGATCCACCCTGTGGTGAAGAGCGCGTACGCTTCCACCCAGCGGTCGCCGGCCGCCCGGGCCGCCGTGAGCGCGGAGGCGAGCGCGTCGAGCCCTCGATCGAACCGTCCAACGAAACCATGATTGATCGCCGTCGCCCAGTAGGCCATGCCGTGCCATCTCCGCTCCGTCGTCGATGCGAGGCAGAGGACCGCCCGCCGCGCGTGGCGCAGCCCCTCCCGCGGCCGCCCGATCCAGAAACAGCCGCGGGAGAGTTCGTAGAGCGTCTTTCCTTTCGTGGCCCGGTCTCGAGCTCGATCGGAACAATCGCGGGCGCGCGCGAGGTAGGGCGCGGCCCGCGCGTGGTCGCCGACGAGGTTGTGGAAGTAGCCCAGCCAGAAATAGAACCCGCCGGTCACTCCCGGATCTCCCACGCGCGCGGCCACGGGCTCGGCGGCAGCCAGTCGCTCGAGCGCCTCGGTGTAGCGCAGCAGACACAACAAGGATTGGGCCAGCAGCACCAGATGTTCGACCGTCGCCCGATCGCGCCGATCCGGCGGCAGCTTCCTGGCGGCGTCGAGCGCCTGCTCGAGGGCGGCGACCGCTTCGCTGTGGGCGTACCTTTTCGCCGCAGTCTCCGCAAGGCGCCCGAGATAGTGCGAGGCCCGGTCCGCGTCGTCGGTCCGCGAGTAGTGGAAGGCGAGCTGGTCGCAGACGTCCTCCAGATGATCCTGGTGGACGACCTCGAGCGCGCGCGCCACGGCGCCGTGCAGCAGCCGGCGTCGTTGGGCCGGGAGCGTGCCATACGCGACCTCGCGAACGACGTCATGGCTGAACTCGAATTGCTCACCCGCCGCACGGAGAATGCCCCGGCCCACCAGCTCCTCCACGCTGCGGGCTGCGTCCTCCGGCGCAAGACCGGCGGCGCGGGCGAGGAGATCGAACTCGAACGCGCGTCCGATGACGGCGGCCACGGTGGCCAGCTCGCCCGCGCCCTGGCGGAGGCGGTCCAGTCGCCGGCCGACGACCTCCTCGACCCGCCGCGGCACCGGGATGCGGTCGCCGGTGGCGACGTGCGGGCCGTCGCGCAGCGCTCGCATGATCTCCACGGCGACGAACGGGTTGCCCTGGCTGACCTCCCACACGTCGGCGGCGATCCGCTCCAGCGCGGCCTCGGCGGTCCCGGCGAGCGCCAGCGTGCGCACGAGCATGGCGATCTCGGCCTGGGACAGGGGCCCCAGCGTCAGCCGGCGCCCCAGGTTCTCGTGTTCGATCTCGTGGAGCGTCTGCCGCAGCACCGCGGCGTCGGGCAACTCCTCCTCGCGCGCGGTCACGACCAGCAGCACTCGCCGATCGGCGAGACGACGGCCGAGGAAGGCGAGCAGCCGGAGGCTCATGTCGTCGGCCCAGTGGAGGTCCTCGAGGACCACGAGCAGCGGCTGGTTGGCTGCGAGCGCTCGGACAAGGCCGAGGATCGCGTCGAAGAGCCGGTGCAGTTCGGAGGTGGGCGCGGTGGGCGCGCCGGCATCGGTCAGCTCCGGCAGCAAGCGCCCGAGCTCGTCGCGCCCCGAGGGGCCGAGCGCGGCCAGGAGGGTCGGATCGTCGGTCAGGCGCGCCGTCCGGAAGGCCTCGATCCACGGGCCGAACGGCAAGATCCGCTCGGTCTCGTGAGCGTGACCGAGCAGGAGACGGGTCCCCTCGGTGGTGGCGTGCGCCGCGAACGTCGCCACCAGGAGGCTCTTACCGATCCCCGTTTCCCCGACCACGGCAACGACGTGTCCCTCGCCGCGCGCCGCTCGCTCGAGGGACGCTTCGAGAACAGCCAGTTCGGCGCTGCGCCCGGTCAGCGTGCGCGTGCGGGTCAACCGGTCGAGAGGGGACGAGAGGGACGGGGCGGCCTCGGCGGCCGCGCCGCGGAGCGCCGGTCCGCGGAGGATGCGCTGATAGAGGTCGCGCGTCTCCGGCTCGGGCTCTGCGCCGAACTCGCGCTGGAGCGCGGCGACGCACGCCTCGTACTGGCGGAGCGCCGCCGCCCGGCGCCCACTCCGCGCGTAGAGACGCATGAGCGTGCGGTGCGCGGCCTCCTGCAGAGGATCGAGCGCGAGCAGCCGGAGCGCGGCCTGGATCGCCCGCTCGTCGTCGCCCTGCCGGCTCCAGTGGGCCAGCAGCCGCGCCTGGACCTCAACGGCCAGCTCCCGTAGACGCTCGCGCGCCTCCAGCAGCCACTCCTCGAAGAGCGGCTCGCTGATCGCGAGCCCGGCCAGCAAGTCTCCCCGGTAGACCCGCGCGGCCCGCTCGAGCGCCTCCGGTGCGCCGGCCGCCACCGCGCTCTCGAACTCGATGACGTCGATCTCGACGCCGGCGGGATCGAACCTCACCGTGCGCGGTCCGGCGCTCAGCGCGCTCACCGCCGTCGCCCCGAGCGCCTTGCCGACCAGGCTCAAGGTCTGCCGCAGGCTCGCCCGCGCCGAGACGTCGGGCGCATCGCCCCAGAGCAACGCAGCGAGTTTGTCGCGGGGCTGGGCGTGGCCGCCCTGCAGCGCCAGATAGGCGAGCAGCGCCTCGGCCTTGCGGGTGGGCAGAAGAGTGGCGGCGCCCGAGTCCGCCTGGAGCTCGAACCCTCCCAGGAGCGTGAGGCGAATCCTTCCCACTCGTGCCTCGTCGCGCGCGTCCTGCGATGCCAGCCCGGAACGGCGCTCTCCAAGGGTCGCGCAACTATACATCGGCCCGGCGGTTTCCGGCCGGTTGCGTTCTTGTGACGCCCGTTCCGGTACGAGCGCGCCATGACCTACGTCATCCCGGGCTGCGTGTCATTCGGCAGGAGGCGACCCGGCGCGTGACCGCCGGTGAACCCCTTTTTGGGTTTTTCACCCTCAGTTGTCGAGGGCGTCATGATCTCCGATGCGCGCCCCATCGCGGACCTCCGCCGGGAGATCGATCGCCTGCTGGCTGGCGGCAAGACGGAGGCCGGAGCCCGGTGACCGACGTGGCGGCTGGGTGCTGGCGGCCGCGATCGCTCGAGTGACGCCCCGTCAGTAAATGCACGCGTCGAGGATCGACAGGGCCTCCTCCAGGACCTCCGTCGGCGCCCTGCCGATTCGCCGCGCGTTTCGCGCCCGGAAGTCGATCGATTTCATCTGCTCGACCATCACGAAGCCGGTCACGTCGTGGCCTTCGGGGATCGGCACGTGGAAGGGGAAGTCACGGCCCGTGCGTGTGATGGGACAGGCGATGCAAAGGCCCGTGTGCCTGTTGAAGAGGTCGTTGCTGACGATGAGCGCGGGACGACGCCCGCGCTGCTCGTGACCCGACTGCGGGTCGAAGGTGAGCGCGACGAAGTCGCCTTTCATCGGGACGTACGCGGCCACCTACCACACCTCTCGCCCGACGGGGCGACCCCAGCTGAGTTCGCTCGGCTTGTACTTCTTCGGGATCCGGCTCACCAGTTTTCGCAAGTCGTGGCCGCCACGGACGCGGCGGATGGGCCTCACGATGACGGTACCCTTGTGTACGGCCACGTCCACCACGTCCCCGACCTCAATCTGCGCATCGGAGAGCAGTGCCCTGCTCAGCCGAAGCCCTTGACTATTGCCCCACTTCTGAATCTTGGTGATCATCGTGCCGCCTCCTTGAGGCTACTCCGAGTATAGCCGCCGAGGATTCCCGCGATCTTCATCGTTCTTCGCCTACTCGGGAAGAACCGCGACCGCGGAGAATCGTTGCCTTCCGAGAAACGCGATGAGGCGCTGGCTCATCACATCCGCCCAATGCATATCCTCGAGCAGCAGAACCAGCGGCTGTCCGGCGGCGAGCCGGGAGACCAGCTGGCTCACGCCGACGCCGAAGGCGTGCTGCTGGAGCTCGTCCTCCCCGCAGGCGTGCAGTGGGAACTGGGGGAGCCGATTCCGCCCCCGCCAGCGCCCGAGGACGTCGACCCGACCCTCTGGGAGGCGGCGCTCGCCCATTTCCCCCTGGCGACCGAGACGATCACCGAGTTCGAGACCGACACTCTTGTCGAGAAGTGCTGCAACGCCTCTGGAGGGTTTTTCTTCGAGCGCCTCAAGATCGCGATCCCGACGGTCACGCTCAAGATCCTGGTGCCGCACGTGCCCGCGGGCGCCGTCGCGACGCTTCCCGTGAAGATCGTCGTTCCGCCCGGCGTCCCGTTGCTGCCGGGGAACATTCTGCCGATCCGCTCGTCCATACAGACGCTGTTCACGCCTGACATCCACCGCTCGTGCCCCGGTCACGACACGCCAGACGAGGACCCCAAGGATTGCCTCCGCGACGCGCTCGGCGCGGCGGTTAGCTGCCTGGGCTTGATCCCCGGCGTTGGATGCGCGGGGATTTTCTTTAGCGTCTGGGGCTCGCAGGCGGGTGCGTGTAGCGCGGCGGGAGGAGGAGCAGACGAAAAAGCAAGCTGGTTGGCCACGACGATGCTCGGCCTTTTTAACGGCTTGGCCCAATGCTTTGTGAAGGAAACGGTCCTCGGGAAGATAATCGACGGCGCGCTGTGCCTGAAGGGCTGGAAAGACGCTTTCGACAGCTGCCGCAAGAAGCCGCCGGGCAGGGATCGCGACATCGTCATCGTGGGGTCCTTCGACCCGAACGCCAAGGTCGGCGCCGGCGGGGAGGGCGCCGAGCTGCGGATCTCCGGCGAGGAGCCGCTGCCCTACGCGATCTTCTTCGAGAACCTCGAGACCGCCACCGCGGCCGCCCAGCACGTGATCGTTGTCGATCAGCTCGACGCGGCCAGGCTCGACCTGGCGACCTTCGAGCTGGGCCCGATCCGGGTCGGTGACCGGGAGATCGTGCCGCCGCCGGGCCTGGCGCAGTACACGACGGACGTGGACCTCAGGCCCGGGCAGCCGCTGATCCTTCGGGTGGAGGCCGGGCTCGACGCGAGCACCGGGGTGGCGACCTGGCGGTTCACCTCGCTCGACCCCGACACGGGCCTGCCGACCGAGGACCCGCTGGCCGGCTTCCTGCCGCCCAACCGCCAGCCGCCCGAAGGTGCTGGCAGCGTGATCCTCATCGTGAAGCCGCGACCGGGCCTGGCGCCGAACACGCAGATCTGCAACCAGGCGCGCATCGTGTTCGACGTCAACGAGCCGATCGACACCGACGTGTGGTGCAACACGATCGGGCTCGACACGACGCCGCCCGTGACGATCGCCAGCGCCGACCCGGCGCCGAACGCCCACGGGTGGAACAAGACGGACGTGACGGTGACGCTGACCGCGACCGACGAGGCCGGCGGGTCCGGCGTGAAGGAGATCGTCTGGACGCTCGCGGGCGCGGGCACCGGCGGCGCCACCAGCCCGGGCAGCACCGCGACCATCCCGATCACGGCCGAGGGCGAGACGACGGTCAGCTACTTCGCGCGTGACAACGCGGGGAACGCGGAGGGCGCGAAGACGCTCACCGTGCGGATCGACAAGACGCCCCCGGTGATCACCGGCTCCCGCAGCCCGGACGCGAACGCCCACGGGTGGAACAACACGGACGTGACGGTGAGCTTCGCCTGCAGCGATGGGCTGTCGGGCATCGACACCTGCGGCCCGACGCCGCAGGTCGTGAGCGGTGAAGGCGTGGACCAGGCGCGCGAAGCTGCCGCGGTCGACAAGGCGGGCAACACGGCCTCGGCGTCGGTCGGCGGCATCAACATCGACAAGACGCCGCCGGTGGTCATCGGCTCCCGCAACCCGGAGCCGAACGCCTTCGGCTGGAACAACACGGACGTCACGGTGAGCTTCGCCTGCAGCGACGGCCTCTCGGGCATCGACACGTGCGGCCCGACGCCACAGGTCGTGAGCGCTGAGGGCGCGGGCCAGGCGCGCTCGGCCATGGCCGCGGACAGGGCGGGGAACACCGCATCCGCGACGGTCGCTGGCATCAACATCGACAAGACGCCGCCGAGCATCGCGGGTCTGCCGGCGCCGGACTGCGCGCTCTGGCCGCCCGACCACAAGCTCGTCGAGGTCGCCAAAGTGGCGGCGAGCGACGGTCTCTCGGGCCTCGCCAACTCGCTGGGGCTCGCCGTCAGCAGCAACGAGCCCGTGCTCGGGGTCGGCGACGGGCACCACGCGCCCGACTGGGTCGTCACCATGACGAGCGACAGCAGCGGCACGATCCAGCTCCGGCGCGAGCGGTCGGGCGCCGGCAACGGCCGCGTCTACACGATGGACGCGTCCGCGAGCGACCGGGCGGGCAACCTGGCTGCGGCCGCCGCGCAGTGCAAGGTGCCGCACGATCAGGGGCGCAGGCGATGAGCGCCGGGACGGGTGATCGTGCGGCCGGGCTCGCGCGGGCCCTTAGGCTGGGCTCGAAGGTCGCGGCGTTGACCGCCGTCGTCCTCCTGGTGGCGGGCGCGGCGCCGGCCGGGGGCCAGTCGCCCCCGGCCACGAAGGAGGACGTGCGCGCGCTCGAGGGCGCAGTCGAGCGCCTGAGGGGCGAGCTCGACGGGATCAGGGGAGAGTTGCGTCTGATCCGCGACCTGCTGGGCCAGCAGCGGCCGGCCCAGGCGCCGCCGGCGACACCAGCCGTCGCGAAGGTCTCGCTGGCGGGCGCCGCCGCCTCCCTCGGTCGGGCCGAGGCTCCCGTGGTCCTGGACGAGTTCTCCGACTACCAGTGTCCCTTCTGCAAGCGGTTCTCGGACACGACGCTCGCCCTGCTCAAGAAGGACTACATCGACACGGGCAAGCTCCGGTACGTGTTCCGCGATTTCCCGCTCGACCAGATCCATCCGCACGCCCGGCAGGCGGCGGAGGCCTCGCGTTGCGCCGGCGACCAGGGCCGGTACTGGGAGATGCACGACGTGATCTTCCGGAACCAGCGCGCGCTGCAGGCTGCGAAGCTCAAGGAGTACGCCGAGAGGCTGGGCCTCGACACCGCGGCGTTTGGCCACTGCCTCGACAGCGGCAAGCACCGCGCCGCCGTCCAGCGGGACTACGAGGAAGGCCTGAAGATCGGAGTGCAGGGGACGCCGGCGTTCGTCGTCGGCCCGCCGGGCACTGACGACGCCGTCGAGGGCGTCATGATCTCCGGTGCGCGCCCCATCGCGGACTTCCGCCGGGAGATCGATCGCCTGCTGGCGGGAGGAAAGACGGTCAGGTAGCGTCGGGCCGTCGGAACCACCACGCGTCCCAACCGCGTGAAGCGGCCGACGAGATCACCAACGAGGCGGCGGCCGGCCTCGTCGAGGGCTCGGGTCCAGCCGAGCGCCGCGAAGCTGTGACGCCACGTGAAGCGCGCGCAGGCCTTGTCGTACGATGGCCGCATGCCCTCAGCGGACGAGCGCGCGGAACGCCGGCGAGGGGCTCCGTTCCTCGCTGACGCGGGCTGACGTCGTCCTTCCCCTCCATCGCGACTCTCGTTCCCCTCGTTACAGCGCGGACAACGGGGCAGTCGAGCGCGAAGTTTCGGAGCGGCGGAGAGAGCTGCGCGGACCGGCGCAGAGTAGACTGCGCGCTCGACGGCCATGGCCCCCAGGTGGGCTCAGCGCGCGGGCCGTGACAATGCCGGGAAGGTGCCAAGCCGACACCATCCCTGACCATCGGAAGCCCAATCCCGGCGCGCTACGAGCCATCCGTCGGTCGGAACTACGCGCCGAGGCGCCGGTGGTCGGCGTTCGTCGTCGGCACGCGAGGCCCGGGCGACGTCGTCATCGAAGGCCTGATGATCGTCGGCGCGGGCCCCATCGCCGATTTCCGCCGCGAGATCGATCGTCTGCTGACCGGCAGCACACACCGTGACGCCTCGCGCCGTCGTCGCCGTGCGCGACGAGAAGGATGGTCGATCGTGCGGTCGACCGTCGCCCGTCAGACGGTCAGGACCGTCACGTCGAGAATCCGCCCGAGGATCTCGAAATCTTCTCTGTTCGTCGTGATGACGGTCGCCCCGTGACGACGGGCGGTCAGCGCGATCAACGCGTCGTTCTGGAAGTCCCGCCTCTTGTTCGTATCCCAGTCGCGCGGGTCGCCGATCATTTGGATCAGTTTGCCGGCTTCCCACCAGTCGCCGTCGATCGGTGTCCACCATGTCGGTGCCGCGCGCGCCAGACCCTCCACGAGCCGGCGGGCGGCTGCCGTTCGCGCTCCGCGGCGCAGTTCGGACAGGACGACGACCGACTGCCTGACGACGAACGTGCGCCGGACGTCAGCGAGAACGCCATCGTAACGACCGTGCTCCCAATAACCGATGTAGACGCCGGTATCGATCACCGCCCATCGCATCTCAGGGCCGGAGACTGTCCGGCTTCAACCGTCCGCGACTCTGCGTCATGAACCGCCAGAAGGCCTCCATCTCGGCGACTCGCTCGACGGACATTCGTACAGCCTCGGCGTCCGTCCTGGCGCCGAGTGCGCGTCGTGCCCGTCGGACGGCCGTCTCGTCCACGAAGAACGCCCTGCGCTTCAGCGTTGCCGCCCGCGCCATGTCTCCACCTCCGAGATGCTCGACAGGCATACATCATACCTCGATCAGGCATATCACGACGATTGGGCGAGAACGCCGGCGTGCCAAGAGAGGGTCACACCCCGGCGAGTGGGCGCCGCCGGAATGTGAGCCACCGGCCTTGGCGCTCGTGCGTGCCTCAGCCTGCGGTGGCTCCCCCGGACCTTCACTCTTTCGCCGGGCTTACGAATTCGAATCCTTCTGAGAAAAGGAGAACTGGTCGGGGTGAGAGGATTTGAACCTCCGGCCCCCTGCTCCCAAAGCAGGTGCGCTACCAGGCTGCGCCACACCCCGACGGCAGGAAATTCTATCAGTTGGCGGGCGCCGGCTCGTCGCCGGGTTTGCCTGCTGACGCCACGCTGACGGGGAAACCGGCGTGCGAACGCCTACGGCTGCAGGGCGTCGAGCGCGCGTCGCGCCTCCGCGAGAATTACGGGACTGATCCAGAGCGACGAGCTGGCGAGCCGCTGCAGGATCGCGTCGGCTTCTGGTCGGTTGATGTGGGCGCTCGCCGCGGCCCAAAGCACCACGCCGAGAGATCCGTGGACTTCCAATCCGAGCAGCGCGGCTACGACCCGAGCTGTCGCGTCGTCGGTCAAGAGCCAGTCGGCACGCCGCGACTTGGCGAGCACGATGGCTTCCACTTCACCGGCCCCGAGACCGAGCTGCGCGGCCCACTGTTCGAATGGCGTCTCGGACTGCTCGATCGCGTCGACCCGAATCCAGTGCGGTCGGCGGGTCGGCCAATCGGGGATGTGCCGAGCGATCTCGTGGTCCACGGTTGCGGGGACGAGCACCTCTCCGGCCCGCTCGAGCAGATCGAGCGCGCTGGCTTCAAAGAGATGCAGGACGGGTCCCGTATCGCAAACGACGACCCTCACGACGTCGGCGTCTTGAGCTTGAGCGCCCAGTCGATGTCGTCGCGCATGAAGCGCTCGAGGAGCTCGAGCCGATTCCGCCGAATGAACTCAGCGAGGGCCGTGCGGATGACGTCGGCCTCGGAGCCGAACCAGCCGGCCCGCACGTACGCCTCGACTTCGGCGGCCAGCTTGTCCGGGAGTTCGACCTGAACGGACTTCATGTGTCACCTCCCTTCCACGCCGCGGCGTCGATCCGTGTCCGTCTGCTGGTCGTGCTCGGGTGAGACACCGCGCCCTTCTCTGGCCATTATAGGGTGGGCGCTGGAGCTGGGACGAGACCCAGTCGAGAACTTCAACCGCGCGACCCACGCTTGGCCCGTCGTGAGTCGCGAGGGAGCTCACCAACCACGGGCAGATAGCCCAGATCCCACACGCGGTCCTCAATGGTCGGGGTAATCAACCGCGGTTGCGGGATCGCTGAGCGGATCGGGGACGTCACTGCTGTGCGCATTTGCGCTTCCCAATCCGTCATGGCCTGAAGGATCGCACGCCGCCGCACGCGGCAGAACCGCTGGTACGCACGAATCGCCGCCTCCGTCCGGACTGGCACGCCTTCATTGTGAGCGGCGTGACCTCGGTCGCCTTCTTCCGCGTCCACTCCTCGTAGACCCCCCGAACCGTCACCGGGCGGGTCCGCCGACGCGGGAAGTGTCGATCGAGGTCGAGGGTTCCGAGGAAGGCTTCTCGCTCGAGCGTCTCGGCCTTCGCCTCCAGGATCTTCAGGTTTCTCGGGGTCGCCGGAAGCTCGGAGAAGACCCGCGTCCGGCGACCTCTGACCTTTGCGCCCATGAGTTCCTTCGCGGAGCAACGCTTCCACCCTCGACCCTCCCTTCGGCGACAGGATCGCCGGTCAGGTGGAAAGCGCGGCCCCGGGCAAATGAGCCGTTCGCTCTATGTGATCGCTCCGCCCCCTGTTCTTTAATCGTAGGCGAAGTGAATCGCAGGCGAAGTGCGCGCCGCGGTCTGCGAGGCGGCGCGCCACGTCACCGAGAGGTCACTGCACGCGGATGATCATCGACTACGCGAGCCGCCCGCCCGTTCCGGCGTTCAGCCAGGCCACGCCGCATCTGGCGACGTACGACCGCGTCTACGAGGCCAGCAAGGGCGAGGCGCTCGCCGACGTCGCCGGCGACCTCGGCGCGTACCTGGCGATGTACGAGTCGGTCGGCGCCCGCCACGTCGTGGTCAAGGCGCGGGACCTCACGACGACGTTCGGCTTCAGGATCTCGAACGAGGCCGTCGCGGAGTTCTGCCGCCAGCACGCGCCGCGCTTCATCGGCTTCGCGGGTGTCGACCCGCACAAGGGCATCGCGGCGGTGCGCGAGCTGGAGCACGCCGTGAAGGAGCTCGGCCTGCGCGGACTCAACCTCCAGTGCTTCGAGCACAAGCTGCACATCAACGACAAGAAGATGTACCCGCTCTACGCCAAGTGCATCGAGCTCGGCGTCCCGGTGAACATCCACACGAGCATCAACTTCTCGTCCGCGACGCTCATGGACTACGGGCGGCCGCTCCTGCTGGACGAGGTGATGGTGCACTTCCCGGAGCTGCGCGTCTGCGCCGCGCCGCCGGGGTTCCCGTGGGTCCACGAGCTGATCGGCGTCGCCTGGCGCCACCGGAACGTGCACATCGGAATGGTCGCCGTCCGGCCGAAGTACATGACCGTGTCGGGGTCGGGCTACGAGCCCCTGCTCACGTACGGCAACTCCGTGCTCCAGGACCGGATGATCTGGGGCACGTCGTACCCGCTCGTGCCCGTCCCGGAGGCGGTGCATGACATCGAGGCGCTGCCGCTGAAGGACTCGGTGCGCCGCAAGTGGCTCCACGACAACGCGGCCCGTTTTCTCGGGCTGGAGTGAATCGATCCAGCCCGCATCGGAGGATGTGATGCCATTCAGCTTCGAGCGAAGAGTCGTCCTGGTGGGCGTGGTGGCGAGCGCGGCGCTCCTGGCCGCGACGGTCGGGCGCGCGCCGGCCCAGAAGCCGGAGCCGCGCAAGCCCGACCACATCGTCGTCAACGCGGCCGGGGGCGCCGTCAACAAGGCGCTGCGGGAGGCGTTCTTCAGCGAGTTCGAGCGCCGCTACGGCATCCGGGTGGTCGATACCAGCCCGACCGATTTCGGCAAGCTGCGCGCGATGGTGCAGTCCGGGAACGCGGAGTGGGCGGCGACCGAGATCAACGAGGCGGACGGCGAGCGGGCGTCGCGGATGAACCTGCTGGAGCCGCTGGACCGGACGGTCATCGATCTCTCCGGCTTCCCGAAGGACATCGAGCAGCACAAGTACCTCTTGACCCGCGGGATCTACACGACCGTCCTCGGCTACCGGACCGACACGTTCGCCGGCAAGCCGCATCCGCAGACGTGGGCGGAGTTCTGGGATGTTCGCCGCTTCCCCGGGCCGCGGTCGCTACGCAACTCGCCGATCGACAACCTGGAGTTCGCGCTGCTCGCCGACGGCGTCAAGCCCGAGAACCTCTATCCCCTCGACGTCGATCGCGCGTTCCGGAAGCTCGACGAGATCAAGAAGCACGTCGCGGTCTGGTGGACGACCGGGGCGCAGTCGGCCCAGCTCCTGATCGACAAGGAAGTGGTGATGGGCACGGCCTGGCACGGACGCTTCTACACGGCCATCAAGGACGGCGCCCCCATCGCCATCGAGTGGGGCGAGGGGCTGATCCACCGCACGCCGTTCGGGATTCCCCGCGGCTCGAAGGACGCGTACTGGGGGCAGCGGTTCCTGGCGATCCTCGCCGAGCCCCAGGCCCAGGCGCGGTACGCGAACCTCATGTCCTATCCGGGCCTCCACCGCGACGCGATCAGGTACACGGATCCGAAGATCCTGCCGTTCTTGCCGACGCACCCCGAGAATCTCAAGAAGCAGGCCTGGGCGAACCCGGCCTGGTGGTTCGAGAACGGCGAGAAGGCGACCGAGCGCTGGAGCCGATGGATGCTCGCCCGCTGAGCACACCCGGGCGGGTTGCGCTCTCGCTCGTCGGCGTCGTCAAGCAGTACGACCGGGTGCAGGCGCTGCGTGGCGCCGATCTCGAGGTGCGATCGGGCGAGCTCCTGACGATTCTCGGACCGAGCGGGTCGGGGAAGACCACGCTGCTGAAGTGCGTGGCCGGCTTCGAGATCCCCGAGGCGGGCACCGTCGAGCTCGGCGGCCGGGACATCACCGAGCTGGCGCCGAACCGGCGCGACATCGGCATGGTGTTCCAGAACTACGCCCTGTTCCCCCACATGTCGGTCACGGCGAACGTCGGATTCGCGCTGCGCGTCCGCCGCGTGCCGCGAACGCAGATCAGGCAGCGTGTGCAGGCCATCCTCGCGCTGGTCGGCCTCGAGGAGATGGGCGACCGGCTGCCCCGGCAGCTCTCGGGCGGACAGCAGCAGCGCGTCGCCCTGGCCCGGGCCCTGGTGTTCAACCCGGGGCTGCTGCTCCTCGACGAGCCGTTCGGCGCACTCGACCGGAAGCTGCGCGAGCAGATGCAGCTCGAGGTGCGCCGGCTCCAGCAGCGGCTCGGCATCACCACCATCTTCGTCACCCACGACCAGGAGGAGGCGCTCGTCATCTCCGACCGCATCGCGGTCATGGATCTCGGCGTGATCGAGCAGCTCGGCGGCCCCCGCGACGTCTACGCCAGACCGGTCAACCGCTTCGTGGCGGACTTCATCGGCGAGTCGAACCTGCTGCACGCGCGCGTCACCGTGGCCGGCGACGCCGCCGTCCTGGACAGCGGCGCCACGATCGCGCTCCCCGAGATACGCAAGCCCGGTGAGGAGGTCGGCCTGCTGATCCGTCCCGAGCGGCTCGAGCTCCGCCCTCCGGCGCCCGGCGAGGACGCGAGCTTCGCCGGCGAGGTGGCCGAGGTCGTCTACCTCGGCAACACGCTCAAGTACACGGTCCGGCTCGATCTCGGCTCCACGCTCCTCGTCCGCCGTCCCTTCGGCCAACCGCCGGTGTTCGACGTCGGCCAGCGGGTCCAGGCGCGCTGGTCCGCCGACGACGTCCACGCGGTGCGATGGTAGCGACCGCCGCGGCGACGCTCGGGGGCGGCCGTTCGCGGCCGCGCCGGGTGCTCCGGGCTCACGCCGGCACCCTCGGGAGCGGGTCTGTGCCGGTGCTGTTCCTCGCGGCGCTGTTCGTCTATCCGGTCGCTCGCCTCATGCTGTTCAGCGTCGAGGGGGGCAGCCTGAAGCACTTCGAGCGCGCTCTGCTCGACGGCCTCCACGTCCGCGTCTTCATCGACACGCTGCGGATCGCCTCGCTCGTGACGCTCCTGAGCTTCCTGCTCGGCTATCCGGTCGCGTACTTCCTGGCCTCGGCTCCCCGCGCGTGGGCGACGGCTGGGCTGCTGTTCCTCATCGTTCCGTTCTGGACGAGCGTGCTGATCCGCACCTACGCCTGGACCGTCGTGCTCGGCCGCAACGGGGTCATCAACCGCTCGCTCATCGGTCTCGGCGTCATCGAGGAGCCGATCGCGATGCTCAACAACGAGATCGGGGTCCTCGTCGGCATGGTCCACGTGCTGGTGCCGTACATGGTGTTCCCGATCTTCAGCGTCATGCGGCGCATCGATCCCAGTTTGGCCCAGGCGGCCGAGGGGCTCGGCGCCTCGGGGTGGCAGTCGTTCAGCCGTGTCTACTTCCCGCTCAGTCTTCCCGGCGTCCTGGCCGGCACGACGCTGGTGTTCATCCTCTCCGTGGGGTTCTTCATCACGCCGGCCATCCTCGGCGGCGGGCGCGTCATCATGATCGCGGTCCTGATCGAGCGACAGGTCCACGAGTTCTCGAACTGGGGCTTCGCCGCGGCGCTGAGCGCCGTGCTGCTCGCCGCCTCGCTGGCCGCCTACGGCGCGCTGTCGCTGGCGCTGCGCGACCGGCGATGATGGCGACCGCTCGCCGCCGACCGGCGCGCCGGTCGCGGACGTGGCAGCCGCTGCTCTACGCGTACTGCGCGCTCGTGTTCGCGTTCCTGACGGCGCCGATGGTCGTGGTGGCGATCGTGTCGTTCAGCTCGGCGTCCTATCTCGTGTTCCCGCCGCCGGGCTTCTCGCTCCGCTGGTACGCCCGCTACCTGAACGACCCGATCTGGATCGACGCGACGGTGCGCAGCTTCAAGGTCGGCCTCGTCGCGACCGCGATCTCGACGGTGCTCGGCACGCTGCTGGCCTTCAGCCTCGTGCGCGGTCGCTACCCCGGCCGGGCGATCATCGACCGGCTGTCGATCGCGCCGCTCATCGTCCCGTCGATGGTGTATTCCATCGCCGTGTACGGGCTCTTCGCCAGCCTGAGGCTCATCGGAAGCTGGCCCACCATCGCCCTCGCGCACGCCGTCCACATCCTGCCGTACGTCGTGCTGATCGTGGTGGCGGCGCTGAAGACCTTCGACGTCGCCCAGGAGCAGGCGGCGATGGGTCTCGGCGCCACGCGTCTCGGAGCGATCCTGCGGGTCACGCTGCCCCAGATCAGGCCCGCCCTCGTCTCGGCCGCGTTCCTGGCCTTCATCTCGTCCTTCGATGAGCTCGTCATCGCGATGTTCCTCGGAGGGGCCCAGATGACGCTGCCGAAGAAGATGTTCGACAACATCATGACCGAGATCGACCCCACCATCGCCGCGGTCAGCGTGCTCCAGATCGTCCTCGTCGCGATCGCCCTCGGGCTCGCCTCCAGGTTCGGCGCCGGCGTGAAGCCGGTGGCCTGAGGCGCGCGCCCGTGCCGAGACGGCGCGTCCTCGACACCGCGGTGCCTCCCCTGGAGGACCGCCGGAAGCGGATCGAGTCCGAGCCGCTTCCGCGGAACATCGGCGCGTTGCTGGACGAGGCGGCCGACGCCGTCCCCGACCGGACCGCGTGGAACTTCTTCGAGAGCGGCGAGCGCGCCACCTACCGCGAGGTGCGCGCCAGGGTCGACCGGCTGGCCGGCGGCCTCGGCCAGCTCGGCGTCGGGAAGGGCACCCACGTCGCGGTCATGCTGCCCAACGTCGCCGCGATGCCGGCCACCTGGCTCGCGCTGGGGCGGCTCGGCGCCGTGATGGTGCCGATCAACATCAATTACACGCCGCGCGAGCTCGCGTACGTGCTGACCGACAGCGACGCGAGCTACCTCGTCGTCCACGCCGACTGCTTGCCGGCGCTGCGGGGCCTCGCCGTGCTGCCGCCGCTCCTGTCGCCGGACCGCGTGCTGGTCGTGGACGGGGCGGGTCGCTCGGGCTACCGCGAGTGGGCCAGCGTGGCCGAGGGGCCGCCGGCGACCCTGCCGTCGAGCGACGCCGTCGAGCTCGACGACCTGATGAACATCCAGTACACCTCCGGCACGACCGGCTTCCCCAAGGGCTGCATGCTCTCCCACCGCTACTGGCTCGTGCTCGCGAAGGTGCAGGCTCACCACGACGGCCGCTCCTACGAGCGGATCATGGCTGCGAACCCGTTCTTCTACATGACGCCGCAGTGGCTCTTGCTCATGGCCTTCTACCATCGCGCCACGCTCCACGTCGCGCGCCGGCTGAGCGGCAGCCGCTACATCTCCTGGATCCGCGAGCACCGCATCCAGTTCTGCCTGTTCCCGGAGGCCGCCTACAAGCAGCCGCCCGCTCCGCTCGACCGCGACAACGAGGTCATCCGCGTGAGCACGTACGGCTTCCCCCGCCACCGCGCGGCCGACCTCGAGGAGCGCTTCGACTTCGTCGCCCGCGAGGCCTTCGGCATGACGGAGGTCGGCACCGGCATGTTCGTGCCGATCGAGGCGACCGACATGGTCGGCACCGGCTCGTGCGGTCTCGCCGAGCCGTTCCGCGAATGCCGCGTCGCCGACGACACGGGCCGGACGGTGCCACCGGGCGAGGTCGGCGAACTCCTCATCCGGGGTCCCGGCCTGCTCCAGGGCTACTACAAGAACCCGGAGGCGACCGCGCGCGCGTTCCACGGCGACTGGTTCCGCACCGGCGACCTCTTCCGGTGCGACGAGCGCGGGTACTTCTACATCGTCGGGCGCCTGAAGGACATGATCCGCCGGAGCGGCGAGAACATCGCCGCCCGCGAAGTCGAGGAGGTCCTGCTCAGCTTGCCGGAGGTCACGGAGGCGGCCTGCGTGCCCGCGCCGGACGTCGACCGCGGCGAGGAGGTGAAGGCGTACATCGTGCTGCGGTCCGGAGCGCATCCTCGAGCACTGCGCGGGCCTCCTGGCGCCCTTCAAGGTGCCGCGCTTCATCGCCTACCGCGACGCGCTGCCGAGGACGGGCTCGAACAAGATCGCCAAGTCGCTGCTCGTCGGGCAGGGCGGCGACCCGCGCTCGGGGACGTTCGATCGGCTGGAAGGCCGCTGGGTCTAGCGGGGGCGACCCGATGATCGCGAAGCGACTTCCACAGACGGACCTGCGCCTCGAAAGCTACGATCGCGTGGAGCGCCGCTGGCGCTAAGCCAGCACGCGCGCCAGCGCCCGAACCGCCGCGCCCCGATGGTCGACGCGGCTCTTTTCCTCGCGCGTGAGCTCGGCGAACGTCCGCCCGAGCGGCGGATACACGAAGACCGGGTCGTAGCCGAATCCGCCGGCCCCGCGTGGTGCGCGCGCGATCAGACCCTCCACCGTGCCTTCGACGACGCGCTCGCGGCCGGCGGGTGTGATCAACGCGATCACGCAGCGGAACCGTGCGGTGCGGCGCTCGTCGGGGACGTCATGCAGCTCGTCGAGCAACCGCGCGACGCGGCCGGCGTCGTCGAGGCCCGCGCCACCGTATCGCGCGGAGTAAATGCCCGGCGCGCCACCCAGGGCATCGACCTCGAGACCGGAGTCGTCGGCAATGGTGCGCATGCCGGTGGTCCGCCACGCGGCGCGCGCCTTGATGAGCGCGTTCTCCGCGTAGGTCGTCCCGGTTTCGTCCGGCAGCGGCGCGCCGGGCAGATCGGCGAGCGCGACGACGTCGAAGCGGGGATCGGCGAGGAGCTCGGCGAGCTCGCGGCTCTTCGCGCGGTTCAGCGTGGCGACGAGCAGCCGGCGATCAGAGACGGAAGATACGCTCGTCACGACGGTCGAGCGCGAGCCGCTGCAGCGTCGTGAGCCGGCGGATGCCGACCTCCGCGAGCGCGAGCAGCGCGTCGAGGCGGTCGCGCCCGAAGGCCACCTGCTCGGCGGTGCCCTGCACCTCGACGAACTCGCCGCGGCCGGTCATGACGATGTTCATGTCGACCTCGGCGCTCGAGTCCTCGATGTAGTTCAGGTCGAGAACCGGCTCGCCGGCGACGATCCCGACGCTGATCGCGGCGACGGAGTCGCGGATGACGGCGCTCACGTCGAGGCCCGGGATCTTGCCGAGCGCGTCGGCCACGGCGACGAACGCGCCGGTGATCGCGGCGGTCCGCGTGCCGCCGTCGGCCTGCATCACGTCACAGTCGACCCAGATCGTCCGCTCGCCGAGCTTGCGCCGCTCGAACACGGCGCGGAGCGCGCGGCCGACCAGCCGCTGGATCTCCTGCGACCGGCCGCTCGGACCGCGGTTCTCGCGCGAGGTCCGCGTGTTCGTCGAGCGCGGCAGCATCGCGTATTCGGCCGTGACCCAGCCGAGGCCCTGCCCTTTCAGGAACTGCGGCACGCGCTCCTCGACGGACGCCGTGCAGATGACTTTCGTGACCCCGAACTCGACGAGCACCGAGCCTTCGGGATGCAGGAGGAAGTCGCGCGTGAGCACGACGGGGCGGAGCTGGTCGGAAACGCGGCCGTCGGGACGGGCCATCGGTCAGCGCGGCCGCTGGAGCGCGGTCCGCATCCGCTGGTCCCAGCGGCGCTTGTACTCGGCGAGCCCGTCCACGATCGCCCGCGCGATCTCGTCGCGGTACCGCGAGTCGCGCAGCCGGCGCTCTTCCCTCGGATTCGTGACGAAGCCGATCTCGACGAGGATCGCCGGCATCGCCGCGCCGCCGAGGACGTAGAACCCGGCCTGCTTCACGCCGCGATTCGGAATGCGCAGCGAGCGCGTCATCGCGTCGAGCACCGTTTCCGCGAGGTTCGACGACTCGGCCTGGAACGCCGACTGCGCGAGGTCCCACAGGATCGACTTCAGGACGTCCGTGCTCCGCGCGCGCCCGGCGGCGGGTTTCTCGAGCTGCACCACGGCGTTTTCGAGCGCCGCGGTCTGGCGGGCCCCGCTGTCCGTGGCCTCGGACGACAGGAAGTAGATCTCGACGCCCTCCGACGCGGCCTGGCGATGCGCGTTCGCGTGAATCGAGACGAACACGTCGGCCCGCTCGCGATTGGCGAAGCTCGTCCGATCGCGCAGCGTGACGAAGCTGTCGCTGTCGCGGGAGAGCCGCACCTTGATGCCGAGGCGCTCCTCGACGAGCCGGCGTGCGCGCAGCGTGACGTCGAGGACCAGCTCTTTTTCGGTGAGACCCGTCGGGCCGATCGCGCCGGGATCGTGCCCGCCATGACCGGCGTCGAGCACCATCACCTTCAGCGGCGTCGCGACGTCGCGCCGCTCGCGCGGTTCGGGCTCGGCCGGGCGGAGGAAGTCGAGCACCAGGCGCGGCGGATCCGCGAGCTGGCTCGGCTGCAGCTCGCCGGCCGCGCCTTCGAACGTGACGCGCAGCACCGCGTCGGCGGCCGCGCGCTCGAGCGCGAGCGCGCCGACGAATCCGTCGCGCACCTCCTCGCCGCGCGGCTCGGCCGCGAGGGCCGTCAGACGCACGCGCGCCTCCCGCGGTCCGCGGCTTTCCACGGTGTACCGCACCGGCCCGGACGTTTCGAAGACGACCCGGGTGAACGAGGGGTACGAGCGCACGCGAAGCTCGTCGAGCGTGACGGCCGCGGTGGAAACGCGCGCCGGCGTGGCCGACGGCCGGGGCGGTGCGGCGAGGGGCGGTGACGCGGTGGCCGCGGTCGCGGTCACGCGCGGCACGACACGCGTCACGAACGCCTCCGGGACCAGCCAGATGCCGCGGCGCACCCGCACCGGCGCATCGAGCACGACCGGCGTGCCGTCGATGAGCACCTGCGCCCAGTTCCGCGTCACCGTGACGACGTGGCCGCCGGTGCGGATGTGGGCCCGCACCGACCGCGACGTGGCGTCCATCTCGGCGCGAAGGTGCTCGGCGACGCGGAAGAGCTCCACGTACTTCCGTCCCTCGTGTGTGACCCGTGGCAGCTCGGCCGACGCCGTGGCCGTCCACAGCACCACGACAAGCACGGTCAGGACGCGGGCGATCCACATCGTCCGGTCATTGTAGCAACCGGTCCTCACGAGCCCTGCCTTTCCCCGCGCGTGAACTTTTGACAGCCGCGGTGGCGAGCGCGTCGAGGGTTCGGCCTTTGCAACTGCTATCTCGGAGTCCCCGGGGAGGAGGATTGGGCATGACGATGGTGCAACAGGTCCTGCAGGCTCTCGGCATCGACGGCGACGCGGCGAAGCGCCTTTCGAAGGCGGGTCGACGCGCGCAGCGCACGGCGCAACAGACGGGTGCCCGATGGGGGCGGCTGGCCCGCCGCCGGATACCGGACATGCCGGACATCCGGAGCCTTGCGGGCGGGCGGCGCAGCACCCCGCAGGTGATGAACGGAATCCCGCCGGCGTATTTCTGGATCGGCGCCGGCATCGTCGGCGCGGCGGTGCTCGCGGCGATGATGCGGCCGCGGATCCCGGGCGCGAGCGGGGGACGGCGCGTCGGCGACGTCATGGTGAAGAATGTCGTGACCATCGACGCGTCGGCGACGATCCAGGAGGCGGCGCAGCGCATGCGCGAATCCAACATCGGCGTGCTTCCGGTCGTCGACGGCGGCCGGCTGCGGGGCGTCATCACGGATCGCGATCTCGTGATCCGCGGCGTCGCGCGCGGCATGGACGCGGCGCACACGCCGATCCGCTACATCGCGACGGAAGATCTCGCGTGCGCGCGCGCGGACTGGGACGTCGACGCTGCGATGCAGGCCATGTCGGATTGCCAGGTCGGACGGCTTCCGGTGGTCGACGACGCGCATCGCGTGGTCGGGATCGTCACGCTGAGCTCGCTGGCCCTGCGGGCGCGCGAAGACCGTGAAACGCTCCACACGGCGGCGGAGGTCTCGCGGCGGTCGGCGCGGTCGGCATGAGCTGATCGCTGGACGGGGCCGGGGTGAGTTGACGGGGGCCGTTTCATGGGCGACGGTCGAGGTATGGAGCTTCTCCGCCTCGACCGTCGTCATTTTCTGATCGGCGCGGCACTGGCCTGCGTACCGGTGCGCGCCAGCGCGCAGGCCGCCGACCACGCCGTCAAGCTCGACGTTCCGCGCCTGTCGGAAGACCCGACGGGCGTGCCGGTCTCCGTCTCCGTCGACCATCCGATGGAGCCCGACCATTACATCCGCTCGATCGAGGTCTCGCTCGCGTCGGATCCCGTCCCCTACAAGGGCACGTTCGTCTTCACGCCGGCCAACGGGCGCGCCGCGATGTCGTTCAAGATGCGCTCCGGCGCCGGCGGCGTCGTGCGCGCCGTGGCGGAGTGCACGAAGCACGGGACGTTCACCGGGACGCGTGCGATCCGCGTGACCGAGGGCGGATGCGCGATGCCGCCCGACGGTGGCCCGAAGGACAAGCCGCGGAACGTGCAGATCCGACTGCCCGACGCCGTGCGCTCGGGACAGACGGTCGAAGCGCGGGTCCGCGTCGAGCATCTGACCGAGACCGGGCTGTCGTTCCGCGGCGGCACGTACGTGCGCGAGGCGCCGGAGTTCTATCTGAAGGAGATGCTCGTCTTCCTCGACGACCGGAAGATCTCCGAGTTCCGCATGTCGGCGGCGGTCAGTCCGAACCCGATCATCCGCTTCCCGCTCCGGTTCACGAAGGGCGGCACGCTGCGCGTCGTCTTCGTCAACAGCGACGGCCATCGCGCGGAAGGCACGCTTCCCGTGAAGGTCTGACGCCGCTTCGCTGGCACCCCGGTTGCTGCCCGAAGGCAGACGGGGAGGCGGGGATGGCGAATTCCGTCGGGTTCCACGAGTCGGAAGAACGACTGACCGCGCGCACACGCGATCTGCATCGCGCGCTCGCGAGCCTCCAGGAAGAGCTCGAGGCGATCGACTGGTACCAGCAGCGGATGGAGGCGGCGCACGACGACGAGCTGCGCGACATCCTCCGTCACGCGCGCGACGAGGAAATCGAGCACGCCACCATGGTGCTGGAATGGATCCGGCGCAAGTCTCCGGAGTTCGACGCGACGCTGCGCGCGCGGCTCTTCGCGCCCGGCTCGATCGTCGAGCGCGAGGAAGGGCTCGAGCACGGTGGCGCCCGCGGAGCGGACATCGGACCGCGTCTGGCAGGCGCTCGACGAAGTGGTCGTGCAGAACGCCAGGCACGTCCTGACCGCGCGGCGGCTCGCGACGTTCGACGGCCCGTACGGCTGGGACCGCATCGGCGCCCGCGTCGGCACGATGCGTCCGTGCGCGATGCCCGAGACGAAGGCCGCCGTCTGTGTCCCCGACGTCGTGATCCTCGCCGAGCTCCGCGCGGACTTCAGCGTGCCGTGGACGGCCGTCGAGATCTTCGATCGCGGGGCGCCGGCTCTCGACACGAGCGGCGCCGAAGCGGCCGCGCGCGAAGTCGCGCTCGCCGAGGACGCCCTCCTGTATTACGGCGAGCCGACGGGCGCCGGGTTCCTCGCCTCGCGGCGAAGCCCGCGTGTGCCGGTCGGCAACTGGAGCGAGCGCGGCCGGTTACTCGCCGACCTGCTTCGGGCCGTCGAGATCCTCGACACCTCGGGGATGCCCGGGCCGTACGAGGCCGTGCTGCGCCCGGAGCACTACTACGCCTATCTCCGCGCCGTGGACGACGGCGGCTATCCCGCGGCCCGCCACCTGGAGCGCGTGCTGCGCACGGTCCACCGGTCGCTCGCGCTGCGGGACGTCGGCGCCGTCTTCGCGATGCGCGGCGGCGACTTCATCGTCACGGTCGGCGGCGATCTGTCGGTCGGCTACCGGCAGCACGACCGCGAGGCGGTGCACCTGATGTGCGTCGAGACGGTCGCCGCGCAGACGCTGACGCCGGAAGCGGTCTGCATTCTCACGGAGTCGTCCGCGCTCGAGACCGGCGCGCGGTAGCGTCACCGTACCCGACGAGCTCGACGTATCCCTCGCCGGCGACGGGCCGCTGGCCGGCCGTGCCCCGCACGGTGACCGCGCCTTCCCAGTAGCGGACCGGCTCGGTCCATTCCTGGTCCGCGAGCCGCGGCGCGATGTCGAGCGTCACGTGCTCGCGCGGAATCGACACGCGCCACCGCGACGGATAGCGGACGTCCGTCGTGCGGCTCGTCCACCATTCCTGCGCCTCGACGTGGACGTCCGCGGCGTCGAGCCGCGTCGTCGTCCCGTCACGAGCGACGACACTGCCCGCGCTGAACGGATCGACGGCGCCGTCCGCGCGACGCAGGCGATAGATCATCACGTCGCGGCCGTCGTCGAGCTGCAGCGCGAACCAGTCCCAGCCGACCTGGCCCGCGCCGAGCGCGCTCGTCGACCACTCGCGGTCCATCCAGCTCGTACCCGTGACGGCGACGCGGTCGGCGCCGACCGAAACGTGGCCGCGTGTCTCGAGGCGCGTGAGCGAGTAGTAATACGACGCGTTCCCGGGCTCGGGCCCCTTGCGGCTCCATCCGCGATCGCCCTGCAGCGCCGGTGGTTTCATCGTGCGCAGATCGAGCGCGAGGGCGACGTCGCCCTCGCGTGCGACCAGACGCATCGCCGAGGCATCCGGCGCCGTCGCGACGGCCGACCAGTCTTCCAGCCACACGCGGAACGGCCGCGCATCCGCGCCCGCGAGGTCGAGCGCGCCTCGCGCGAGGCGATGCCGGGCGTGGAAGCGGCGGCCGCCGACGTCGGTCAGCGCGAAGTGCGCCATCCACGCGTCACGCGCCGCCCATCGCGAGTCGCGCCGCGTCGGCCTCGCCGTGAGGCCGATACGAAAGAACGTCAGCTGATAGCCGAACCGGCGTCCATCCGCCGCCGAGAGATTGCCGGTGTAGTACCACCACTCCGTCCGAAACTCTGGATGCGGGCCGTGATCGCCGGGAAACGCGAGCGGTCGTGGCGCGTCCGCGCGCGCGAACCCGGAGTCCGCGGTCGACAACGCCTCGACGACCGCGACGGACGGCCGCGGCGCGCGGCGCTCGCCGGAGAACAGCCGCACCACCGCGAGGGCGGCGAGCCCCGCGAGCGCGAGCAGCAGCACGACCGCGACGCGCTTCATCACTCTTCCCGCAGCGCTTCGGCGAGCGGCGCGCGCGCGAGTCGCCAGGCGGGATAGACACCGGCAAGCGCGGCCGCCGCCAGCGCCAGCCCGACGGCCTGCAGCAGCGGCGCCGCCGTCAGCGAAAACTCCAGCGTCCAGCCGAACGCGCGCTGATTGATGACGAACACGAGCAACGCGGAGAGCGCGATCCCGACGGGAATGGCGGCGAGTCCGGCGACGAGACCGAGCAGCCCGGTTTCCGTTGCGACGAGCCACCAGACGTCGCGCGGCGTCAGTCCCTGCGCGCGCAGGACCGCAAGCTCGCGCGCGCGGTCGAGCTCCACCGCCATGAGCGCCGCCAGCACGCCGACGAACGCCACGGTGACGACGAGCAGCCGCAAGACCCCGGTGACCGCGAACGTTCGATCGAACACGGCGAGCGAATCTTCGCGCAGGCGGCGGCTCGGTCGGATGAGCACTTCGTCATCGCCCGCCGCGGTGCGCAGCGTCCGGACGAGCGCGTCGACATCGACGCCTTGCCCGGCGTACACGGCGGCGGACGAGACCCCATGGTCGCGCCACAGCCGGCCGTACGTGGCCCGGCTCATCAGGACCACGCCTTCGCTCGAGCCGTAATCGTGGACGATCGCCGCGATCGGAAGCTCGACGTCGCCGGCGTCCGAGCGAACGCGCACGTGGTCGCCGACCGCGCGTCCGCGCCGGTACGCGAATGGCTCGGAGACGAAGACCGCGCCGCGCTGCCACGCCTCCCACGCCTGCCCGCCGCCGTCCTTGAAGCGAAACGCGCCGGCGCCCGCGCGGGGCGGATCGATCGCGACGAGCGTGACCGGCACGCCATCCACGTCGGTACGCAGCACGCGGCTGGTTCCGATCGCCGCGACGCCGGACACGCCGCGCAATCGTTCGACGAGATCGCGCGGAAGCGTGGCGTCCGGGCGATTGCCGACGAGGCTCGGCGGCGAGACGTAGACGTCGGCCTGCACGGACGTCTCGAGCCACCGCGCAACCGTCGACCGGAAGCTGCCGATCATCAGCGTCACGCCGACGGTGGCGGCCACCGCGATCGCGAGCGCCGCCATCGCGACCCCGGTGCGCGAAAGGCTCGCGCTGATGCCGCGAGCGGCCAGACGGCCGACCGGGCCGAGGAGCGCAGCGAGCGGCCATTCGAGCACGCGCACGAGGCCGAGCCCGACCACCGGCACGAGCAGCGCCATGCCGAGGAAGATGATGAAGAGTCCCGCGTAGCTGGCGCCGAGGCCGCGGCCGGCGATGTGAATCACCGCCGACCCGAGCACGATGAGCCCGAGGCCGCCGAGCGCGAGCGCCGGCACCGCGCGCCGCGCCCGGAGCTCGAGGGTCTCGCGGGCGAGCGCGGTCCGCGGCGCCGTCGACGCCGCTTCGATCGCGGGCGCGAGCGCGGCGAGCACCGTGCCCCCCAGCCCGAGCGCGACGGCCTTCGCGAGCGCGAGCGGCACGATCGCCACGTCGCGCACGGTGACGACGAAGTAGAGATCGTTGATGGTTCGCGTCACGAGATGCACCATCCCGTGCGCGAGCAGCACACCGATCGGAAGGCCGAGCAGGGTCGCCACGCTTCCGACAGCCGCCGCTTCCCCGAGCACGAGCACGAAGATCTCCCGGCGCGTCACGCCGAGCGCGCGCAGCGTGCCGATCAGCGGGCGGCGCTGGACGACGGAGAACAGCATCGTGTTGTAGACGAGGAAGCCGCCCACGAAGAGCGCGAGCAGGCTCATGGCCGTGAGGTTGACGCGAAACGCGCGGGTCGCTTCGACGAGCGCATGCGCCCGGGCGCCCGCGGGCACGACATCGGCGCCGGCAGGCAGCCGCGCACGGATGCGCTCGACGATCGACACGCCCGCGTCACCGTCCGGCAGCACGAGATCGATACGATCGAGGCGGCCGACGGCGCCGAGGATCTCCTGTGCCGTGGCCACGTCGACCACGAGCAGGTTGCCGGTCCCGACCCGGCGCGGCAGGACACCGAGGACGGCGAGGCGATGCCGCGTCGTCGCGACGCGGACGACGACACGGCCGCCGGGCTGGACCCCGAGCTCGTCAGCCGCCTCGCGCGCGAGCAGCGCCGTGCCCGGCTCGGTCACGAGCGCGGCGAACGACACGTCGCCGCCGCCCTCGACGCGGAGATCCCCGCGAACATCGTGCTCGGCGAACGCGTCGACGCCGAGCAGGCGCAACGAGTAACCCGGCACGTCGGGAACGGCGACGTCGCGTTCGAGGATCGGCGCCGCGGCCCGGATGCCCAGATCGATGCGGACGGCGCGGTAGACGTCATCCGGCAGTCCGGACGGACCGCCGACGACGTGGTGCGTCGCGCGTCCGGCCACGGCGTCCGTGGCGGCCTCGAACGCGCGGCGCGCGCTCTCGTTGGCGAGATCGATCGACAGGACGGCGGCGACCCCGAGCGCGATGCCGACGAGCGCGAGCGCCGTCTGACCGGGATGCGCGAGCAGATGCCGCAGGCTCGCGCGGACGAGCGTCCGGCTCACGCGGCCGGGGAGGCCGCGACGAGTCTCCCGTCGCGCAGCGCGACGACGCGATCGGCCGCGTCCGCCGCCTCGCTGCTGTGCGTCGCCATCACGATCGTCGCGCCGTCTTCCGCACCGAGCCGGCGAAGCAGCCCGAGCACCTCCCGCGCGGCCGCGGCATCGAGGTTCCCGGTCGGCTCGTCGGCGAGCACGATCGCGGGCCGATGGGCGAGGGCGCGCGCGATCGCGACGCGCTGCTGCTCACCGCCCGACAGGCGCTCCGGGACACTCTGTCCGCGATCGCCGAGGCCGACGGCGTCCAGCAGAGCCTGCGCCCGTCGCCGCGCCAGGGCGCGCGCGACGCCGTTCAGCTCCAGCGGCAACAGGAGGTTTTCCTCGACCGTGAGCGTCGGGATGAGGTTGAAGAACTGGAAGACGAAGCCGACCGAGCGGCGGCGATAGAGCGCGCGCTCGTGCTCGGAGCGGCGCACGATGGACTGTCCGGCGACGCGGACGTCGCCGCTCGATGGCAGATCGACGGCGCCGATCAGATTCAGCAGCGTGGATTTGCCGGAGCCGCTCCGGCCGACGACGGCGACGAACTCGGTGCGGTCGATCACGAGATCGACGCCGTCCAGGACGACGCGCTCGCGATCGCCCTCGCGATACCGCTTCGTCGCGGCGCCGAGCTCGATGAGGTGGGCGTTGGTGGTGGAGGCGGTGGGAATCGAACCCACGTCCGGAAACCCTCAGCCGCAGGCGTCTACGTCGATAGCCGGTTGATTTTACTGCTCTCTCGTCCCGTGGCCGTCCATCCGGCAGGAGGACCTCGGGACCAGCCTCATGGTTCTCGCCCCTCCCCTGAGGCCAGGTTCGGAGCCAGCCCCCGGAATATGACGCCCGTTCCCGGACCCCGTGGGCCCGATCCGGCGGACGCTGGCGGGTGTTAAGCCGCCAGAGCTAGCTGGTTATCGGCAGCTATACCGTTCTCTCTATTTAACGAGGGGAGAGAAACCTCGAGACGCAGCCTGGACCTCGCTGATCCCCGTCGAAACCTGTCGCCCCCCCTGTCTACCAACGCTTCAGCGCCGCGCGCCCGACCTTGTCCATCTCGCGGCGTACTTCGCGCTCGCGAATGGCGGACCGCTTGTCGTGTAGCTTTTTCCCTCGGGCCAGACCGATCTCGACCTTCACGCGGCCACCCTTGAAGTATAGACGGAGTGGCACCATCGTCAACCCGCGCTCGGCGATCTTTCCGGTCAGCCGCGAGATTTCACGACGATGGAGCAGCAGCTTGCGATCGCGCTCGGGGTCGTGGTTCGCGTCCGTCCCGTGCGAGTACGGGCTGATGTGGCAGGCGACGAGCCACGCCTCGCTGTTCCGGACGGTCGCGTACGAGTCCTTGAACGTGACCTGGCCGTCGCGGAGCGACTTCACTTCCGTGCCGCGCAGCGCGACCCCCGCTTCGACCGTTTCGAGGATCTCGTACTCGTGCCGCGCGCGACGGTTCGTCGCGATCGGCCGATCGCGCGCGCCGTCGTCTTGACTCGGCATGGTCGGACGGTATCATGACTCTCTGCCCGCGTGCCGAAGTGGCGGAATTGGCAGACGCGCATGATTCAGGGTCATGTGCCCGCAAGGGTGTGGGGGTTCGAGTCCCCCCTTCGGCACCATCACCTGACCGGCTTCGCCCGCTCTAGAGGTCTTTGAACCGCTCGTTGAGCTGACGGATCCGTTCGCGTTCCTTCGTCTCGGCGTCTTCGCGAGCGGCGCGTTCGCGGCTGGCCGACTCGAACCGCATGGCCGCGCGCGCGTTCGTGGACGCCATCCACTTGTCGATCGACTGCACCCAGTGCTCGACGCGGGACTCGTCGCTCTTGAAGACGAGCACGTTGCGGTCGAACACGACGCGCTGCGGGGACGCGGTGACCGACCCCTCGCCCGACACCTTGAAGAGATCCAGCCACTCGGGCGTCGGGATCGCGTTCAGCTGCACCTCCCACTGCGTGCCATTCTTCGTCGCAGGCGGGCTGGTCCGATTGATCTCATCCATCGCCGCAGACTCCTCACGCGGGCGCGCCCGGACGCGCTCGCCGGATATATAAGTTATATATGATATATCATGGTGGGCGAGGAGCATCCCATGACGATCGTGACGGTGTTGACCGGTATCTTCATCGGACTGGCGGCGGGCTGGGCGGCGCGGCGGATGGTGAACGACGGGGGCTACGGGCTCGCCTCCGACCTGCTGATCGGCGTCGCGGGCAGCGGCGTCGGGAGCCTCGCGCTGTGGCTCTTCGGCGCGGCCTCCGACATGAGCGCGGTGCCTCTGGCCGTTGCGGCGGCGATCGGCGCCGGCACGGCGATCATGGCCCAGCGCCAGGTGTGGGCGGCGCCGATCGTCGTCCGGCGAATCCGGCGCGCCACGCCGCGGTAGCCGTCGCGCCGGTCAGGGCGCGAGGAACTGGCGGCTCGAGATCCCGTACTGCTTCATCTTGAGGTGGAGCGTCTTGTAGTCGGTGCGCAGCAGGCGCGCCGCTTCGGCCTTGTTCCCCTCGCTCACCTCGAGGGCATGCCGAATCGCGCGCTGCTCGGCTTCCGCGGCGGCGAGCTGTGCCGCCTCGCGAAGCGAGAGCGCTTCGGTCGGCGATTCGGCCCGCGGTGAGCGCGCGATCGCGCGGCCGAGCGTGAGATCCTCGACCTCGAGCACGTCGCGGCTGCGCAGCGCCGCCTGGCGAATCACGTTACGGAGCTCCCGGACATTGCCGGGCCACGTATGCGCGAGCAGGACATCCGCCGCGGGCGGCGAGATAGCGCGAACCGGCCGGCGCAGCTCCATCGCGGCCTCGGCGAGGAACCGCCGCGCGAGCGGCAGGATGTCGTCGCGGCGCTCGCGCAGCGGCGGGAGCGCGATCGTGTACTCCGCCAGCCGGTAATAGAGGTCCTGCCGGAACCGGCCGGCCCGCATCTCGACGTCCAGGAGCGTGTTCGATGCCGCGACGATCCGTACGTCGACGGGCACCGGGCCGCGCGCGCCGAGCGGCTGCACCTGCCGCTCCTGCAGCACGCGCAGCAGCTTCGACTGCGTCGCCGGCGGCAGGTTGACGATCTCGTCCAGGAAGAGCGTGCCGCCGGCGGCGAGCTGAAAGTGACCGTCCTTGTGCCGGTCCGCGCCGGAAAACGCGCCGCGCTCGTACCCGAAGAGCTCCGACTCGATGAGCGTGTCGGGAATCGCGCCGCAGTCGAGCGCGATGAACGGCCCGGCGCGCCGCGGACTCGTCTGGTGGATCGCGCGTGCGATGAGCTCCTTGCCAGAGCCCGTCTCCCCCTGGATCAGGACGGTGATCGTCGATTCCGCGACCTGATTGACCTGGCGGATGACGTCGCTGATCTGCGCGCTGCGGCCCATCTGATCCGCGAGGCCGGCGTGCCCGACGCGTGACGCGAGGTCATCGACGCGCGCCAGCAGCTCCTGGCGCTCGACGGCGCGGCGAATGACGACGAGCAGCTCCGCCGATCCGCACGGCTTCGTCAGATAGTCGTACGCGCCGAGCCGGATCGCCTTCACCGCCGTGGACACGTCGTGCGAGGCGGTGAGGATGATGACCGCGATCTGCGGATCGATGCGCTTCAGCTCCGGCAGCACGTCGAGACCGGCCATGCCCGGCATGGTGAGGTCGAGCAGCACGACTTCGGGCCGCGACTCGCGCACGCGCTCGATCCCGGTCTTGCCGTCGGCCGTGACGTCGGCCTCGAGCCCCTCCGTCAGCAGGATGTCCGAGAGGACGGAGCGGACCATCGGGTCGTCGTCGATGATGAGGATCTTGGCCACGCTCCCGGACATTCGCACCCGGGGCGGCGAGCCGTCAAAGGAAATCTATGGCGTCCGCGCCATAGCGCTGGCGGGGCCGCCATAGACGTCCCGCCGCCGTGCCGGCATAAGTCGCTGATTTTACGTGTGAACGGTGTGGCTTTGGGCTTGCTCCCCCGTCCGGCCATGACAAGCCCGTGGCGCTCGCTCCTGGATCAGCGCGGCATCGCGCTCCCGACAGCCCTGGTCTGCATGATCCTGCTGATGGGCCTGACGGTGGCCTTCACGTCCCTGGCGACCACGGAGCCCGTGATCGCCCGGAACCATACGATGTCGGCCCAGGCGCGGGCGCTCGCGGAGTCCGGCGTCGAACGCGCGATCTGGGCGATGGCCAACGCGGCGCCGACGTTCGACGTGGCCACGGGCGTCGCCGGGTCTCCGTACAACGGAGCGTCGCAGCTCACCGTGCCGGGCGGCGGCGTGTTCACCGTGCGCATGGTCAACGGCGCCGATCCGAACACCGAGAAGCTCGTCACGACCGTCGGCTGGGCGCAGGACAACGCCGGCCAGCTCAGCGCGCCGCGGCGGATCCAGGTGACGCTGACGAAGCCGCCGCTCACGCTCATGACGCCGCCGTGCGCCCTGTGCGTGGCCGGGAACCTCGACATCGGCGGCAATTCGACGATCACATCCTGGACGGGCAGCAGCGGCGTCGCCCACTGCGCCTCGGCGCCGACCGGAGGCACGACGTCGACCGGCGACACGACGACAACCGGCAACGCCTACGCCGTCTACGGGCCGGGCGACGCCGCGGCGAACCAGGCCGAGGACATGCCGGAGGGCCCGACGAACACCGTGCCCACGCTCACGTCGACGGAGCTCGACACGCTTCGCGCCCTCGCCAAGTCGAGCGGGACGTACCGGCAACGGCAGGCGGGGGAGAGCATCAGCTACGACAACTCCCACCTCCTCCCTGCGGGGGGCGGCATCCTCTTCGTCGACACGGTCACGGGTGAAGATCTCGATCCCGGCCCGCCGTATTCGAGCGGGACGGCGACGCCGTCGTCGGAGTGGGGCAGCGTCAGCATCAGCGGCAACCAGACGTGGAGCGGATGGATCATCGCGATGGGCGACGTCGACGTGAGCGGGACGGTGTCCTTGACGGGCGCGATCTACGCGCGGAACGACTTCTCGTTCAACGGCAACGGAACGATCACGGGCGCCGTCCTGGCCGAAAACACGATGAAGACCGTGCAGTCCTCCGTCGACTCGAGCACCAGCGGGAATTCGCGCATCGTGTACGACTGCCCCTCGTTCCAGAGCGGTGGCGGCACGGTCTCCACGAAATGGACCGTGAAGCCCGGGACCTTCGTCGAGACGTCGGGACGCGCGTCCTACTAGAACGGCCGCGGGCGCGCGCTCGCGATTTCGGAGAGACCGACCGACCGCCCCGACCGTGCCCCGCGCGCCGCGGCCTCGACGATCTCGAGCGCGTGGAGCGCTTCGTCGGCCGGCACCGGGTTCGGCCCGCGGCCGGCGCACGCCTCGAGAAACGCGGTCAGCTCGACGCGCAGCGGTTCCTGACCTTCGACGGCGAGCTCCTCGGTCGTGGTGCTCGTGGCGTCCCACCCGCCGTTCCGCCGCACGTGCTCACCGGCGTGGAGGGTGACCGTGCCCCGGCCAAAATCCGCGACCAGGCTGCCGGCGTCGCCGACGATCATGCATTCGCGGTGCGTGCCCGGCACGAAGTAATTGGCCTCCACGATCGCGTCGATGTCGCCGTACTCGACGAGCGTGACCGACATGTCGTCGAGGCCGCGGCCCAGGTAATCCCGCTGGAGCGCCGACACGCGCGTCGCCGGGCGCGCGAAGAGATGCGCGAAGAGATCGAAATAGTGGATGGCATCGGTGTGCGTGACGCCGACGTCGGTGCGCGGTCGCTTGAAGCCGGAGAACCGTCCCGTCGCGAACCGCACGTGCCCGATACGTCCCGCCTGGAGCGCCGTGCGCAGCGTCGCCGTCACCGGATGGAACCGGAAAATGTGGCCGACCTGCAGCACGCGCCGGCGTTCGCGCGCGATCTCCCCGAGGCGGCGCGCATCGGCCACCGTGCCGGCGATCGGCTTTTCGACGAAGCAGCCACGGCCCGCCACGAGCGCGGCTTCCGCGATCGGCCGGTGCGTATCCGCCGGCGTCACCACGTCCACGGCGGCGACGTGCGGCAGCACCCTCGCGTAGTCGGCGACGACGCGCTCCGGCGGGATGCCCTGCCGGACGGCCCACGCGCGGCGGGCTTCGATGGGGTCGGCGACCCAGAGATCGGTCTCGAGCTCGCGAAGCACGCGCAGGTGCTTTTCGCCCCAGCGGCCGAGGCCGACGAGCAGGACGGTCGCGGCTGTCACTCGCGGATCAGCTCACCGCCGAGATCCTCGGCGACCTCGTAGCGCAGCCTCCGCTCCTTCATCCACCGCACGACGAGCAGATCGATGAACGCGACGAACGCGCGATTCATCACGCCGTATTTCGAGTGCCCGAAGCGCCGCGGCCGATTCCGCACCGGCACCTCGATCACGCGATAGCCGCGCATGCGGAGGAGCGTCGGGATGAAGCGGTGGAAGCCGCGATAGAGCACGAGCCCGCGCAGGCAGTCCCGCCGGAACGCTCGAAACGTGCAGCCGCTGTCCTGGATCGATTCCTCGGAGACCGCGTTCCGCACGCGATTCGCGATCCGGGACGACGCCCGCCGCATCCAGGTGTCGCCCGCGCCGCGATCGACGCGCCAGCCGGTCACGCAGTCCCAGCCGTCGAGATGCGACAGCAGCGCGGGAATGTCGGCCGGATCGTTCTGCAGATCCGCGTCCATCGTGACGACCCAGCGGCCACGCGCGGCGCGAAGACCGGCGTCGGTCGCGGCGGTCTCCCCGGCATTGGCCTTCAGGCGTACGAGCCGGACGCGCGGGTCGGCGTCGCGGAAGCTGCGAACGACGTCGGCGCTCCGATCACGACTGCCGTCGTCGACGAACACGACCTCGAACGGAATGGCCCGCGCCTCGAGGATCGCGCGGAGCTCCGGCCACAAGATGGCGAGGTTCTCCTCCTCGTTGTAGACCGGAATGACGACGGACAGGTGCGGCGTCAGAGCCGGAACCGCCGCCGATACACGTCCTCGCGGGTCTTCTGGTACAGCACTTCCCACTCGTGACTGCCCTCCGGCGCAGGACGCGCGTACGACGCGAGGATCTTGCGGACCTCGCCATCGATCGACTCCTCGAGCTTGGCCTCTTCCGAGAGTACGCGGACGATCTCGGTGCGGATGTCTTCCGGCGCTTTCACGACGACGCCGGCGTTGGTGTGCAGCTGCTGAATGATCTGGTCGGCGAGATGGAAGATGCGCTCGCGGCTCATGCGCATCAGAGAACGAAGCCCCGTTCGCGTGCGAGCTTTTCCTTCACCTTGCCGAGGAGCTGCCGGTAATCGGCGGCGGAGTCGCGAATCATCTTGGCGTGATCGAGCAGCAGCTGGCGGGCATCGGCCTCGAGACGCTCTTCCGCGACGAGGTTGTCGAGCACGACGTGACGGATCGCGGCGACGACGGCCGCCTCGTCGCGCAGCTCGACGACTTTTCGCGCGGCCAGACGCTTCACCACCTGCGCCGCCATTCGCTCTGCGATCTGATCGCGTCTGGACATACTCGGCCAGCATACGCGGCGGCGGCGAGAAGTGTCAATGAACGCGCGGCATCGTGAAGCGCACGCGCGTGCCGATTTCGAGCGCGCTCTCGACGCGGACGCGGCCGCCGTGCGCTTCGACGAGCGCGCGGACGATCGCGAGACCGAGTCCCGTGCCTCGCACGCCGCTCGTGCCGTCGCCGACGCGGAAATAGGGCTCGAAGAGTCGCGGCAGCGCATCGGCGGGAATGCCGGGCCCGCGATCTTCCACGATGAACTCGACGTCGCCGGCGACGTCGTGCGCCGCGATCGTGATCGGCGCCGCCGGCGCGTACTTGATCGCGTTGCCGACGAGGTTTCGGAGGATGCGGTCGAGCGCGTCCGGGTCCGCATGCACCGCCGGCAACTCCGGCGGCGCCTCGACCACGAGACGCACGCGATCGCGCTGGCGTTCGAAGAACGCGGCGACGGCGAGCATCGCGGCGCGCGCATCGACGGCGGCCCGCCGCAGCGGCGGCGGCCGTCCCTGCTCGAGGCGCGACAGGTCGAGCAGATCGTCGACGATCCGGACCAGGCGCTCGGTTTCCTCCTGCATCACGCGTGCGAAGCGCCGGACTTCGGCGTCCGAGAACGTGCGGGTCGACAAGAGCTCGCTGAAGCCGCGGAGCGCGGTCAGCGGCGTCCGCAGCTCGTGGGACGCCACGGCGACGAACGCCGACTTCGCGCGGTCGAGCGCCTGCAGCTCGCGGGTGGCCGTCGCGACTTTCTCGGCGAGCTCGGCCGCAAAGCGTCGCTGCGCGGCGCCGAGCCGCGCGTTCTCGAGCGCGACGCCGAGGTGCACGCCGAGCGCCGTGATCGTCGCCTGCTCGGCGCGTGACCATTCGCCGGCGCGTCGACACACGACGACGCCGAGCGCGCGCCCCCCGACGAGGATCGGCGCCACGACGGCGCGCTCGGGTCGCACGCCGGCGCCGACGTCGGGCAGCCATCGCGCGCGCCCGTCGGCGACGACGGCGTCGATCACGCCGGGCGGCACACCCGGACGGCCGGCGGTCACCGCGCCGTCGCCGTCGCCGACGAGCACGGCGACGTCGGCGTCGAGCGCGGTCTGGATCGCCGTGCGCGCGCGCTCGACCGCGTCGGCGAGACCGACGTCGCCGGTCAGCGCGCGCTGCAGGAGCACGAGGAGATCGGCGCGCCGCTGTTCACGCGTCGCCCACGCCGCCAGAGCGCCGGTCGACGAGCCGACGATCATCAGCACGGCGAAGGTCGCCAGCGCCTCGATGGTGCTGCGCGAAAGACCGTCGCGCTCGACGGCCGGCAACACGAAGGGCGCGTGGAACAGGACGGCCGCGACGGCCGAGCCGAGACCCGCCGCGACACCGCCGAACGCGCCGGCGAGCACGACGACGGGAAGATACGCGTGGCGAAGCGCGGCGTCCGGTCGCGGATCGACGAGCGCCAGCGCCAGCGGCACCACCGCGAGCGCGGCGCCGAGCGCGCTCAGCACCACTCGGATCGGCCGCGTGTTGGGCGCGGCGACCTCCGGGGTCATCTCGCGAGCGCGCGATACGCGGCGAAAAAGCCGAGCCCGGCCACCATTCCGGGAACCGGCGTGCCGAACCGCCAGAACAACCATCCCGACGCCGCGGCCAGCAGCGAGATGTAGAAGGTCATGCCGAGCACCGCGTCCGCGCTTCGCGGCAGCAGCGGGTCGACGAGGTAACGAACGAGCGTCGCGCCGACGGCGAGCAGCAGCGCGCGTCCGAGCGGCCACCGGCGCTGCGCGCGGTTGAACAGCGCGCCCCGGAAGAAGAGCTCGGTGGCGAGCACCTGCGCGCCGACGTCGTAGAGGATCGCGCCGACATATCGCTGCGGCTCGACGCCGACGCGATAGCCGAGCGTGAGCGTCGCCGAGACGAGCAAATGTCCGCCGAGGCCCAGCCCGACCAGCGCGCCGATCAGGAGCGCGCCGGGCGGTGATGGCACGTCGAGGCCGAGCGCGCCGAGGCGCCCCGACCGCGCGAGTCGGTGGATCCACAGCGGCAGCGCGAGGTACGCGAGCGCGCCGGCCGGATGCGCGTGGGCGGCCACCGCTCCGAGCGCCACGAGGACGATCGTCGCGGCACACGTCGTGACCGGGAGTCCGGCCCACGCCAGCGCCGTCGTCATCAGCGCGCCATGTCCGGCGACGATGGCCGTGACGCCGAGAACGAACGGCGGCAGCGCGCCGGCGCCCGCGAAGGCCGCCGCCGCGGCGAGCGCCAGCGCGAGCGCGACGAGCAGTCGGGTCGGCGTTCCGGCAAGAAGCGGCCGGGGATGATCCGCGATGAGCACGGTGAGCGCCGTGGTCGCGCGTCAGCCGGCGAGGCCGTCGGCGCGCATGAGACCGATGAAGGTCGCGACCGCGGCTTCGTCGAGCGTGCGCCCCGCTTCGGTCATCAAGTGCGCGAGCGCGGCCTCCGGGGACAGCGCCCGGCGGTACGGCCGGTCCGACGTGAGGGCGTCGTAGACGTCGGCCACCGCGACGACGCGCGCGCCGAGCGGAATACGGTCGCCGTGGAGGCCGTCGGGGTACCCGCTGCCGTCGACCCGCTCGTGGTGGTGCCGGATGACGAGCGCGCCGCCCGCGAAGAATTCGAGCGGCGCGACGATCTCGGCGCCGATGAGTGGATGGCGCTTCATCAGGGCCCACTCGGCGTCGTCGAGCCCGCCGGGCTTTCGGAGCACGGTTTCCGGCACGCCGATCTTGCCGAGGTCGTGAAGGAGCCCGGCCTGCGTCACGACTTCGACCGCATGAGGCTGGAGATCGAGCGCGACGGCGAGGCGGCGGCTCCAGCGGCTCACGCGCTCCGAGTGACCGCGCGTATAGGGATCTTTCGCCTCGAGCGCGTTCGCCAGGCCGAGGAGCGACTGATAGACGCCGCGCTGCAGCTGGACGTAGAGGCGCCGCAGGTCCTCCGCGTAACGGAGCGACTGCTGATACGCCGCCGTGAGTCGCCGGTGCGCGGCATCGTCCGCGACGGCGGCGACGGGCGGGGCTACGACTCGGGCATCCATAGCGTGACCTCCGGCATGAGACGCTCGAGCAGCGTCAGGAGTGCGATCGGTGAAAACGGCTTCGTCAGGTAGTGGTCGGCGCCGGCCGCGAGCCCCCGCGCGACGTCGTCGCTCTGCGCGGCCGCGGTCAGCATGATGATCGTCGTCGTCGCGAACGCGCGCTCCGCGCGGAGCCGGCGACACACCTCGAGGCCCGTGAGCCGCGGCATGTGCACGTCGAGCAGGACGATCTCGGGGCGTTCGGCATGGGCGACGACCAGCGCCTGCTCGCCGTCGCTCGCGTCGACGACGCGGAGCCGATCGTCTTCGAGCGTGACGCGCACGAGATCGACCACGTACGGTTCGTCATCCGCGATCAGGACGGTCAGCATGGCCGCCGACGAGGCGCAACGGCCGTGCCACGCCGAGCGGCGCATGACGGCGGCGATTTCAGGAGCGGCGGGCGGCTGAGCTGTACTGCGGAGCGGGCGGGGTGCCCGCTCCGCGTGGCAGTCGGGCCGCGGTTACTTGACCTCGACGGAGCCCTTCATCTGCGGATGCAGCCCGCAGGCGTAGCCGTACGTGCCGGGCGCCTTGAAGGCTTCCCCGGATGTGAATTCTGGGTCGGTCAGCGGCCGCGCTCGGCGACCTGGATCCGCGTGAGCGCGCGCGCGAGGGCGGCCTGGCAGCGCATGTGATCGACCTCTTCCTGGCTGCGCCCGGCCAGGCGTCGCTCCGCGCGCTCCCGCGAGCGCTCGGCCCGGGCGCGGTCGATCTCTTCCGGCGTCTCCGCCGTGTCGGCGAGGACGATCACCTTGTCGTTCCGGACTTCCGCGAAGCCCCCGGCGACGGCGAGGTGCCGTTCCTCGCGCCCCTGGCGATAGGTGAGCCGCCCGATGCCAAGCGTCGTGAGGAACGGCGCGTGCCCGGGCAGCACGCCGAAGTACCCCTCGATGCCGGGAATGACGACCTCGTCGGCCGTCTCGGCCGTCACCAGCCGCATCGGCGTCGCGATCTCGAGCGACAGCCGGTCGGCCACTACTGGACCTCCCGCAGCTTCTTCGCCTTGTCCATCGCCTCGCCGATGTCGCCCACCATGTAGAACGCCTGCTCGGGCAGCTCGTCGTGCTTGCCGTCGACGATCTCGCGGAAGCTCTGCACCGTGTCGGCGACCTTCACATAGCGTCCCGGCGACCCGGTGAACTGCTCGGCGACGAAGAACGGCTGCGACAGGAAGCGCTGGATCTTGCGGGCGCGCGCCACCGTCTGCTTGTCGTCGTCCGAGAGCTCTTCCATGCCGAGGATGGCGATGATGTCCTGGAGATCCTTGTAGCGCTGGAGGATCGACTGCACGGCGCGGGCCGTCGCGTAGTGCTCGGCGCCGAGGATGTTCGGATCGAGGATGCGCGACGTCGACGACAGCGGGTCGACCGCCGGATAGATGCCGAGCTCCGCGATCTGACGCGACAGCACCGTCGTCGCGTCGAGGTGGGCGAACGCCGTGGCCGGCGCCGGGTCCGTGATGTCGTCGGCCGGCACGTAGATCGCCTGGACGGACGTGATCGAGCCCTTCTTCGTCGACGTGATCCGCTCCTGCAGCTGGCCCATCTCCGTGCCGAGCGTCGGCTGGTAACCGACGGCGGACGGCATGCGGCCGAGCAGCGCGGAGACTTCGGAGCCCGCCTGCGTGAACCGGAAGATGTTGTCGATGAAGAGCAGCACGTCCTGGCCTTCCTCGTCGCGGAAGTACTCGGCGGCCGTCAGACCGGTCAGCCCGACGCGCAGGCGCGAGCCCGGCGGCTCCGTCATCTGACCGAAGATGAGCGCCGTCTTCTCGAGGACGCCCGATTCCTTCATCTCGTGGTAGAGATCGTTGCCCTCGCGCGTGCGCTCGCCGACGCCGGCGAACACGGAAATGCCGCCGTGCTGCTTCGCGATGTTGTTGATCAGTTCCTGAATCAGAACCGTCTTTCCAACGCCGGCCCCTCCGAACAGTCCCGTTTTTCCACCCTTCGTGTACGGCTCGAGCAGGTCGACGACCTTGATGCCCGTCTCGAACATCTCGACCTTCGTCGACTGATCCTCGAACGGCGGCGCCGGGCGATGGATCGGATAGGTCTTCGTCGTCTTGATCGCGGGTCCCTTGTCGACCGGCTCGCCGATGGAGTTCAGGATGCGGCCGAGCGTTTCCCGGCCGACGGGAATCGTGATCGGCGCGCCGGTGTCACGCACGTCCATGCCGCGCGACAGGCCTTCCGTCGCGGCCATCGCGACGGTGCGCACCTGGCTCTCGCCGAGGTGCTGCGCGACCTCGAGCACGAGGCGCTGCGAGTACGCGAACATGTCGGTGTTCTGGATCCCCTGCACCTCGAGCGCGTTGTAGATCGCGGGCAGGCGCCCCGGCTCGAACTCGACGTCGACGACCGGCCCGATGACCTGAACGATCTTGCCCGTGCTCATGCCTCGGCTCCTTGCTTGAGCGCTTCGGCGCCGCCGACGATGTCGAGCAGCTCCTTCGTGATCTTTTCCTGGCGCGCCTTGTTGTACTGGATGGTCAGCACTTCGATCATTTCCTTGGCGTTCTTCGTCGCCGCTTCCATGGCCGTCATGCGCGCGCCGTACTCGCCGGCGAGCGACTCCATGAGCGCGCGGTACACCTGCATGCGCACGTGGCGCGGCAGGAGATCGCCGAGGATGGCTTCCCCGCTCGGCTCGTAGATGTATTCCACGCTCTCGGCGCCGGCGCCCTCGCCGTCCGTTCTCGGAATCGGGAGGAGCTGCTGCCGGACGGGACGCTGCGACGCCACGGAGCGGAACTCGTTGTAGATCAGGTGGACTTCATCGACCTCGTGACCGAGGTACTGAGACATGAAGTAGTCGGCGAGCTCAGCCGCGTGGTTGAACGCCAGGCGGTCCCAGAAGCCGATCATGTCGCGCTTGATCGTGTACGGGCGGCGGCGATAGAAGTCGCGGGCCTTGCGGCCGACGACCACGAGCGTCACTTCCGTCGCGTTCGACTGGCGCACGAACTCGAGCGACCGGCGGATGACGTTGGAGTTGAACGCGCCCGCGAGGCCCTTGTCGGCGGTGACGATGACGATCTGCCGCCGCGGCCCCTCGCGCTGCGCCAGCAGCGGATGGGCCTCCTCGCCCGCGCCGCTGACGAGGTTGCCGAGCAGCTCCGCCATCTTGTTCGCGTACGGCCGCGCCGCGATGATGCGCTCCTGCGCGCGGCGCAGCTTCGCCGCCGCGACGAGCTTCATCGCGCGCGTGATCTTCTGCGTCGACTGGACGGATCGGATCCGCCGCTGGATGTCGCGGAGCGTCGCCATCGGCCGTTACGCGACCTTGATGCCCCTGGTGGCGATGAACTCCGTCTTCGCGTCCGTGACGGCCTTCGTCAGCGTGTCGCGCAGCGTGTCGCCGATCTCCTTCTTGTCGCGGATCTCGCCGTGGATCTGCGGCTGCTTCCGCTCGACCCACGCGTGGAAGAACGTCTCGAACTCGGCAACGGCATCGACCGGCAGGTCGTCGAGCAGGCCCTGCGTGCCCGCGAAGATGATCGCCACCTGCTTCTCGATCGCGAGCGGACGGTACTGGCCCTGCTTCAGCAGCTCGACCATGCGCTGGCCGCGCGCGAGCTGCACCTGCGTCGCGCGGTCGAGGTCGGAGCCGAACTGCGCGAACGCCGCGAGCTCACGGTACTGCGCGAGGTCCAGGCGCAGCTTGCCCGCGACCTGCCGCATCGCCTTCACCTGCGCCGAGCCGCCGACACGCGAGACCGAGAGACCGACGTTCACGGCCGGCCGGACGCCGCCGTAGAAGAGGTCGGACTCGAGGTAGATCTGCCCGTCCGTGATCGAGATGACGTTGGTCGGGATGTAGGCCGACACGTCGCCGAGCTGCGTCTCGATGATCGGCAGCGCCGTCAGCGAGCCGCCGCCGAGCTCGTCGTTCAGCTTCGCCGCGCGCTCGAGCAGGCGCGAGTGGAGATAGAAGACGTCGCCGGGATACGCCTCGCGGCCCGGCGGGCGGCGCAGCAGGAGCGACAGCTGGCGGTACGCCGTCGCGTGCTTCGAGAGGTCATCGTAGATGCAGAGCGCGTGGCGCTTCGAGTCGCGGAAGTACTCGCCCATGGTGACGCCCGCGTACGGCGCGATGTACTGCAGCGGCGCGGGCTCGGACGCGGAGGCGACGACGACGGTCGTGAAGGCCATCGCGCCCGCGTCCTCGAGCACCTTGACGACCTGCGCCACCGTCGAGCGCTTCTGGCCGATCGCGACGTAGAAGCAGAAGACGTCCTGGCCCTTCTGGTTGATGATCGTGTCGACGCCGATCGCGGTCTTGCCCGTGCCGCGGTCGCCGATGATGAGCTCGCGCTGCCCGCGGCCGATCGGGATCATCGCGTCGATGGCCTTCAGCCCTGTCTGGAGCGGCTCCTTGACCGAGCGGCGGTCGACGACGCCCGGCGCGTAGCGCTCGATCGGCTTGAACTCCTTGGTGTCGATGGGGCCCTTGCCGTCGACCGGAATGCCGAGCGCGTTGACGACGCGGCCGACGAGCGCCTCGCCGACCGGCACCTGCGCGATGCGCGTGGTCCGCTTGACGGTGTCGCCCTCCTTGATGCCCGTCGACTCGCTGAGCAGGACCGCGCCGACGTTGTCCTGTTCGAGGTTCAGCACCATCCCGACGACGTCGCCGGGAAACGACAGCAGCTCGCCCGACATGGCCTTGTCGAGGCCGTAGATGCGCGCGATGCCGTCGCCGACCTCGATGACGCGCCCGACCTCGTCGAGGCTGACTTCCGCTTCGTAGCCGGCCAGCTGGCGCTTGATGATTTCGCTGATCTCGCCCGCACTGATCGCCATATTCTTTCTCGGAGGGGGCTACGCCCCCTTCCGAACCTCCCCCAGAACAGGATTGCGCGGGCAAAGCCCGCGCTCGAAACGCGCGTCAACCGGCTACGAGGCGCTGCTTGAGCCGCGCGAGCTGACCGTCGAGGCTGCCGTCGAGGACGAGGCTGCCGACCTGGACGACGAACCCGCCGAGCAGCGCCGGATCAACCGTCTCCTCGAACACGACCTGCTTGCCGCCGAGCTCGCGGCTGATGCGCCCCGCGAGCGCCTTGCGCTCCTCGTCGCCGAGCGCGACGGACGTGCGGACCCGCGCCCGCACCCGGCCGGCGTCGGCGTCGACCATGTCGCGGTACGCGCTGCCGATCGCTTCCAGATGGTCCGCCCGGCCTTGCGCAACGACGAGCGCCAGGAAATCGCGGACGAGCGGCGGGACGCCGGCGCGGTTCGCGATCTCGACGGCCGCGGCGCGTTTGGCGGCCACACCGATCCACGGGCGTGACAGGAACCCGGCGAGCTCGGGCGTTTCAGCGGAGAGCCGGGTCAGTGCGCCGAGGCCCTCCCCGATCGGTTCGGCCTGCCCGCGTTCCTTCGCGAGCTGGAACAGCGCCTTCGCGTAGGACTTGGCGACGGCTTGGGATGCCCTCACGAACCGGCCCGCGTGATCGCGTCGGCGACGATGCGGCGATGGTCCTCTTCGCGGAGGCTGCGCCGCACGAGCTTCTCGGCGACGGCCGTCGCGATCTCGGCGACTTCCCGCCGCAGGTCTTCGCGCGCGCGCCGCACTTCGGCGTCCATCTGCGCGCGCGTGTCTTCGACGAGCTTCCGCGCCTGGGCGCCCGCCGTTTCGATCTGCTTCCGTGACTCCTCGGACGCCTCGCGCAGCGCCTGCTCGCGGATCATCCCCGCTTCGCGGTGCGCCGTGGCGAGCCGCGCCGCGTTCTCTTCCTGCTGCCGCGCCGCCTCCGCGCGCGCCGCCTGGGCTTCGTCGAGCGATTTCTTGATGGCCTGCGTGCGCTCGTCCATCTTCGCGAGGAACGGCTTGTAGAGGATGCGGTGCAGCACGAATAACAAGATTCCGAAGTTCAGGATCTGGATGATGAGCGACTTGTCGACGTTGATGAGACCGCCTTCGGACGCGGCCAGCGCGATCGCGGGCGTGAGCGCCACGAACGCGACGGCGCAGAGGACGCCGACGAGCCTGCACGCACGTCGAAGCATCATGAAGGGGTCTCCGTGATCAGGTGCGAGGGTTTGTGAAAACTATCACTCGGGCTTTCGGAGTGTCAAGGCTCGCGCGCGATGACGCCGCCCCCGACGACGACCTCGCCCTGATACCAGACGACCGACTGGCCGGGCGTGATCGCGCGCTGCGGCTCGTCGAACGACACCTCGGCCCGGCCGTCGTCGAGCGCGCGCACGCGCGCCTTCGCGGGCCGATGGCTGTGGCGGATTTTCGCCTCGACCGCCATCGGTTCGCGGGGGGGGTCGCACGCGATGAAGTTGACGTCCGTCGCGACGAGCCGGTCGCGGTCGAGATCGTCGGCGGCGCCCACGGTGATCGTGTTCGTGTCGGCGTCCAGATCCACGACATATCGGGCGGTCCCTGGCAACCCGAGTCCGCGCCGCTGCCCGACCGTGTACGCGGCGACGCCGCGGTGCTGGCCGACGACGCGGCCCGCCGTGTCCACGATGGCGCCGGGCCGGAAGATCTGCGGATCGCGCTCGCGCAGGAAGCGGCGATAGTCGTCGTCGGGGATGAAGCAGATCTCCTGGCTCTCGGGCTTCTCCGCGGTGACGAGACCGAGCCGCCGCGCATGCTCGCGGACGTCCGCCTTCGTGAGATGACCAACCGGAAAGCGCGCCGCCGCGAGCTGCGCTTGGGTGAGCGGCCACAGAAAGTCGGACTGGTCCTTGGTCGGGTCGGCGCCGCGGAGGAGCCGCCATCGTCCGGACGCGGCGTCGTGCACCGCGCGCGCGTAGTGTCCGGTGGCCACGGCCGCCGCGTCCCACGCATGCGCCCGGTGGAGCAGTGAGCCGAACTTGAGGTCGCGGTTGCACGCGACGCACGGGACCGGTGTGCGGCCCGCGCGGTACTCGGAGACGAAGCGATCGATCACCGCGCGGCCGAACTCCTCCTCCGCGTTGAGGAGGTAATACGGAATGCCGAGCGTCCGCGCGACGTCACGCGCGTCTCCGACGGTCTCCGGCGAACAGCAGCTGCCGAAACGTCGCGTGTCGTCCGCGGCCTCACGCCACGGCCACACGCGCAGCGTGACGCCGACGACGTCGAAGCCCTGCTCGACGAGCAGCGCCGCGGCGACCGATGAATCGACGCCGCCGCTCATGCCGACGATGAGTCGCTGCGCGCTCGTCTCCACCGTCCTGCTCGCTCGCTATCCGCGTCCCGTCAGGAGCCCCGTCAGGCGCTCGAGCTCCTCGGCGCTCGCATATTCGATCTCGATCCGTCCGCGCCGATCGTGGCCCGTGATGCGAACGCGCGTCATCAGCGCGTGCGCCACGGCTTCTTCGAGCGCGACGAGCTCGACCGATCGGCGCCGGCCGACCGGCGGTGCGGGCCGCCGCGTCTGCACGGTCGCCTCGGTCGTCCGCACCGACCACGCGTGCGCGAGGATCTCCTCTCGCAGCTTCAGTTGCTCGGCGGGCGTCGTCAAGCCGAGCAGCGCGAGCGCGTGGCCCATCGTCAGACGGCCGTGCCGGAGATCGTCCTGGATGATCTCCGGCAGCTTCTGCAGCCGCAGCGTGTTCGCGATCGAGCTGCGGTCCTTTCCGACGCGCGCGCCCAGCTCTTCCTGCGTCCACCCGAAATCGGCCATGAGGCGCTGATACGCCTCGGCCTGCTCGATCGGGTTCAGGTCTTCGCGCAGCAGGTTTTCGACGAGCGCGATCTCGAGGCTCTCGGCGTCCGTCGCCTCGCGCACGACGGCGGATACGCGCGCCAGCCCCGCTTCGCGCGCCGCGCGCCAGCGCCGCTCGCCGGCGATCAGCTGATATCCGCCGCTGACCTTGCGCACGACGATGGGCTGGATGATGCCGGACGCCTTGATCGACATCGCGAGTTCGGCCAGCGCCGCGGGATCGAACGTCTTGCGTGGCTGCCGGGGATTCGGCTCGATCTGATCGATCGGAACCTCGACGAGCGTCTCGCCGACCTCGGCGGACGGCGCCGACGACAGCAGCGCATCGAGACCGCGGCCGAGACCCCGCTTATGCATGCGCGAGCACCTCCCGTGCGAGCTCGAGATAGGCGATGGACCCGTTCGATCGCAGGTCGTGCATCATCACCGGCTTCCCGTGACTCGGCGCCTCCGTCAGGCGGACGTTTCGCGGAATGACGGTCTCGAAGATCTGTCCCGGGAAGTGCCGTGTGACCTCGTCCCGGATCTGCAGCGTGAGACTCGTGCGCCCGTCGAACATTGTCAGGACAATACCCTCTATCTTGAGGCCCGGGTTCAGTCGCTCGCGGACGAGTTTCACCGTCCGCAGCAGCTGCGTGAGACCTTCGAGCGCATAGAACTCGCACTGGAGCGGCACGAGGACGTGCGTCGCCGCGGTCAGCGCGTTCAGCGTCAGCAGGCCGAGTGATGGCGGACAGTCGATGACGGCGTAGTCGTATGCCGCCGCGACGGGCTCGAGTGCCTGCTTCAGGCGATGCTCGCGGTGGTCGATACCGACCAACTCGATCTCCGCGCCGACGAGGTCGATGTCGGATCTCAGCAGGTCGAGATGCGTGAGCGCCGTTCGCGAGATGGCCTTCTCGGTCGGCTCCCCGACCAGCAGCGCGTGGTAAACCGTGGGATACAGCCCGGCCTTGTCGATTCCGAGGCCCGTGGTCGCATTGCCCTGTGGGTCGAGATCGACGAGCAGCGTCCTTAGCTCGGCCAAGGCAAAGCCCGCAGCGAGGTTGAGGGCGGTCGTGGTCTTGCCGACGCCCCCCTTCTGGTTCACGACCGCGATCGCCTTCCGGATATTCCCTCTCCTTTCGACCCCGGCTTAGCTTATCCCAGAACGGGCCGCGCCAGACGTTCCACGACGAACGGTCCCCGACGTTCCACGACGAACGTCGGGAGCGTCAGCCTCGAGCCTTCGCGACGACCAGGAAGCGGCGGCGTTCGCCGGGCGCGACGCCATCGACGTCCACCCACTCGCCCCACTCGCCCCGAGTGCTCGAGACCTCTGTCGGCGGCCCACTCATGACCACTGAGCCGCCGGGACCGACGAACGACAGCGCGAGCGGCATCAGCGATGCCGGCGCTCCGGCGCACCGCATGACAACGACGTCGAACGTCCCGGCGTACCGACCTGCGACGGCCTCCGCGCGGTCAGCGACCACCGAACATCCCGGTAACCCGAGTTGGCGAACGACCTCGGAGAGAAACGAGGCCCGACGCTGCCGCGCCTCGACCAGCACCACCTCGGCATCGCGTCGGACGATCTTCAACGGCACGCCTGGAACGCCGGCCCCAGCTCCCAAATCCATGATCCGCTTCGCATCGGGGCGGATCAGGCGAAGGAAGAGGAGGCTGTCGAGGATGACGTGCACGACGATCCATTCAGGATCGTCGGAGCCGAGCAGTCGCTGGACCCGCTGCCACTTCAGCAGTAATTTCAGGTACTTGTGCAGATCCGAGCGCTCGTCGGCCGTGAGGGAGCGGCCGAGAATCCTGGCGGCGCCTGCATCGAGCAGCGGCTCCCAGCCTGCCGCGGAACCGCCACGTCGATCAGGCGCCCGACGCGTCCTTCGCCTCCCGCGTGGCGCTGCGCCCGTGCGGCCGGTCCATGTACCACTGCTGCAGGATCTGAAGGATGTTCGAGACGGTCCAGTACAGGACCAGGCCGGCCGGCAGGTTCACGAACATGATCGTGAACACGAACGGCATGAGGAGCATCATCTTCGCCTGCCGCGGATCGCCGACGGCCGGCGCCATCTTCTGCTGGACGAACATCGTCACGCCCATCAGGACGGGCAGGATGTACGTCGGATCCTGCGACGCGAGATCGCAGATCCAGAGATCCACGCCGAACAGCCGCCCGAAGCAGACGAAACTCGCGTTCTGCAGCTCGACCGACACGGACAGCGCGAGATACAGCGCGTAGAACACCGGCACCTGCGCGACCATCGGCAGGCACCCGCCCATCGGGTTCACCTTGTATTTCCGGTAGAGCTCGAGCGTCTCGCGCTGCACGCGCTGCGGGTCGCTCTTGTACTTCGTCCGGAGCGCGTTGATCTGCGGCGACAGCGCCTGCATCGCCTTCATCGACCGCATGCTCTTCACCGTGAGCGGATAGAACAGCACCTTGGAGATCACGGTGAGGATGATGATCGCGATGCCGTAGTTGCCGACGAGCCCGTACACCCACTGCAGCAGCCGCAGGATCGGCACGCCGACCCACTCCATCGGCAGCCCGCCGTAGCTTCGCGGGATCGGGAATCCGCCGAAGTTCAACGCGGCCTCGAGCCCGAGCGCTCTCAGCCGCTCGTACTCCTTCGGCCCGACGTACAGCAGCACGTCGCCCTGCCACGTCTGTCCAGGCGCGATCGTCGGCGTCGCGCGCGCCGCGACCGTGACACGTCCGGGCGCCCCGTCCTTCGCACCGGCCGGCCGATCGTGCTGCATCGCCAGCCGGAAGTCCCCGGACTTCGGCAGCAGCGCGGCGAGGTACCACACGCTGCCCATGCCGATCCATTCGCCGGTGAACTCCTGCGGCGTCACGGAGGTCAGATCCTCGAGGCGGCCGACGCGGCCTCCCGACGACCACACCACCTCCGTCGGCCGCTGCCCCATGTACTTTTCGGTCGCATCCGGCCACGCGTCGCGCGTCACCCAGGGCAGGGAGACGGCGACCGGTCGCGGCACCCTTCCGGGATTGCGGACTTCGAGCTTCACGCCGATGGTGTACCGGGTCGCGTCGAACGTCATGCTCTGCCGGACGTGGAGCCCGTCCTCCACGCCTTCCAGCACCACGTCGCCCTTCTGCCGGGTCTCGAGCTGCAGCTGCTCGGGCTTCACCGTGAACGCCACGGGCTCGAGGCCCTTCGCGTCCGGCGAACCGGCCGTCAGCCCGCCCAGCCCGAACTCACCGACCACGACCATCGGCCGATCGCCCCGGTAGTCCAGTGTCCAGTCCTGCAGCTTCCCGCCCTCGCTCGACACGACGGCGCGATAGAGCGGGGTGTCCACCCGGGCCGTCCGCTGCGGCGGCCGGGGCGCCGCGGGCGTGTCAGCGGGCTCCGGGGCCGGCGCGGTTGTCGGCGCCGGCGCGGTCGGCGCTGCAGGGCTCTGGGTCGCCGGCGGCGGCGGCGCGGGCCTCGATGGTACCGACTCGCTCGTCTTCGGGGGCGGGGGCGGCGTGAAGAACTGCTCCTGCACCCAGACGTAGGCGAAGAGCAGCAACGCGGACAGCCCGAACGCCAGGATCGCTCGCTTTTCCATGTTCAGTCCCGACGCGGCCGGAGCGGCGGCGGATCGTAGCCTCCTCGATGAAATGGGTGGCAGCACGCCACGCGGCGGACGGCGAGCCATCCGCCTCGCAGCACACCGTGCTCGGCGATCGCCACCCGTGCGTACTCCGAACACGTCGGCGCGAACCGGCACGCCGCGGGCAGGAGAGGGGAGATCCACCGCTGGTAGCCGCTGATGGCCACGACGGCCATGCGGGTCGCCCACGCTACGACGTCCGTTTACCGCCCCGGAATTCCGCCGAGAGCATCCCGCATCTCGGCGACGAGATCGTTGAAGTCCACGGCCATCGCCCGCGGCCGTCCGATGATCACCAGAGCGACCTGATCGGGCGCGGCGTCACGCGACCGCCGATACGCTTCGCGAAGCCGACGTCGCACCCGATTGCGCTTGACCGACCCGCGCAGCTGCCGACTGACGGTAAACCCGGCTTGCCGCGCGGCATCCGTCGCTCGCCAGAGCACGATCAGGGAAGGCCGATCGACTCGCTTGCCCTGCTGGAAGAGCGCCTGGAAATCGGCGCCCCGTGTCAACCGCTCGCGTCGAGAGAGCCGCCCGCTCAGACCGCCAGCCGTTTGCGCCCCTTCGCCCGTCGTCGTTTCAGCGTCTTGCGGCCGCCCGGCGTCTTCATTCGCTCGCGGAATCCGTGCGTCTTCGCACGACGGCGCCGGTTCGGCTGATAGGTCCGCTTCATTCTGTCGTTCTCCCTGTCGGCTCCAGAGCCGAATCAGTGTAGGCAGCGGTCGAAATCAAGTCAACGACCGGTGCCCGTGGGTGCCGGAGGCTTCGCGCTTGCGGCCCGGTTTCAGCGTGTGCTAACTTGCCGGCCATCCCCTCTTGGGCGCTTTGTGAGGTGCCGTGTCTCGATGTACGTGCTGTCCCGCATGTTCCCGCCATTTCAAGCCGATTTGCTATCCACAGCTGTGGATAACCCTGTGCGTAACTGCCGAGGAGCCTGCCTGTGCTCGATAGCCTCTGGAGACGCCTGCTCGGTACTCTCTCCGAGAAGCTTCCGGCCTCGATTCTCGAGTCGTGGATTCATCCGTGCCGCCTGGTTGCCGTCGAAGGCGATCATCTGACGATCGCTGCGCCGAACTCGTTCTCGCGCGACTGGCTCACGCAGCACTATCTCGACGCGCTCACATCGGCGGGGCGCGACGTGATCGGCGGCGAGCCCAAAGTCACGCTCGTCGTCGACGACCGTCCGGCCCCCGCGGTCACCATCGCGACGTCGGCGCCGATGATGCCGCCGCCGCGGGCGACGACACGGAACCCGGAAGGTCTCAACCCCCGCTACACCTTCGACAGCTTCGTCGTGGGCTCGTCGAACCAGTTCGCGCAGGCGGCCTGCCAGGCGGTCGCGGAGCTCCCGTCGCGCGCGTACAACCCGCTCTTCATCTACGGCGGTGTCGGTCTCGGCAAGACGCACCTGCTGCATGCCGTCGGGTACCAGGCCTTCCGCCTGTTCCCGGGCATGACCGTCATGTATCTCTCCTCCGAGCGCTTCACGAACGAGCTGATCAATGCGATCCGGTACGACCGCACGGCGGAATTCCGGAATCGCTATCGCACGATCGACCTGCTCCTGATCGACGACATCCAGTTCATCTCGGGCAAGGAGCGGACGCAGGAGGAGTTCTTCCACACGTTCAACGATCTCTACGAGTCCCGGAAACAGATCATCGTCTCGAGCGACTGCCCGCCGAAGGACATCCCGGAGATCGAAGAGCGGCTGCGGTCGCGATTCGAGTGGGGTCTCATCGCCGACATCCAGCCGCCGGACTTCGAGACGCGCGTCGCGATCTTGAAGAAGAAGGCCGCGCAGGAGCGGGTCATCCTCGCGGACGACGTCGCGTACCTGATCGCGAGCCGGATCCGCTCGAACATCCGGGAGCTCGAAGGCTCGCTCACCCGGATGATCGCGTTCTGCGCGCTCACCGGTCGGGAGATGAGCGTCGATCTCGCGCAGGAAGTGCTGGGCGAGCTCTGGGGCGAGGAAGAGAAGGTCATCACCATCGAGCAGATCCAGCGCAAGGTGGCGGACTTCTTCGGCGTCACCGTGACGGATCTGAAAGCGAAGAACCGCACCAAGGCGGTCGCCCTTCCGCGCCAGGTCGCCATGTACCTCGCGCGTCAGCTCACCCACTCGTCGCTCGCCGAGGTCGGCCGCGCCTTCGGCGGCAAGGACCACACGACCGTCCTGCACGCGGTGGAAAAGATCGGGTCGCTCCTCGCAGAAGACGCCAAGTTGAAGAAGAGCGTCGAGGGACTTATCCAGGCGATCAAACTGTGATCCACGGCTCTTCCCGGCCTCTCCACCGGTTGTCCCCCGCGGACACCGTGTCGCTTGGCGAACGACCATCAGCACTTGTGCGTCTTCCGTGCTATCCACGGCGCTCGACGGCTCGTACGACTACGAAGTTTCCTCTCTCTCCCTACCAAAGCAATGGAGAAGCTCATGGAAGTCATCCTCGACCGTGATCAATTCCTCAAGGGCCTGCAGATGGTCCAGAACATCGTGGAGCCTCGGCAGACGCTGCCGATCCTCGCGAACGTGCTGGTCCAGGCCGACGGTGACGTCATTCACCTGACGGCCACGGACCTCGAGGTCGGAGCGCGCGTGTCGGTTCCCGCGCGCGTGCCCGGAAAGGGCGCGGTCACGGTGTCGGCACGGAAGCTCGTCGAAATCGTCAAGGAGCTTCCGGCCGCTGCGCTCGCGCTGAAGGTCGGAGAGAACGCCGCGGTCAGCATTCGCTGCGGCGGCGCGTCGTACAAGCTCGTCGGGCTCGCATCGGATGACTTTCCGCCCGTCGTCCCGGCGTCGCCGCGCGCGTGGATCACGCTCGACGCCAGGCAGCTGCGCGACATGCTCGCGCGCACGAGCTTCGCGATCTCGCACGACGAGACGCGCTATGCCCTGAACGGCATCCTGTTCGTCGTCCAGGAGAAGGAGCTGCGCCTCGTGGCGACGGACGGCCATCGGCTCGCGATGGCGCGCACGGCGCTCGCGCAGCCGGCGGATCCGGTCACGGGCATCGTTCCACGCAAGGCCGCGACGGAGATCGGTCGCGTGCTCGGCGCCGGCGAGGAAGTCCAGATCGCGATCACGGACAACCAGTTCGTGCTCCAGATGCCGAACTTCGTGATGACCGCACGACTCATCGAAGGACAGTTTCCGAATTACGACGCGGTCATTCCGAAATCGCATCCGATCAAGCTTGCGCTCAATCGCGCCGCGCTGACCTCGGCGGTACGTCGCGTCGCGGTCATGGCCGACGACCGCAACAAGCCGGTGCGGTTCGTGCTGACGCCCGGACAGCTCCAGCTGGCCGCGTCCAGCCACGAGGCCGGCGAGGCCGAGGAGGTCCTGGAGGTCGAGTACACCGGTGGGGAGGTTGCGATAGCCTTCAATAGCCGCTATGTACTCGACTCGATATCACCCATAGAGGGTGACCAGGTGATTATCGAGCTCAAGGACAGTCTGAGCCCCGGCGTGGTCCGTCAGGCGACCGACGATGGGTACCGCTGTGTTATAATGCCGATGCGGATTTGACGAGGGTTTTAGCCTGAAAAATGGGAGCCTTAGAGGGTGCTGATCGGGTCGATCGACCTGGTGGGATTTCGTAATTATCGGACCCTCAGCTACACCCCCTCGCCCCGCCTCAACCTCCTCATCGGCCCCAACGCGCAGGGCAAGACGAACCTCCTCGAGGCCGTCGGGTTCTTGCTGACGGGACGCTCGTTCCGCACGACGCATCTGGCGGAAATCGCTTGCTGGGGAGCCGACTCGGCCATCGTCGCCGGGGATCTGCAGCGCGCCGAGGGCACCCGCACCGTCCGGCGCACGATCCGCCGTGCAGACGACGGGACGTGGCACGCGAGCGGTGAGGGGTCGGCCGCGGCGCGCGCGATCGTGTTCGGCTGGCAGGACCTGGCCGTCGTGAACGGTGTTCCCGCGGCGCGGCGCAACTTCATCGACGGAGTCGCCGGCCGGCTGTATCCCACGCACATCGCGGCGCTCACGCGGTATCGCCAGATCGTGGCGCGGCGCAACACGCTGCTGCGAACCCGACCGCTGCCGACGGATCTCGCGGCGCGCCTCGCGCCGTGGGACGAGCAGGTCGCGACGATCGGCATGGAGCTCATTGCGCGACGCCGGCGTGCGGCGGCGATGTTGCAGACGGAACTCGCGCGGATCTATCCGGCGCTTTCGGGAGAACGACAGAAGGTGGAGATTCGCTACCGGACCGAACTGGGCGAAGCAACCGAGCCCGCGGCGCTGCAGAGCGCCCTCGAGCGCGTCCGCAGCGTCGAAGTGCGACGTGGCCAGACGCTGGCCGGCCCGCACCGCGACGATCTCGTCATCGAGCTGGATGGCGTGGACGCGCGCGTGTACGGCTCGCGCGGCCAGCAGCGATTGCTCGCGCTCGCCCTGCGTCTCGCCGAAGTGCTGCCGGTGACCGAAGCCGCCGGGACCGCACCGGTCCTGCTGCTCGATGATGCGCTCTCCGAGCTCGACCCCCGCGTTCGCGAGAACGTGCTGCGCGACATCGCGGCGGCCGAACAGGTGTTCCTCACGAGTCCCGAGCCGCTCGCGATCGCGGGAGCCGCGGCGTGGCGCGTCCACGCGGGCGAGGTGGCCGCGGCATGAGCATCCCGACCTACACCGCCAGCGACATCAAGGTCCTCGAAGGTCTCGAGGCCGTCCGCAAGCGGCCCGCGATGTACATCGGCGACACGAGCGCCTACGGTCTGCATCACCTCGTGTACGAGGTCGTCGACAACTCCGTCGACGAGGCGCTCGGCGGCCACTGCGACTCGATCAAGGTCATCCTGCACTCGGACGGCTCGTGCTCGGTCGGTGACAACGGGCGCGGCATTCCCGTCGATCTCCACAAGGAGAGCGGCAAGTCGGCGGCGGAAGTCGTGCTCACGATCCTGCACGCGGGCGGCAAGTTCGAACACTCCGCGTACAAGGTGTCCGGCGGCCTGCACGGCGTCGGTGTGTCCGTCGTCAACGCCCTGAGCGAGTGGCTCGAGCTCGAGATCCGCCGCGACGGCAAGATGTGGACCCAGCGTTACGAATACGGCGCGCCGAAGAGCGATCTCACGCCCGGCGAGAAGACGCAGAAGCACGGGACGATCGTGCGCTTCAAGCCGGACGCGAAGATCTTCGAAGACGTGACCTTCTCGTTCGACACGCTGTCGAACCGCCTCCGCGAGCTCGCGTTCCTGAACCGCGGGCTCAAGATCGTCATCGAGGACGAGCGCGACGAGCGCAGCCACACGTTCCTCTACAAGGGCGGCATCGTCGAGTTCGTGAAGCACCTGAACCAGAACAAGACGCCGATCCACCCGAAGGTGCTCTTCTTCGAGGGCAGCAAGGGCGACATCCAGGTCGAGGTCGCGCTCCAGTACAACGACGGCTACCAGGAGAGCGTCTTCAGCTTCGCGAACAACATCAACACGCGCGAGGGCGGCACGCACCTCACGGGCTTCCGGGCCGCGCTGACGAGCCGGCTGCAGGCGTACGCCGAGGCCAACGGCTTCCTCAAGAGCTTCAAGGGCGGCGTCACCGGCGACGACGTGCGCGAAGGGCTCACGGCCGTCGTGTCCGTGCGGCTGCCGGATCCGCAGTTCGAGGGCCAGACCAAGGGCAAGCTCGGCAACAGCGACATCAAGGGTCTGGTGCAGCAGGTCGTGAACGACAAGCTCGCCGAGGCCTTCGAGGAAGACCCGACGACCGCGCGCAAGATCGCGGACAAGTGCGTCCGCGCCGCGCAGGCGCGCGAGGCGGCGCGCAAGGCGCGCGAGCTCACGCGCAAGGGCGGGCGCGACGACGAGGGGCTGGCCGCCAAGCTCGCCGACTGCTCGGAGCGCGATCCGCAGTTCCGCGAGCTCTTCCTCGTCGAGGGTGATTCCGCCGGCGGCTCGGCCAAGCAGGGCCGCGACCGCAAGACGCAGGCCGTGCTGCCGCTGCGCGGCAAGATCATCAACTCGGAGAAGGCGCGGTACGACAAGGTCCTGTCCCACAATGAAATCCGGCTGCTCATCTCGGCGATGGGCACCGGCATCGGCGTGGAGGAGTTCGACCTCACGAAGCTGCGCTATCACAAGATCATCCTGATGACGGACGCCGACGTCGACGGCGCCCACATCCGCACGCTGCTGCTGACGTTCTTCTTCCGCCACATGAACGCCATCATCGCGGCGGGTCACCTCTTCATCGCGCAGCCGCCGCTCTTCAAGGTCAAGAAGGGACGCGTCGAGAAGTACCTGATGTCCGATCGCGAGTTCGAGGACTTCTTCCTCACCGCGTGGGTCGAGTCCGCGAGGCTGAAGGTTCCGGGCACGAAGGCGCCGCTCACGGGCGATTCGCTCCACGAGCTCCTGCGCGCGGTCTCGGAGTACCGGACGCTGTTCGGCAAGATGGTGCGCCGCGGCGTGCCGGCGCCCGTCCTCGCCGAGCTGCTCCGCCAGAAGTTCCGGGGCAGCAAGCGCGGCATCGGACATGCCGAGATCGGGCAGGCGATCATCGCCGCGGCGAGCGCCGTCAACGGCCACACGCCCGAAGTCCAGCCCGGCGACAACGGCGACGGCCATCGCGTGACGATTCCGGGCAAGCCGACGGTCACGTTCTCGACCGATCTCTTCAAGTCGCCGGACTACGGCACGCTGGAAGAGCTCGCCGAGAAGCTCGCGGCGGCGGCGAAGGGCCCGACCGTCGTCATCGAAGAGTCCGGCAAGGAGACCGAGGTGACGAGCCTCGATCACCTCTGGACGACGGCCCTCGAGCGCTCGCGCGCCGGCGCCACCTTCCAGCGGTACAAGGGCCTCGGCGAGATGAATCCCGAGCAGCTCTGGGAGACGACGATGAATCCCGAGACGCGCACGCTCCTGAAGGTCACGATGGAGGACGCGGTCGGCGCCGACGAGATGTTCACGGTGCTGATGGGCGACGCCGTGGAGCCCCGACGCGAGTTCATCGAGAAACATGCCCTCGACGTCGCCAACCTCGATATTTGACGACGCCGGCCGTCGGCCGCGCGTGCGGAGCCACGAGGGTGGAGGACGCCCACCTGCGGCTCGAGCCGGCCTCGCGGACCCCGCGACAAAAGATCGACGCGAATAACGACGAGCGCGAAGCAAGTCGCCAACCAGCGTAGGAGCTTCATGCCGAACGAGCGACAGATTCCGGTGCCCATCGAAGAGGAGATGCGGAAGTCCTACCTGGACTACGCGATGTCGGTCATCGTGGGTCGCGCGCTCCCCGACATCCGCGACGGACTGAAGCCGGTCCACCGCCGCGTCCTGTACACGATGCAGCTGCTCGGGCTCGCCTGGAACCGCGGGTACAAGAAGTCCGCGCGGGTCGTCGGCGATTGCATGGGCAAGTTCCACCCGCACGGCGACTCGGCGATCTACGACACGCTCGTCCGGATGGTGCAGGACTTCTCGCTGCGCTACCCGCTCGTGGACGGGCAGGGCAACTACGGCTCGATCGACGGCGATCCCGCCGCGGCGATGCGCTACACCGAAGCGCGCATGGCGAAGATCGCCCACGAGCTGCTGGCCGACATCGACAAGGACACCGTCAACTTCGTCCCGAACTACGACGACAACGAGACCGAGCCGAGCGTCCTGCCGACGCGGATCCCGAATCTCCTGATCAACGGCGCCGCCGGCATCGCGGTCGGCATGGCGACGAACATCCCGCCGCACAACCTCACCGAGGTCATCGACGGGCTCGTCACGCTCATCGACGACCCCGAGGCCACGCTCGAGACGCTCCTCGCGATCATCACCGGACCGGATTTCCCGACGCGCGGCTACATCTACGGCCGCCACGGGATCCGCGAGGCGTACACGACCGGCCGCGGCACGATCACGCTGCGCGCCAAGGCCCACGCCGAGAAGATGCGGGGCGGCCGCGAGGCCATCATCATCACCGAGCTGCCGTACCAGGTGAACAAGGCGACCCTGATCGAGAAGATCTCCGAGCTCAGCCGCGAGAAGAAGATCGACGGCATCTCCGAGATCCGCGACGAGTCGAACCGCGAAGGCATCCGCGTCGTCATCGAGCTGGCCCGCGGCGAGATTCCGCAGATCATCATCAACCAGCTCTACAAGCACACGCAGATGCAGACGACGTTCGGCATCATCATGCTGGCGCTCGTCGATCGTCGGCCGCAGATCGTCAACCTGAAGGAGATGCTGGAGGCGTTCATCCGCTTCCGCCGCGACGTCGTCACGCGACGGACGCGGTACGACCTGGCGCGGGCCGAGGAGCGGGCGCACGTCCTCGCCGGCCTCCGGAAGGCGGTCGAGAACCTGGATCTCGTCATCCGGCTGATCCGCCAGGCGGAGAGCCCCGACGCCGCGAAGGACGCGTTGATGACGCGCCTCGAGCTGTCGGAGATCCAGGCCAAGGCCATTCTCGACATGCGCCTGCAGCGCCTGACGCAGCTCGAGCGCCACAAGCTCATCGAGGAGCACGAGCAGGTCCTGGCGCTCATCGAGGAGCTCCGCGGCATCCTCGCGTCCGACGCGAAGCTGATGGGCATCATCAAGCAGGAGCTCCTCGCGATCAAAGAAGAGTACGGCGACGCGCGCCGCACGGAGATCCTGACCGAGACGACGGAGCTCACGATCGAAGACCTCCTCGCCGACGAGGAGATGGTCGTGACGATCACGCGCTCGGGCTACATCAAGCGCACGCACGTCGACACCTACCGCAGCCAGCGCCGCGGCGGCAAAGGCGTGACCGGGATGGAGACGAAGGAGGAAGACGTCGTCGAGGACCTCTTCGTCGCCTCGACGCACTCGTATCTGCTCTTCTTCACGACCCGCGGCAAGGTGCACCGGCTGAAGGTCCACGAGATCCCCGAGGGCGGGCGCGCCGCGAAGGGCAAGGCGATGGTCAATCTGCTCTCGCTCGCCGAGGGCGAGCGGGTCGCGGCCTGCGTGCCGGTTCGCGATTTCGCGGTGGGCGGCCACATCCTCCTCGCAACGCGGCGCGGTGAGGTGAAGAAGACCAAGATCGAGGCGTACGCCCGCATCCGGACGGGTGGCATCCAGGCCATGGATCTCGAGGCCGAAGACGAGGTGATCAGCGCGCGGCGCACTGACGGGACGCGCGAGGTCATGATTGCCACCAAGCGCGGGATGATCATCCGGTTCAGAGAAGAAGAGATCCTTGCCAAGAGCCGTGGTGCAGGTGGGGTGCGTGGCATCGACGTCGAAGACGGCGATGAGGTCATCGCGGCCGATGTCGTTCAGGAAGGCGCGCTCATCCTGACCATCAGCGAGCGCGGCTTCGGCAAGCGCACTCCGCTCGAGGAGTACCGCCTTACCGGCCGGGGCGGGAAGGGCATCATCGATATCAAGACCGCCGGCCGCAACGGAAATGTGGTGGGGATGCTCCAGGTCCGCGAAGACGATGACGTCCTCGTGGTGACCACGAAGGGCAAGATCATTCGGATCCACGCGGACGACGTGTCGGCGCAGGGCCGCAACACGATGGGCGTGCGCATCATCGATCTCGAGAGCGACGACCGGGTCGGGTCGATCGCGCGCGTCGACGCCGAGCACGCGCCGGCCGAAGCGCAGTAGCGCGGGCGGGCCTCGCCCGCGCCACGGCGAAGACTCTTGCTAGACATCAATCTCCTCCGCGAAGACTCACAAGCCGTAGCGCGGGCGCTTGCCGATAAGGGCGACGCCAAGGCCGTGCAAGAGACCATCGGCATCGTCCTCATGATGGACGGCAAGCGAAGGCAGGTGCTTCAGCACACGGAGAATCTGAAAGCTGAACGCAACCGATCGTCCGAGGAGATCGGAAAGGCTAAGCGCCGCGGTGAGGACGCCCCTGAACAAATGACGCGCATGAGGGAGGTATCCGATCACGTAAAGCAGCTAGACGCCGATCTCAAAGAGATGGGCGCGCAGATTCTGCACTTGCTTCAGGAGTTACCGAATCTGCCGCATCCGTCCGTCCCGGCCGGCAAGTCCGACGCCGACAACGTCGAGGTGCGCCGCTGGGGCACGCCCCGCGAGTTCCCGTTCGCGCCCAGGCCGCACGAGGAAGTCGGCGAAGCGCTCGGCATGCTCGACATGGAACGGGCCGCGCGCATCGCGAAGTCGCGCTTCGCGGTGATGTGGGGCCCGCTCTCGCGCCTGTCGCGCGCGCTCGCCCAGTTCATGCTCGACCTGCACACGCGCGAGCACGGCTACACCGAGCTCTGGGTGCCGCAGATGGTGAGCGCCGAGACGATGCTCCGGACCGGCCAGCTTCCGAAGTTCGAGGACAGCCTGTTCAAAACGGTGGAAGCGGACGAGGGCCGGACGCTCTATCTGATCCCGACGGCCGAAGTGCCGCTGAGCGCCCTCCACGCCGGCGAGATGCTCACCGAAGCGACGCTGCCCCGGCGCTACACCGCGTTCACGCCGTGCTACCGGCGCGAGGCCGGCACGTACGGCAAGGACATGAAGGGGATCTTCCGCAATCACCAGTTCGACAAGGTCGAGCTCGTGAAGATCGCGACACCCGCCACCGCGTTCGACGAGCTGGAGTCGATGGTGCAGAACGCGCAGACCGTGCTGGAGCGGCTCGCGCTGCCGTACCGCGTCGTCGAGCGCTGCATCGGCGATCTCGGCTTCAGCGCGGAGAAGGGCTACGACGTCGAGGTGTGGCTGCCGGGCCAGGGGAAGTACCGCGAGATCTCGTCCTGCTCGAGCTACGGCGCGTTCGGCGGGCGCCGCGGCGACATCCGCTATCGGCCCGCCGGCGGCGGGCGCCCGGAATTCTGCGCGACGCTGAACGGCTCGGGCCTGGCCGTCGGCCGCACCATCGTCGCCGTGCTGGAGAACTATCAGGAAGCCGACGGCACCGTGCGCATCCCCGAGGCGCTCGGGCCGTACATGGCCGGCATCGACCGGCTCACCCCGCGACGCTGAAGCACCTGGCCGCCTGATGCCGTCCTGGTCGCGCGCGCGGGCCTACGCGCCGCTGATCCTCCTGCTCCCCGTGCTCACGGCGCTCGATCGTCCCGTGATGATCGACGACACGCTCTTCCTGAAGGCCGCGACGCAGATTCTCCGCGACCCGCTGCGGCCCTACGACTTCATCGTCAACTGGTACGGCTGGCCGGAGCTCTTCTGGGACGTCTTCAAGAATCCGCCGGTCGAGGCGTACTGGCTCGCGGCCGCGCGCCTGCTCGGCGCGCGAACCGAGATCGCGCTGCATCTGGCCGTGCTGCCGTTCGCGCTGCTCGCCGTGCTCGGCGGCGTGCGGCTGGCGCGCCGGTTCGTCGACGACAGCGCATGGGCGACCGCGGTGTGGGTGGCGTCGCCGGCGTTTCTCGTCGCGACGGCCACGCTGATGGCGGACGTCGCCGCGCTGGCGTGCAGTGTCTGGGGCCTCGCGCTGTGGATCGAAGGCACCGATCGGGATTCGCAGCGCCTGCGCCGCCTCGGCGCGCTGCTCGCCGGGATGGCGGTCATCGTGAAGTACACGGCGATCCTCGGTGTGGCGGGCGTCATGCTGTATTCGCTCCTCGGCCGCGAGCGAGGCCGCCGCCTCGACGATCTGTGGGTCGCGTCGCTCCCGGCGTTCGGGTGGGGGCTCCTGACGCTCGGGACGATGGAGCGCGTGCACATGGTGGACGCGCTCGTCGTCGCCGGAGGCGGCTTCACGCCGAACCCCGGATGGTTCGGCCACCGGCCCGTGGCGACGCTGACCTTCGTCGCCGGCACCGGAGTCGCGGTGGCGCTGCTGGCCATCGCCTCGCTGCGCACGCGACGCGACGTGCCGTTCGTCGCGGGCGCGCTCGTGGCCGGCACGATCGCCGCGCTCATCGCTCCATCGGTCTGGTCGCCGCGCGCGGTCGCGAGCGGCGCGCGGATCATGGTCGGGATTCTCTCCGCGGCCGGCGCGCTCGTGCTCGCGCAGGCGGCGCGCGAGGCGACACGCGATCGCGACGGCCGGTTCCTCGCGCTGTGGGCGGCGCTGCACGTCGCCTACCTGTGCCTGTGGTCCTGGACGGTGGCGTCGCGTTTCGTCCTGCCGCTCCTCGTCCCGGTCGCGCTGCTGCTCGTCCGTGCGGTCGCGCGCGAGCGACCGGTGCTGGCGCGTCGCGTCGTCGTCGGCGCCATCATCGTCTCGTCGCTCGTCGGGATGGCGGTGCTGCGCGCCGACAGTTTTCCCGGCGAGCTCTACCGGCGCGCATTACCGGACATCGCGTCCCAGGCGCGCGCCGAAGGGCGCCGCGCGTATTTCGTCGGCGCGTGGGGATTCCAGTACTACGCAGAGCGTCTCGGCTTCGAGCGGCTCGACACGCGGAGCCCGGTGCGCCCGGGCGACCTCATCGTCCAGCCCTACTACGCGGCGAACAATCGACTGCCGTTCACCGTCGCGAACCGCGTCCGGCAAGGCGCCGACATTCCGGCGCCCGCGCCGCCCTTCGATCTCCACACGATGAACCTGAACGTCGGCGCCGGGTTTCACGCCAGCGCGTTCGGTCCACTGCCGTACGTTCGCGCGCATCTTCCCGCGGAAGGCATCAAGGTCTGGCTCGTGACGCCGTGAGGCGTCTGCTCGCTGAGTGCGATCGGTCAAAGCGCGCGGGCGGCGGCGAGCAGCTCCTTTTCGCTGGGAAACCGACCGAGACCGGCGAGGCCGTCGCCCGCGCCCTCCACGTTCACCCACTGTACGATGCCGTCGCGGTCGATGAGGAACTGTCCCGTCGTCGCGATCTGGCCGAGGTCGTACGCCTCCTGGTCCGCCGCCGTCCACTCGTAAGGATCGTCGCGACCGATCGCTTCGGCCAGCTCCTTCACCGGCCGCGGTGCCGGAAGGTCGCCGAATGGATCGATGACGGCGGACGCCGCGCGTGCTTCCGTCTCCGGAGTGGACGGGAAGCGCGGTAATCCGTAAGCCCGGTGGAGGCTGTGCGTCGGGTCCGCGACGATCGGAACCGGCGCCGGCCGCGTCGCGATGTATTTCCGCGCGCGGACGACGGGCGTGGCCACGACACTCAGCACGTTGACAC
>JACPCW010000022.1 GCA_016184365.1 Candidatus Rokuibacteriota bacterium
GCGCGGGATCCGGTCCTCATCACCGGACGCGGCCGTCGCCGCCGTCGATCGCCACGATCGACTGTTCGTGACCGGTCTCGCCGCGGGCAACCCGATGTCGCGCGCGCGCCCGTCCGCCGTCGAGAACCTGAGCGCGACCGGCGTCGGCACGATCACGTCACGGCCGCCGGAACGCCAGGTGGTGCGCGGCGAGGGGCGGTGGGCGGACGGCACGTGGCGCGTCGTCATCGTCCGCGCGCTCCGCACGCCGGGCGCGGCCGACGCCCAGTTCGCCCCGGGCGAGGCCTCGGCCGTGGCCTTCGCGGTGTGGGATGGCGCCGAGCGCGATCGCAACGGCCAGAAGGCGGTCTCGGTCTGGCAGCGGCTCGTGCTCGAGCCGTGACACCGGCGCGCCGGGCCAGACGCGCAAACGCATCAACGATCCCGCGCGTTGTCCTCATGGTGACGTCCGGAGCTTCGCTGTATACGGCTAGACGACATCGGGAGGTGTGCCATGGAGGACGCCGTCGGCGGGCGCCACCTGACTGAGCAGATCCTCGAGGATCATCGCCGGATCCGGAGTCTGCTGGAGCGCATCGACGAGACCCGTGATCTCGCCGATCTCCTCCGACGCCTGTCCGAGCTGCGGCCCATGCTGGCCCGGCATTTCATCGACGAGGAAGCGCCGGACGGCTTCTACGACAACCTCCGCACCACCGCGCCGCGGCACATGATGAAGATCGTCGCGCTCCAGCACCAGCACTCGGACTTTCTCGAGAACATCCCGGCCCTGCTCGCGCGCGCCCAGGCGTGCCTGGACGGTCCGGTCGCCGCGGTCCTGAAGGACGTGCACGCGCTCGTCACGCGTCTTCGGGAACACGAGCGGCGCGAGGACGACCTGCTGTTCGACACCATCTACACCGACCTCGGCCAGGGCGACGGCTGATGCGGCGGGGCCACCGATCATGATCGCCGTCGACCGCGCGGACCGCGCGCCGCGCGTGCCCGTCGTCTCCCGGCCGGCGCCGGTCCGCGGGCGCGTGTTCGTGCAGCGGGACCGGTGCAAGGGCTGCGAGCTCTGCATCGAGTTCTGCCCGACGAGCGTGCTCAGCCGTTCGAAGGACTTCAACGCCAGGGGTTACCACTATCCGATCGCCGCCGCCGGGTGCATCAACTGCCGGCTGTGCGTCACCGTGTGTCCGGAGTACGCCATCTTCTCCGTCGCGGCCGGGTCGCGCGGAGCGGCTGGCGCGGCGGCTGCGGCGAATGCGGGAGGGCAAGCGTGAGGCAGGCGGCCGTGCTGACCGGAGAGCAGTTCCTGCTCGGGGACCATGCGATCGCGGAAGGGGCCATCGCGGCCGGGTGCCGCTTCTTCGGTGGCTATCCGATCACGCCGTCCACGGAGGTCGCCGAGCGGATGGCGGAACGCCTGCCCGCGATCGGCGGGCTCTACGTGCAGATGGAGGACGAGATCGCCTCCATCGCGGCCGTCCTCGGCGCGTCGTGGGCGGGGCACAAGGCCATGACGGCGACGTCCGGGCCCGGGTTCTCGCTGATGCTCGAGAACTTCGGCCTCGGCATCATGACGGAGACCCCCGCGCTCATCTGCAACGTGCAGCGCGCGGCACCGTCCACCGGTCTGCCGACGCTGGTCGCGCAGGGCGACATGATGCAGGCGCGGTGGGGCTCGCACGGCCACTACGAGATCATCGCGCTCACGCCGTGGACGGCGCAGGAGTGCTTCGACCTCACGATCAAGGCGATCAACTTCGCGGAGCGCTACCGCCTGCCGGTCATCCTGCTCGCGGACGCCGAGATCGGTCACCTGATGGAAAAGGTCGTCATCCCGCCCGCGGACCGGCTGACGCTCTGGGACCGCAAGCGGCCGACGAAGCCGCCGGGCGAGTTCCGCACCTACGAGCCGGACGACGATCTCGTGCCGCCGATGCCGCGCGCCGGCGACGGCTATCACGTGTTCGTCGAGAGCCTGACGCACGACGAGAAGGGCTACCCCGTCATGACGGTGGAGGGCCAGAGCCGCCTCGTGACGCGGCTCGTCGAGAAGATCCGGCGGTATCGCTTCGACATCTACGACTACGAGGAGAACGGGGTCGAAGGCGCCGACGTGGTCGTGCTGTCGTACGGGATCTCGGCGCGGATCGCCAGCCGGGCCATCGAGATCGCCCGTGAAGCGGGGCTGAAGGTCGGGTTCTTCCGTCTCCGGACGGCGTGGCCGTTCCCCGAGGAGCGGGTGCGCGAGCTGTCGCGCACGATCAAGGGCTTCGTCGTCCCCGAGCTGAACCTCGGCCAGATGGTGCGCGAGGTCGAGCGCTGTGCCGTCGACCGCTGTGGCGTGCTGCTCGTGGGCCACGCCGGCGGCGACGTCCACGAGCCGGAGCAGATCGTGGACGCCGTCCACGCCGTGGCGGGCGGCAAGGCGCCGTGCCGGGCGGATCTCGCGATGAGCGCGAGGTAGCGCATGGCGAGGATCGGCGTCTTCGTCTGCCACTGCGGCGAGAACATCGCGCGCACGGTGCGCGTCAAGGACGTCGCCGCGGCCGCCCGCCGCATTCCCGGCGTCGTGGTCAGCACCGACTACAAGTACCTCTGCTCGGCGCCCGGCCAGAAAATCATCACGGATGCCGTCACCGAGCACGGGCTGACGGGCGTCGTCGTCTCCGCGTGCTCCCCGCAGCTCCACGAGCCGACGTTCCGGCGCGCGTCCGCCCAGGCGGGCCTGAATCCCTTCCAGTGCGAGATGGCCAACATCCGCGAGCAGTGCTCGTGGGTCCATCCGGATCCGTCCGAGGCGACGCCGAAGGCGACGCAGATCGTGGCGTCGATGGTCGAGAAGGTGAAGCAGTCGCGCCCGCTGCGTGCCTTCGAGGTGCCGATCACGAAGCGCGCGCTGGTGATCGGGGGCGGGGTGGCGGGGATCCGGACCGCTCTCGACATCGCCAACGCCGGGCACTCGGTGGTGCTCGTCGAGCGCGAGCCGTCGATCGGCGGCAACATGGCGCGCCTGTCCGAGACGTTTCCGACGCTCGACTGCTCGCAGTGCATCCTCACGCCGCTGACGGTGGAGGTCCTGCGCCACCCGAACATCGAGCTCCTCACCTACGCCGAGGTCGAGGCCGTCAGCGGCTACGTGGGCAACTTCAGGGTGCGGATCACGAAGAAGCCGCGGTACGTCTCGCCGGACCTCTGCACCGCGTGCGGTGACTGCGTGGCGGCGTGCCCGGTCGACGTGCCGAGCGACTTCGACCGCAGTCTCGCGTGGCGCAAGGCGATCTACATTCCGTTCCCGCAAGCGGTGCCCACGACGTACACGCTCGATGCCGGGCGCTGCCTCAACGCGCGCCACGGAACCGCGAGCGGGTACCGCGTGCTGGCCTGCGAGCGATGTGCGGACGCCTGCCTGCGGCGCGCGATCGACTACGACCAGAAACCGGAGGTGGTGGAGCGCGACGTCGGGGTCATCGTCGCGGCCACCGGCTACCAGCTGTGGGACGCCGCGCAGGCGCCGGAATACGGGTACGGCACACACCCCGACATCGTCGACGGCCTCGAGTTCGAGCGGTTGCTCTCCGCGTCCGGGCCGACCGGCGGCGAGGTGCGCCGGCCGTCGAACGGCAAGCCGGCGAAGCGCGTCGTGATGATCCAGTGCGTCGGTTCCCGCGATCCCCGCCGCGGCGTCGCCTACTGCTCGCGCGTCTGCTGCATGTACACGGCGAAGCACGCGCTGCTCTACAAGCACAAGGTCCACGACGGGCAGGTCGTCGTCTTCTACATGGACATCCGCGCGGCCGGCAAGGGCTACGAGGAATTCGTCAACCGCGTGATGGAAGAGGAGCGCGTGCTCTACCTCCGCGGCCGCGTGAGTCAGGTCATCCCGCGCGACGGCGAGCTGCTCGTCTTCGGCGCCGACACGCTCTCCGGACAGGCCGTGCAGGTGAAGGCGGATCTCGTCGTGCTCGCGACGGCGGTCGTGCCCGCGGAGGACGGCGCGCTGGCGAGGAAGCTCCGGATCTCGACCGACGCGTACGGCTTCCTCCAGGAAGCGCACCCGAAGCTCCGGCCCGTCGAGACGCTGACCGCCGGCGTGTTCCTCGCCGGCGCGGCGCAGGCGCCGAAGGACATCCCCGACACCGTCGCCCAGGCGTCCGCGGCCGCCAGCAAGGCGCTCGAGCTGCTCTCGCGTCCCGTATTGCAGCGGGAGCCGACGGTCTGCCAGGTCAACGAGGCTGTCTGCAACGCGTGCTTCGACTGCCAGCGCGTGTGCCCGTACGGCGCCATCGAGCGGAAGGAGCTCCGCAACCGCGACGGGCAGCTCGTACGACGCGTCGCGCACGTGAACCCCGCGATGTGCGAAGGGTGCGGCGCGTGCCTGGTCGCCTGCCGGCCCCAGGCGATCGACCTCGCCGGCTACAGCAACGAACAGATCTTCGGCCAGCTCGAAGCGCTCGTGCCGGCGCTCGCCGGCGCCGCGGTGTAACGGACGATGTTCCAGCAGAGTCAGGCCGCAGCGACGACGCCGGCGGTGGCGGAGACCGCGACGTGGCAGCCGCAGATCGTCGCGCTGATCTGCAACTGGTGCACGTACGCCGGCGCCGACAGCGCCGGGACGGCGCGGCGAAGCTACCCCGCCTCCGTGCGCGCCGTCCGCGTGCCGTGCACGGGACGGGTCGATCCGCTGTTGATCGTCAAGGCATTCGAGCAGGGCGCCGACGGCGTGCTCGTGTCGGGGTGCCATCCCGGCGACTGTCACTACGTCCAGGGCAACATGGTCGCGCGGCGCCGCTTCACGGTCTTCCGCGCGCTCATGGACTTCCTCGGCCTCGACAATCGCCGGCTCCACTTCGCGTGGATCTCGGCGTCCGAGGGCGCGAAGTGGTCCCGCGCCGTCGACGAGGTCACCACCGCGGTTCGAGCGGCCGGACCGCTGCGAGACTGGGGGCGGACAGGCGCTCGACGCTCGGCGGTACGGCTGCCCGCGGTGCCCGCCGCGCCACGCTCCGCGCCGTCGGCCGACGACCAGCGCGCGGTGGGCGGGCATCTGCAGCGTCTCGCCGCCACGCTGCTCACCGAGGGGCGCGTGTCCGTCGTCATCGGCTACACGCCCGGCTCGCTTCCCGCGCAGATGGTACCGGCCTTCGTGACGCGCCCCGAGGACGCGCCCGCGCTCGGCTGGAGCGATCGGTGCGTGAACAACCTGTCGGTGTATCTCCCGGGCGCGGTGCGGCAGTGGGGCAAGGTCGCACTCGTCGCGAAGCGATGCGACGTGAACGGCGTCGTCGGCCTGCTGCAGGAAAGCCAGATCGCACGCGATGACGTCGTCGTCATCGGCGTCGCGTGTCCCGGCGTCCAGGACGATGGCGGTCTCGCGCTGAAATGCCATGCGTGCGGCGGAGACGCGCCGCCGCACGCGGACTGGACCGTCACCCCGGGCGGCGCCGAGCCGGGCGCACATCCATCGGGCGCGAGCGGTGCGGTCGCCGCCGATCCCCGCGACGCGCTCGTGACGTATCTCGAGTCACTCCCGGCGGAAGACCGGTGGGCGTACTGGCAGGATCAGTTCTCGAGCTGCCTGCGCTGCTACGCCTGCCGCGCCGTCTGCCCTCTCTGCTACTGCGCCGTGTGCGTCGCGGAGAAGAACCGGCCGCAGTGGATCCCCGTCAACATCGAGGGCAAGGCGAACATGACCTGGAACATCGCCCGGGCGCTGCATCTCTCCGGCCGATGTGGTGGGTGCGACGAGTGCGCGCGCGACTGTCCCGCCGATGTCCGTCTCGACCTCCTGAACCACCGGCTGTCGCGCGAGATCGAGCAGCGGTTCGGGTATCGCAGCGGCGCGGACCCGGCCGTCGCCCCGCCGCTCGCGACGTTCCGACCCGACGATCCGCAGGAGTTCATCCGATGAGCGAGGGCGCGATGGCGAGCGCGACACGTCTCACGCCGGATGAGCTCCACGGGTGGCTGGCCGGCATGCTCGGCGACAAGCGCGTCCTCGCCGCCGTCGACGAGGACGGGCTGCGCGTCTTCCGCAGCGTCGAGCGCGCCGACCAGATCGCGCTCCCGACGGGCAAGACGCGCTGGTCGCCGAAGGAATTCCTGTTCGCCAGGACCGAAACGCTGTTCGCGTACTCCGTCGCGGGCAACGAGGTCACGCTCGACGGCGCGCCCGTCGAGAGCGCCGAGCAGGTCCTGGTCGGCGTGCGACCGTGCGACGCCGCGGGGTTCCTGCGCCTCGACGCGATCTTCCTCGACGGCGACGCCGACTCGCTCTACGCCTCGCATCGTGTACGCACGACCGTCGTGACCGTCGCGTGCGACGAGGCCGGGCCGGAGTGCTTCTGCACCGCGGTGGGCGGCTCGCCGGCCAGCGACAAAGGGAGCGACGTCCACCTCACGCGCGTGGCGGACGGGTGGCTCGTTCGCCCGGTCACGGCGAAGGGCGACCGGTTGACCGCGTCGCTCGCCGGGGTCGGACGAGCCCCGTCGCCGGAGGAGCACGCCGAGGCCGAGACGCAGTCGACCCGCGTCGCCGGGCACATCCGACAGAGCGCGATCGCGCGCGAATGGGCGGCGATCCTCGAGTCGAGGTTCCACCTGCCGCTCTGGGAGACGCTCGGGCGCCGCTGCGTCGGCTGCGGCATCTGCACGTACGTCTGTCCCTCGTGCTCCTGCTTCGACGTCACCGACACCGGCAGCGCCTCGTGCGGCGAGCGATGCCGCTCCTGGGACAGCTGCACGTTCGCCGCGTTCACGCGCCACGCTTCGGGCCACAACCCGCGCGCGACGCAGGCCGCGCGGTACCGGCAGCGCGTGCTCCACAAGTTCTCCTACTTTCCGCTCGGGCACGACGGCGAGTCGATGTGCGTCGGCTGCGGCCGGTGCGTGCAGCTCTGTCCCGTGGGGCTGAACGTGCGCGAGACCGTGCAGGCGGTCGTGGCCGCCGCGGCGGATGGCCACGATGCCGGAGGCTGAAACGATGCCGAGCGCCTTCCAGCCGCATCTGGCACGCATCGTCTCGACGCGAGACGAGACGCCCGACGTGCGCACGCTGCGGCTCGCGTTCGTCGAGCCGGACGTCGCGCGCCGCTTTCGCTGGGAGCCGGGGCAGTTCGCGGAATTCTCCGTCTTCGGCTCGGGCGAATCCGTCTTCACGATGGCGAACTCGCCGACGCGCCCGGAGTACCTCGAGTGCACGATGCGCGCGGTCGGCAAAGTCAGCGGTGCGATCCGCAGCCTCTCCGTCGGCCAGGTCCTCGGCGTACGGGGTCCGTACGGCAATCGCTTCCCGGTCGAGACGTGGCGCGGCAAGGACCTCGTCTTCGTCGCCGGCGGTATCGGCATGGCCGCGCTCCGCTCGCCGCTGCAGTTCGTCCTCGACAACCGCGCTGACTTCGGCGACGTCGTGCTGCTGAACGGCGCCCGGTCCGTCGCCGACCTCGTCTACAAGGACGAGATGGCGGCCTGGCAGGACGGCGGCGTCCGCGTCATCCGCACCGTCGACCCGGGCGGCGAGGCCACCGGATGGGACGGCGAGGTCGGCCTGCTCCCGCACGTGTTCGAGCGCCTGGCGCTCGGGCCCGACGGCCGGATCGTGATCGTCTGCGGTCCGCCGATCATGCTGCACTTCATGTTTCTCGCGCTCGAGAAATCGGGATTCACGCCGGAGCAGGTGGTGACCACGATGGAGAACAAGATGAAGTGCGGCATCGGCCTGTGCGGCCGCTGCACGATCGGCCGCGTCTTCGTCTGCCGCGACGGGCCCGTCTTCACCTGGGCGCAGGTGCGAGCGTTCCCGAAAGACTTCTGAAGGGAGCCGAGGATGGACATGGCCCGGCAGTGGGAAGAGACGTTCGACGCCGACGAGCACTGGACCGACGATGTCATGACGGACGCGCTCGAGCATCCGGCGGAGTGGGCGCTCCGCGTCGACCGCCTGCCGCACATCTGGTGTCCGGGATGCGGGATCGGCATCGGGCTCGGCTGCTTCATCCAGGCGCTGAAGGAGGCCGACATCGGCCTGAAGCAGCTCTCGCTCGTCTCGGGCATCGGCTGCACCGGCCGTGTCGCGGGGTACGTGAAGTGCGACAGCTTCCACACCACGCACGGCCGCGCGATCCCGTTCGCGGTCGGCCTGCACGTCGGCAACCCCGCGCTGAAGGTTGTCGTGTTCAGCGGTGACGGCGATCTCAGCGCCATCGGCGGCAACCACCTGATCCACGCCGCACGCCGCAACGTCGATCTCACGGTGATCTGCATCAACAACTTCAACTACGGGATGACCGGCGGGCAGTGCGGCCCCACGTCGCAGGCCGGCGCGCGCACGTCGACGACGCCGGATGGCAACGTCGAATATCCCTTCAACCTGCCGTACCTGCTCGCCGCGGCCGGTGCGACGTACGTCGCGCGCTGGACGGTGCTCGATCTCGGCCGGCTCCGCCGGTCGATGGTAGAGGCGCTCGGCCACAAGGGGTTCTCGTTCGTCGAGGTCATCTCGCCGTGCCCGATCTACTACGGTCGCTTCAACCGGCTCGGAGACGCGCTCGGCGAGCTCCGTTACTACAAGGACAACACGGTGGTGAAGAACTTCGCCTCGCCCGAGGAGTGTGACCTGGCCACGCTCGGCGGGAAGATCGTCGTCGGGAAGTTCGTCGAGGCGAAGCGGCCGACCTTCGTCGACCGTCTGACCGGCCCGGCGGAGCGGTGACCATGACACCGATGGCCTCCGTGCGGGACAAGCGATTCGTCCAGGTGGTGCTGAGCGGCTTCGGCGGCCAGGGCGTCATCACGGCCGGCCAGATCCTCGGCCGCGCCGTCGCCGTGCACGAGGGCCGCAACGCGGTCATGGCGCAGAGCTACGGGCCCGAGTCGCGCGGCGGCGCCTGCAAGGCGGAAGTCATTCTCGCCGATGCCGACATCGCGTATCCGCGCGTCGTCGCGCCGGACGTCGCGGTCGTGCTCTCGCAGGAGGCGTACCGGAAAGTGGGGCTCGTCCGGCCGCGCCCGTGCCTGCTCATCGCGGAGGAAGATCTCGTGACGCTCGATGACGTGGCGGAATCGGGACGGCCGGTGCTCCGCGTGCCGTCGACGCGCCTGGCGGAACAGCTCGGACGGCGCGTCGTCCAGAACATCGTGACGCTCGGGTTCTTCTGCGGCGCGACGGGCGTGGTCTCGCCCGATGCGCTGCGTGAAGCGATCGCCGCGTCGGTGCCGAAGGGAACCGAGACGTTGAACCTCCGCGCGTTCGAGGCCGGGTACGGTCATGCGCAGGGGGCCGCCGCATGACGCTGCTCCTCGCCGACATCGCGCGAGCGGGCGGCCTGCTCGACGCCGTCGAGGAAGCGAGCGGACAGAACGTATTCGCGTGCTACCAGTGCGGGAAGTGCACCGCGGGGTGCCCGTTCTCGCTCGGACCCCAGCAGGTCGTCCGGCTCCTGCAGCTCGGGGAGGTCGAGGCCGCGCTCGCGCACATGACGACGTGGGACTGCGCGAGCTGTCTCACGTGCGCGACGGCGTGTCCGAAAGGCGTGAGCCCGACCCTGATTCATCGCGCGCTCCGGACGCTGCACGCCTCGCCGGCAGCGCAGAACGGGCATGGTGGAGAACGGACGAACGGCGCCGCGCTCGACGCGCCGTATCGGGCCCACGCGCGTCCCCTGCGCACGTACCTCTTCACGAACATTCACCGGCTGTCCCGTCTCGGCAGCGCGATGGCGCCGCTCAGCAACTGGGCGCTCCGGGTGCCCGGCGCCAACCTCGTGGCGCACGGCCTCCTCGGCATTCACCGGGCGCGGTCGCTTCCGGCGTTCGTCCGGCGGACGTTCCCGGAGTGGTTCCGCGATCACACGCCGCTCGGCGACGGCCGGCGCGGGCCCGTGGCGCTGTTCCACGACACGTTCATGGACTTCAATTTCCCCGGCACGGGCATCGCGGTGACCGAGCTCTTCGAGAAGGCCGGCTTCCGCGTGGAGCTGGCGGACATGGTCTGCTGCGGCCGCCCGATGATCTCGAAGGGCCTCGTCGCGCGCGCGTCCGTGCAGGCCGAGACGAACGTCACGCGACTCTGGGCGCGCGCGCGCGAGGGCGTGCCGATCGTCGGCTGCGAGCCGTCGTGCCTGCTCACGCTGCGCGACGAGTACCCCGCGATGGTTCCCGCGAATCTCCGCGACAAGGCGCGCGTCGTCGCCGGGCAGACGTTCCTGATCGACGAGTTCCTCGCGCCGCTCGCCGCGAAGGGCGACCTCGATCTGACGTTCCGCGACTCGGCGAGCGGCGGACCATCGGTTCTGTTCCACGGCCACTGCCACCAGAAGGCGTCGGCGGCTCCCGCGAAGAGCGTGGAGCTCCTCCGACTCGCGGGCTACCGGGCCCACATGGTGGACGCGTCGTGCTGCGGCATGGCCGGAGCGTACGGGTACGAGAAGGAGCACTACGAGGCGTCGCGCGCGGCCGGGGAACGCGCGCTCTTCCCGATCCTTCGTGCGCATCCCGACGCCGAGATCGCCGTGATGGGCACGTCGTGCCGCCAGCAGGTCGAGCACTTCACGGGGCGGCGGACGCGCCACGTGGTCGAGCTGCTTCGCGCCGCGGTGGACTGAGCGCCGAGGCTCGCCGAGGGAGGATCTCATGGACGATGTGGGACTCGTCGAGAGCGTGTGGCCGGTGGTGGTCGTCGGCGGCGTCGTGCTCGCGCTCATCTGGCTCGGCCGTTCGCGCGGGCGTCTTCGGCGGGACGCACCTGGTCCACGCATCCTTCGACTGTCCGGTGACCCGCGACCCCGTCAGCGTCGACTGGGAAGTGAATAGCCGGAGCGGCCACTGCGTGAACGTCGCGGCGTGTTCAGCGTTCGACCCGCCGAAGGCGGTCGCCTCTGCGGCGGGTGACCGAGCTGTTCCCGATCATCCAGGCGCGCGGCGGCCAGCTCGCGCACACGCTGTCCGGCGGCGAGCAGCAGATGGTGGCGATCGCGCGCGGACTCATGGCGCGGCCGCGTTCGGTCCGAGCAGCGCGACGATCTCGCGCTCGGCGACGTTCAGATGCGCGCCCCACCGTGCCGTACGACTTCACCATCCCGGGCCGCATGAAGGCCGGCGACACCGTGCGCGACGTGTATCGCACGCTGCGCAACGGGATCGGCGGCACACCGATGCCGGCGTACGGCGACGCGCTGTCGGAGCAGGAGACGTGGGCGGTCGCGTACTACGTGCTGTCCCTCGCCGGCGGCCGCCCGGCGGCGAAGGCG
>JACPCW010000095.1 GCA_016184365.1 Candidatus Rokuibacteriota bacterium
CGAGCGGCTGCGCCAGCGGTTCCCGTACACCGCGGCGAAGCTCTTCCTGAACCTCGCGAAGATCATCAGCGCGCGGCTCCGCGAGACGACGGAGACGCTCCGGCTGCATCCACGCTGATGCGATACGCCGGCGGCCGCGCCTCGCGCGCGGCCGCCGGCGGGCTTCGCGCATGACGGGAGGGCGCAGCCGCAGGACGGCGTGGCATCGGGAGGTGAGGCCGGTCGACGGCCGAGCCGACACGACGATGAAGAGCCGGAGGCGGAGCGTGTCCGAGGCGAGTCTGTGAGCGATCTCGACACGCTCTATCCATTCGGGCCCCACTTCATCGATCTGCCCGGCGCCCGGTATCATTACGTCGACGAGGGCGATGGAGATCCGGTCGTCATGGTCCATGGCAATCCGACGTGGTCGTTCTACTACCGTGACCTGATTCGCGCGCTGGCGCCGACGTACCGGGTGATCGCGCCCGATCACGTCGGCTGCGGACGGTCCGACAAACCGCAGCGGTACGACTACACGCTCGCGCAGCACGTGCAGAACCTCGAGACGTTGATCGAGCGCCTCGAGCTCGAGCGCGTCACGCTCGTGCTGCACGACTGGGGCGGTCCGATCGGCATGGGCTACGCCACGCGGCACCCGGCAAACGTCGCGCGCATCGTGCTGATGAACACGATCGCGTTCTGGATTCCCGAGATCCCGCTGCGGCTGCGCGTCGCACGGCTGCCCGTCGTCGGCGACATCGCGATCCGCGGGATGAATCTCTTCCTTTGCCTCGCGCTGCGGATCGCGTGCAAGCATCGCGAGCGCCTCACGCCGGACGTGCGCGCGGGCTATCTCGCGCCCTATCGCTCGTACGCCGATCGCATCGCGCACCTGCGGTTCGTCGAAGACATTCCCGTGCACGAGCGGCACCCCACGTACGCGGTGCTGCGGCGCATCGAGACGGGGCTGTCCGCGCTCGCGGGCCGGCCGATGCTGCTCATCTGGGGCGATCGCGATCCGATCTTCACGCCGCGGGTCCTGCTCGGCTGGCAACGGCGATTCCCATCGGCGCTCCTGCGCCGTCTGCCCGACGCAGGGCACTGGGTGCTCGAAGACGCCCCCGAGCGCGTGGTGCCGTGGGTGCGCGACTTTCTCGCCGCCCATCCGGTGTCGTGACGACGCGCGCCGTCGCCGAGCGGCCCGGGTTTGCCGGGCCGCTCGGAGCGCTGGGGGGTCTGGGGGGCCATGTCGGGGCCCCCCAGCTCTCAATGTCGTGACGGGGTCGACGCGCCCCCTCAACGTCGCCGACGCCCTCGGGCGCGCCGCCGAACGCGCGCCGCGACGCACCGCCGTCGTCTATCCGTCCGGGCGCTCGACGTATCGATCGATCACGTTCGGCGCGCTGCACGCGGAGGCCGAACGCCTCGGCCGGGCCGTCCACCGGCTCGGAATCGGCCGTGATTCGCGCGTGCTGCTCATGGTGCCGCCCGGCGCCGAGATGCTGGCGCTCGCGTTCGGCATCCTTCGCGCCGGCGCCATCCTCGTCCTGATCGATCCCGGCATGGGGCGGCGGAACCTCTTCCATTGCATCGCGGAGGTCGGTCCCGACGCGCTCGTCGCGGTTCCGGTCGTCCACGCGCTGAGCCGCGTGTACCGCGGGCCGTTCGCGCGCGTGCGGCATCGCGTGACCGTCGGTCACCGCTGGTTCTGGGGCGGTCCGACGCTGCCCGAGCTGCGCGCCATCGACGCCGCGAGGACCGAGAGCTCGACCACGGCGGACGACGTCGCGGCCATCGCCTACACGAGCGGCAGCACCGGGATTCCGAAGGGCGTCGTCTACCGCCACGGCATGCTCGAGGCGCAGCTCGCATCGCTGGAGGGACTGATCGAGCCGGCGGCCAACGACGTCGCGCTGTCCGCGTTTCCGCCGTTCGGCCTCCTCGCGCTCGCGATGGGCACGACGTCGGTGTTCCCGCGCATGGACATCACGCGCCCGGCGAGGGTCGATCCGCGCGAGATCCTGTCGGTCGTCGACCGCGACCGCGTGACGTGCGCGTTCGGGTCGCCGGCCGTCTGGCACCGGCTCGCCGAGCACTGCGTGCCCCGCGGGGTCCGCTTACCGATCCGGCGCGTGCTGATGGCGGGCGCGACCGCGCCCGCGGCGCTGCTGGAGCGGCTGTCGTCCGTCCTGCCGGACGACGCCGTCATCCAGACGCCGTACGGCGCGACGGAAGCGATGCCGGTGACGTCGATCACCGCGCGGGAAATCCTCGCCGAGACGGCGGAGCGGACGCGTCAGGGCGGCGGCATCTGCGTGGGTCGCCCGTTGCCCGGCATCACGCTGCGGATCATCACGATCACCGACGATGCGATCCCGGCCTGGACCGACGGGCTCGTCCTGCCGCCGGGTGAGATCGGCGAGATCGCCGTGCGCGGCGCGATCGTCACGACGGAGTACGATCGCCGGCCCGCCGAGACCGCGCGCGCGAAGATCGCGGACGCCGACGGCGGTCTTTGGCACCGCATGGGCGACGTCGGATACATCGACGATATCGGGCGCGTATGGTTCTGCGGCCGCAAGAGTCATCGGGTCACGACGGCGGAGGGGACGCTCTTCACCGACTGCTGCGAGGCGATCTTCAACGAGCACCCGGACGTGTTCCGCTCGGCGCTGGTGGGCGTCGGACCACGCGAGCGCCAGCGGCCGGTGATCGTCATCGAGCCGCGGCCGGTTCGGATGCCGCGCGACCGCGCGGCGCAGTCGCGCATGATCGCCGAGCTGCTCGCGCTGGGCGGCCGGCACGACATCACGCAGTCGATCACGGACGTGCTCTTCCACCCGTCGTTCCCGGTCGACGTGCGGCACAACGCGAAGATCGCGCGCGAGAAACTGGCGCCCTGGGCGGCGCGCCGGCTCGGCGCCGCGCGGCGGGCCTCGTGATACGCGGGTTCGCGCGGGGCTGGCTCCTCGCGGTCATTGCGCTCGCGCAGCTCGTTGCGACGACTGGCGCCATCGCCGACGTGCGCCTGGCGGTCCGGTTCGACGCGTGCGAGGTGCCGAGCCTCGCGCTCGGTGAGACGCCGAGCGGCCGCCGAACGGGCGTGGATGGCACGGCGGTCGAGCTCGATCCCGGATCCGGCGGTGACAGCGGCGCGCTCGCGTCGAATCCCGCCCATGAACCCGCGTGCGAGGCCGTCCGGCCGCAGGTCGATGGCAGTTTTCGCGCGCGCGCCCATTCCCACGGACTCTCCGACCCGCGGCTCCCCGATCACGACGGTCGAGGGCCGCCCGCTGCGCATCGCATCGCCGTGACTGCGGCATCGAGGAACGGCTGAACGCCATGCGATTCATGCAGCGAGCGGTCGCGCGCGCGCCCCCCACCGGTTGGCGTCCGCGTGACGAGGAGCGTCGTCACCATGCTCACGAAGGCCAAGCGCATCCCGGTCTGGATCGTCGACCACCCGGGCCTCAGTTTCTCGATCATCCTGCTGATCACCGTCTTCTTCGCCTGGCAGCTGCCCCGGCTCGAGATCGACGCATCGGCCGAGGGTCTGATGGTCGAGAAAGACCCGGCCCGCGTGTATTACGAGGGGGTCAAGAAGAAGTTCGGCAGCGACAACCTGACGATCATCGTCGTCGAGGCGCCGGACGTCTTCACGACCGACGTGCTCGGCGTGATCAAGCGACTGTCGAACACGCTGAAGCAGACGCCGGGGGTCAGCCGCATCGAGAGCCTCACGACCGTCAACAACATCAAGGGCGAGGCGAACGACGTCCTCAACACCGACGCGCTGGTGCCCAACGAGGTGCCGACGAGCCGGACCGATCTGGCGAAGATCAGGAGCGACGCGCTCGGCAACACCATCCTGCTGGGGAACGTCGTCTCCGGGGACGGGACGACCGCGGCCATCAACGTCTACACGGACCCGAAGCCCGGCGACAAGGACTTCAATCCGACCTTCGCGAAGCGCGTCGACGCGCTCATCGCGAAGGAGCGGCGGGACGGCGTCGAGGCGTACCAGATCGGGGCGCCGCTCATCAAGGTCACGCTCGGCGAGTACATCCAGGGCGACATGAAGCTGCTCATCCCGCTCGCGGTCGGTCTGCTCCTCATGATCCTGTACGTCTCGTTCCGGACGCTGCAAGGCTGCGTGATCCCGATGTCGACGGGACTCGTCAGCGTCATCTGGGTGCTCGGCGCGATGGTGCTGATCGGCTATCCGCTCAACGTGATCACCGTGATCATCCCCGCGCTGATGGTGGCGATCGGCTTCACCGAAGACTCGCACATGATCCTCGAGTACCACCAGGAGCGCGAGCACGGCCTGCCGAAGCACGAGGCGCTCCGCAAGATGGCGGTCGACACGGCCCTGCCGATTCTCATCACCACGTTCACGACCGTGATCGGCTTCGGCAGTCTGGTGACGAGCGACATCACGATGCTGATCCAGTTCGGCGTCGCCTCGGCCATCGGGCTGACGTTCAACTGGATCATCTCGTCCGTGCTCGTGCCCGTCATCCTGCTCTACTGGCCCGAGCCGAAGCGGCCCGTGCGCGTCGCGAGCGAGGACGAGCCGCCGCCGGACAACGCGATGACGCGGTTCCTCGTCTGGCTCGGCACGTTCAACGTGAAGTACCGGTGGCCGATCGCGACGGTCACGATCGCGATGTGCGTGCTGTCCGTCTGGGGCTGGTACAACCTCAAGGTCAACACGGACTTCGTGAGCTTCTTCAAGGAGAACACGTTCGTCCGCCAGCGCGTGAAGGACGTGCACGAGCGCATGGCGGGCGTCATCAACTTCTACGTCGTCGTCGAGACGGGCAAGGAAGACGCGGCGAAGGAGCCGGAGACGCTGCGCGCGGTCGTCGGCCTCCAGGAGTTCCTGAAGACGACCGGACAGGTCGACAACACGATCTCGGTGACGAACTACCTCCGGATGATGCACCGCGAGTCGAACGGCGGAGACCCGACGTTCGACGCCATCCCGGACAACCGCGATCTCGTCGCCCAGTACCTCCTGACGCTCGAGGGCCCGGACCTCACCAAGTACATCGACCACGACGCGTCCACGATCAACGTCCTCGTGCGGCACAACATCACGGCGTCGTGGGACCTGTCCCAGCTCCTCACCCGGATCGACGCGTACGTGAAGCAGAACTTCCCGAAGCACCTGAAGGTCGTGTACACGGGCGAAGGCATCCTCATCAACAACGCGGCCGACTTCATGGCCGAGAACCAGATGACGGGCTTCGGCAGCACCTTCCTGATCATCGGGATCATCCACGCCGCATTGTTCATGTCGCTCAAGGCCGGGTTCATCTCGCTGCTGCCGAACGTCGTCCCCATCCTCTTCAACTTCGGGTTGATGGGATTCCTCGGGATCCCGCTCAACGTCGGCACCTCGCTGATCGCGGCGATCGCCCTCGGCATCGCGGTCGACGACACCGTGCACTTCATGGTGCGGTACAGCCGCGAGCTGAACGCGGTCCACGACCAGCAGGAGGCGACGAACCGCACGGTCGCGGCCATGGGGCGCCCGGTCATCTACAGCTCGATCGCGCTGGCCGGCGGCTTCGGCATCATCGCGTTCTCGAACTTCGTCCCGACCATCTACTTCGGCGTGCTGTCGGCGGTGGTCATGATCGTCGCCATGGTCGGTGAGCTCACGGTGACCCCGATCCTGATGGTGACCACGCGCCTGGTCACGGTCTGGGACACGCTGCTGGCGAAGATGAACAAGGACATCGTCGCCACCACGCCGATCTTCCGGAACTTCTGGCTGTGGGAGGCGAAGAAGGTCGCGGTCATGGGTCGGTTCCGCGAGTTCAAGAAGGGCGAGCACATCGTCAAGCGCGGCGACGTCGGCAAGGAGATGTACCTGGTCGTGAGCGGCAGGGCTGACGTGCAGGTGCTGCACTTCGACGACACGCTCAAGACCATCAAGGTGCTCGAGCCGGGCGACATCTTCGGCGAGATGGCGATCGTCGAGCATCTGGTGCGCACGGCCGACGTCGTGGCGACGGAGGACGTCGAGACCCTCGCCATCGACGCGGACGCGCTCGAGCGGCTGCGCCAGCGGTTCCCGTACACCGCGGCGAAGCTCTTCCTGAACCTCGCGAAGATCATCAGCGCGCGCACCAGGCGGTCGAGTCCCTCGGCCGTCGACACGCGCGGCTCGTATCCGAGCTCGCGCCGCGCCTTGCCGATGTCGAACCAGTGCGAGTGCGCGAGCTGCGCCGCGAGAAAGCGCGTCATCCGCGGCTCGCCGGTGCGCTTGAGCACGCGATGCGTGGTTTCCAGGACGGCGCCGAGCGCGCGCGCCACGGGGTAGGGCAGGCGCCGCGTGATCGGCGGCAGGCCGAGCCGCGCGAGGAGCTGGTTCAGAAAGTCCCAGAGGACCACGGGCTCGCCCTGACTGATGAAGTAGCACTGGCCGGCGACGGGCGAACCGGGCTCGAGCCGGTCGGCCGCAAGCAGGTGCGCGTCAGCCGCGTTCTCGACGTACGTGATGTCCACCTTGTTCCGGCCGTCGCCGACGATGACGATCTGGCCGGCGCGTGCGCGCTTCACGATGCGCGGAATCAGGTGGTTGTCGCGGGGGCCCCAGACGAGGTGCGGCCTGAGCGACGCGGTCAGGAGGTCGCCGCCGTTCGCGGCGACGACGGCGCGCTCGGCCATGGCCTTCGTCGCCGGGTAGCTCGCGCCGTGGTGCTCCGGATAGGGCAGCGTCTCGTCGGCGTGTTCCAGGTCGCCCCCGGCGAAGACGACGCTGGGCGTGCTCGTGTACACGAGCCGCTCAACGCCGCGCGCGCGGCAGGCGTCGATGACGTTGCGCGTGCCGACGACGTTCGTGCCGTAGAAGGCCTCCCACGGACCCCAGAGGAGCGGCAGCGCCGCCACGTGGAACACGCAGTCGACGCCGATGCAGGCGCGGTAGACGGCGTCCCGGTCCTGGATATCGGCCTGGATCATCTCGGCGCCAGCCGCTTCCAGCTCCGGATAGCGGTTGCGCGCCATCGCCCGGACGGAATCGCCGCGCGCGATGAGCTTTTCCACGATGTAGCGGCCGAGGAAGCCGCCACCGCCGGTGACGAGGGCCTTCATCGAGGCCGTGAGTCTAGCACCCGCTCGAAGACTGGGCAGAATGCCGCCAGCGGGCGAGCCCTTGACCGGGCACTCCGCCCCCACCGGCGGCGGAGACGCGACGTAACGATTTGGAATAGTGGGCATTTCGGATCAGGCGCGGCTGGCATTGCGCGTGCTATTCTCCCCCGCCTGGCAGTGAACCGCTCACAGGAAGAGAGTCAATGAACGCCACCGACGACCGGACGCTTTGCTACATCCTCGGTGCCGATTACTACGTGCCCGAGCGGGAGGTCAGCTCCGAGGAAATTTCGCAGCGGGCCGGTCTGCTCAAGCTGGGTCTTGGCGCGGGCACGCTGGAAGAGGCGACCGGCGTCCGTACGCGGCGCTTCGCCGCGGACGACGAACACCCGAGCACGATGGCCACGGTCGCCTGCGAGCGGCTGCTCGCGCGGCTCGCCATGGACCGGACCCGTGTCGGCGCCCTGCTGTTCGCGGCGAACACGATGGACGAAGCCGAGCCGATCACGGCCATGCGCGTCCACGAATCGCTCGGACTCTCGAAGACGACGTTCGTCGCCGACGTCCGTGACGCGTGCAACAGCGCGCTCAAGGCCATGATCCTGGCGACCGGCCTCATCAAGTCCGGGATGGTGTCGAACGTTCTCATCGCGGTCGGCGAGCGTCTCCATGACGGCATCTACCTGAAGGGCATCCTTTCGAAGTCCGATCTGGTGAGTCGTTACCTCGCCGGTCTGACGCTCGGTGACGCCGGCGCCGCGATGCTGCTGTCCGCCGAGCCGTCCGGGACGTGCCTGCGCGTGATCCACCAGCAGTGGGAAGTCGACTCGTCGCATCGCGGTCTCGCGCGGATCGACGCGGGCGGCACCCGGCATCTGGCCGATCCCGAGCGCATCTACTTCATCAGCAACGCCAAGCGGCTCTGCCAGGTCGCGGTGGAACATCTGCCGGCCATGGTGCAGGACGTCTGCGCGAAGCTCGGCTGGGACCGCACGACGACCGGCATCATTCCGCACCAGGTGTCGAAGGGCGTCACGCGGATGATCGCGACGATCGCGGGCATCCCGCTCAAGAACCTGATGGTGACGCTCGACAAGTTCGGCAACACCGGCGCCGCGACCATTCCGATGGCGCTGGCCCTCGCGTTCGAGAACGGCTTCACGTCGACCTTCAAGCGCATCCTGCTCGTCGGTGGCGCCGCGGGGTTCTCGGCCGCCATCCTGGCGCTCGAGCTGATCTCGCAACAGGCTGCGCGGATCGTCCCGGGCGATCCGGAGACGGAGCCGATCGGCTAGACCCGACGCAGCAGCGGGGAAACGACGGGACGGACCCGGGCTCTGCGACACTTTCCCGGGCCCGATTTTTTTAATGGGCCCCGAATGGCCCCTCATACCCCCCAGACGCTCGGAGCGCCCCGGGGAACCCGGGGCGCTCCTCGATGACCCGTCCGGACCTGTTGCCGAGTTGCCGAGATTCTGGGTCGCTCGATCGGGCGGTTAATCGATCCTCGCGAAGAAGCGCGCGGGGGCGCCCTCCGTGCCCGCGATCTTGTAGAACGGCGCCGCGAAATCCACGCGGCGCCGCGGCAGCGCGCCGAGGTTCGTGACTCCTTCCATGATCACGACGCCGGCGCCCAGGATCATCCGGTGCATCGGGAAGTCTTCGGAGCTGAAGTCCGGCAGCCGCGCGCAGTACTCCTCGAAGAAGTCGAAGCCGATGTTCTTCGCGCCCTTCGCCACGAGCCATTCCGCCGTCTCGGGCGGGCAGTACGGCGACTGCGTGAAGTAGCTCGGCCACTGGCCGTACATCTTGTCGGTCCAGTCGGTGCGCAGCAGCACGATGTCGCCGTGGTTCACGTCGTCCGCGCCGCCGCGGCGCAGATCGTCGATCGTGACGCCGTGGTTGGCGCCGACGAACGACAGGTCGACGACGATCGCCGAACCCATCACCTGATCGAGCGAGATCTCCGCCGTCGTGATGCCGTCGCGGAACACGTGGAGCGGCGAGTCGATGTGCGCGCCCGTGTGGAGGCTCTGGGTCACGCTCGAGACCTGCCAGAAGCCGGGACCGCGCCGGTGCGGCGTGACCTCGAGCCGCATGTTCGTGGACGGCGGGCTCATCGTCGTGTGGTCCACCGTCACCGACAGATCGATGTAGCGCGGCATCGTCAGCTCCGGAACCGCGGCATGACTTCGCGGGCGAAGAGCTCCATGGATCGGCGGATCTTCGCCTGCGGCAGGCCGCCGAAGTTCATCCAGCACAGCACCTGGCCGACACCGATCTCGCGCATGCGCTCGATGTGGCGCGCCACCGTGTCCGGGGTGCCGAACGCCAGCGTCTCGGCGCGAAGATCCTCCCACGTCACTTTCGAGAGCCGTTCGGCCATCCCGCGGAAGGCGGGCTGGAGCGTCGGGTGCGCGTCCTCGATGCGCTCCGGGATGACGAAGCGCCGGAACGAGTCCTGGTACCACATCTCGTACGGCTTCGCGAACTCGAACGCCTCCTCGTCGCTGTCGGCGACGTAGATGTGGCGCGAGACACCCCACTGCGCGAGCAGCGCCTCGATGTCGGCCTGGCTGCGGCCGGCCTTCTGGAGCGTCGCGACGTAGATGTCGCGGCTCTGCACGTGCTGATCGATGCTGCCGTAGAGCACGGAATTCAGCATCGGCCATCCGCGCAGCGCCGCGGACTCGATGCCGTCCTTCGACACGCACACCTGGTACATCGGCGGCGTCGGCTGCTGGAACGGCTTCGGAATCACGCGCACGTTGTCGAGCTTGTAGAACTTCCCGTCGTACGTGACGCTCGGCTCGGTCCAGAGGCGCCCGAGGATGTCGATCGTCTCGTCGAAGCGCTCGCGGCTTTCCGTCTGCGGTACCTTGTAGCCCGCGAACTCGACCGGCCGGTTGCCGCGGCCGACGCCGACGTCGAGCCGGCCGCGCGAGATGATGTCCGCCAGCGCGAGCTGCTCGGCGAGCCGGATCGGATGGTGGAACGGCAGGATCGCCGCCGCGAGCCCGATGCGAACGCGCCGCGTGCGCGCGGCCGCCGCCGCGGCGAGCGTCGCCGGATCGACGGCCAGGCCGTACTCGATGAAGTGATGCTCGGTCAGCCACACCTCGTCGAAGCCGAGCTCCTCCGACCACTCCATCTGCTCGAGCTCGTTGTGGATGACGTCCTCGTGCGTGAAGCCCGGGGCCGCCTGGAAGAAGAAATAGGTCCCGAAGCGCATCATCGGTCTCCGAGGCCGGCCATGCGCTCGATCGTCGTGACGATGGCGGCCAGGTCGTCGCTCCCGTGTCCGGCGTTCGCGGCGGCGGCCGCGAGCTCGCGGGCGATCCCGGTGAGGAGGAGCGGCGCGCCGACGCGCTTGCCTTCCTCCAGCATCAGCGTGAAGTCCTTCAGGAAGAGATCGAGCTTCATCTGCGCGGTGAAGTCGCGCTGCACCATGAGCGGGCCGCGCACGTCCACCATGCGCGAGGCGGCGGCGCTCTCGCGCAGGATGTCGAGCAGCCGCGCGGGCTCGAGGCCGCCCTTGGCGCCGAGCACGAGCGCCTCGGCGAGGGCCGCGGTGTTCAGGCCGACCAGCAGGTTGGTCGCGAGCTTCGCGACCGTCGCGGTGCCGACCGGTCCGACGTAGAGCGTCTTCCTGCCGATCGCGTCGAACACCGGCCGCGCGGCGTCGGCGTGGGCCGGATCGCCGGCCACGAAGATCGTGCAATCGCCGCGCGCCACCATGGCGCTCGTGCCGCTCATCGGCGTGTCGAGGAACCGTATGCCGCGCGCGGCGGCCGCGTCGCCGAGCGCGCGGGTGAGCGGCGGCGAGATCGTGCTCATCTGCGCGACGATCACGTCGCGTCGCGCGCACGCGAAGACCCCGTCCGCGCCGCGCAGCGTCGCGTCGACGATGTCGAGCGACGGCAGGATCGTGAAGATCACGTCGGCGTCCGCGACGGCGTCCGCGAGATCCGCCGCCGGTCGCAGTCCGCGCGGCACGAGCGCGTCGACCGTGTCGCGCCGGACATCGTGGCCCGCGACCTCGAAGCCGCCGGCGAGCAGACGCTGCGCGACGGCGCCGCCCAGCAGCCCGACGCCCACCACGGCGATTCGCTTCATCGCACGCTCTCCTTCAGTCGAAGCTCACACGCCGAGATAGCGCGACTTCACGTCGGCGTTGCTCCAGAGCTCCACGGGGCTCGACGAGTGCACGATACGGCCGCGCGACAGCACGTGCACGTGGTCCGCCAGCCGCAAGGCGAGCGGCAGGTTCTGCTCGACGAGCAGGATCGAGAAGCCCTCGCCCTTCAGGCGCTCGATGACGCGCCCGACCTCGCGGACGAGCAGCGGCGCGAGGCCCTCGGTCGGCTCGTCCATCACGAGCAGATCCGGGTTGGTCATGAGCGCGCGCGCGATGGCGAGCATCTGCTGCTCGCCACCCGAGAGCTTGCCGGCGCGGTTCCCGGACCGTTCGCGGAGGCGCGGGAAGAGATCCATCGCCCGGTCGATGCTCCACGCCCCGCCATTGCCGCGCGCCGCGACCGACAGGTTTTCCGTGACCGTCAGCGACGGGAACACGCGACGGCCCTGCGGCACCAGGCCGAGCCCGAGGCCCACGATGCGGTTCGACACCCATCCGGTGACGTCGCGCTCCTTGAACACCACGCGGCCTTGCCGCGGCGGCGTGAACCCGACGATCGTGCGGATCAGCGTCGTCTTGCCCATGCCGTTCCGGCCGAGGACGGCGACGACCTGACCGCGCGCGACCGACAGGGAGACGCCCTGGAGCACGTAGCTGTGGCCGTAGTACGTGTGGACGTCGGCGACGTCGAGCATCACGCGATCGCCAGCGCCGCGCGGCCGACCAGCGCGTTGGCGCGAATGAGATCGTGCGCGTCCTGGGCGGCTTCGAGCGGGAACGTGCGCGAGACGACGGCGCGGATCCGCTGCTGGCGTAGCAGCTCGAGCGTCTGGCCGATCTCCGCCAGTGTCACGTACCGGGAGCCGTGAATCTCGAGCATGCGGTTCAGCACGACCTGCGGGTCGACGGTGAACGTCGACGCCACGCCCCAGACCTCGCGCGGCCGGCTGCCGATAATGACGAGCCGTCCCGCGCGCGCCAGCGCGGCGAGCGACCCTTCCAGCGTCGCCGTCGTCGCGACGATGTCGATCGCCGCGTCGACCCCGCGGCCGTCGGTGAGCGCGAGCGCCTGCTTCGCGAGGTTACCCTGGCGGACGTCGATCACGTCGTCGGCGCCGGCCTGCTTGGCCGCCTCCAGCTTCGCGTCTCCCAGATCGGCGGCGAGGACGCGGCCGCCGCAGAGCTTCGCCATCTGCACCATGTGGATGCCGACGCCACCACCCGCGCCGACGACGAGCACGTGGTCGCCCGGCCCGATGCGCGCTTCCTCGCGGCACGCGTGGTAGGGCGTCGCGATCGCGTCGGCGGCGACCGCGGCGTCGATGTCCGTCACGCCGTCGGGAATCCGCACGAGGTTCAGCGCCGGGAGCGCGGCGTACTCCGCGTACGCGCCGTCGCACGCCATGCCGACGTAGCCGCGGAACGCGGTGCAGAGCGTTTCCCGACCGCTCCGGCAGTAGGCGCAGGCGCGGCAGGTCAGATAGAAGTGGCAGGTGACGCGGTCGCCGGGACGGACGTTCGTCACCTCGGAGCCGATCCCGACGACCTCGCCCGCGAGCTCGTGGCCGGGGATGCGCGGGAACGCGGTGACGCGTCCCGGAACCTCGATCATGATCACGATCGTCAGGCCGACGCCGGCGGCGCGGACTCGCACGAGCGCGTCCGTGGGCCCGACCTTCGGCACCGGCGCGTCGCGCAGCTCGAGGCGCGCGCCGAGCGACGGCAGCACCATCGCCTTCATGGCTCGGCGGCTCCGAGATAGATCTCCTGCACGAGGGGGTTCGTCTTGACGTCGGCCGCGAGCCCGTCCGCGACGACGCGGCCGTAGTGCAGGACCGTGATGCGGTCGGTGACCTCGAACGCCACGTCCATGTCGTGCTCGATGATCAGGATGCTGATCGCGGGATCGAGCCGTTGCAGCAACCCGACCATGAGCTGGGATTCGGCCGGCGACAACCCGGCCGTGGGCTCGTCGAGCAGCAGCAGGCGTGGCGAGCCGGCGAGGGCGAGCGCGATCTCGAGCTGCCGCTGCTCGCCGTGCGAGAGATTCCGGACCTGTTCGCCCTCCTTGACGGCGAGGCCGACGGAATCGAGCACGGCGCGTGCGCGCACGAAGTGACCGGCGTAGCCGGTCAGCGGGCGATGGAGATGGAACTTCGTCCGCGACAGCGCCTGCACGGCGAGCAGGCAGTTGTCGAGCGCGGTGAGGCGCGGGAACAGGTTCGTGATCTGGTACGTGCGGGCGAGGCCGAGCGCGGCGCGGCGGTGCGCGCTGGTCCGGGTCACGTCGTGACCGAAGAGATGGATGCGGCCCGACGTCACCGGCTGCTCGCCGCTGATCAGGCTGAACAGCGTCGTCTTGCCGGCGCCGTTCGGGCCGAGGATCGCACGGCGCTCGCCCGGGCGCATGGCGAGGCTGACGCCGTCGACCGCGAGGAGCCCACCAAACGCCTTGCCGATGTTGGTGAGCTCCAGGGCGATCGTATTAGTGGGGGGCCCCGACATGGCCCCCCACCCCGCGCACGGTGATTGTCAGCACGCTTTGCAGGGCGGGTAGTTGCGGTCGTACACCGGCTGCTTCAGGAACTCCTCCGGCTTGTACTTCCAGAACTGCCCGACGGCCGGGTACGTGTGGATGACGGTGTTCCAGAGCTCCCCGCCCTTCTTCTCGACCTTGCGGATGTAGATGTTCTGCACCGGGTTGCCGTGTGCGTCGAGCTTCACCGGACCGCGCGGCGCGTCCGGGACCTCCACCTTGCGGAGCGCGGCGAGGAAGCTCTCGCGGTTCTCGACGTCCCCGCCGACGGCCCTGGCCGCGTCGTTGATCCAGCGGCCCGTCGTGTAGCAGACCTCCGAGTAGTACGACGGGACCTTCCCGTACTTCTTCCGGTACGTCTCGACGAACTTCTTGTTGATCGGCGTGTCGAGCGCCGCGGAGTACATCAGCGCGCTGTACGCACCGAGCGCCTCGTCGCCGAGCGAGGGCAGCACGAACTCGTCGAAGGTGGTGCCGCCGCCGAGCAGCGGCAGCCGCGCCTTGAGTCCGGCGTCCTGGTACTGCCTCGGGAAGCGCAGCGCCGACTGCGCGACCATCAGCGCGAACACGGCGTCGGCGTCGCGCTTGATCTGCGACAGGTACGGCGCGAAGTCGGTGGTGCCGAGCGGCGGCCACAGCTTCTGCACGATCTGGCCGCCGTTCTCCTCGAACGTCTTCTGGAAGCCGCCGACCTGTTCCCAGCCGAACGAGTAATCGATCGCGACCGTCACGACCTTCTTGTAGCCGAGCGTCTTGGCCACGTATTCGCCGAAGGGGTGATTCGGCTGGCTCGACGTCCAGCCGTTCCGGACGACCCACTTCGTCGGCTTGCGCTGCGTCAGGTCGTCGGCGGCCATGACGGGGTAGAGCATGGGCACGCCGAGCTGGTCGACCCGCGGCGCCAGCGCGTAGCCGACGTGGGCGAAGAGACCGCCGGCGAGCACGTGCACCTTGTCGCTCTCGACGAGCTTGGCGACCTTCGTCAGGGCGATGTTCGGCTGGCCCTGGGTGTCCTCGACGATGACCTCGACCTTGCGGCCGGCGATCTGGTTGCCGTGCTCCTCGAGCCACATCATGAGGCCGTTGACCATGTCCTTGCCGACCTGCGCGGCCCCGCCGGTCACCGGCGCCAGGAATCCGATCTTGATCGGTCCCTTCTGCGCGTCGGCCGGAAGGGCGACCGCGACGAGGACGAGGAGCACGAGCGCGGTGACGGAGAGCTTTCTGGCCATGCGATCCTCCTTGGAGCGGTTCAGGGTGACGGCGCCGGGCGGAGCGGCGCGCGGGCCCGCGCCTTGAGCCAGTCGCGGGCCATGCCGATGATGCCTTCGGGCGCGTACACGATCGTGCCGATGTACACGGCGCCGAGGATGAGCAGCCAGCGGTGGGTGTAGATGCTGACGACGTTCCGCAGGAGCACGATCACGAACGCGCCGAGCACCGGGCCGAACAGCGTGCCGCGGCCGCCCAGCGCGACCATCAACAAAATCTCGACCGACGTCGCGAGCTCCGCGTCGGCCGGGCTCACGAACCCGTTGTAGTAGCCCCAGAACACGCCGGCGAAGCCGCCCGCCGCGCCGGCGATCACGAACGCGATGTACTTGTGGAGCCACACGTGGTAGCCGAGCGTCCGCATGCGCGATTCGCTCTCGCGGATGCCGACGAGGGTCTTCCCGAACGGCGAGTGCACGACCGTCCACAGCACGACGAATGCCACCGCGAACGCCACGAGGACGAGATAGTAGAAGGGCAGCGCGCCCGAGACGTCCCAGGGCAGCCCGCGCGGCCGCGGCACTCCCGCGATCCCGTTGTCCCCCGACGTCAGCGAGACCCAGCGATTCGCGAGGCCCCAGACGGTCATCCCGAGCGCCAGCGTGATCATGAGGAAGTACACGCCCGTCGCGCGGAGCGCGACGAGGCCGAAGACGGCGGCGCCGAGCGCGGCGACCGCGATGCCGACCGCGAGCGACGTCCAGAAGTCGGCGCCGTGGCGCGTGGTCAGGATCCCGACGCTGTACGCGCCGAGCGCGAGGTACGCCGCGTGGCCGAGCGACGCGAGTCCGATGTAGCCGAGCAGCAGATCCAGGCTCATCGCGAGCATCGCCCACACGAGCGCCTGCGTCATCAGCGAGAGCATGAACGACGAGACGAACGGGGGCAGCGCCAGCAGCAGGACGGCCGCGACGAGGGCGGCGGCTCGCGGCGCGCGCCGGATGAAGGTCTCCATCACCTACGCCCGCCCGAAGAGTCCGGTCGGCCGCACGGCGAGGATCAACGCCATCGGCGCGAAGAGCGTGAAGTACGAGAGCTCGGGGAACAGGGCCTTCCCGAAGTTGTCGAGGAGGCCGACCATCAGACTGCCGACGAGCGCGCCCTTGAGACTGCCCATGCCGCCGACGATCACGACCACGAACGCGTAGGGCAGGATCTCGAAGTCGGCGCCCGGGTAGACGCCGACGAAGCCGCCGGCGACGACGCCGGCGATCGACGCCAGCATCGCGCCGAGCGCGAACACGCCCATCGAGATCCGGAACACGTTGATGCCGACGCCGCGCGCCATCTCCGGATCGTCCACCGTCGCGCGCATCATCGCCCCGAGCCGCGTCTTCTCGAGCACCAGCCAGAGGGTGAGCGAGACAGCGATCGCGACACCGACGATGAACACGCGATAGACGGGAAAGTAGAGCTCGCCGACCACCCACGAGCCCGACAGCGTCTCGGGCAGCCTGATCGTGTGCGGGTCGCCGCCCCAGATCACGAGGCCGAGATCCTGGAAGATGAGCGCGAACCCCATCGTCGTCAGCACCTGGCCGAGCTCCTGGCCGGACAGGCGCTTGAGGAACGCATTCCATTCCGCGATGCCGATCAGCGCGATCACGATCGCGGCCGCCACGATGGCGACCACGAACGGCGCGCCGCGCCACATGACCGTGAGCGCGACGTAGCCGCCCAGCAGGTAGTAGCTGCCGTGCGTCATGTTCACGATGCGCATCATGCCGAAGATCAGCGAGAGCCCGCCGGCGAGGAGGAAGAGCAGGGCGGCGTACGAGACGCCGTTGAAGATCTGCCCGATGAAGAACTCGCCGCTCATCGTCCCGCCGGCGCAGCGACGCGCGCGAGGAACCGCGCGACCGCGTCGGTGAACGGCGCGGCGGCTTCGACGCACGACGCGTGCGCGGCGTCCGGCAGGACGACGAGCCCGGCGCCGGGGATGCGCGCGCGCATCACCTCGGCCATCGCGACCGGCGTGCCCGGATCGTCGCGTCCGACGACGACCAGCGTCGGACAGCGAATGGCCGCGATCGCGTCGGTGAGGTCGACGTCGGCGATCGCGCGAATCGCCGCGACGTATCCGCGCGGCTCGGTGCGGCGCAGCATGTCGCGCACGCGATCGACCGCGGGCTTCGCCTGCTGGCGGAACCGCTCGGTGAACCAGATCCGCATCGTCGGCTCGATCAGCGGTTCCATGCCGGCCGTCTCGGCGGTGCGGATCCGATCGGCCCACATCACGGCGGCCTCGGGCGCGTAGCGGCTGGTGGTGTCGGCGAGCACGAGGCTCGCGATGCGCGCCGGATGCGCGAGCGCCGCCATCATGCCGGTGCAGCCGCCCATGGAGAGCCCCACGAAATGCGTTTCGCGGATATCGAGCGCATCGAGCAGGCCGATGAGATCGCCCGTCATCTGGTCGAGCGTGTACGGGCCGGGCGGCACGTCCGACTCACCGTGGCCGCGGGCGTCGTAGCGCAGGACCTGATAACGGTCCGCGAGCGCGGCCGCCTGCGCCTCCCAGAGCCCGAGCGTCGCGGCGAGCGAGTGCGCGAAGGTGATCACGGGCGCGCCGGCCCGTCCTTCGAGCACGCAGTTGATGGCGACGCCGCTGACCGGAATCCGCATTACGTGGGGCGCGATTGTACTACAGCGATCGGCGGTGCCCCCCCGCGCCGCGCATGCTAGAGTTCGAACATTGTGCGGGCCTTCTTTGTATTTTTTCTGGGGTCCGGCTTTGCGGGGCTCGTCTACGAAGTCGTGTGGCTGCGGGCCGCCATGGCGACCTTCGGCGTCACGACACCGCTCGTCTCGCTCGTCCTCTCCGTGTTCATGACCGGTCTCGCGCTCGGCAGCTGGCTCGGCGGCCTGCTGGCTCGACGGCTCGCGAGTCATCCGCGCCGGCCGTTGATGTTCTATGCTGCCGTCGAGGCGGGGATCGGTCTGCTCGCGCTCGGGGTGGTCCCGGCGCTGGACGTCGGACGCAGCCATCTCGCGTCCTACGGCACGGCGCTCGCGTGGGACTCCGCGAGCTACTACGTGGCCTCGGGCGCGTGGATCGCGCTGACGCTGCTGCCCGCCTGTATCGCGATGGGCGCGACGTTCCCGCTCGCGATGGCCGCGATCCGCGCCGAGCGGCCGGACGTTCGTCCACGATCGTTCAGCTTCCTCTACCTCGCCAACGTGATCGGCGCGACGGGCGGGACCCTCGCGTCGGCCTTCGTGCTCATCGAGCTGCTCGGCTTCCGCTCGACCCTCCTCGTCGCCGTGGTCGTCAACGTGCTCGTGGCCATCGGCGCGGCGGTGCGCAGCGTTCATGCGCAGCGCGGTGCGGCCGCCGACGCGGCCGGTGCCGTCGCGACCACGGCGAGCACGAGGCCGGCGGCCACGGTACTCGGCGGCCTCTTCGTGACCGGCCTCGTCAGCATGGCGATGGAGCTCGTCTGGATCCGCCAGTTCACGCCGTACCTCGGCAACGTCGTGTACGCGTTCGCGGCGATTCTCGCCACGTATCTCGCCGCGACGTTCGTCGGCACCCAGCTGTACCGAGCGTTCGGCGCGATGACGAGCGCGTATGCCGTGTCGGCGTGGACGCTGGCCGGCATCGCCGGGCTGCTGCCGCTGCTGCTGGCCGATCCGCGCGTTCCGCTCGGCGCGCCGCTGCGGCTCCTGCTCGGCGTCGTTCCCGTCTGCGCGCTGATCGGCATGCTGACGCCGATGCTCGTCGACCGGTGGTCGGGCGGCGACGCCGATCGCGCCGGCGCGGCATACGCCGTGAACGTGGTGGGATCCATTGCCGGTCCGCTCCTCGCGGGGTTCTGGCTGCTGCCGCGATTCGGCGAGCACACGTCGATCGGCCTGCTGACCGTGCCCCTGCTCGCCGTCGGCGTCGTCGCGCTGATCCGTCCCGCCGCGATCGGCGCGCCCGGCCGGCCGTCACGCGGCCAGTTCGCGCTCGTGCCGGTCGCGGCCGCGCTCGTCGTCGCGCTGCTGTCGTACACGCGGACGTACGAAACCGTGTTCAGCGTGCGCGAGGTGCGCCGCGATCACACCGCGACCGTCATCGCGACGGGCGAGGGGCTGCAGAAGGTGTTGCTCGTGAACGGCTCGACGATGACGGTCCTGTCGCCGCTCACGAAGTGGATGGCGCACATGCCGCTCGCCTTCCTGGAGCGGCGGCCGACCGACGCGCTCGTCATCTGCTTCGGCATGGGCACGACGTTCCGCTCGCTGCTGACCTGGGACATCGACGTGACGGCGGTGGAGCTGGTGCCGAGCGTGCCCGAGCTGTTTCCGTACTTTCATGCCGATGCCGCCGAGGTCGTGCGCGCGCCGAACGGACGCATCGTCATCGACGACGGCCGCCGCTTCCTCGAGCGGTCGCGGCGATCGTGGGACGTCATCACGATCGACCCGCCGTTTCCGCCGGAAGCCGCGGGGTCGAGCGTGCTCTATTCGCGCGAGTTCTACGCGACCGCGCGCGCGCGCCTGCGGGCCGGCGGCATCCTGCAGCAGTGGGTGCCCGTCACGGAGTCGGCGCTGATGGTGTCGGCCGCGCGCGCGCTCGCGGAATCGTTCCCGCACGTCCGCGTGTTCCCGGTCGTGCGCCGCACCGGGCCGGTGGAGGTCGTCGGCATCCATTTCCTGGCGAGCGAACGGGCGATACCACGCCGGACCGCCACCGAGCTCGTCGCACGCGTGCCGCCGCGCGCCGCCGCGGATCTCCTCGAATGGACGCGCGAGCACACGGTCGAGCAGTTCTTCGCGTTCATGCTCGCCGAGGAGGCGCCGATGGCGCGGGTGATCGGGCTCGCGCCGTGGGCGCCCGCGCTGGCGGACGACCGGCCGTTCAACGAGTACTTCCTGCTGCGGCGTTCCGGGTTGTTGTGACCCCGGGGGCGCTCCTCGATCAGCCGAGGCGCAGGAGGCGCGCGGCCGTCCCGCCGAGGATCCGCGCCTGGTCGACCTTCCTGAGCTTCAGCTTCTTCTCGACCATGTCGCGCGGCCGCGCGTAGCCCATGTCGAAGCAGTAGTCGCTGCCGAGCATGACGCGGTCGGCGCCGCCAGTCCGATCAGGTCGGCGAGCTCTTCGGGCGCGTGGCTGATCGTGTCGTAGGTGAAGCGCCGCAGGTACGCGCGGAACGGCTTCTTCGCGACGGTGCGCGCGGCGTTCATCGCCTTGCGCCGCAGATCGAGATCCCAGTACGACGCGTCGAGCGCGGGCGTGCGCGACTCGCGCACGACGATGGCCGGCCCCTTCGGAGTCGACCGGTCGACGCGCGCGCCGAACGCGCCGCCCGCCTCTTCGATGACCTTCAGGTAATTCTCGGGAAAGAAATGCGCGTGAACGTCGATGGTGGTGGGTGTCGCCATGGCGGCGGATTGTACTATAGCGGCCACGTCGTGCCGGACGGACGCGCCGGCGAGGAGGGCCCCGTGAGATTGCCGCACGAACGCTTCGACTACTCCGCCATCGTCGATCGCAAGCCCTGGAAGCTTCCGAAGGGCGCGCGCATCGCGGTGTGGACGATCGTGAACATCGAGGAGTGGGACATCGAGAAGCCGATGGCGCGCCAGTACCTGACCGCGCCGCAAGGCGTGGCCACGGTGCCGGACATTCCGAACTGGGCGTGGCACGAGTACGGGATGCGCGTCGGGTTCTGGCGGCTCTTCGAGGCGCTGCAGAAGCGGAAGATGCGCGCCACGACGTCCATCAACGCCAGCGTCTGCCATTCGTACCCGCGCGTGGCGCAGGCGATGCTCGACGCCGGCTGGGAATTCATGGCGCACGCGGTGAAGCAGGGCGCCATGCACCTCCAGCCCGATCAGCGCACGGTCATCCGCGACTCGATGCGCATCCTGCGCGACTTCACCGGCAAGAAGCCGAAGGGCTGGCTCGGCCCCGGGCTCACCGAGACCTTCGAGACGCTCGACCTGCTCGCGGACGAGGGCATCGAGTACGTGTCCGACTGGGTCAACGACGACCAGCCGTACGAGATCCGCACGAAGACCCGGACGCTCGTGTCCGTGCCGTACTCGGTCGAGCTGAACGACATTCCGATGATGGTGATCCAGCACCACACGTCCGACGAATGGGCGCGCCGCGCGAAGGATCAGTTCGATCGTCTGTACGAGGAAGGAGCGAAGAACCCGCGCGTCATGGCGCTCGCCGTGCATCCGTACAATTCCGGCGTCGCGCACCGCATCAAGTACTTCGAAGCGGTCTACGACTACATGCGGAAGAAGAAGGGCGTCTGGTTCACGACGGGCGAAGACATCTACGAGTGGTATCGCGCGAACAAGTGGTGAAGGCCGCCGCCGATTCAGGTAGCCTGCGAACTCGGGCGTGAAGACATTCCGCAGGCAGTACGACGCGTTGTTCGGCCGCCCGTGGCCGGTCTGGGGAGCCGCGATCCTCGTCGCCGCCGCCAACGTCTTTCTCTTCGCCTTCGAGCGTCCGTTCACCGCGTCGGATGGACTCCGGAACTGGGGTGACTGGATCCTTCGCGGCGCCGGCCTGGTCGACCGGGCCGACCTCGCGCCGCCGTGGCTCTACTCCGGATCGATGCTCGACCTCGGCGTGCTCGCCGGCGGCTTCGCCGCGGCGCTGCTGTCGCGCGACTTCGCGATCCGCGTGCCGGCCCGCGGCGAGCTCGTGAAGGGCGCGATCGCCGGCGTCTTCCTCGGCCCCGGCGCCGTCCTCGCGTTCGGCTGCAACATCGGCGGATTTTTCAGCGCGATCAGCGCGCTGTCGCTGTCGGGCTTCGGCATGATGCTCGGCATGGGCGCCGGCGCCTTCGTCGGGCTGCGGTATCTGCTGTGGGAACTGGCGCACCGGCCGGGCTGGTCACGCGGCGGCGGTCGCGCGTATCTCGCGCCGCGCGGCGATGGCCGCAGCCGGCAGCCGCTCGTCGGCGCGCTCGTGCTGGCGGCGCTGGTCGCGCTGCCGTTCGTCTACTCGGCATCCGGCTACGGGGCGCGCGGCGTGTTCCTGCTGTTCGGCGCGGTATTCGGCATTGCGTTCCAGCGCTCGCGGTTCTGCCTGGTGCGCGCCTTCCGCGAGCCGTTCATGACCGGCGAGGCGAGCCACACGCGCGCGGCCGCGCTCGCGATCGTCATCAGCACGCTCGGCTTCGCGATCCTCAAGTTCAACGATCTCAAGGACAAGGGCGACTGGGTCTTTCCGGCCGCGGGTATCGGCTCGGTGCTCGGTGGGTTACTCTTCGGCGTCGGCATGGTGCTCGCCGGCGGATGTGGCGCGGGCTCGGTCTGGCGTGCCGGCGAGGGGCAGGTCAAGCTCTGGGCGACGCTGGTCACCTTCGCGCTGGGCGCGTCCGTCGCCCGGCTCGTGCTGTCTGCGACCGGGCTGTCGCAGCAGCTCGGCGCCGCGGTCTTCCTGCCCGGCGTCCTCGGGTGGGCGGGCGCGATCGGCCTCGTGATCATCGTCATGGCGGTCTGGGCGCTCGCCGCGACGTGGAACGAGGAAACCGGCCGGTTCAGCAGCGCCTAGCAACGGGAGGATGGTTATGCGCGTGACGCGACGACAGTTCCTCCGCACCTCCACCGCGGCCCTCGGGGTCGGATTGCTCGGAGGCTGCGCGGCGGCCATGCAGGGCGATTTCATGCCGAAGGGTGGCAAGCGCGTCGTCGTCGTCGGCGGCGGATGGGGTGGCGCCACCGCCGCGAAGTACCTCCGGCTCGGCGACCCGTCGATCGAGGTCGTGCTGCTCGAGCCGAACAAGGAATTCATCTCGTGTCCGTTCAGCAACCTCGTGCTGAGTGGCGTCCGTACGCTGCCGAGCCTGACGATCAGCTACGACGGGCTGCGCGCGCACGGCGTGAAGGTGCTGCACGCGCCGGCCGTTGCGATCGAGCCGGAGATCCAGCGCGTGCGCGTCGGCGAGGGCTTCCTGCAGTACGACCGGCTGATCGTCTCCCCGGGCGTCGACTTCATCTTCGAGCAGATCGACGGCGCCGGGCAGGGCGAGCGCGTCGTGCACGCGTGGAAGGCCGGCGACCAGACCGTCACCCTCGCGCACCAGCTGCAGTCGATGCCGGACGGCGACGTCTTCGTGCTCACCGTGCCGCCGGTGGCGTTCCGGTGTCCGCCGGGCCCGTACGAGCGGACCAGCCAGATCGCCTGGTATCTGAAGACCAACAAGCCGAAGTCGAAGCTGATCGTGCTCGACGCGAACCAGAACATCGTGTCGAAGACCGGCCTCTTCCGCGCGGCGTGGAAGGCGTATCCGAACATCGACTACCGCGCGTCGAACAAGGTCACCAAGGTCGACTTCGGCGAGCGCGTGGTCACGACCGAGTTCGGCGACCGCGTGAAGTTCGACGTGCTGAACCTGATCCCGCCGCAGCGCGCGGGCGCCATCGCGCTCCGCAGCGGGCTCGGCGGCGACGACCAGCGGTGGTGCCCCGTCGACCACGTGACGTACGAGTCGACGAAGGCCAGGAACATCCACGTGATCGGCGATGCGACGACCGGCCTGCCGGTGCCGAAGTCCGGCAACGTCGCGAACTCGATGGGCAAGATCACCGCGCACGCGGTCACGCGGCTCCTGGCCGGCAAGCCGCCAGTGCCGATGCCGCCGGGCAACACCTGCTACAGCTGGGTCAGCGACCGCGAAGCGATCGCCGTCGTCAACGCCTACAAGATCGAGAACAACAAGGTCGTGCAGATCGAGCAGAAGCTGACGCCGGCGCAATCGCCCCAGGTCGCGCAGAACGCGGTCGGCTGGGCGCAATCGATCTGGCACGACATGCTGGGCTAGGAGGGCACGCATGACGACGAACCTCACGCGTCTGTCGATGGCGGTGGTGGCGCTCGCCAGCGTGGTCCTCGCCGCGGGCGTCGCGGTGGCCGGTCCGCTCGATCATCCGGGGTACGTGAAGTCCGCGACGTGCAGCGCCTGTCACGGCTTCGCCGGCGCGAGCCGCTCGGACACGATGCCGGTGCTGGCCGGCATGGACGCCGCGTACATCAAGAAAGCGCTCCAGGATTACGCGTCCGGCAAGCGCGTCTCGCCGGAGATGGAGCCGTTCGCGAAGCAGGCGCTGCAGCTCGGCGTGGACGACGTCGCCGGCTATTTCGCGAGTCAGAAGAAGGCGCCGACGCCGGTGACGGCCGATCCCGCCGCCGTCGCGCGCGGGCGCACCGCCGCGGCCACGTGCGCGGGGTGCCACGGCGCCGACGGCAAGGGCGATCCCTCGAAGCAGATCCCCGACCTGCGCGGACAGCCGCCGGGCTACCTGCGGAACCAGATGATGCTCTTCAAGGCCGACCGTCGCAGTCCGGGCGACGCGAACCTGAAAGCCATCAAGACGCTGATGAAGACCGTGCCGGATCAGACGTTCGCCGACCTCGCGGCGTACTACTCGAGCCAGCGATAACCTTCGAGCGCTTCGACGACGCGCTGCGCGCGCGGACCGCCGGCCACCTCGCCGGGTTCGCGCGCCGCGCGGCCGCGCCGAACGGTCTCCGGCCCGCCGCCGTCGCGGTGGTGCTCCTGCCCGACGCCGCCGGCCGGCCGTGTTTTCTCCTCACGCGTCGTGCCGCCGGTCTGCGCGCGCACGCGCGCCAGTGGGCGCTCCCGGGTGGGCGTCTGGACGACGGCGAGCTCGCCGTCGCCGCCGCGCTGCGCGAGCTTCGCGAGGAAGTGACGCTCACGCTCCCCGAATCGAGCGTCCTCGGCATGCTCGACGACTATCCGACGCGCTCCGGCTTCGTCATCACGCCCGTCGTCGTGTGGGCCGACGCCGCCGCCGAGCCCGTCGCGAACCCCGACGAAGTGGCCGGCATCTACCTCGTGCCGCTCGCCGATCTCGACTCGCCCGACGTGCCGCGGCTCGTCTCCATTCCCGAGAGCGATCGGCCGGTCATTCAGGTGCCGCTCCTCGGCTCGCTCGTGCATGCGCCGACCGCCGCCGTGCTGTATCAGCTTCGCGAAGTCGTGATGCACGGCCGGCCGACGCGCGTCGATCACTTCGAGCAGCCGGTGTGGGCGTGGCGTTAGCGGGCGCGCGCGTCGTTCCGGTCTTCGGTGGTTCGCGCGCCGCGGTGATTACACGACGGGCGAGCGGGTCGGGAGGGGTCGTGCGACCACGCGCTCATACGTGCGGACTGCCCGTTGCGGCTGGGTTCCGGCCCGGCGCGCCGGGTGCGCTTGTCCGTCGGAGGGGACGGGTCGCACGACCCCTCCCGACCCGCTCGCCCGTTGCGACGTCGCGGCACCGCTGAGCCTTCGCTCTCGCTTCGCTCGCGCGCCTCTTCGGTCTGCATTGCGCCCGCGCGCCTCGCCTCTCGCTTCGCTCGCGGCGCGCTCCGCGTGCCTCGTCGGTCATCAGCTACGCGGTGGCTTTGCCGCCGTTCTCGAATTCAAGACCGCCGCGATCTGGCGTGGTAACTCGGCCTCCTCGATGTCTTCCAGCGGTCTTGGTAATGCCAGCGACCAGTTCGGCCACACGCCGACCGTGCCCGGCATGTTCGGCCGCTCTTCGACCGCCACGGCGTCTTCCAGCGTCGCTGTCACGATGGCCGACGGCGCTTTCGCCAGCTCCTCGTACGTGCCCGCGATGACCTCCTCGACCGGCCCGCCCGGCGGCACGTCGCTGAGTCGCGACAGACGCGCGCGCAACCCGTCGAAGATCTCCGGGTTCGGATCGAGGCCGATGGTTCGCTGGGCGAGGAGATCGGCGCCCGTCCACACGCCCGCGATCGTCGGCAGGTCGTGCGTCGTCACGCTCGCGAGCGCCAGCGCCGGATAGCTCGCGGGCGGCTGTTCCTCGAACCACAGCACGCGGTACGACAGGATGCCGGCCTCCGCCAGCCGCTCTCGCACGCCGGCTTCGACGGTGCCGAGGTCTTCGCCCACCACGAACGCGCGCGCCCGCTCGCTTTCGATCGCGATGATCGCGAGCAGCTCGTCCGCCGGGTAGCGCACGTAGCCGCCCTCCCCCGGCTCGAGGCCGCGCGGAATCCAGAAGAGCCGGAAGAGGCCCATCACGTGATCGATGCGCAGGCCGCCGCCGTGGCGGAGCACGCCGCGGAGGGTCTGCACGAACGGCGCATAGCGCGCGGCGCGCAGCCGATGCGGAATGAACGGCGGCAGCCCCCAGTTCTGACCGTGCCGCGCGTAGCGATCGGGCGGCGCGCCGACGGCCGCTTCCGTCGCCAGCACGTCCTGCCAGGCCCAGGCGTCAGCCCCGTTGCCGTCCACGCCGACGGGAAAGTCGTGGAGCAACGCGATCTCCGCGGCCGCACGCGCGAGCTGGCGGTCGAGGAGCCACTGCACCCACTGGTGATACCGGACACGATCGGCGTGTGCCGCAGCGAACCGCCGGACGGCGTCGGTGTCCGGCCGGCGATATTCCCCGGGCCACGTGCGCCATCCGGCGCCGTGCGTCTCGGCGAGCGTGGTGAAGATCGCGAAATCCTCGAGCGCCGCGCCTTCGTCGCCGACGTATCGCTCGAACGCCGGATCCGTCGTGAAGCGTGCCCAGAGACGCTCGAGCGCATCCGACTTGAGGCGCCGCACACGGTCGCGATCGATCAGTCGCTCGCGGTTCAGCGCGCGCCCGGCGGCGCGGAGCGTCTCGAGCTCCGGACCCAGCGCGGCCGCGCCCGGCACGTCTTCGATGCGCAGATAGAGCGGGTTGCGATACCGCCGGCTCGACGGCGAATACGGGCTCGGATCTTCCTGGGGGGCGGGCACGGCCGCGTGGAACGGATTCGCGAGGAGGACGCGCGCGCCGAGCTCGCGCGACCACCGCGCGAGCCGCGTCAGATCCGCGAAATCCCCGAGGCCCCAGCTGTCACGTGACCGCGTCGCGTAGAGCTGGACCGCCCAGCCCCACGCGTCCGTCGGCGGCGGATGACAGCGGCCTGGCGACACGAGCAGCGTGAGGCGTCGATCGCCGGTTCGGAGCTCGTGATACCCTGCCGGCAGATCGGGCGGAAGCGCGCGCTCGACCGTCAGCCGCGTGCCGTCTTCGAGCCACAGCTCCGCGGGCCCGTCGACCGAGGCGATCTCGCCGCGCGTGATGATGCGGATGCCGACGGCATCGTCCGCTTCACCGTCGCCGACGCCCATCGTCGACAGCAACGCGGCTCGCGTTCGGTCCGTCGTCGGCCGCCACGCACCGAGCGTGTCGTGGTAGCCGTCGTCGATGCCCCAGCGGTCCGTGGTCACGTGATCCCACGGGCACAGATCTTGCCGGTCATTTCGTCGCTTCACACATGAAGGGGGCCGTAACGATGCAGCCGACCGGCAGCGAGCGATTCACGATAGAAGTCAAGCTGATGGACGATCCGTGCCTGTGGCGCTGGGAGATCAAGGATCGAATGCGCGGCGCGGTCGTTCAGTCCAGCTGGGACCAGGAATGGACGGCGTATCCCTCGAAGGAAGAAGCGCTTTGCGCCGGCCGCGATCGTCTGCGCGCCGTCTCGGAGCCTGCGCGGAGCGAACGGTTCGGCTCGTGGCGCTTCGGCGCGACCGACTGACGGCAGGCGAAAAAACTCCACGTTTCCGGCAGAAGCTTCTTCCCGGCCATCTCCATACATTTGCCCGGTCGGCGCGGTTGTAAGACGGCCGCTCAGTAGCTGAGCGTCAGGATCACCGAGACGACGTTCCGCGTGTAGTCGAACACCGCGATGTTCGAGGTCGAGGACGTCCGCTGGTACTCGGCGGCGAGCGTCCACGCCACGCAGTCGTCCTTCCGCAGACACGTCGTCAGCATCGGCCACTCGAGCCGCGTGGCGTGTGTGATTTCCGTGTCCTTGCGGCGCGTGCTCCCCGGATCGGCGGCCGGCAGCGTGCTGTGCGGGTGGCGGTACGCGCGCAGATGCGCGTCGAAGTCGTACTTCAATCGGAGATCGCGCCACGGCAGCGTGTATTGGCCGCCGGCCGTCACCCGGTGTCCGAAGTACTGGTAGTTCTTGCCGACCGTGTCTTCCCAGTCCCACTGGTAGCCCGCCTTCAGGAAGTGGGCGTCCTGCGCGAAGCGGAGCAGGTGGACGGCGCCGAACATCACGTTGTCGGCGTCCCGGAACTCGCGGCGCGGCGTGTCGGGCTCGCGGTTGAACTGCTTCGCCTGGTAGCGGCCGAACACCTGGGTCAGATGCAGCGAGCTCTCGACGAGAGCGGCGAACGCGGTGACGGTGTTGCGCTGGAGAAACTCGTCGTCGTCCAGGTAGAGCACGTCCCACGCGTACTGCAGGCCCGCCTGGAGCGGCATCGAGCCGATCGCGCGGCGGTGCGTGAGCCCGGCGGTCAGCAGGTGATTCGTCACGTTGAACGACGGCAGGTCGTTGTTGTACGTGGCGAAGAACGAATAGCCCACCGTCGAATCCCAGTCGTCGCGCGGCAGCACGTGCTTCAGCCACGAATAGTCCGCCCGCAGGCCGAAGAGCTCCCCGGTCGACCGGTGGCTGGCGGCGCGGAGCTCGGTGACGGTCGGATCGGACGACTGCTCGGGCACGACGGCCACGTTGTCGTCGTGGAAGACGCCGAATCGCATCTCGGCGGACAGGCGACGCTCGCGCGCGCGGCTGGCCACGATCGTGTCGCGCAGACGTTCTGCGGGAGCGGTGAGCGGCGAGCCCGGCGCCAGCCGGAGCGCCTGCTCGACCTCCTGGGCGGCCTGGGTCGGAAGCCCGAGCGGCACGAGCGCGAGCGCGGTGTAGAATCGGCTCAGCTGCTGGATGTCCGGGTCGGTCGCGCGGCCCCCGCGGAACGCGGTGAGCGCGCCGCGATAGTCCTTCTTGCGGTAACGGATGAAGCCGACGTAGTAGCCGAGCCCGTCGAGCGTGGGGTTCGCGCGGAACACTTCCTCCAGCAGGGGCTCGGCCAGGTCGTAGCGCTCCTGCGCGAAGTACGCGAGCCCGAGCTGGAAGGCGACCGAGGGGTCGGTCGGCGACTTCTGCCGCGCGCGTGTGAGGAAGGGCACGGCCTCGGTGGGGCGCCGCTGCACCATGTGGATGACGCCCATGTAATAGAGCGCCTCGACGTGATCCGGCTCGAGCTCGAGCGCCCGGCGCAGGTTGGCGACGGCCTCCTCGTAGCGCCGATCGTCGAAGTCGATGATCGCCTGCGACACGAAGACATCCGCTTCGGTGATTTGCGCGTACGCCGGCGCAGCGAATGGCACGAGCACGACGATGATCAGCAGCAGGCAGGCCGCGAACGAGGACACGTTGCGTTATAGCAGACCTTTCAGGACGACGGCAATCGTCTTCCCGCCCGTCGTCATCCGTGGCACCGGAATTGAATCCCCATCTATCGCCAAATTCACGTCACGTGGAGGATCCAGCATGAGGCGGGCGACATTCCTCATCATCGGTCTGATGCTCGTAGCCGGTTGCGCCACTGCCCAGACCGCTCCGCAGGCGAGCGGCCAGACGTTCCGCGGTGAAGTGTGGACCTGGGATGACGTCACCAACGTGGTCACGCTCCGGACCGGCGACCAGAGAGTCCGGGTCCGCGTGTCCGAAGAGACGATGCGGACGCTTCGGCTGCACGAAACGGTCACGCTGCGCGGCGAGCTCGCGCCGCCGGAGGAGATCGCGCACGTCATCACTGCGCCGCGTCCGATGCGGGCTGTCCCGCGCGGCGAGGCCCAGCAGGCGCAGGTGACCGGGAACGTGCTCAGCACGGATCCCAAGGGACTCGTCTCGGTCGGCAGCGCCTCCGGGCCGGTGACGGTGTGGACGGCGACGACCGACACGAGCGCGTTCGCGCCCGGCGCGCCGGCCATGGTGCGCATGACGGTCCAGCCCGTCGACATGGTCGTGTCCGACACGGGGACGGCGGCTGACCCGTCGGCGTCGGTCGCGACCGAGCCCGGCGAGCACACGGTGGTCACGGGGCGCGTCGTGTCCGTCGATCCGAAGGGGCTGATCACGGTGGAGTCGCCGCGCGGCCCGATCACGGTCATGGTCCCGAACGCCGCGCTGCATCGCGCGGGGTCGTTCGTGCAGGTCCGGACGACGCTCCAGCGCGGTCAGTAACCGCTGCCTGCCGGGAAGGACGACGGGGCTCGGGTATACTGAACCGCCTGACCCCGTCGTCTAGCCTGGCCCAGGACGCGACCCTTTCAAGGTCGAGATCGCGGGTTCGAATCCCGCCGGGGTCACCACCGAAATCATTGGGAAAGCGCCGAGAACCGGCGCTTTTCGTGTCTCTGGTCACCGACCACAAACGACCGCAAAAATTCCGGAAACACCCTCACGAATGGCAACGGAGTGGCAACGATGCGTCCGCGTCTTCAGCCTTCGCGGCGATTCCCGCGAGTGGTAGCGTTGAGTTGATAAGATGAGCGACGATCCGCTCTCCGGGGAATCCGCAACACGGCTGCTGTTGATCCTCCTCGATCATTGCCATCGCAGCCGTTGCCATCGCAGCGTCGTGCCGAAGGTCATGTCGGCGGTGGACGAGATTCGAGATCTTGAAGCACGCTGGGAAGGCGACGTGCCGGTGACGTTGACGGAGAGCGCAGGCGGGCTCAGGCTCGTCGCTGGCTCGGCCGGGAGCCAGGCCGAGAGCATGCGGGCACGCCTCGCGGCTCTCGAAGCCGAACTGGCGCCGCGGCGTGGCCGGCCACGGGGCAGCGGGTACACGTCCGACGGGCTCGCCGAACGCAATCTCGCACGAACATTCGCGGATCGAAAGGCAATGGTTCGCAGTCAGCCAGCCGCAGCGAAGCGTCGATCGTTCGAATTCCTGCTTCGTCAGCTGTGGGACACGTCCCCGCGCGGGCGTGAACTTGGACCTCTTCCAGGTGGAATCGTTGATGCCGTGATGACGGCAAAGAACGAAACGCACGCTGCCCGGTTGTTTATGAACGCCGCCCGCGGGAAGAAGCTGGGAAGCTCCTCGAGCTCTACGCGCAGGGCATGGAAGCGCGCGGGAAGGGCGAGGAGAGCGTCGAGCGCGTGGAGTACACCGCGCGGAACATTCGCGACCTGATGCCGGCGCTGCTCGACCGGCCGGTGTCCGAGATCGGCGACGCGGAGATTTTCGCCTTCCGGAATGCCCGCGCTCGCGAGGGCCGACGGATCATCGAGACGGTGAAGGTGGGCGACAAGACAGAAAGGCGCGAGCGGCGCGGCCCGGCGAAACCGAGCACGATCAACCGTGACCTTCGCACGCTCCGCGCGGCATTGAAGAAGGTGCGCCCCGACTACCGGTGCCCCGGCGGAGCGTTCTTCCGCGAGGACGAGACGCGCGTGCGCTGGCTGCGGCCGGAGGAGGAGATCCTCGTCCTGGAGCCGATGCCGTCGCCGTTCCGCGAGATCGCGAAGCTCGCCGCGCTGACGCTGATGCGCCAGGGCGAGATCCGCACGCTGCGCCGCGAATACGTCCACCTCGAGCAGGGCGTGATCCTGCTGCCTCAGGCGAAAGCCGGCGCGCGGCCCGTCATCATGAGCGACGCGGCGCGGAAGATCGTCTGCGCGCAGCTTGAGGCGCACGGCTCTGAGTGGGTGTTTCCCGGTCCGCGGACGGTCGGCCCTACAGCCGCGAGCAGGTCGGAAAGGTGTTCCGCCGCTTCGCGCGCGGTGCAGGACTCAAGGACTTCCATTTCCACGACCTCCGACACCACGGCGCGACGATGGCGCTCAACTGCGGCTTTACGGCTCCGATCGTGATGGCGCTCGGCGGCTGGAAGACGGAGCGGATGATGCGGCGGTACGCCGCCGTGACGGATGCGACACTACGGGCAGCGGCAGAGGCCCTCGCAGGCATCGAGGAGTGGGGGGTCGGCAGGCTCCGGGCATCGCTCGCCGTGAGCGCGCCGGAAGGGGTAGGATCAGCACATGGCTGATCCGTCCGAAGTTTTCGCCGACCAGCTAACGTTGCTGGTCGGACCGTTCGGCTGCACGATCGTGTTTGCTGTCAGCGCCGCGCCCGGCAGTGAACCCGCACACCCTAAGACCGTCGCAAGCGTCCGCGTAAGCCTTGAGCACCTCAAGGCTATGGCGTTTCTGCTGCACAAGGGCATCAAGGATTACGAGCGGGAAAACGTCCGGGTTCCGTTCTCGGACAAGACACTCTCGATCCTCGCGACACCGCGTGCTGAGTGGGAAGCGTTTTGGGACGAAAAATGAGCCCGCTCCTGCTTGAGAATCCACAGCGATTGGCTTCCGGTTTTGAGCCAGGAGACTGTACGCGCTATCGGCTGGTCGTCCGCCAAGCGGGCGTGGCCCAGATCATCTACGTACGACTACACCCGTCGCCGGAGGAGCTTTACGAGCGCGAGCGGAACGCGTTCCGCGCATTACCGCCTGAAGTCAGGGCGCAGTACAGCGGCCGATGGGTTGCTGTCCACAACGGCAACGTTGTCGCTTCTGGCATATCGGATACGGAAGCGGCTCGGCAGTTCCTGCGCGAGTTCGGCGACACCCACGTCTTTGTGGGTTACATCGGAGAGGAGCCGCCCGCCTACCAGATCTCGCCGCGACGCTGAGGTGCCTGCCTACCAACTGCCTCCGTGGGGAGGTCCGCTGGCGCCACTCTCGACGCTCACCGTTTCTTGGGGTCTTGGTCGCGAGCGTGTCCGCGCCGTACTCGACTCCGGGGCCGACTACACGCAGGTACCGACGAGGGTCGTCCGCGCACTAGGGCTACGCAGGGTCGGCGAAAGAAACGTGGAGACTGCCGACGAGCGGCGGCGGCAGGTTCTTCCGACTTACATCGCCAATATCGAACTCGAGAACGTCGTCTTCGAGGGCGTCGTGATCATTGGGAGCGACGACTTTACGCCCAACGGCGATGCGTGGGCGTTGGTCGGCCGTGACATTCTCAATGAAGCTGTCGTCCTAGACGGGCCATCCAAGTCATTCACCGTGAGCGCGCCGACAAGACGGCCCGCCAGCGGTTAGGACGGCAACGGTCCGTGGCAACGAAGACGTAAATCTGCATCGCTGTTACGGCCGATCCGACCCTTTCAAGGTCGAGATCGCGGGTTCGAATCCCGCCGGGGTCCACCGTCGAAATCATTGCGAAAGCGCCGGTTCTCGGCGCTTTTTTCGTCTCTGCCCATCGTCCGCAAACGCCGCGAGAAATCCCGGAAACCCACCTCGTCCGTGGCAACGACCGTGGTAACAGCCATCACATTTTTGTGATGCATGGCCATAACTAAAATGTTATGGTGTAGCCATGGCGGCCGGCCCCGAGGGGTGGCAAGTCGACGCTTGGCGTGGCCCGAGCGGAGCGAGGCCCGTGAAGGAGTTTATTGACGGACTCTCGAAGGCAGCGAGAGTGGCGCTCGGCGACGGACTACATGAGCTGCGCATCACGCACCCTGAAGGCCCGTTCTGGATCATCTACTGCTATCAGCTGAGGAGACTCGAAGGTCCGACCTGGACTTGGCGCAGGCGCGCAAGCCGACGGGTTGAGTAGAGGAGGAAACCGATGGCGAAGCGCAAGACGCTGATGGACGAGTTCCGCGAGGAACTCGTTGGCGACAAGGAACTCAACGAGCTTTACCAGCGCGAGCTGCGGAAGCTCAAGCTCGCAAATCAGATTCTGGCGGCACGGCAGACCGCCGGACTCAGCCAAGCCGCGCTCGCGAAACGGATCGGCACGCAGCAGAGCGGTGTGGCGCGTATGGAGGCCGCGAGCTGCTCCAGCTACACGATGGTTACGCTGGCGAAAATCGCAGCCGCTACGGGGTTCAAGCTGGAAATCCGCTTCGTTCCGGACGGAGCCAAGCGGCAAACCGCCACGCGTTAACCGACGCGCGGTCGTAGAGAGTCGCGGGCAGCTCCGGGGGTAGCTCCCTTTCCACGACCGGAGGCACCACGGCGCGACCATGGCGCTCAACCGGGGCTTCACGGCGCCGATCGTGATGGCGCTCGGCGGGTGGAAGACGGAGGGGATGATGCGGCGGTATGCCGCGTGACGGATGCGACTCTGCGGGCAGCGGCTGAGGAGTGCGATTTTGGAGGCGTTCTTGGGGCGAGAGGGACATCTCTACCCAGGTGCCATTCAACGCAAACATCTGGGTTTCGGACGTCCGGCTCGGGTCGCCAGATAGTCTGGCGCCTGCTAGGGTGCCTGGCGGCCGTCGGGCGAGCGCTCGGACAAGGAGAGCGACACCGTGGACTTCGACCTGACCGACGAGCAGCGGCAGCTGCGCGACTCCGTGCGCGCCTTCATGCGGCAGGAGTGCACGCGGGACGTCGTCCAGCGGGCGCTGGCGGAGGGCCGGCACTCCGAGCGCTTGTGGCGCCGCATGGCGGAGATGGGGTGGCTCGGCGTCGCCATCGACGAGCGTTACGGCGGCGCCGGCGGAAACATCGTCGACATGGCGATCATCGTGGAGGCGCTCGCGCCCGGCGAGCCGGCCATCGGCCCGTACTTCGCGACCGTGTGCTTCGGCGGCAAGTCCGTCGGCTTCTTCGGCTCCGAGGCGCAGAAGCGCTTCTACCTGCCGCGCATCACCGCCGGTGAATGCGTCTTCTCGCTGTCCATCACCGAGCCCGGCGGCGGCACCGACGTCCTCGGCGCCATGCAGACGCATGCCGAGCGCGACGGCGACGGCTGGGTGCTCAACGGCGCCAAGATGTTCACCTCGGCGGCGCAGCGCGCGGACTACATCGTCGTCGTCGCGCGCACGACGCGGCGGACCGACGTGCGGAAGGCCGCGGAGGGCGTGACGCTCTTCATCGTCCCCAGGACCGCGCCGGGCGTGACCGTGCGCAAGATCGAGACGATCGTCCCGATCGAGGACACGAACGCCGTGTTCTACGACAACGTGCGGCTGCCGGCCGACGCCGTGCTCGGCGAGGAGGGCCGCGGGTTCTACCAGCTGCTGGCGACGCTCAACAACGAGCGCATCCTCGGCGGCGCCGCCGCGCTCGGCTGCGGCGTGGCCGCCTACGACGCCGCGCTCGCCTACGCCCGGGAGCGCACGGCGTTCGGGAAGATCATCGGCCAGATGCAGGCCATCCAGCACTACCTGGCCGACATGACGACCGAGCTCGACGCCGCGCGCCTGCTCGTGTACCGCGCGGCCTGGCTCCAGAGCGAGGGGCGGGAGTGCGGGGCGGAGGCCACGATGGCGAAGATGTACGCGGCCGATGTCGCCGTCCGCGCCTGCGACCGGGCCATCCAGATCCACGGCGGCATGGGCCTGACCGAGGAGGTCGACGTCGCCCGCTACTGGCGGCTTGCGCGGCTGTGGCAGATCGGTCCGATCACCAACGAGCAGTGCCGGAACATCATCGCGCAGATGCGCTGCGAGCTGCCGCGCTCGTACTGAGACCGATGACGTCGCCCGCCTCGCTCATCGACGACGTCGCCGCGGAACAGGCCGCGCTCGAGGCGGTGGTCCGCGGCCTCCCCGAGACGGCGTGGGCGACTCCGACGTTCGCCGCGGGATGGGACGTCCGCGATCACATCGCGCACCTGGCGTTCTTCGACGACATGGCCGCGCTCGCGATCGTGGATGCCGCGGGGTTCGCGAACGAGGTCGCGCTCGCGCTGTCCGGGATCGACGCGTACGAGGCGCGCTGGCTCGCCCGCGGCCGCGCCCTCGACGTGCCCGCGCTGCTCGCGTGGTGGCGCCGGGCGCGCGCGGCGCTGCGCGACGCGGCCCGCGCGCTGCCGCCGAAGGGGCAGCTGCCGTGGTACGGGCCGCCGATGAGCCCCGCCACGTTCCTCACCGCGCGCCTGATGGAGACGTGGTCCCACGGTCAGGACGTCGTCGACGCCACCGGCCGCCATCGCGAGGACAGCGACCGGCTGCGCCACGTCGCCACGCTCGGCGTGCGGACACGCGGGTTCTCGTACCGTGTCCGCGGCAAGGAGCCGCCCGCCGATCCCGTGCGCGTGGAGCTCGTGCTGCCGTCGGGCGCGGCGTGGACGGACGGCCTCGAGGAGGCGTCGAGCCGGATCAGCGGGACGGCGCGCGACTTCTGCCTCGTCGTCACGCAGCGCCGCCACGTCGAGGACACCGCGCTCGTCGTCCACGGCGGCGCCGCCGCGGAGTGGATGCGGCTCGCTCAGGCCTTCGCCGGTCCGCCGGGCGCGGGCCGGCCGCCCGGATTGTTTCCGAAGTCGGCAGACGGCGGACGCGCGCGTCCCTGACCGGCTTTACTCGGTTGCCGGCCGGGCCTAATCGTGCGGGTGCGGGATCGCCTTGTTGTGACCCGCGGTCTTGCCGGTCAGCGTGTCGGGATCGTAGGGGACGGCGTAGCCGCGGACCTTGTTGTTCGTGACGACGTTTTCGCTGCCCCAGTCGCCGATCCCGTAGTCGTAGCCGAAGGCGTTACAGTCGGGCCCTTCATCGAACACGCGGTTGTTGTCGATGACGAGACGGTCGCCGAGGCCGTAAATTCCGACGTCGGCGTTGCCGACGATGTTGTTCTTGCTGACCGTGCTGTCGTCGCTCGTGAAGACCAGAACGGCCGTCGCCACGTAGTCGCTCGTTCCGCACCACTGGTTGCCCGCGATGGTGTTGTGGATGACCGTGCCCCGCGCCCCGAATCCGATCTGCACGGCGTTCGCGGCCAGGTTCGTCTGCGTGGCGCTCTCGCCGACGTGGTTGTGGTGGATGCCCGCGACGACGTCGCCGTTCACGACGATGCCCGTCTTCTGGTAAGCGTCGACGATGTTGTGCGTGATCTCGACGGCGACCGGGCCCGGATGTGTGCCGTCGAAGGGCGGGTTCCGCACCTCGATGGCGTTGCCCTCCTGGCAGCCGCTCGGGCCCTTGTTGATGGCGATCACCTCGTTGTGAGTGATCGCGCCGCTCGCGCTCTGGAACAAGATGCCGCGCAGCCGCCTGTCGACGGGAGCGGCCGGCGAACAGACGTTCTTCAGCCCGGCCGCCGTGATGGTGACACGCGTCACGTGCGCGGTGGCGCCGCCGTTGCGGACGACAGCCCCGGCAAACGAGCCGTTCAGCGGGTCGACGGCGGTGATCGTGTAGTCCGCGCCGTCGAGCGTCATGCCGTCGGGCACGACGATCGTCTGGTCGGTCGTGCAGTCCGCCTCGAGCGTCATCGTGTTTCCGGCGACGGTGAACGCGCACGTGCTGACCGCGTGCGCGATGGACGCGGCAGCGACCACCGCGCCGAACACGAGCAGGGCAGCGAAGATGGGGCGGGGCGTCATGTGGGGGCCTCCTTCGATGGCGGCTGTGAGATCGACTCGTCCGACGAAGGACCGATAGGTGACACGAAGCTAGTGACGAAAAAGCCGATTGTTCAATGAGCCGTTTGAACCGGTACGAGTGAGCAGAAGCGAGCCGTTCTTGTGGCACCATCGCTCGTGATGATCTCGACGGTGACCCGACGAGCGGCGCGTTCCCGGCGTGCCGCCCTCCCCATGACGTGCCGCGCGTTCGTCGTCGCGGCGGTCTTCGCCGCCGGCTGCGCGTCCACGTCCGTGCCGGCGCGGTGGGACAAAACTGGCGCGACGACGGCCGATTACGACCGCGACTCGCGGGCGTGCGGGGAGGAGGCGGCGACGGCGACCGCGCCTTCGGAGAGAGACGAACGCCGCTCCTCCGGGCGGTTCATCGAGCAATGGCGCGAGCTGCTGCTCCACATGAATCTCTCCAGCCGCCAGCCGGAACGTGATCGCGTCTTCGTGAAGTGCATGGAAGCGCGCGGATGGCGGCCGGCGAAGGAATAGCCAGGCCATGACATGGTGAAGCCGCCCCCCACGCACTTCTCGATGATCCGCAACTTCCATCTGGCGGACGTGTTCACGATCGCCAACGGGTTTTGCGGCGTGGCGGCGATCTTCGCGGCCATGCGGTTTCTCACGACCGGCGAGCGCTGGCACCTGTACGCGGCCGCGGTGCTGGTGCCCGTCGCGCTCGTGTTCGACGTGCTGGACGGGAGCATCGCGCGGTGGCGTCACAGGGCGTCGCCGATGGGACGCGAGCTGGATTCGCTGGCGGACGTGATTTCCTTCGGCGTGGCGCCCGCGAGCATCGCGTTCGCCGCGGGCGTGAACCGCGTGCTCGATCAGTTCGTGCTGATGTACTTCGTCGGCTGCGGTCTCAGCCGTCTCGCGCGCTTCAACGTCACGGCGGAAGCGCTGGCCGGCGCGGCGGGGAAGGTGACGTACTTCGAGGGGACGCCGATTCCGACGAGCGTCGTCCCGCTCGGCGTGCTCATGCTCGCGTTCTCACGCGACGCGCTCTATCCGGTTCGGTGGCTCGGCGTCGAGCTGCACCTGGTCGTGCTGCTGTTCCTGCTCTCGGGCAGCCTGATGATCAGCAAGACGCTGCGGATCCCCAAGCTGTAGTCACCCCCCGCGCCGGAATGCTAGACTCGCGCTATTACAACTTTGCCGCATCCCGCCGAAGGTCTTTCCGTCGTCGTGCCGGTCCTCAACGAGGAAGACAGTCTCGAACCGCTCCAGGCACGTCTCGAGGCGGTGCTCAAGACGCTCGCGATGCCGTACGAGGTCATCTACGTCGACGACGGCAGCACCGACCGGTCGTGGGAGGTCCTGAAGCGGCTCGCGGCGTCGCACGTCGGCGTCGGCGTGGTCCGGCTGCGACGGAACTTCGGCCAGGCCTCCGCGATGGCCGCGGGATTCGCGCACGCCCGGTATCCGATCGTGGTGACGCTCGACGCGGATCTGCAGAACGACCCGGGTGACATTCCGCGTCTGCTCGCGGCGCTCGACGACGACCACGACGTCGTCGCGGGCTGGCGGCGGGTGCGCCGCGACGCGTGGCTCACGCGCCTGGTGCCGTCGCGCATCGCGAACTGGCTGATTCGCGCGGTGACCGGCGTCGAGCTCCACGACTCCGGCTGCACGCTGCGCGCCTACCGCCGCGAGATCCTCCAGGACCTCACGCTCTTCGGCGAGCTGCACCGGTTTCTTCCCGTGCTCGCGGCATGGGTGGGGGGCCGCATCAAGGAGATCGAGGTCACGCACCATCCGCGCGCGCACGGCAAGTCGAAGTACGGCCCGCTGCGCACGTTCAAGGTCGTCGTCGACCTCATCACGCTGAAGTTCCTGCGCGACTTCTCCGGCCGACCGAACTACGTGTTCGGCGGCTTCGGCCTCGCGTGCCTGCTGCTCGGCGCCGTCGCGTTCGCCGTGGTCGCCTACCGCGTGCTCGTGCTGCAGCGTCTCGAAGCGACGCCGATGGTCTTCCTCATGGTCATCTTCGTGTTCGTCGGCGCGCTGTCGATCTTCATGGGCTTCCTCGCCGAGATCGTGATCCGTGGTTTCCACGACACGACGCGCAAGCCGGCGTATTACGTCCGGCAGACCATCGGGCTCGATCGCGCCGACGACGCGTAAGGCCGATGTGCGGGATCGTCGGTAACGTCCTCGCGCGGAGCGACCGGTCACCGGATCCGGACGTGCTCCGCCGGATGGCCGCTCGCCTCACGCACCGCGGCCCCGACGAGGGCGGCTTCGCCGTGCGCGGGCCGTGCGGTCTCGGGATCCGGCGGCTCCGCATCATCGATCTGGCGACGGGCCAGCAGCCGATGACCGGCGAGGACGAGCGCGTCTGGGTCGTCTTCAACGGCGAGATCTACAACTACCAGGCGCTGACCGACGAGCTCCGCGCGCGCGGCCATCGGTTCCGGTCGCGCTCCGACACCGAGTCGATCGTGCATGCCTACGAAGACCTCGGTGTCGCGGCCTTCGAGCGTCTCGACGGCATGTTCGGCGTGGCCATCTGGGACGAATCGGCGCGGACGCTCGTGCTCGCGCGCGATCCCGTCGGGATCAAGCCGCTCTACTACGCGCTGCTGCCGGACCAGCTGGTCTTCGGATCCGAGCTGAAGGCGCTCCTCGAGCACCCCGCCGTCCAGCGCACGCTCGATCCGGCGGCGCTCGCCCAGTACCTGATGCACGAGTACGTGCCGGCGCCGCGCTCGATCTTCCAGGGCATCCGGAAGCTGCCCGCGGGGCACTGGCTCGCATACACCGAGGGGCGCGTGAAGATCGACCGCTTCTGGGACGCGACGTACGAGGAAGACGCGCGGATCGGCGAAGCGGACGCGATCGCGCGCGTCCGGACGGAGCTCGACCGCGCGGTGCGCGCGCAGCTCGTCAGCGACGTGCCGCTCGGCGTGTTCCTCTCCGGCGGGCTCGACTCGAGCGCCGTCGCCGCGTTCGCGTCACGGCACGCGGCGGGGCGTCTCCGCACCTTCGCGATCGGCTTCGAGGACCCGTCGTTCGACGAATCCGCGCACGCGCGCCGCGTGGCCGACGCGCTCGGCACCGAGCATCACGAAGCGATCATGAGCCCGGCGGCCGCGCTCGAGCTCGTGGAGCGCGTGCCCGATCTCATCGACGAGCCGCTCGGCGACGCGTCGCTGCTGCCGACGTTTCTCCTCTCGCGATTCGCCCGGCGATCGGTGACGGTCGCGCTGTCGGGCGACGGTGGCGACGAGGTGTTTGCCGGCTACCCGACCTACCAGGCGCATCGCGTCGCGCGGCTCGTCGCGCGCGTGCCGGCGCTGGCGCGGCTCGCGCGGCCGATCGTCGAGCGCCTGCCGGTCTCGCTGAACGACCTGAGCCTCGACTTCAAGCTGAAGCGGTTCGTCCGCGGGCTCGGGTATGCGCATCCCGCCGAGCGGCATGCCGCATGGCTCGGGTCGTTCACGCCGCCGGAGCTCGGCGAGCTGCTGACGCCCCCCGCGCTGGCCGGCGTCGACGGCGCCGCGGGGTATGGCGAGATCCGCGAGACGTTCGCGCGCGTCGCGGGCGCGTCCTGGCTCAACCAGATCCTGTACCTCGACCTCCACGGCTATCTCGGCGAGGGCGTGCTCACGAAGGTCGATCGCGCGAGCATGGCGTGCTCGCTCGAAGTGCGTCCGCCGATGCTCGACCGCGGCGTCGTCGAGCTCGCGGCGTCGTTGCCGGCCGGGCTCAAGCTCCGCGGCTTCGCGACGAAGTACGTCCTGCGCCGCGCGCTCGACGGTATGGTGCCGGACGAGATCCTGCGCCGGAAGAAGAAGGGCTTCGGCATTCCGCTCGGTCGCTGGTTGCTCGGCGAGCTTGCGCCGCTGCTGCGCGAGGTGTGCGCGCCCGAGCGCATCCGCGCCGGCGGCCTCTTCCGTCCCGACGTCGTCCAGCGCCTCATCGCCGAGCATCGGCAGGGCCGCCACGACCACCGCAAGAAGCTCTACACGCTCCTCGTGTTCCAGCTGTGGGCCGACCGGTACCGTCCGAGCTGACCGCGCTCGAGCGCGGGTCGCCCGAGCGCTTCGGATATTCGTGGGACATCTTTCACGAGATCCTCCCCGAGCATCAGGAGCAGTTCCGGCGCTGGACCGCGCCGCTGCCGCGTTCGGCCTGGCGCGGCGCCCGGTTCCTCGACGTCGGCTGCGGCATCGGCCGCAACAGCTACTGGGCGATGGAGGCGGGCGCCGCGGGCGGCGTGGCGATCGACGTCGACGAGCGCTCGCTCGCCGCGGCCCGCCGCAACCTGTCGCGTTTTCCCGCGGTCGAAGTCCGGCGACAGAGCGCGTACGACATCGCGGACGAGAGCGCGTTCGACATCGTGTTCAGCATCGGTGTCCTCCACCACCTCGGCGACCCCGACGCGGCGCTGCGACGGATGGTGCAGGCGACGCGTCCCGGCGGACGCGTGCTGATCTGGGTGTACGGACGCGAGAACAACGGATGGATCGTGCACGGTTTCGATCCACTGCGCCGGCTGCTGTTCAGCCGACTGCCGCTCGGCGTCGTCTATCGGCTGTCGGCGGCGCCGACGCTGCTGCTGTGGACGGCGTTACGGCTCGGCCTCGGCCGCCTCGCGTACTACCGGCTGCTGCGGCGCTTCTCCTGGCGGCACCTGCGCGCGATCGTGTTCGATCAGATGATTCCGCGCGTGGCGCACTACTGGCCGCGGCCGCACGTCGAGCGGCTGCTCACGAACGCCGGCCTCGCCGACGTGCAGCTCGAGTGGGTGAATCAGATGTCGTGGGCGGCGGCAGGCACGCGCCCGTCGCGCTGACGGCGGATCCTCAGGCTTCGAACGCGCGGTGCTCGTCGTCGTTCGGCGCCTCGAAGTGCAGCCACGCGACGTGGATCACGTGCTTGACCTCGAGACAGACCGAGCAGAATCCCTGCTGCTGCTCGAACTCGTCCGAGCCTGCGAGGCCGATGCGGGCATGACGGACTTCGCGGACGCCGAGCCCGAGCTTGTCCGCGAGGCAACCGTCGCAGAACGCGTGGCCCGGGTAAGCCTTCAGGTGCTCCGCGGCCTGGAGTCGGGCGTCGGTGATGGCCATCGAGGTTTCCTCGACCCGCGCGATCCGCCGAGGCATAGCAACACCGGTACCAGCGGATGCCAGTGTCGATAACCTACCGCCGACGTGCCGTTCGTACCGTTTTGCGTGCCTGGTGCCGCCGCCGAATGACGTCCGGTCCGACCGCGCATGCCACGTTGACGCGTCCCGTGCCATTTTTCCGCGCCGAGCCCGTCTGATATGATCCGTTGGCCATGGCGGAGGGACTTCGCGAGCTCGTGGGACGCGCGATGATCGATCCGGATTTCCTCGCGGATCTGCAGCGCGCGCCCGCCGTCGTGCTCGCGCAGTTCGAGTTGTCCGTCGACGAGCGCGCCACCGTCGAACAGGCGCTCGCGCGCCTGGCCAGCACTCCGTCGCATCAGCGGACGCACGCCCTCCGGAACGCTCTCATCCGGCGCGTGGCCACCTAGGCCGCGCGCGTCCCGCGCGGTGGCAACGCTGCCCGAGATCGCTGTCTTCCTCGGCGAGACGCGTCTGTTCCCGCACGTGGACCTCGCCGACCGCGAGGCGCTCGCGGCCCGGCTCACCGAACGCCGCCTGCGCAAGGGCCAGATCCTCTTTCGCGACGGCGAGAGCGGCGAGGAGATGTTCCTCGTGCGCGAGGGACACATCGTCATCTCGAAGCCCGTCACGGGCGGCGTCGAGCAGGTGCTCTCGCGCGCCGGCGTCGGTGACTGGTTCGGCGAGATGGCGCTCTTCGATCGATCGCCACGCTCGGCGACGATCCAGGCCGAGACCGACGTGGCGCTGCTCGTGCTGAACCGGTCGAGTCTCCAGCAGTTGACGGACGCCAATCCGCGCGCCGCGGCATCGTTCTTCCACGCGCTCGTCCTCGTCTTCATCGAGCGCCTGCGCGCGTCGAGCGAGCTCGTGGCCGAGGTGACGCGCTGGGGCCTCGAGGCGACCGGCCTCGACGTGGAGCCGCGGTGACCGAATACCGCGTCGCCCCGCCGCGCCGCGCGAAGCTCGAGCTCCTCGTCCGCAAGAACGAGGACGGGTTCGAGATCCGCGAGGTCTCGAGCTCGCTCGCGTACGTGCAGTCGCGTCCGCAGCGGGTCGCGCCCGAGACGTGGGAGCTCGCGGCCGTCGATTCGCGCGTCGCCGGCCAGCGCAACTTCATCCTCAAGAACATGAAGACGGAACGCTTCCTCGTCCTGTCGGAGCCCGAACGGTTCCTGTGGGACCAGATGGACGGGCGCACGTCGCTGCAGGAAATGGCGACGGCGTACGTGCTGCGCTACGGCGAGTTCGATTTCGAGATCATTCCGAATCTCATCCGGAAGCTGCAGCGCGCGCAGCTGCTGACGATGACGCCCACGTCACGGCTCCGCCGCGTGCTCGCGCGAAACCGCCGGCGGCGCGTCGCGCAGGCGCTCGAACGGTCGCTGCTCGTCCTCGAGCGGATCACGGTGGCGAGCCGGCGCATCGAGCCCACGTTCCGCCGCATCTACCGGCTCGGCGGCTTTCTGCTCTTCACGCGCGGCGCCGCGGCCGTGTGCGGGCTGCTCGCGCTGGTCGCCGTGCTGGCCGGGATCTGGCTCACGCGGAACGCGGACACCGTCGCGGCCGGGTTCGGCGCCCGCCCGCTGACGGCGCTCATCGGCGTGAAAGTGCTCTTCTTCTTCACGCTCGCGGCGCACCAGATCGTGCACGCGCTCGCGCTCGTGCATTACGGCCGCCGCGTGCGCGAGTTCGGCTTCACGTTCCTTCACGGCTTCGTGCCGACCTTCTACGTGGACGTCACCGACATCTTCATGGCGCGCCGGCGCGCGCGCGTCGTGACGGCGGTGTCGGGCGCGCTCGTGCATCTGGTGCTCGGCGCCGTGTGGCTCGTCATCGCGTACTGGTCGTCACCGGGATTCACGCAGGCGTTTGCGGCCGCGTCGGGGTTGATCCAGCTGCAGGCGTTCGTGATCGCGCTGTACCCGTTCTGCTTCATCGAGATGGACGGTTATCACGTGCTGGCCGATTCGCTCGGCATGCCGACGCTGAAGCAGGACGCGCTCGCGTACGTGGGCCAGGTGTTGCGCGGGCGCGGGCTCGGCTCGATGACGCGCGAGAAGCTCGTCTGGCTCGCCTACGTCGGCCTCTCGGCCGTGTCGATCGTCGCGTTCCTCGCGTTCAACGTCTGGCTCATCCTCGCCGCCACGGCCTGAGTCACGGCCGGTCCTCGAGCTCGCCGAGCAGCGCGTCCGTCCCCTCGGCGATCGCCACGGCGCTCGCCGCACGATCCGGGTGCTCGGTGACGGCGAGCGCCGCCTCCTGAGCCCGGGCGGGTAACGCGGCGAGCGCCGCCTGCGCCCGCGCGCGCAGCGTGTCGCCGACGAGCGCCGCGATCTCACCGAGCAACGCGACGGCGAGCGTCACGCGGGCGCGCCGGTCCGGCAACGCGACGACGCGCGCCGCCGCCGCGGCGCGGAGCCGGCTGGAGAGTCGCAGCCGCCCGTCACGTGCGGCGACGAGATCGAGCGGTACGGCGCCCCATTCGAGCGTGACGGCGCGCGCGGCGTCCTTCACGAACGGCGCGAGCGCGGGCACGCTCATCGCGGCGACGGCGGTGACGATCGCCGCGACGATGGGTGCGGCGACCGGCCGCGACGCCTCGTCCTCCGCGACGGGCGCGACGACGTCGACGACAGCGCCGTCGAGGCGGAGCGTCAGGTGATCGGCGAGCGGCGCGGCGAGCGCCCACAGCGAGCACACGACGTCGCCGGCCACGTCCCGGACGCGGCGCGCGGTGTGGCGCGCGACGCCTTGCCAGTCGGGACGGTAGTACGTGCGCCCCTGCCACGTCACTTTCTCGACGCGCTCGCGCAGCTGCACCGTGATGCCGTCGCGCTCGACGAGCCGCTCGTTCGGCGCCGGCTCCCACGCGAGCGCGCCCTCCATGAACGCGGCGAGCGGATCGTCGGCGGCCGTGTCGTAGCGGAACGATTCGAGCAGCGAAAGAAAGAGCTCTTCGCCGGGGTAGGGGCCGCGGTAGCGAAGCGCATGACGGCCGGCGTCCGCGGCGAGCGACGCGATCCAGTTCAACACCGTCGTTCCGCCGCCGCGCGGGAGGCGCGCCGGCTCGGCGAGGACGGGAATCGTCGCCGCACCGGCGTAGTCGACGGCCGCGAGCTCGACGATCGGCATGGCGCCGTCGCGACCGGGCCGATCGCCGAGCCACAGGCGATCCGACAGTCCCCACGCGCCGTGGACCGCGCGCGGTTCGATCGTGAGCCAGCGCCCGTCGGGAATTCGCAGCGCGGCTTCGCCGAGCGCGCCGTCGTCGCGCCAGCGCGCCGCGGCGAGGAGCGTGCCACCGCGATCGACCTCGAGGACGCGGCGACGCGCGGCGCCCGCGCCGGCGAACGCGATGCGCGTGCCGTGCGCGCGCTCTTCGATCGCCAGCCGTGCGAGAGAGGACCGAACGGTGTCGCCGAGGATTCTGGCCGCCGCCTCCAGTGTGTCGGGAGGGACGGTGCGGCCGCCGACGTCCACGGACGCGATGATACTATTCCCGCGATGAGCACGGCGGAGCTGCACTGGAAATCGGGTCTCGAGATCGCGGCGCTCGTGCGTGGCAAGGCGCTCTCGCCCGTCGAAGTGACGGAAGCGCTCCTGGCGCGGATCGACGCGCTGAATCCGCGACTGAACGCGTTCTGTCTGGTGTGCGCCGACGTGGCGAGCGCCGCCGCGAAGGAAGCCGAGATCGCGGTGATGAAGGGCGAGCCGCTCGGGCCGCTGCACGGCGTGCCGTTTTCCGCGAAGGACATCCTGTACACGCGCGGGATCCGCACGACGGGCGGCTCGCGGCTGTTCGCGGATCTCATCCCGGAGCACGACACGATCTCGGTCCTGCGCCTGCGCGCCGGCCGGGCCGTGCTGCTCGGCAAGACCAACACGTCGGAGTTCGGTCACAAGGCGATGACCGACAACCCGATGTTCGGCGTGACGAAGAACCCGTGGAATCTCGACCTCACCCCGGGCGGATCGAGCGGTGGCGCGGCGGCCGCGGTCGCCAGCGGGCTCGGTCCGCTCGCGCTCGGCACCGACGGCGGCGGGTCCGTGCGGATTCCGGCCGCGTTCTGCGGTATCTACGGATTCAAGCCGTCGTACGGCCGCGTCCCGCAGTATCCGGGCTTTCCGGGCTGGGAGCGGCTCTCGCACGTCGGACCGATCACGCGCACGGTGCGCGACGCGGCCGCCATGCTCGACGTCATCGGCGGCACGGACGATCGCGATCGCGAGTCGCTGCCCGGCCCGGGCGGGTCGTATCTCGCCGCCTGCGAGAACGACGTGCGCGGGCTGCACGTCGCGTGGACGCCGGATCTCGGATACGCGCGCGTCGATCCCGCCGTCCTCGCCGTGTGTGAGGATGCCGCCGCGGAGTTCGACGCGCTCGGCTGCCACGTCGAGGTCGTGAATCCCGGCTGGGAGAATCCCGAGGACGCGTTCGCGACGATCGTCGCGGCGCAGTTCTGGGCCGCGTGGGGCGGGCAGATCGCGACGGCCGAGAAGCAGATGGACGAGACGCTCGCGAAGTTCGTCCAGCGCGGCGAAGCGGTGACGGCGCGCGACTATCTCGCGGCGTGGGCCACGGTCGAAGCCTTCTGGCAGGAAGTCCGCACGTTCCTCGAGCGGTTCGATCTGCTGCTGTCGCCGACGGTGGCCGTGCCGCCGTTCGCCGCGCCGGGCCGTCCGCCGCGCGACGTCGCCGGCGCGCGCGTCTCGGTGCTCGGCTGGATGCCGTTCACGTATCCGTTCAATCTCACGGGCCAGCCGGTGGCGAGCGTTCCGGCCGGCGTCACCGAGGATGGTCTTCCCGTCGGACTCCAGATCGTCGGTCAGCGTCATGCGGACGCGACCGTGCTCGCGGCATCCGCGGGGTGGGAGGCGATTCGTCCCTGGAGTGAGCGCCGTCCGACGCTGTAACGCGTCCATCCAGGTGGGGGGCCCCGACATGGCCCCCCCCACCCCCCTACGCTCGGAGCGTCCCGGCGCAGCCGTGACGCTCCTCGACCTCCCCGGTGCGGCGCCATCATGACCGAGCGTGCGCGCTGGGCGCTCGTCGCCGGCGCTCTCGCCGCCGCGCTCGCGCTCATCATCTGGCTCGTCGTGATCGACGCCGCGGCCATCCGGTACGTCATCCGTCTCTATCGGGACACGCAGTTCCTCAAGGAGACGGTCGCGTCGTGGGGCTGGCTGGCCCCTCTCGTCTTCATCCTCATCCAGGCGCTGCAGGTCGTCATCGCGCCGATCCCCGGGGAGGTGACGGGCCCGGTCGGCGGCGCGCTCTTCGGCACGACGTGGGGCCTGATCTACTCGACGATCGGGCTCACGGCCGGAACGCTCGTGTGCTTCGCCATCGGCCGGATGTGGGGCGAGCCGTTCGTTCGCCGGTGGCTCAGCGACCACAACTGGAATCGCATGAACTTCGTGATCGAAGCGGAAGGCGCGATCCTCTGCTTCATCCTGTATCTGATCCCGGGCTTTCCGAAGGACATCATCTCGTACCTGTTCGGCATCAGTCCGCTGCCGTTCTGGGTCTTCGCCGTCGTCTCGACGATCGGGCGGCTGCCCGGCACGTGGATCGGGTCGTACTTCGGCGCGCACGTCGCGGAGCAGCGGTACCTGTATTCGCTCGCGTTCATCGCGATCGTGTTCGCCTGCACGCTGCCGATCTTCTACTACCGGCACCGCATCCTCCGGTGGTTCTCGCGGCGCGAGAAGGTTGACGACGGCGGGCAGGCCAAGTAGAGTGCTTTGCACACACATGGGCAGCCACCACCGGCGCTTCGCGTTTTTCGGGTTTTATTTCGCCGGGGTCTGCCCAGCGACCGGCTAGCAAAGCCGGACGCCGCGGGCAGATCGGCCCGTGGCGCCTCGAAGCAAGACGAGAGGCCGCGGGCCGAACGACCCGCGGCCTTCGTATTTCTCCGGGGAGGGAGAACTCATGATCATCGTATTGAGGTCGGGAGCCACGGACGCAGAGGTCGAAGCGGTGTGCCGCCGGATCGAGGCGATGGGCTATCGCGCGCACACGATCCGCGGCGAGGTGCGCACCGTGATCGGCGCGGTCGGCGACGACCGCGGCAAGGAACGGCTGCGGTCCCTCGAGTCGATCGAGTACGTCGAAGCCGTCACGCCCATCCTGCAGCCGTTCAAGCTGGCGAGCCGCGAGGTGAAGCGCGAGGCGACGACCGTGCCCGTCAAGGGCATCACGATCGGCGGCGAGCGGCTCGTCGTGATGGCCGGGCCGTGCTCGGTGGAATCGCGCGAGCAGGTGCTCGAGGTCGCGATGCGCGTGAAAGCGGCCGGCGCGACGGTGCTTCGCGGCGGCGCGTTCAAGCCGCGCACGTCACCGTACGCGTTCCAGGGGCTCGAGGAAGAAGGGCTCAAGTACCTCGACGAGGCGCGCCGCGAAACCGGGCTGCCGATCGTCACGGAAGTCATGGAGCCCGACAAGGTCGACGTCGTCGCCGAGCACGCTGATGTCCTCCAGATCGGCGCCCGCAACGTCCAGAATTTCTCGCTGCTCCGCCGCGTCGCCGAGACACGCAAGCCCGTGCTGCTGAAGCGCGGCATGTCGACCACGATCCAGGAGTGGCTGCTGTCGGCCGAGTACGTCCTCGCCGGCGGCAATCCGCACGTGATCCTCTGCGAGCGCGGCATCCGCACGTTCGAGCCGACGACGCGCTTCACGCTCGACCTCAACGCGATTCCGGTGGTGAAGAAGCTCTCGCACCTGCCGATCGTCGTCGATCCGAGCCACGGCACCGGTCACTGGGAGTACGTCGAGGCGATGGCCCTGGCCGCCATCGCGGCCGGCGCCGACGGTCTGATCATCGAAGTGCATCCGAAGCCCGAGGACGCGCTGTCCGATGGTCCGCAGTCGCTCAAGCCGGACCGGTTCGCCAAGGTCATGGAGCGGATCGCGCGGGTCGCGGAGGCCGTCGGCAGACGCTTGTAACCCGCGTGAAACCTTTATAATTCCCGGGACATGGATTCGGAGCGCGAGATCGTCGAGGACCGCCCGGGCCGCCGGCTCGGGCGGTTCATCGGCCTCTCGGTCGTCCTGCACGTCGCCATCACCGCGGCGCTCGCGGTGTTTCTGAGCCTGCCCGTCGCGCAACCGCGTCCGCCGCGCGGCGAGCCGCTCATCGTCGAGCTCGAGACGCCGGACGAGCGCGCGCCGCAAGGGGATCCCGCGATGCGGGATCCCGGCCCGCCCGCGCCGCCGGTGCCCGCGTCGAAGCCGGCGCCGCCGACGCGCGCCGAGCGACCGGCGCCGAAGGCGGCGCCAGCGCGGCCGTCGCCTCC
>JACPCW010000023.1 GCA_016184365.1 Candidatus Rokuibacteriota bacterium
CACCTTCTTCATGATGCTGGGCGTGCTCATCGGCATCGCCGCGGTGACGATCATCGTCTCCATCGGCGAGGGCGCGAAGGCCCAGGTGGCCGAGAAGATACGGCGCCTCGGCGGATTCGGGACGGTCATGGTCGTTGCCGGAGGTGGCGCCACGCGCGGCGTGGGCGGCGTCGACAGCGTGCCGGCGACGCTCACCGTGCAGGACGGCGAGGCCATTCGCGTCGAGATCCCGAAGGTCCGTGACGTGGCGCTGGTGCAGGTGAAGAGCAACGTCGCGATCAAGGCCGGCGGCCGGGCCACGACGACGTCGGTCTGGGGCGTGACGCCCAACTACCCGGCCATGCGGACGACGCCCGTCGCGGCGGGGGAGTTCTTCGGACCGGACGAGCAGGCGTCGGCCGCGCGCGTGGCGGTGCTCGGGGCGGACGTCGCCGCCGCGCTCTTCGGAACCGTGGACCCGCTCGACGCGACGATCCGCGTGGAGAACGCGCCCTTCAAGGTGATCGGCGTCCTCGAGGTCCAGGGCGCGAGCCCGGGCGGCGGCAACCTCGACGATCGCATCTTCATTCCCCAGGCGACCGCCACGCGCCGCCTGTTCAACGCGACGCACCTGAGCCAGGTCGTCGTCCAGATCGAGGGCACGGACCAGGTGGCGCCCGCGGCCCAGCGCATCGCCGCGTTCCTCCGCGAGCGGCACCAGATCCCGCCGGGATCAGCGGACGACTTCGGTGTCCGCATCGCCGAGCAGATGCTCGGCATCCTGACCGCGACGTCCCGGACGTTGACGATCTTCCTCAGCCTGGTCGCCGGGCTGTCCCTGCTCGTCGGCGGCTTCGTCGTGAGCAACATCATGCTGATCTCCGTCACGGAGCGGACCCGGGAGATCGGGGTGCGCCGCGCGGTGGGCGCCCGCCGGCGCGACATCGTCGTTCAGTTCGTGCTCGAGGCCGCGCTGGTCACGATGGCCGGAGGAGTGCTCGGTGTCGTGGTCGGCGTGACCGGGGCGTTCCTCGCCGCGCGCGTGCTCGGCTGGCCCGCGGCGCTCTCGTGGCCCGCGATCATCGGGGCCGTGCTGTTCGCCGCGATCATCGGACTCGTCTCCGGCGTCCAGCCGGCGCGGAAGGCGGCGCAGCTCCATCCGGTCGAGGCGCTCCGTGGCTGAGGAGCGCCGCATGGAGGGTCGACCAATGAACAAGATCCTCGTGACGGTGGGCATCTGGCTCCTTCTGGTCTCGGCCACCGCCTGCGCCGATCAGAGCGGGAAGATCGCCGTGGCCACGGAAGGCGATACTCCCGCGGCCAGCGTGAGCGCCCAGGCGGGGTTCAGCCCCTACTTCTTGCTCTTCGACAAGGACGGAACCCTCCTCGAGGCGATGAAGAACCCGGTGCAGACCGGTGGGATGGGTAGCGGCACCGCCGTCGTCGATTCCCTCGCCGGCAAGGGCGCGACGGTGCTCGTCGCCCAGGGCTTCGGGAGCCGGATCGTGCAGTACATGGACGGCAAAGGCATGAAGCACTTCGAATACAAGGGCACGGCGGCGGAAGCTGTGAAGGGCGCGAGGAGCGTGTTGCCGTCGCAATGACCCGGCGCGGTGTCGATCGAGCGACGGCACCGCGATGTGGAGGACCAGCCTATGCGTAAGTGGATCGTCGCGTTGAGCCTGCCGTCGATCGCATTCGCACCCGTCCCTGCCATGGCGCAGGAGCGACCGTGGGAGTGGGGCTGGGGGATGCATCCCGGCTGGTGGATGTGGGGAGCCGGAGGACTCGTGATGATGCTGATGATGCTGGTGTTCTGGGGGCTCGTGATCGCGGGCCTCGTGTTCGGGATTCGGTGGCTCGTCCGGCAAGGGCGGGAGGAGCAGCCGGACCGGGCCCTCGCCATCCTTCGCGAGCGCTACGCGCGCGGAGAGATCAACAAGGAGGAGTTCGACGCGCGTCGCCGGGATCTGGGCGGCCGCGCGGCGTGAGGCCCGCGTGGATGCCGTCGAGACCCGTGGCCTGACCCGGCGCTACGGCCCTCTGGTCGCCGTCGACCACGTGAGCTTCACGGTCCGGTCAGGCGAGATCTTCGGGTTCCTCCGGCCGAACGGCGCGGGCAAGAGCACGACGGTGAAGATGCTGACCGGGTACCTCGCGCCGAGCGAAGGCACCGCGCTCCTCGACGGCCACGACATCGTGAGGGACGGGCTCGCCGCGCGCCAGCGCCTCGGCGTCGTCCCGGAGGAGGCGAACGTCTACCAGGACCTCACGGTCTGGCAGAACGTGATGCTGATGGCGGAGCTCTACGGTGTGCCCCGCGTCCGCCGCACGCGCCATGGCGCCGATCTCCTCGCGCTCTTCGGGCTCGATGCGCGGCGGGCGGACAAGGGGCGGAGCCTGTCGAAGGGGCTCCGGCAACGCCTGATGCTCTGCATGGCGCTGGTCGGCGAGCCCGCCATCCTCTTCCTCGACGAGCCCACGACCGGGCTCGACGTCGCGAGCGCGCGGCTGATTCGCGAGACCGTCTCGCGCATGAATCGGGAGCGCGGTCTCACCGTGTTCCTGACGACGCACAACCTCGACGAGGCGAACGAGCTCTGCCATCGCGTGGCGATCATCCATCGCGGGCGCCTCGCCGCCGTCGACACGCCGCAGGCCCTGCGCAGCACGATCGAGGCGCGCCGCTCCGTGGAGGTGGTGTTCACCGTCGCGCCAGCCGCCCTGCCCCCGGTCAGCGACCCCGGTGCGGTCATCGAGACCTTTTCCGACGGCGCCGGTGTCCGGATCTACACGTCGATGCCGGGCGCCGCGGCGCAGGAAGTGGCCGCGTGGGCGCTCGATAGCGGCCTCGACATCGAGAGCATCGCGACGCGGGCGCCGAGTCTCGAAGAGGTCTTTCTCGCGGTCACCGGGCCAAGAGCCGAGGCCGCAGAGGCGCGCCGGTGAGCCGCGATCACGACCCGTCCGTGGTCTGGGCGCGGCAGGCGCGTCTGGCGCTCGTCATCGCGAGGAAGGACGCGATGATCTACTACCTGAAGGCGCCGGTGATCACCTTCGGGCTGATCTTCCCGGTGTTCTTCTTCCTGGCGTTCGCGATCGGCCGCGCCGTGCCGCCGGATGCTCTCGTCCCGGGCATGCTCGCGATGGCGGTCTTCTTCAGCGCGTCGGCGGTGGGCCCGCTCATCACGCCATGGGAACGCCAGGCGCGGACCTACGAGCGGCTGGCGACCTCGCCGGCCTCGCTCGAGGCCATCCTGCTCGGCGATCTCCTCGCCGCGGCGGCGTTCGGCGCGGTGGTCTCGCTGATCCCGCTCGGGCTCGGCCTGGCGGTGACGCCCGCCCACGTCGTCGCGCCGGGCCGCCTGCTGGCCGGTGTCGTCCTCGGCGCCGTCGCGTTCGGCGCCCTCGGCGTGCTGCTCGCCGCGCGGGGCACGGACGCACCGTCCGAGGTGATGATGCTCTCGAATCTCGTCCGGCTGCCGCTGATCTTCGTCAGCGGCGTCTTCGTGCCGCTGGCCGAACTGCCAGCGTGGAGCCAGTGGGTCGGCTTCCTGTCGCCCCTGTCCTATTGCGTGGACCTCGTGCGCATCTCGCTCGGGGAAACGGGAGTGTTTCCGCCGTGGGTGAGCGCGGGAGCCCTGGTCGCGTTCGCGGCCGTCTTCGTGGCCCTCGCGGCGCTCCTCCATCGCCGCCGACGGTTCGCGGGGACCTGAGCGGTCGGGCGGGCTTTCCATGCGCCTGCTGAAGGGGCTCCGCATCGCGCTCGCGGCCCTCACGGCCAACCGGCTGCGGGCCATCCTCGCCATCCTCGGCATCGTCGTCGGCGTGGCCGCCGTCATCGTCATGATGGCGGTCGGCGAAGGCGCGAGACGTGAAGTGCTCGGCAAGATCCAGGCGCTCGGGACCAACCTGATCATCGTGAGCGCGGGACAGGTCAAGAACGTGGCGGGTCGGCCGCAGGCGGTCGGCAGCGTCACCACGCTCGACCTGCGCGACGCCCGGGCGATCCTGGACGAATGCTCGGCCGTCGCCCGGGTCGTGCCCGTCCAGAGCCGGAGGATGGCGGTGAAGTCCGGCACGGGCACCACCAATTCCACCGTCGTCGGCGCCGGCGAGGAGTTCGCCGCGGTCCGTCAGTTCCGCGCCGGGGCCGGCCGGTTCTTCGACGCCGACGAGGTGCTCGGCGCGCAGCGGGTGGCCGTCGTCGGGCAGACCGTGCTCACGAATCTCGATCTGCGCGGAGGCGTCGTGGGCGAGACGATCAGGATCGGGAACGTGCCGTTCGAGGTCATCGGGATCCTGGAGCGGAAGGGGCTCAACTACGCGGGCGTCGACGAGGACGATCAGATCGTCATCCCCATCTCCACGGCGCTCCGGAGGCTGTTCAACGTCACCCACCTGAACAGCCTCTATCTGCAATCCCGCGACGAGCGGTCGATGGCGCTGGCCTCGGCGCAGGTCACCGAGCTGCTCCGCGAGCGCCACCGGATCAAGCCCGGCTTGGCGGATGACTTCATGGTGCAGACGCAGGGCGAGATCCTCGCCACCGCGCAGGAGACGGGGCAGACGTTCAGCCTCCTCCTCGGGAGCGTCGCCGGGATCTCGCTCCTGGTCGGTGGCATCGGCATTCTCGCCTTGATGGTGATCTCGGTGCGTGAGCGGACGCGCGAGATCGGCGTGCGTCGCGCGGTGGGCGCCCGGCAGCACGACATCCTGCTCCAGTTCGTGATGGAGGCGACGGCGCTCAGCCTGCTCGGAGGGGTCGCGGGGATCGCGATCGGGCTCGCGGGCGGCGTCGCGCTGTCGTACGCGACGGGATGGCCGACCGCCGTGTCGCCGCTGGCGATCGCGCTTGCCTTCGGCGTCTCGGCGGCCATCGGCGTCTTCTTCGGCGCCTATCCGGCGCGACGGGCCGCGCGCCTCGATCCGATCGTGGCGCTCCGGGCGGAGTAGGCCGTGCCGTCACTGCGGCCCGGAACGAGGTCGAGAGCGATCCACGCTCGCGCTGACTGGCGGCGCGCGGTGGTCCTTGCCGTGATGGCGCTCACCGCGCTCGTCGCCCTCGGGTTCGGGCTCCGAACCTACCGTTCGTTCGTCCTTCTGCGCTCGGCGTACGCGATGGGAGCCGGCGATCTCAGCAGCGTCCGGCCCTGGATGACCCTGGGCTATGTCGCGGGGACCTATCACGTATCCGGAACGGCGCTGGCTCGACGCCTCCGATTGCCGCCCGACATCGATCCCACGACGGCGCTGGTCTCCCTTGCGCGCGCGGAAGGGCGTTCACCGTTCAGCCATGTCCGGGAGGTCCAGGAAGCGATCGCGGAGTTGCGCCGCCTCTCGCCAGCCTCTTCCGAGGGGACGGGGACTTCCCAGGACTCCCTCGTCGCGGGCGAGTTCCTCGCCGCGTTGCTCGCGTACGGGTATCCGGCGCTCGGCCTCACGCTGTTCCTCGGCGCGCTCGGCTTGCACTTGCCATCCGCGCTCGCGATGGTGGTCGCGGGGTCGCTCGCCGCCCAGGGGCAGATGAGCTGGCTCGGGGCCAGTACGGTCGGGGTGAGCGGGTCCGTGCTCGGCGACGTCGCCGGCTACAGTCTCGGGCGCGTGCTCACCCAGGAGTTCCTCGAGCGGCGGGGTCGGTGGATCGGGCTCACGCCCGAGCGGCGCGCTCGGGTCGAGCGCCTCTTCGAGCGCTGGGGAGCGCTGACCGTGGTGCTCAGCCGTTCCCTCCTGTCGTTTCTCAGTCCCGCGGTGAACGTCCTGGCCGGCGCCGGTCGCTATTCGCTGCGCCGTTTCCTGCCGCTGGACCTGGCGGGACGACTCATCTGGACCTCGGCCTACCTGGGTCTCGGCTACAGTCTCGGCGTCGGCATCGAGGCTGCCGCCGACTTTCTCAGCAGCGTGAGCGGGCTCCTGATCTCGCTGGCCGCTCTCGCGGGACTTGGCTTCTCGATCGACTGGCATCCCGCCGCGGTCCGGACCGCCCAGCGACACGCGCTGATGGTCGTGCTCGTCGTCGGGAGCATGATCCCGGCGGTGGCGAGCGCAGCGACGATTGCCGAGCTCTTCGAGCGGGTCCATCGTTCGGTCGTCGTGATCCGGGCGCTCGAGATGGACGTGCCCGCGGAGGAAGGACAGGCGCCAAGCGTTTCCAGCGTCGGTTCGGGCGTGCTGATCTCGAACGACGGCAAGATCCTCACCGCGGCGCACCTGGTCCACGCCGCCTCCGAAATCAGCGTCGAGTTCTGGGATGGACAGCGGGTGCGTGCGCGAGTCGTGTCCTCGGCCCCGGGCGCGGACGTCGCGCTGCTGCGGGCCGAGGGCGTGCCCCCAGGCGCGGTGGCTGCCCGCCTCGCCGATTCGGACGCGGCGCGGATCGGCGAGCAGGTCTTCATCATCGGCGCGCCCTACGGGCTCAGCCACACGCTGACGGTGGGGCACCTGAGCGGACGCCAGAAGCCGGGACAGACGACGGCCGGCCTCGGTCACGCCGAGTTCCTCCAGACCGACGCCGCGATTAACAAGGGCAACTCCGGGGGGCCGATGTTCGACATGGCCGGCGAGGTCCTCGGGATCGTCAGCCACATCGTCTCGACGTCCGGCGGCTTCGAGGGCCTCGGCTTCGCCGTCGCGGCCAACGTGGCGCGAGAGCTGGTCCTCGAGCGCGGCGCGCCGTGGCATGGCATCGACGGCCTGTTCCTGTCCGACGACCTGGTGAGGATCCTGAATCTGCCGGGACCCGGCGTCCTCGTTCAGCGCGTCGTCCCGGACTCGCCCGGCGCCCGGCTCGGGCTTCGTGGCGGCTTCGTCAAGGCGACGATCGGCGAGCGGACGATCATCCTCGGCGGCGACGTGATCCTCGAGGCCCAGGGCGTCCCGATCGGTGAGGCGCCTCGGCTGCGGGACCAGCTGCGGCGGGTCGGGCCCGGAGACACGCTGTCGGTCACGATCATGCGCGACGGCCGCCTCCAGAAACTGTTGACGGTGCTCCCGTGAACTGGCTGTGGGACACCATCTCGGGCGTCCTCCAGTGGCTGCAGCGGTACAAGGCCGGCTATCGGATCCCGACACGGACTGGAGCAAGGTCGACCTGAGGGCGCTTCACGAGCACCTCGTCGACATGGACGAGGTGATGGTGCGGGCCCGCGCTCGAGGAGCAGCCGATCGACGGCGGTCTGAGGATCGAGATCTCCGGCGTGGACCGGACGCTGGCCGCGATCCAGCGCATCGTGCCGGCTCATGTGCAGGAGCTCAGCCGATTCCCCGGATGGGAGACAACGGTCGAGACCGGAGCCGATCGCCTTGTGCTCACCGTGACCAGCGCCGGCCCGGAGCAGGTCGCCCACATCCGCGGTCTCGGCTTCGTGGGCCTGCTGGCGAGCAGAACGCAGCATGAGCCCCGTCATCTTGCGACGGCACGACGCGGGTGAGCCTTCGGCCCAGCCGGGCGGCGGGCCGGCCATCCCGGTCCGGCGGACGTCCGGCGTGATGAGCTGCCGCCCGGCCGCGATATCCCGCGAGCGATCACGCGTCACACCATCCGTGATCCTGCGCGTCTCGCCGCCCTCGCCCGAGGCGACGAAGACGTGCTCCGCGATGACGCGGCTGTGACTTAAGTCATTGATTCCGTCCACCCGGGGTCTCCAGACTGTTCGCAGACCGTCGGCGACGGAGGAGAGCGGACATGAGCACCGAGATCGAGTCACGAAGCGCTACGGTGGGACAGCTCGCGGCCAAGGGCACGATCGTACTGGCCTTCGTCGTGGCGCTCGAGGTCCTCATCATGATCAGCCCCTTCGCCCTGTTCTTCTATGCCGTCTTCAATCCCGTGCTGCTGGTCCTGGGGACGACGCCGTTCACCCGCTGGCTCACGGCCTTCTTCCTTCCCCACATGGTGGTTCCGCCCAACGCCGGGCTCGCTGCCATTCGGGTGCTCGGCTCGGTCTTCTTCGTGCTCGGTCTCCTCGGGTTCCTCGCGTGCGCGATTCAGGTGTACGCGGGGAAGATCCGGAAGACGGGCGTCGCGAGCAAGGGGGGCTACGCGCTCGTTCGTCATCCGCAGTATCTGTCGCTCGCGGTATCCGGCATCGGCCTCGCGATTCTCTGGCCGCGCTTCCTGTCGTTGGTCCTTCTCGCCGTGATGCTGTTCCTGTACTACGTGCTGGCGAAGGATGAGGAACGGCGCATGCTTGGCCGGCACGGCAAGAGCTACCGTGACTACCTGGGTCGCACAGGAATGTTCCTGCCGCGCCTGGCGGAGGCGCGCCTCCTCCCGGAGGAGGACGCCCCGCTGTACCGGGTGAGCGCGGGCAAGGCGCTCGGGATTCTCGCCGTCCTTCTCGTGGTGCTCGTCAGCACTGGCTTCGTGTTGCGCAGTTACACCATCCGCCACCTCCCGCTCGCCGCCCTCGATGGCGTGGATGCGATCGCCATCACCGCCGAGGACCTGGCCGCGGCCCGTGATCTCCTGCCGAAAATCCTCGAAGACGGTGCGGTCGCCACACGGACGCGTGCGGGCGAACACGAGGGGCATCGGCTTCTCGCCTACGTCATCCCGGTGGATTACACGATGCAGGGCATGATCGCCGATACGGGGCCAGAGTGGCGGCTGTTCGACCAGCACAAGACGGTCGCGATGATCACGGACTACGTCCTGCATCCCTTCGCGCATCTCACGGAAGGCCACGCCCATGCCACGCCTGCGCATGGTTCCGTCGCGCTCCATGACAGTCCCGCCATGAGGCGGCGGATCATCTTTCTCGACGTTGTGGCCGAGCCGGGCCGGCTGATGTCGGCGTCCGACGACTTCGCGATCAACGTCCGGCGCGAGCCGCGGGTCTTCGCCGACGTGCATCTCCACACGGGCGAAGTGTTGAAGGTCGTCGACATTCCATCAGGCAGCGGCTGGGGTCGCGTGCCAACGCCGAGCTTCTAAGCCAAGAGCCGGACGGTGGTGGGGAGTGACCGGCACCGCGCCTCCGCGACGACGCGGCAGGTCGCCGCATCGACAAGGCCGATCATGGCCGCTGCCGTCGACCCGCGAGTGGGCCCGGTGGTTTCTCGCTCGCGGCTACGTGGCGCTGCCCGTCGATTCGTGGACACCGCGCGGCCTGACCGAGAACTGCTCGTTCTCCTCGCCTGACGTCCCGAACACCGAGCGGTTCGACGATGCCGTGGGCGCCTTCCGCTACCTCGCGTCACGCCCGTACGTCGACCGCGAGCACATCGGAGTCATCGGCTGGTCCAACGGCGGCGTGTTCTCGATGGCCGCGATCAACGGGCCGAGCCACGAGCGCGCCCGGCGTCGCGGGGTGATCCTGCCGGAGCCGGGGTACCGCGCGGCCGTCGGGTTCTATCCCGGCGGCTGCCGTCACTCGTCGACGAGACGGTCGTGCGTCCTCTGCTCGTGCTGATCGGCGACGCCGACGACTGGACGCTGCCCGGGCCGTGCGTCGAGATGGCGCAAGGGATGCGGAGCCGCGGCGCCGACGTCTCGCTCGTGGTGTATCCGGGCGCCCTGCACCACTTCGACGTCGAGGGGCCGGCGCGCGTCGTCCTGCCGGACGTCGGGAACCGCAACAAACCCGGCGAGTGCTGCGGCGCCACGATCGGGTACGATCCGGCGGCTGCCGCCGACGCCCGGCGCCGCGTCGAGGAGTTCTTCACGCGCCACCTCGGACGCTGATCGCCCTCATCCACCGCTCGGCGTTGTGTGACTTAAGTCATAGATTCGGCGCGTCCCCGGCTCTCCATACTGCGGGTGATCGATTCCGACGGGAGGGAACTTCATGTGGAGAGCGGTCGTGGCCATCGTGCTCGCGTCGCCGTTGCAGGGGCGGTGTTCGCGCGCACCGAGGAGGGGACGGATGCGAAGTCGAAAGGGACTCATCGCCATCGCGCTAGGCCTGGTTGTTCTGGCCACCGGGCTCCGAGCTTCCGAAGCTCAACACGGCATGCCGCCCGCGGTGCCTGGAGGGCCATCGGCCCACATGCTCGCCGAGGCGTGCGCGGCGGCGTTCGAGGAGAACATCGCGACCGGCCGCGGCTTCGGCATGGCGTTCGCGGCGGACCACAACGGGTATCCGGGGCCACTGCACATCCTCGAGCTGAAGGACCGGCTGAAGCTGACCGCCGAGCAGGAAGCCAGGGCCCAGTCGCTGATGACGGCGACGCTGGCGGAGTCGCGGCCCAAGAGCGCCCGGCTGCTCGACGCCGAGGCCAAGCTCCGCCAGCTCTTCGCCGGCGGCCAGGCGGACGAGGCATCCGTGCGAGCGGTGCTGGTCGAGGTGGAGAAGGCGCGCACCGAGGTGCGTCTCGTCCACCTCATGACCCACCTGAAGACGCGCGAGCTGCTCACGGACGAGCAACGCCGCCTCTATCACGAGGCGCGCTGGAGCGCGCACCGGCCGATGGGTCCGCATGGAACGGGGTCGCCCGGCGCGGGCGCTCCGATGAAGTAGTCACACATCGAGGAACTCGAGGCGTGAAGACGGTGCTCGCGGTAGCGGTGACGATCGCTGCCACGGCCGGGCTGGCCGGTGTGGCCCTCGCGTTCATGGGGCCGCGGGCGGCATGCGCCACGGGATGCCGTTCCCCCCGCGCCCGGCGGCAGGGATCACCAGCTTTCTGGACCCGCCTGATTTCCGGGGCACGGCCGCCACAGCGGGGCGCGCCGGCTCCTCGCTGGTCCCGATGTGCTGGGGTCCGGGGTCCGTAATGCCATGAAATTCCGGTCGAAAACCCTCAGGCCGTCTGGCTCGGATGGTGCAGCAACTCACCCGTCAGCGCCAACACCAGGAGGGAAACGGAGGGACCGAGATGAGATCCCTAACGAATTAAGGCTTTTTGCCGCGCGTAGCCGCGGCAAAGAGCGGTGTTGAACTCGATCCGGCCGTTGGCGACACGCTTGGAGATTCAAAAGCCGTT
>JACPCW010000096.1:0-20658 GCA_016184365.1 Candidatus Rokuibacteriota bacterium
CGTTGGGGGGGTGTGGGCCATGTCGGGGCCCCCCCCTCAACGTCGTTCCAGATCGCGAGCACGGCCTGTCCGAGGAGCGGCACGGCTACGCCGGGCCGCTTCCGAGCGTTGGGGGGGTGTGGGGGGCCATGTCGGGGCCCCCCACCTCAACAGTCACGTCGTCGCGGCCACCCCATTCCGTCCACGACCCGTCGTACACCGCGACGTCCGGACGTCCGCAGCGCGCGAGCGCGAACGCCAGGACGGACGCGGTGATGCCGGAGCCGCACGTCGTCACGATCGGCTTTCCGAGATCGACGCCGGCCGTCTCGAACCGCCGGCGGAGCTCGTCGGTCGGCAGCAGCGTGCCGTCGGGGCGATAGAGCCGGTCGTACGGAAGATTGACGCTGCCGGGAATGTGACCGCCGCGGAGACCGGCGCGCGGCTCGGGCTCCGTCGCGGTGAACCGGCCGTGCGACCGCGCGTCGACGACCTGCTCGGTGCGACGCTCGACGTCGTTCTTGATGGCCTCGAGGTCGCGGACGAGCTCCGGACGCGGCCTCGCCGTGAACGTGCGGCGCGGCGGCGCCGGCACGCCGGACGCGACCGGGCGACCCTCCGCGCGCCACTTCGGCAGCCCGCCGTCGAGCACCGCGATCAGGTCGTGACCGAACGCGCGGAACGTCCACCACACGCGCGTGGCGCTCACGACACCGCGGCTGTCGTAGACGACGACCCGGTCGCCGTCGCCGATGCCGAGACCGCCGACCGCCGCGGCGAACTCCGCCGCCGACGGCAGCATGTGCGGCAGCGCGGTCGCGTGGTCGGCGATGGCGTCGATGTCGAAGAACACAGCGCCCGGTATGTGCGCCGCGGCGAACTCGGCGCGCGGGTCGCGCTGGAGCTGCGGCATGTGCCAGCTGCCGTCGACGATGCGCACGGAGGGATCGTCGAGGTGCGCGGCGAACCAGTCGGTGGTGACGAGCGTGTCCATGGGGTCGCTCACGTGCGCGCCGGCGGCTCGAGCAGCGCGTGCGGGCTCCAGCCTTCCTGGTCGAGCGCTTCCTCCCAGCGGAGGTACGCCTCCATCGCCCAGCGCCCGCGCTCGTACGGCTTCAGCACGACGTCGTCGGGCGCGTCGGCCGCGCGCGTGAGCCCCTGCTCCGTGGCGCCGCCACTCGCCTCCCACGCGCGCTTTCCGCCGTCGAGCACGGATGCGGCGTATCCGAGCGGCGCGAGCGTGGCCGCGGTCAGCGTCGACATCACGCCGTCACTGCAGGTGACGACCACCGGTCGCGTGCGATCCGGCGCGACGCCGCCGATCAGGTCTTCGAGCCGCGTGCGCGCGACCCACGTCGCGGCCGGCACGTGCGCGCGGGTGTAGGCGTCGCTCGGATCGACATCGACGACGACCGGCGCGAAGTCACGCTCGAGCATGGCGCGCAGCTCGGCGGCGGTCACCGTGCGCACCTTCGCGCGCGCCTGGGTGAGACCGAACACCTCGGACGCGGGATGGCCGCGTTCGACGGCGCCGCCGGCGCTCACCCACGCGGGCAGCCCGCCGCGCAGCACGCGCACGTTCGGCAGCCCCATGCGACGCAGCCACGCGGCCGTCAGCACCGAGCGCACCGAGCCGTCGCACACGAGCACGATGGTCGCCGCGCGCACCGCGACGTATTCGTCGGTCGCCTGGACCGCCTGACCGCCGGGGGCCCACGTCGCCCCGGCGACGTGCGCCTCCGCGTACTCGTCCGCGGTGCGGACGTCGAGCACGGCGACGTTGTCCACGTCGCGGCGTGCGATCAAGGCGGTGACCTCGTCCGGCGTCGCGAACGGGATCCTGTCCTCCGCGGCCACGCGCTCGGCCACGCTCGCGGCGACCGTGCGACTCTTCTCCGACGCGGCCGGCCACAACCGGTCGGCGCCGCGCTCGAGCTCGAGATCGGCAAGCTGCCAGCCCATCGTGCCGTTCTTCAGCGCGACGATCGGATTCGGCAGGCCGACGCGCCGGAGCGACTCCGCGCCGAGGTAGCTGCGCGTGCGGCCGCCGCAGTGCACCACGATCGTCGTGTCGGGACGGTCGACGAGCTCCGTGATGCGATACGCCAGCTCGGCGCCGGGCACCGAGATCGCGCCGGGGATGCAGCCGCGCCGGTATTCCTCCGGCGTGCGCGAATCGACGATGACCATGTCGTCGCCGCGCGCGATGCGCCCCGCGAGCTCGTGCGGCAGGACTTCGGGCGTCTTGAGCTCGTGCCGCACGCGCTCGCCGAACACTTTGCTCGGCACGTTCAGGCCCTGCACGACGCGGCGTCCGCTCGCCCGCCAGCCCGCGAGCCCATCCTGCAGCACGCGCACGTCGCGATAGCCCATCGCGGCGAGCGTCGGCGCCGCCAGCGCCGACAGCCGATCTCTCATAGACTCGCCTCGCACACGCTCCGCCTGCGGCTGCGCGTCGTGCTGCGGCTTCGCCCCACCGTCGTCGCAGAGGACGATCGGCGTCGTGCCCGCGCTGACGAGCGCGGGCAGGCGCAGCTCGAGCAGCCGGCGCGGCAGCGACGTCGCCCGGTAGATGTGGCCGCGCTCGTAGGTCGCGCGCTCGCGCACGTCGAGCAGCGCGTGCGGCGTGGTGCTCCGGAGCAGACGTTCGAGCTCGTCGGGCGCGATGGGGGTGCTCATGGCGGGTCAGGATATCATCGGGCCCATGCCCGACAACGTCGCGCACGCGCTCGCGCCGCTCACCGCGCTCGACGAGACCGGCCGTGCGGTCACGCTCGGCACGCTGTGGGCCGACCGGCCGGCGGCGCTCGTCTTCGTGCGCCAGTTCGGCTGAGTCTCGTGCCGCCAGCAGGTCGCTGGCCTCGTGCCCGCGCTGCCCGAGCTCGAGAAGCGCGGCGCGCACGTCGTCGTCGTCGGCAACGGCGCGACGGAGGCGATCGCGTCGTTTCGCGCCGCGACCGGCTTCGCGGGCGCGCTGCTCACCGATCCCTCGCTCGCCGTGTATCGCGCGGCGGGCCTCGCGTCCGGCGTCGGCACCGTGCTCGATCCGCGCGCGATCGTGAACACGCTGTCGGCGCTCGCGCGTGGAACCCGCCCCGGCATGCCGAGCGGCCCATCGCTGCAGCAGGGCGGCACGTTCGTGTTCGGCCCCGGCAACGTCGACCGCTTCGCCTGGCGCGACCGCTTCAACGGAGACGCGGCGCCGCTCGCCGGCGTGCTCCAGTCGCTGCCATGACGACGGCGTCGCCGCGCATGCCCGCCGTCGGCGAGGCCGCGCCGGCCTTCACGCTCCCGGCCCCGGACGGCATCGAGATCGGACTCGCGGACTTCCGCGGCCGGCGTCGCGTCGTGCTCTGGTTTTCGAAGGGACTGTTCTGACCGTTCTGCCGCCGGCACATGGCGCAGTTGCGCCTGGGACTTCCCGATCTCGAGAAACACGAGGCGGAGCTGCTGCAGGTGACGCACAACACCGTCGAGGAAGCCCGGCGCTACGGGAAGTTCTACCGCTTCGACTTTCCGTATCTCTGCGATCCCGCTCGCGCGGTGCACGAGCGGTACGGGCTCGCGCTCGAATCGGCCGCGCCGACCGAGATCGTCCGTTCGATGGCGGCGTCCGCGAGCGATCTCCTGCTGCGTGGCGAGCGTACGCCGCTGCCGATTCCGTTCGCGATGCGGTATCCCGGCAAGGACGCCCCGCAGGCCGTGTTCGTGATCGATCGCCAGGGGATCGTGCGCGCCGTGCACCGGATGGATCCGAACGCCGGTCTGCCGACGGTCGCGGCGCTGCTGAAGGATCTCGCGAGCATCGACTAGGCGACCGAATGGAGGTCGGCTGATGAGCCAGGGTCACGGAATCCGTGCGGTGTCCTACTTCGACTGTCCGGGCGGGGGACAGGTCGTCGTCGGCGGGAACGTCGCGTACATCGCGCACATGAAGGCGCCGCACGGCACGTCGATCGTCGACGTGAGCGATCCCGCGAAGCCGCGCAAGCTGGCCGAGGTCACGGTCCCGAACGGCGTGCACTCGCACAAGGTGCGCGTGTCCGACGGCGTGATGCTCGTGAATCGCGAGGTCGTCCAGATGGAAGAAGGCGTCCCGCGCCAGGGCGGCCTCGGGATCTACGACGTGTCGAAGCCCGACCAGCCCCGGGAGATCACGTTCTGGAAATCGAAGGGCGTGCACCGCTTCACCTTCGACGGCCGGTACGCGTACCTGTCGCCGGAGCTCGAGGGCTATCAGGGCAACATCGTCCTCACGCTGGACCTGCGCGATCCGGCGAAGCCCGAGGAAGTCGGCCGCTGGTGGATGCCGGGCCAGTGGGTTGCCGGCGGCGAAACGCCGTCCTGGGAGGGCCGGCATCATCGCTGCCATCACCCGATCCGCTCCGGCAATCGCATGTACGTGAGCTACTGGCACGGCGGCTTCGTGATCCTCGACGTGGAGGACCTGGCCAAGCCGCGCATGATCTCGGCGCTCGACTGGACGCCGCCGTACGCGCACCCGATCCACACCGCGCTGCCGGTGCCGTTCCCGCTCGCCGGCAAGCGCGTGCTCCTCGTCGCCGACGAGGACGTCGCCAAGACGGCGCCGTCGCCGCCGTCGTTCCTCTGGCTCGTCGACATCACCGACGAGACGCGGCCGGTGCCGTTCGCGAGCTTCCAGGTCGACGGCATCGACGGCTCGCCGCAGCCGCCGTTCACCGGCTGCCACCAGCCGTGCGAGGAGGTGCGCAGCACCGAGATCCCCGTCGCGTGGTTCGCCCACGGGTTGCGGATCGTCGACGTCGAGAATCCGCACGCGCCGCGCGAGGTCGCGTCGTTTCTGCCCGACGTCCCGGCCGGCGGCACGCGCGTCTGCTCGAACGACGTGTGTTACGACGGCCGCGGGCTCATGTACCTGATCGATCGCGACCGCGGGCTCCACATCCTCGAGCGCGCTTAGCGGGACCGCGCCAGGAAGAACTCCTTCGCGAGGTCGGGGAAGAGCGCGTAGGACAGGACGTCTTCCTCGCTCGCCGCGAGGCTGCCGATCTCCCGCCGCGCCGTCTCGAGGCCGGGCTCGAGCAGGTCCGCCGGCCGGCAGGTGATCGGCGCCTTCGCGCCGAGGATCTTCTGCCGCGCCTCGGCGCTGATCGGCCCCGGCGGCCGGCCGTAGAGGCCCATCACGTAGTTCGTCGTCTCGGTGGCCACCACGGAGTAGCGCTTGCCCGTCATGACGTTCAGCGCGGCCTGCGAGCCGACGATCTGGCTGGTCGGCGTGACGAGCGGCGGATAGCCGAGGTCGGCCCGGACGCGCGGCATCTCCGCGAGCACGGCGTCCAGCTTGTGCTCCGCCTTGGACTGGCGGAGCTGCGCGACCAGGTTGGAGACCATGCCGCCCGGGATCTGTGAGACGAGCACGTCCGCCTTGATCTGGTTCGCCGCCGCGCTCTCGAACTCCGCGTACGTGCGGCGCACCCCGGCGAAGTATCGCGCGAGCTCGTCGAGCCGTCCGAGGTCGAGACCGGTGTCGCGCGGCGTGCCCCGGAGCGCCGCGACGACCGCCTCGGTCGGCGGCTGCGACGCGCCGTACGCGAGCGGCGAGAGCGCCGTGTCGAGGAGATCGGCGCCGGCGTCGATGGCCAGCATGTACGTCATCGGCGCGAGCCCCGCGGTGCAGTGCGAGTGCAGGTGCAGCGGCAGCGCGATCCGGGCCTTCAGCTTGGCGATGATGTCGGCCGCGACGTAGGGCTGCAGCAGTCCGGCCATGTCCTTGAGGCAGAGGATCTGCACGCCGAGCGCGGCGAGCTCTTCCGCCACGCGGACGAAGTAGTCCACCGAATGGACGGGGCTGATCGTGTAGCAGACGGTCCCTTCGGCGATCTTGCCGGTCGCGAGCGCCGCCTCGATCGCCGTCTTCAGGTTCCGGACGTCGTTCATCGCGTCGAAGATGCGGAAGACGTCGATGCCGTTCGCCGCCGCGCGCTCGATGAACGCGCGGACGACGTCGTCGGGATAGTTGCGGTAGCCCACGACGTTCTGGCCGCGCACGAGCATCTGGAACCGCGTGCGCGGCATCGCCGCGCGCAGCGTGCGGAGGCGCTCCCACGGGCATTCCTTCAGATAGCGCAGGCACGCGTCGAACGTCGCACCGCCCCACGTCTCCAGCGACCAGTAGCCGACCGCGTCGAGCTTGTCGGCGACCGGCAGCATGTCCGCGGTGCGCATGCGTGTCGCGAGCAGCGACTGGTGCGCGTCGCGCAGGACGGTTTCCGTCAGCTCGATCTTGGTGGCCATAGTCCGCATGTACGGCGCGCCGCGGCGCCGTGTCAATCGGCCGCGCGCTCCGCTATAGTGCCCGCGCAGTCCATGGCGACGAAGCGATTCCGTCTCGCCGTGCTCGGGGGTTTCGAGCTCCGCAGTCCGACGGGCGCGCATGTTCGGCTGCCGACGCGCAAGGCCGAGGCGCTGCTCGCGTACCTCGCTCTGGGCGCCGACCGCAGCCACCCGCGCGACGCCCTGGCGACGCTGCTCTGGACCGATGCCGCGGACCGCCAGGCGCGCGGGAGCCTGCGGCAGACGCTGTCGCTCGTCGCCAAGGCGCTGGGACCGGCCGCCGGCGGCGCCATTCACACGGAAGGCCGCACCGTGGCGCTCCGCCGTGGACATCTCGACGTCGACGCGCTCGAGTTCGAGCGGTGCGTGAAGGACGGGCGTCCCCAGACGCTCGCGCGCGCCGCCGAGCTCTATCGCGGCGAGCTGCTCGCCGGCCTCGGCGTGCGCGAGCCGGCGTTCGAGGACTGGGTGGTCGTCGAGCGCCAGCGGTATCGCGAGCGCGCGATCGACGCGCTCGGCCGCCTGCTCGCGATCCAGCGGGAGGCCGGCGACGCCGACGGCGCGATCCAGACCGCGATCCGGCTGCTCGCCCAGGACCCGCTCGAGGAATCCGTCCATCGCGTCCTCATGGGTCTCTACGCGGAGCAGGGACGGCGTGCCGATGCGCTCCGGCAGTACCAGGCGTGCGTCGACGTCCTGCAGCGCGAGGTCGGCGTGGACCCGGAGCCCGAGACGCGCCAGATCTATCTCGGCCTCGTCAGCGGCGGGCGCGCCCGCGACGGCGCGCGTGTCGGGGCGCGCCGGCCGGCGGAGCAGACGCCGCTCGTCGGTCGAACGGCCGAGCTCGCGGCGCTCCACGAGGCCGTGAAACACACCGCCCGGCACGGCTGCCGCGTCGTCGCCGTGCTCGGCGAAGGCGGCATCGGCAAGACGCGGCTGATCGAGGCGCTGCTCGACCGCGCGGAGGGTCTCGGCGCGCACGCGATCGTCGGACGCGCCTACGAGACGGAACAGGTCTTCGCGTTCGGCCCCTGGATCGAAGCGCTCCGCGCGGCGGGGGTGCTGTCGGACGCCGCCGTGTTGACCGGGCTGCGTCCGGTGTCGCGCGCGGCGCTCGCCCGCGTCGTGCCCGAGCTCGGTGAGCCCGAGATCGCGCTGGGCGGCGGCCCCGAGAACGCGGTCCGGGTCTTCGAGGCGTTCGCGCACGTGCTCGCCGCGCTCGCCGGCCGCGCCCCGCTGCTCGTGGTGCTCGAGGACCTCCAGTGGGCGGACGAGATGAGCCTGCGGCTCCTCGGCTTCGTCGGACGCCGGCTCGAGCGCTCGCCGCTCGCCATCGTCGTCAGCGCGCGCGCCGAGGAGCTCGCCGACGCGCCAATGCTGCGCAGCGTGCTCGACGAGCTCGACCGCGAGGCGCGCCTCGTCCGTCTCACGGTCGGACCGCTGACCGAGCCGGCGACCGGCGCGCTGGTTCGCGCGCTCGGCGGCGACGTCGACGACGCGGCGGCGCGACAGCTCGCGCGCCGCGTGTGGGAGGTGAGCGCGGGCAATCCGTTCGTCGCCGTGGAGACGCTGCGCGCGGTGCGCGACGGCACGGCGGCCGCCGCCGTCGAGGCCACGGTGCCCGAGCGCGTGCGGCAGCTCGTGCGGCGCCGGGTCGAGCGACTCGGCGAGGCGGCCCGGCAGCTCGTGACCGTCGCGGCCGTCGTGGGACGCGACTTCGAGTTCGCCCCCGCGCAGCGCGCGGCGGCGCTCGACGAGCGGACGGCGGCCGAAGCGCTCGAAGAGCTCGTGCGGCGCGGCCTGCTCCACGGCGTGGGCGAGCGGTTCGCGTTCACGCACGATCGCTGGCGCGAGACGATCTACGCCGACGCGCTGCCGCCGACGCGCGAGGTCCTGCACGCCGCGGTCGGCCGGGAGCTCGAGCGGCTCCACGCCGGCCAGCTCGAGCGCGTGTACGACCAGCTCGCGTATCACTACGCGCACAGCGCGGACGACGGCCGGGCCGTGCTCTATCTCACGCAGTTCGCGGACCACGCCGCCCGCAACTACGCGTTCGCCGACGCCGGGCAGGCGCTCGAGGCCGCGCTCGTGCGCACGCACGAGCCGATCGAGCGCGTGCAACTCGCCCTCCGGCGGGCGCGCGTGCTGTCGTTCCTCGGCCGGCTCGGCGAGGCGCTGGCGCTGCTCGTCGCCGAGCGCGGCGCCGTCGAGGACGCGCACGATCCGCGACTGGCGAGCCGGTATCACTTCTTCGTCGGGAACACCGCGAGCCTCCTCGGCGATCGCGAGCTCGCGACCGCGAGCGCCCGCCGTGCCCTCGAGGAAGCGGACCGCTGCCACGACGGCAAGACGATGGCGCGCGCCCACTTCGTCCTGGCCCTGGAGGCGTTCTGGTCGGGGCCGTTCACCGAGGGTGTCACGCACGCCCAGCGCTCCGCGTTCCTGCTGGCGCCCGCGGGGCCGAACTGGTGGCTCGGGCTCGCGTACTGGGTGCTCGGATTCAGCCACACGCTGCTCGGACGCTTCCGCGCCGCGCTCGAGGCCGAACGCCGCGCGGCGGCGGTTGGCGAAGCGCTGGGCAACCCGCGCCTCGAGAGCTCGGCGGCCTGGACGACGGGCGGCATCCACGCGCTCGCCGGCGAATCCGAGCCGGCGATCGTCGCGTGCCGCCGCGGCCTCGAGCTGTCGCCCGATCCGCTGAACACCGCGATCGCGAAGGGCTGGCTCGGCTACGCGCTCCTCGTCGGCGAGGACGCCGACGGCGCGGTCGCGATGCTCGAGGCCGCGGTGACCGCGTTCGAGCGGTTCCGGTTCCGCGCGCACGGCTGGTTCGCCGCCTGGCTGGCGGAGGCGCACCTGGCCTGCGGCCGCGTCGCGCGGGCGCGTGAGCTCGCCGGACTGGCCGTCGCGCTCGCGCGCGAGACGCGGCAGGCGTATGGCGTCGGCGTCGCGGAGCGCGTGCTCGGCCGCTGCGCGCTCGTGCGCGGCGCGCTCGACGAGGCCACGGCGCGGTTCGACGCCGCGCGGACCACGTTCACGACGATCGAGGCGCGGTTCGAGGTGGGCCGGACGCTCATGGTGTCAGCCGAGGTCGTTCGCGAGCGCGGCGACGAGGCGGGCGCCCTCGCGACGCTCAAGGATGCGCGCGGCATCTTCGAGGAGCTCGACGCGCAGCGGTATCTCGAGCGCGTCGACGCCCTCGCGCGCTGAGCTTCTCCCCGCCGCGCGCGGCGCGGCCGGTGGCGCGTCGGGGGCGGGGCGGGGTCGCGCTGGCGACGAGATTTCAGCACCCATCACCGACTGAGCCGTTCCCACTCCCGGCCGTCGCGTCGACATGACCGTTTACGGGCACGCGCCATTCGCGACCCCGCTCCACCCCCGACGCGCCATCGACCGCGTCTTCCCGCCCGCCTCACTTCGCGCGCGTCACGTCGCGCGCCGTACTCCGAACGTCTACCTCGTCGAGTCGAATCTCTGGCCGTCGTCGATCAGCGGCCGACCTGGCTTCATGTCGTGCGGCACGCCGACCGTCACCTGACTGGACCGCCGCCGTTGCGCGGGCCGGCGGCGCGTGATCCCGCTGGCCGCTACTTCGCGCCGAGCAGGCTCTCCGCCGCTTCCATCAGCGTCTCCGACAGCGTCGGATGCGTGTGGATCGTGACGGCGAGGTCTTCGGCGGTGAGCCCGCATTCGACCGCGATCGCGGCTTCCGCGATGAGCTCACCGGCGCCGGGACCGGCGATGCCGACGCCGAGCAGGCGGCCCGACTCCGGATCGACGACGAGCTTCGTCACGCCGTCCGAGCGCCCGAGCGTCGCGGCGCGGCCGGACGCCGCCCACTGGAACTTCGCGATCTTCGTCGGCCGGTCGTCCCGTGAGGCCTGTGCTTCGGTCAGACCGCACCACGCGATCTCCGGATCGGTGAAGACGACGGCGGGGATGGCGACGTTGTCGAACGCGGCCGGCTTGCCGGCGATGACTTCCGCGGCCACCTTGCCCTGGCGCATGGCGCGATGCGCGAGCATCGGCTCGCCGGTCGCGTCGCCGACGGCGTAAATGGCGGGATCCGCGGTGCGGCAGCGCCCGTCGACGGCGAGCACGCCGCGCGCGTCCGGCCGCGCTTTCGTCGTCTCGAGCCCGAGACCCGCCGTCTGCGCGCGGCGTCCGACGGCCACGAGCACGCGGTCGAAGCGCTCCGCGCCGCGCTCGCCGAGCGTCGCTTCGATCTCGCCGCCGGCCTCGCGCAGCCCGGTGATCTTCGTCTGCAGGTGCACCTTCGCGAACATCCGGTCGATGCGTCGCGCGAGGTGCTGGACGAGATCGCGATCGACGCCGGGCAGGAGCCCGTCCGTCATCTCGACGACGGTGACCTTGCTGCCGAGCGCCGCGTAGACCTGTCCGAGCTCGAGCCCGATGTACCCGCCGCCGACGACGAGCAGCCGGTCGGGAATGTCGGGCACCTCGAGGGCGGCGGTCGAGTCCATCACGCGGTCGCCGGTGATCTCGAGCCCGGGAATCGACGCCGGCGCCGAGCCCGTCGCGACGATCGCGTGCTTGAAGCGGACCTTCTGCGGCTCGTCGCCTTCGACGCGGAGCCCGCGCGAGCCTTCGAACACGGCGCGTCCGCCCACGACGTCCACCTGCTTGCTCTTCGCCACCGACGCGAGGCCGCGCGAGAGCTTGCCGACGACGCGCTCGGCCTTCCACTTGCGGAGCGTGTCGAGCGCGATGCGCGGCTCGCCGAAGTCGACGCCGAACTCCTTCGCGCGCTCGGCTTCCGCCAGGACGGCCGCGACGTGCAGGAGGGCCTTCGACGGAATGCAGCCCTCGTAGAGGCACGCGCCGCCGAGCCGCTTGCCCGCGTCGACCACGAGGGTCTCGAGCCCGAGCTCCGCGCAGCGGAACGCGGCGGAATAGCCGCCGGGCCCGCCGCCCACGACGACGACGTCGACTTCCTGGACCAGGTCGCCCATCACCATCGCGCGTCTTCCCGGCGCACGGCGGGAGCGATCACTCGCCGAACGACCGGTCGACGAGCGCGCGGAACTCCGGCGGCAGCGTCACGCCGCCCGTGAGCTGACCGCTGTCGGGAAAGTACGCGCGGCCGAGCGTGGTGCCGTCGGTGAGCCAGAGCGTGAGCCAGTATCGCGGCGTGCGTGCCTCGCGGCGTTGCGCGGCGCCGACGGGCGCGGCGACGATCATCCTCGCGACGGCGTCGACGTCCGGCGCGCCCTTGATCATGACGGCGACGGGCGCCGCGTTCGCGTCGCCGGCATCGCGCCGCACGTCGATCGCGCGGACCTTGCCCACGATGTCGTAGAGATCGCCGCCGACCTTCGCGCGCGGGCTGCGCCACGCCTGATAGAGCAGGATCTGCCTGCCGGCCACGGCCGCGAGCCGGAACTCCGGCTTGTAGCCGCGGACCGTGTACATGCGCGTGCGGGACGGCAGCAGCCCGGCGGACGCGTCGTCGCCGTACGGACAGCGCGGATCCTCGGCGATGCCGCAGGTCACGACGGCGAACTCGGGGCCGAGATCGTCGCGGGTCAATGGCCGGCCCGGCTCATCGATCGACCCGAGGTATTCGATGCCGTCGAAGATCACGAAGTCGAGCACGGTGGAGGCGGCGGCCGGGGAGGCGAGCGCGACGATCAGCACGGCGAGGATCGCGACACGGGCCATGTCACAACTCCAGCAGAAGCTCATCCGGATGTTCGAGCCGTCGGACGATCGCCGACGCGAACCGCGCGCCGTCGGCGCCGTCGGCCACCCGGTGATCGAACGTGAGCGAGATCGGCAGCCGCATGCGCGGCACGATCTGCCCGTCGCGGACGACCGCTTCTTCGCGGCCGCGCGAGACGCCGAGGATCGCGACCTCCGGGTAGTTGATGATCGGAATCGCCCCGGTGCCGCCGAGCGCGCCGATGTTCGTAACGGTGAACGTGCCGCCTTTCAGATCGTCGAGCGTCGCCTTGCCTTCGCGCACCCGCGCGGCCAGCGCGGCGAGCTCGCGCGCGATCTCGACGACCGGCTTGCGGTCGACGTCGCGGATGACCGGCACGATCAGCCCGCGCTCGGACGCGACCGCGATGCCGAGATGGTAGTAGCGCTTGACGATCATCTGTCCCGCCGCCGCATCGAGCGTCGCGTTGAACGCCGGATGCTCGCGCAGCGAGAGCGCCGTGGCTTTGAGGATGAAGCTCGTCAGGGTCAGCGTCACGCCGCGCTCGCGGCCGCGGTCGAGGTTGCGCCGGACGAGCGCGTCGAGGTCGGCGATGTCGGCCTTGTCGAAGTGCGTGACGTGGGGGATCAGGCGCGCCGACAGCGCCATGCGTTCGGCGATCGTGCGACGGAGATGACTGAGCGGCTGCCGCTCGATCGGCCCCCACTGCTCGAAGTTCGGCAGCGGCGGCGCTTCGATGCCGATGGGCGCGAGCGGCTTCGCCGGAGCGGGCGGTTCCGCCGTGTGGCCGACGCCCGTCGGCACTTCTTCGTCGACGCGCCGGCCGCGCGGGCGCTCGGCGGTTTCTTGCGCCGGCGCCGCGCCCTCCGGACGCGCGCCGCGCTGCGCGACGCCCGCCGCGCTTCGCACGTCGTCGTTGGTGACGCGTCCCGCGGGCCCGCTGCCGCGGACGATGCGAATGTCGATGCCGAGCTCGCGCGCGAGCCGCCGCGTGGCCGGGGTCGCGGGAACGGGACCGGTTCCGAGGGCGGCTGCGGCTTCGCCGCGGCCGCTCCGAGCGTCTGGGGGTATGGGGGCCAAGTCGGGGCCCCCCCTTGGATCAACGTTCAGGATCGCGCGCGCTTCGGCGGCTTCTGTCGTCCGTCCGTTGCCGCCGGCCCGCCGGTTCTCGAGGGCGGCCGCGGCTTCGCCGCGGACGCTCCGAGCGTTGGGGGGTGTGGGGGCCATGTCGGGGCCCCCACGTGAATGATCTCCCGCATCCGCGAACGTCACGAGCACTTCGCCGACGCGCACGCTCTGGCCTGGGCGCACGTGGATCGTCTGCACGCGGCCGCTCATGGGCGACGGGATCTCGACCTGCGCCTTGTCGGTCTCGACTTCGAGCAGGGGCGAATCTTCGGTGATGACGTCGCCTTCGGCGACGAGCACCTTGACGATCTCCGCTTCCTGCAGTCCCTCGCCGAGGTCGGGGAGCACGAAGGGTCGCGGCATGGGGTCAGAACTTCAGCGTTTCGCGCGCGGCGGCCAGGACCTGGGGCACGGCGGGCAGCATCGAGCGCTCGCGCGCGAAGCCGACGAACGAGACGTCGTTGGCGGTGACGCGCCGGATCGGCGCCTCGAGGTACAGGAACGCCTCGTCCATGATCGACGCCGCGATCTCCGCGCCGGGACCGAAGCTGCGCGGCGCCTCGTGCACGATGACCACGCGGCCGGTCTTCTTCGCCGACGCGACGAGCGTCTCGCGATCGAGCGGCGAGATCGTCAGCAGGTCGATGATCTCGGCCTCGACGCCGTCGTCGGTCGAGAGCGCATCCGCCGCTTCCTTCGCCACGCGCACCATCGTGCCGTACGCGACGATCGTGAGATCCGTGCCGGCGCGCGCGACCTGCGCTCGGCCGATGGGCATCGTTTCGATTTCGTCCGGGACGTCTTCCTTGGCGGCGTGATAGAGCGCTTTCGCTTCGAAGAAGATGACGGGGTCGGGATCGCGGATGGCGGCGACGAGCAGGGCGCGCGCGTTGCGCGCGCCGGACGGGATCACCATCTTCAGGCCCGGGATATGCGCGTAGAACTGTTCCTCGGACTCGGTGTGATGCTCGAGCGCGCGCACGCCGCCTCCATACGGCATGCGGACCACCATCGGGACGTGGAAGCGGCCGAGCGTGCGCAGCCGGAAGCGCGCGACGTGGTTTTCGAACTGGTGGAAACACTGGAACGCGAAGCCGGAGAACTGGATCTCGCAGACGGGCTTGAGGCCGTAGAGCGCCATGCCGACGCCTGCGCCGATGATCGCCGCCTCGGCGAGCGGGCTGTCGATGACGCGCTTGCCGCCGAACTTCCGGTGGAGGTCGTCGGTGACGCGGAACACGCCGCCGTCGACGCCGACGTCCTCGCCGATGATGACGACGTCCTCGTCGCGCTCCATTTCCTGGAGCAGGGCCAGGTTCAGGGCCTTGACCGTGTTCAGCTTTGCCATCGGCTGTTCCGCTGGCCGCGCATCGGAGGCGAGGCCGGGCGCTCCTCTGGAGGGTCCGGGCTGCCGGCCGCGTCGTCCCGCAGACGCGCCGCGAGGAGATCGCGCTGCGCCGCGAGGTGCGGCGGCATCTCGGCGAAGACGTGGTCGAACACCGTCAGCGGGTCGGGCGCCGGAATCTCTTCGAAGCGGCGCACGGCCTCGGACACCTCGGCCTCCACCTCGGCCTGCAGCCCGTCGTCGTGGAGGCCCTTCTTCTTCATGTACGCGGTGAAGCGCGTGAGCGGGTCCTTGCGTTCCCACTCCGCGACTTCCTCCGTCGTGCGGTACTTCGTCGGATCGTCCGCGGTCGTGTGCATGGCGAGCCGGTACGTCACGCACTCGATCAGCGTCGGCCCGTCGCCGGCGCGCGCGCGGTCGACGGCTTCCTTCGTCGCGGCGTACACCGCGAGCACGTCGTTGCCGTCGACCTGGAGGCCGGGGAATCCGTACGCGAGCGCCTTCTGCGCGATCGTGCGCGAGTGCGTCTGCTTCTTGAGCGGCACCGAGATCGCCCACTGGTTGTTCTGGCAGACGAACACGAGCGGCACGTGCCACACGCCGGCGAAGTTGCACGCCTCGTGGAAGTCGCCCTCGGACGTCGCGCCGTCGCCGAAGTACGCCATGACGACGACGTCGTCGCCGCGATACTGCGCGGCGTACGCGAGCCCGACGGCGTGCGGCAGCTGGGTCGCGACGGGGATGCAGATGGGCAGGTCGTTCTGATTCGGACCGGGCTGGCTGCCCTCGATGTGGCCGGCGAAGAAGAGCAGGAGCTTCTCGATCGGCCAGCCGCGCCACAGCATCGCGGCGGTCTCGCGGAACGACGGGACCATCCAATCCTGAGATCGTAGCAGCGCGACGCTGCCGAGCTGCGCCGCTTCCTGGCCCTTGATCGGCGCGAACGTCCCCACGCGACCTTGACGCTGGAGCCGCACCATCCGCTCGTCCAGATGGCGCCCCAGCAGCATCGCGCGGTAGAGCCGCTTCAGCTCGTCCGGGGGAATGTCGGGCTCGAGCGCCGCGTCGAGCTTGCCGTCGGCATCGAGGATGGACAGGTACTCGACCTGGAACCTCGGTTCGAGCGCCGTTCTGGGCATGGCGCCTCCTGTGTTCCTGCGTTCAAGTGTACCGTCGTGGCGGCGCATCTGCCGAAGGTTCGTGCCGGTGACGAGCCGAGGGCAGGGAATTGCTCAGTCCGACGACCAACGCTCCCACACGCGCGCCGGAACGCCGCCTTCGTGGGGGGCATCACGAAGGCGCTGCAATCACGATGCCCCCGGCTGCGCGGCGCCGCGCGACGGCGCGGCGCCCGGTGCGACCGGTCGGTCGACGCGGCGCCGGTCGACCGTCATGGCCAGCCGGGAGAGCGCGAACGCGCCGAGCGCGAGGCCGAGGTCACGCAGCGCGATGTCGTAGCACTGGCCGAGCATCAGGAGGTTCGCGATGATGCCGCAGAGCCACAGTCCGGCGACGATCGCGATCACGCCCACGCCCATCATGAACGTCTGCGCCTCGAGTCCCGTGAGCTGGGTACTGGGTCCAGTCGGTCAGCAGGTGGGTGAACGTGTCGATGCCCGCGACAGACGGGGTCCGGGAAGATGATGCGCCGCGTCAAGCGCCGGCTGGCCCGGCCGGGGCGGGCTACGTTCGGGGCGCATGCCGGCTGCGCGCTGTGTCGCACAGCTTCCGATCCCGGGCGTCGACGGCCGTTCGACCGAAGCGCTCGTCGCCGCCGGCGGATACGGCTACGCGCACTCCTGCGTGACGTCCGAAGTCTTTCCGGTTCGCGCGAGCGCCACGCCGTCGCGCGACGTCGTGCTGCTCGAGTTCGACGGCGACGTCCGCGCTGACGTCGCCGTCGCCGCGGCGGCGCGGCTCGGCTTCGACCGGCCCGCGTACGAGGACGCGCTCGTCTTCGGCGCCGCGTGGCCGGACGCGCAGCGCGAAGCGCCGATCGTCTTCCTGCACGACCCGTGGCTCGGGTACTTCGGCCGGCTCGACGTGCTGTGCCTGTGGGCGAACGCCGGTCGCCGGGAGCTCGGCCTCGAAGGATTCGAGAGCACGTGGCGTCCCGGCTATCGATTCGCGTTCGTGCGGGCGGCGGGCTCGTACGCGGTCAGGCGCGACGAAACTCCGGCGGCGGCTGGCTCCGGAACGTGATCGGCTTGCCGCGCGCATGCAGGAAGCCGAGACGCGCCGCGTGGAGGCAGAGGCGGCGGATCGGATCGCGCCGCGCGCCATAGCGGCGGTCGCCGACGATCGGATGCCCGAGCGCGGCGAGCTGCGCGCGGATCTGGCCACGCCGGCCCGTCTCGAGGCGCAGCTCCAGCACCGTCGACTGGTCGCGTCGTTCGACCACGCGGTAGTGCGTGATCGCCACGCGGCCGGCATCGCGGCCGCGCGTGCGACGCACCCGCAGCGAGCGATCTTCCGACAGCTCGTCGCGCAGCGTGCCGTTGTCCGCTGGCACCCGGCCTTCGACCACCGCGACGTAGATGCGCTCGACCGTGCGCGCCTCGAACTGATCCTGTAGCCGGAGCTTCGTCGGCGGGTTCTTGGCGAAGACGACGAGCCCCGAGGTCTCGCGATCGAGGCGGTGCACGATGAAGAGCGGCTGCTTGTACTTGCGGCCGCCCGGTTTCGCGCGCAGCCAGTCGGTCAGCAGGTGGTACGCCGTGCGCTCGCGCTCGTGCGCGGTCGCGATCGTGAGGAGCCCGGGTGGCTTGTCGATGACGACGATGTCGTCGTCCTCGTAGATGCGCTTGAGCGGCGGGGGGAATGCGGGCGGCGGCGGTTCGCCGACCTCCACGCGGTCGGCGGGCGCGACCTCGAGATCGCCGCGCCGCACGACCTGGCCGCCGACCCGCACGCGGCCGCCTTCGAGCCAGCCCTTGATCGCGCGGCGCGACGCGTCAGGAAACATCTCGGCAAGCCGGGCCGCGAGTTTCAACGGCAATGCCGAGCGCGCCGTCACCTCAATGCACGAAAGAACGCGCGGATGTCCGCGGCGAGGGCGGCGGGTTCTTCCATCGCGGCGAAATGACCGCCGGCGGGCATCGTCGTCCAGCGCTGGAGATTGTAGGCGCGCTCGGCCCACGGGCGCGGCGGGCGGAGGATCTCGCACGGAAACTCCGCGATGGCCGTCGGCGTCTCGACGCGCTCCGCCGCCGATGGCACCCACGCCGCGTGGTGGAACGCGTAATACGGCCAGAACGAGCTGCCGATCGCGCCGGTGATCCAGTAGATCATCACGTTCGTGAGCAGCTCGTCCTTCGTGAAGCGCCGCTCGACGTCGCCGCCGCAGTCGCTCCACGTCCGGAACTTCTCGACGATCCAGGCCGCGAGCCCCACGGGCGAATCGGTGAGCGCGTACGCGAGCGTCTGCGGCTTCGTGCCCTGGATGCGCTGGTACCCGGTCTCCTCGCTCGTGAAGCGCTTCGCGTCCGCGAGATACGCGCGCTCGGCGTCGCTCCATTCCTTCTGCGCGCGATCCGGACGGACGAACGTCATGTTGAGGTGGATGCCGGCAACCCGCGCGGGTTGCCTGAACCCGAGCCGCGCGGTGATCACGGAGCCCCAGTCGCCGCCCTGCGCGCCGTAGCGCTCATAGCCGAGCACCTCGGTCATCAGCGTGGCAAAGATGTCGGCGATCTCGACCGTGCCGAACCGCGGCTGGTTCGGGCGGAACGAAAATCCGTAGCCGGGCAGCGACGGCGCGACGACGGTGAACGCATCGGCCGGACTGCCGCCGAACCGCGCCGGATCGGTCAGCATCGGAATGATCTTGTGGAACTCCCACACCGATCCCGGCCAGCCGTGCGACAGCAGCAGCGGCATCGGCTTCGGTCCGACGCCCGGCGCGTGGATGAAATGGACGTCGATGCCCGCGACGGGCGCGGTGAACTGCGGGAACGCGTTCAGGATCGCCTCGGCCGCGCGCCAGTCGTAGCGCGTGCGCCAGTGCTCGACGAGCCCGCGCATGAACGCGAGGTCGGTTCCGTATTTCCAGTCGCTGCCCGGAATCTCGTCGGGCCACCGCACGCGCGTCAGCCGGTCGCGCAGGTCGGCGAGCGCGTCGTCGCCGACCTTGATCGTGAACGGCGGCACGGACGCGCTCACTTCACCGGCGGAGGCGGCGGCTGCAGCAGAGCCGGGCGCTTCGCCGACGGGAAGTTCGGCGCGCGCTTCTCGCGGACGGCCTTCAGGCCCTCGCGCACGTCGTCGTCCATGAACGTCAGCATCTCGAGCGCCATCGAGTTATCGAAGATCGGCCCGGCCAGGCGGAGCCAGTTGTTCAGTGAGCGCTTCGTCCACCGGATCGCCTGCTGCGAGCCGAGCGCGAGCTTGTCCGCGACTTCGAGGGCTTTCGGCACGACCTGGTCCATCGGGACGCAGAGCGAGACCAGCCCGATGCGTTCCGCTTCCTTGCCGTCGATGAAGTCGGACGTGAGCAGGTAGTACTTCGCCTTGGCCATGCCGCAGAGCAGCGGCCAGACGATCGCGGCGTGGTCGCCCGCGACGACGCCGAGCTTCGTGTGGCCGTCGGTGAAGCGGACCGTCTCGCCGATGACGCTGATGTCGGCGAGCAGGGCGACGACGAGCCCGGCGCCGACCGCGACGCCGTTGATCGCCGAGACGATCGGCTTGTCGCAGTTGATGATGTTGTAGACGAGGTCGGTCGCTTCCTGCACCGTGCGGGCCAGACGCCGCGGATCGGTCGCGTTCCGCTCGACCATCTCCATGTCGCCGCCGGCGGAAAACGCGCGGCCCTTGCCGGTGACGACCGCGACGCGCGTCTCCGGATCGGCCGCGATCGTCGGCCAGATCTGCGTCAGCTCCCAGTGGAGACGGTCGTTGGTCGCGTTCAGGACTTCGGGGCGGTTCAGGGTCATGAGGAGCACGCCGTTCGGGCGGTGCTCGAACTCGAGATGCTGGTAGTCCTTGTAGTCCATCGGATCCTCCGGTCGTTCGGTCTGCGGGTCAGAGCGAGAGCGCGGCCCGGGCGCGCGCGTACGCCGCCTCGTCGGTCCGCATCGTATCCGGATTCACGCCGCGGGCAACCGCGAGGTGATACGTGAAGAGCTGGAGCGGGATGATGGCGGCGATCGGCGAGACCGGCTCGGACACGTCCGGCAGCGCGATCGTCTCCGTCGCCAGGCCGCCCAGCTCGCGATCCGTCTCGGCGGCGAGCGCGAGGACGGTGGCGCCGATCTCGCGGGCGACGCGTGCGGCGACGACGAGCCTCGCATGCGACGCGCCGGGCGGCGCGACGAGCACGACGAGATCGTTCGCGTCGAGCGCGGCCCACAGGCCGTGCAGGAACTGCTCGACCTCGTAGCCCGTCGCGTTCGCGTACGTCGCCTCGCTCATCTTCATCGCGGCTTCGTACGCGGTCGCGCGATTCGGGCCGCCGCCGAGGAACCAGAAGCGCCGCTTGTCGCCGTACTTCCGGACGAGGTCGTCCCACGATTCCTGCCCGAGCAGCGTCGCGAGGTGGTCGGGTAGTCCGTCGATCGCGCGCGCCAGCTCGCCGCCGCCGACCTTCGCGGCGAGCTGGCCGAGCATCGCGAGCGCGGTGGTGTACCCGACCGTGTGCGTGTTCGACGATTCGACGTCGACGGTCCGCACGACGACGTCGGCGCCGGCGAACACGTCGTGACCTTTGCCGGTGACCGCGATCACCGAGGCGCCGGCCTTCTTCGCCTGCGCGAGCGTCTCTTGCAGATAGCGGCTGCCGCCGCCGTGGCTCACCACGACGACCGCGGTCTTCGCGTCGACCGGCGGGCCGTACGCCGCGAGCTCGAAGCCGTGCACCGCGTGGACGCGTCCGCCGAGCCGTGCCGTCTGCGCGAGCCACGTCTCGGCGACGAGCGCCGCGTGCCACGAGCTGCCGATGCCGGTGACGACGACACGCTCGGCGTTGCGCAGCCGCGCCGCCGCGGCGTCGAGCGCCGCTTCGTTGCCGCGCGTGACGAGCCGGAGCGCGCCGGGCTGCGCGTAGATGGCGTCGTGCATGTGGAACGGATGACCGGTGCGCGGCGTCGGAACGGTGCTCATGGCGACGTCCCCGAGCGCGACAGCAGCGGCGTGTGGATGTCTTTCGCGTAGGTGATCGGCGACCGCTCGACCCAGCGCGCCGGGTTGTCCCACGGCAGGTCGCCGCCGC
>JACPCW010000096.1:20678-64674 GCA_016184365.1 Candidatus Rokuibacteriota bacterium
CCGATGTCGCTCGTCCCGAACATCGTGAGCTGGACGTCGCGCACCCGGCGGATGCGCGTGATGTCAGCCGGTTCGACGGCGCGGCGGCGAAGGCTCACGGGCGGTGATCAGCGTGCCGCGCCGGGAGCGCGGCGACGGCGCGCTACTTCCGGCCGCCGGCCTGGGCGCGTTTCGGCGGCGCGGCCTCGCGCTTCGCCGCGGCGGCCTCGCGCTTGCCGGACGCGGCGCGAGCGGCGGCGGCGCCGCGCGCGGCCCGCGCGAGCGGCTTCTTCTCGAGGCTCGCCTTGAGCGCGTCCATGAGATCGATCACCTGCGGTCGCGGCGCCGGGGCGGCGCCGGTCTCGATGTCCTCGCCCTCGACCTTCTTGCCGATCATGTCGAGGACGCGCTGGCGATATTCGTCGGCGTACTGGTCGGGCTCGAACGCCTCGTTCGACAGCCCCTCGATCAGCTTGACGGCGAGCTCGAGCTCGTTCGGCCGCACCTGCGCGCCGGCGCCCTTGTCGACTTCACCGAAATTCCGCACCTCGTCGGCGAAGTACATCGTGTGCAGCATGAGCCCGCCCTGCGCGGCGCGGATCAGCACGAGCGTCTCCTTGCCGCGCATGATGAACTTCGCGAGCGCGACCTTCTCCGACTTCGCCATCGCGTCCGCGAGCAGGCGGTACGGCTTCTCGCCGCCCTTTTCGGGTCCGAGGTAGTACGTCTTCTCGAAGTAGATGGGGTCGACTCGAGGCAGCGGCACGAATTCCGCGATGTCGATCACGCGTGACGCCTCGCCCTCGACGCTGCGCAGCTCGTCGTCGCTGATGCGCACGTACTGGTCCTTGGCGAACTCGTAGCCGCGCGTGAGCTCCGCGCGCTCGATCGTCGCCTCGCACCGCGGGCAGTACGTCTGCTGGCGGATCCGCGAGCCGCACTTGGCGTGCAGCATGTTGAACGCCACCTGCTGTGACGAGGTCGCCGTATAGAGCCGCACCGGGATGGCGACCAGACCGAACGAGATCGTTCCCGGCGACACGGCGTGCAGCGGCATGCGCGAAAGTCCTCCCTTTGGACGCTCAGGAATCGACGAGTCAGGCTACCACGCACGGTCGTGACCGCCCAGCTTCCGGGCCCGGGCGAGGGATGGTGGTGGCGCGCGGCGCGGGGCGCGACGGGTTGGGCGGCGCGCTTGACACGGCTCAGGCGCCGGCCGATAGATCGGGCATGCGCGTGGATGGGCGTCCGTGATGGACGAGCGCTGGGACGTCGTCGTCGGGGCCGGCATCTATGGCCTGCCGACCGCATTCTTCCTCGCTTCTCGCGGGGCGCGCGTGCTCGTCGTCGAGGACAACACGATTCCGGGCGAGTGCATCACCGTCAACACGGGCGGCATCATCCGCCTCGCGTACTCCGATCTCGACGTCGCGCGCGTCGCGGCGTTCGCGCGCGCGATCTACCGCCGGCCCGCGGAGGCGCTCGGCCTGCCTCGTCCGCTGACGTTCGGGTTCGTCGGCGCCGGCTGGGGTCGTTTCGTGCACGATGCGGAGACGCCCGGCATCCGCGCGGAGATCGAGCGCATCGCGTCCGGCGTCGGCCAGGGCCTGCGCGTGGAAGAGCGCGCGACGTATCTCGCGCGCCAGTCGCCGGCGCGGCGCGCGAACCTCGCGAAGGTCCTCGACGTCGACTCTCTTCCGATCTGCGTACTCCGATCTCGACGTCGCGCGCGTCGTGGAGTTCGTGCGCGAGGCCGGCCGCGTCGCCGGCGTCGTCGTCGAGCGGTGGTCCGCGGCCGGGAACGACCGCGTGGTCACGGAGCGCGCGACGCTGCGCGCCGACCGCTTCGTGCTCGCCGCGGGCAGCGGCAACGGCGAGCTCGTGCGGCGCGCCACGGGGCTGGAGATGCCGACGTTCACGAGCTTCCACCAGCTTCCGTACATCCGGAACGCGCCGGACCTCGATCTGGTCCAGGCGCGCCGGCCGGCGGGCGCCGACGGCTCGCGCGACGTCGAGATCGCGGACCTACCGGTCATCTCGCACTGGCGCGACATCTATTTCCGCCCGGAAGGCAGCGGCCTCGTGTTCGGCGTGCATCATCGCGAGCGGCAGGACGACGACTACCGGCCGCGCGGCGGCGTCATCGACACCGGCGCGTTCCGCATGCACGTCGGCATGGATCAGGTGCTCGTCGATCGGATGGTCGAGCTGATGCCGCACTTCCCCGCGCTGTCGTCGCACGGCCTGAACCTCGGGCGCTCGCCCGCCGACATCGCCGGCGGCTCGTACTACATGAATCCCGAAGAGCTGCCGTTCGAAGGCGAGGTGCCGGACACGGGCGGGACGGTCTTCTACGCGGGCAGCGGCTGCGGCACGGGATTCAAGCTCGGGCCCGGCGTCGCCTGGCTGCTCGCGCAGCGGCTGTGGGGCGTGCCGCGCGCAGATCGGCTCGTTCCGTCAGCGGCGCTCAGCGCCGAGCGCGCGACGTACTTTTACCCGCCCGGCACGAGCCGGGAAGAGCTGCTGCGCCTGTTCCGGCCCGTGGCTGCTGGCGGGCGTCTGATCGAAATGGGCGCCGCGGGGATTCGGCCGCCGGGCTGATCAGGTGCCGCTGCGCGGGATCAGACTTCGATCTGCATCCCCAGCTCGACGACGCGGTCGCGCGGGATGTTGAAAAACTGTGTCGCCGACCGCGCGTTGCGCGCCATGAACGCGAAGAGGAGCTTGCGCCACTTCGCCATCTGCGAGGGGCCGGTCGGCAGGACCTGCGGCCGGCCGAGGTAGTAGCTGATGTCGTCGGGATCGGCGCGCAGCGTGTCCGTGCAGCAGCGCGCGATGAGCGCGCGCACGTCCGGCGTCTCCATGAAGCCGTAGCGTGCGATCACGCGGTAGAACCCGTCCCCGAGGGGCTTGATCGTGAAGCGCTCGCGCTCCGGCACTTCGGGGATCTCGTCGGCCGTGAGCGAGAGGAACACGACCTCCTCGTGCAGGACCTTGTTGTGCCGGAGGTGATGCCGCAGGATTTCGGGCGTGCCGTCGGTGTGGGCGGTCAGGAACACGGCGGTGCCGGGCACGCGCGGCGGCTTCCGCACTGCGACTTCCGTGAAGAAGCGATCGAGCGGGACCGAGCGACCGCTGACGATCCGGACGACGAAGCGCGTCCCGCGCCGCCACGTCGTCATCAGCAGAAAGACGCCGCCCGCGATCACGAGCGGGACCCAGCCGCCGTGCGCGACCTTCACCACGTTCGCGCCGAGGAAGGCGAGCTCGATCGTGAGGAACAGCGCGGCGAGCGACCCGGCGCGCGCGAACGACCAGTGCCACCGGTGCCGCGCGACGACGTAGAACAGCGCGGTCGTGATGGCCATCGTCGCCGTCACGGCGATCCCGTACGCGGCGCCGAGCGCGCTCGACGTGCGGAACCCGACGACGAGCAGGAGGCACCCGACCATCAGCGCGACGTTGACCTCGGGAATGTAGATCTGCCCGTACTCCGACCGTGACGTGTGGATGATCGTCAGCCGCGGGCTGAAGCCGAGCTGGATCGTCTGCTGCGCGAGCGAGAACGCGCCGGAGATGAGCGCCTGCGACGCGACGATGGCGGCCAGCGTCGCGATGGCGAGCAGCGGGTAGAGAAACCACCGCGGCGCGAGGAGATAGAACGGGTTCGCGACGGCGGCCGGCTCGTTCACGAGCAGCGCGCCCTGGCCGAAGTAGTTCAGCAGCAGCGCGGGCAGCACGGCCGCGAACCACGCGACGCGGATCGGGCGGCGCCCGAAGTGCCCCATGTCCGCGTAGAGCGCCTCGGCGCCGGTCACGGTGAGGACGACGGCGCCGAGCACGAAGAACGCCGCGGTCCCGTGCGCCCAGAACAGGCGGGCGCCGTACCACGGATTGAAGGCGACGAGCACACCCGGATGACGCAGGATCTCGACCGCGCCCAGCGTCGCGATGGTCACGAACCAGAGGAGGACGATCGGGCCGAAGACGCGGCCGACGCCGGCGGTGCCGCGCTTCTGGACGAGGAAGAGCGCGAGGAGCACGACGAGCGCGAACGGCACGACGTAGGGATGGAACGCCGGCGCGACGACCTCGAGGCCTTCGGCCGCGCCGAGGACCGAGATCGCCGGCGTGATGATCCCGTCGCCGTACAGCAGCGCCGCGCCGAAGAGCCCGAGCATCACGAGGACCGCGCGGTTGCGCGGCACCAGCGCGAGCAGGGCGAGGATGCCGCCCTCGCCGCGATTGTCGGCGCGCAGCACGAGGGCGATGTACTTCACCGTGACGACGAGGATCAGCGACCAGACCATGAGCGACAGCACGCCGTAGACGACGGCGCGCGTCGGGGGCAGGCCGTATTCCGGATTGAAGGCTTCGCGGAACGCGTAGAGCGGGCTCGTGCCGATGTCGCCGTAGACGACGCCGAGCGCGATCAGCGAGAGACGGAGGAGCCGGCGGCCTTCGGGAACGGTGTCGACGTGACGCTTCGGACTGATCCGCGCCGTCGAGGGCGGCGGTGGCGGCGTCGGCGCGGGGGGCTCAGGTGGCCCTCCGTCGGCCGCCTCGGGCGGACGCTCCATGAGCCCAGCGTACCGCTTACGTGAACCTCCACGCGTCGAGGCGTGCCGCGTCGTCCGGCACGACGAGCTGCGGAAGATCTTCGTCGCCGAGGATGCCGAGCGCGACGAGCGGCGCGAGGCGCGCGCGATCGGCGCCGTTCGCGCGCACGGTCGGCATCGTCGCGAGATGCGCGGCGACCGCACGCGTGTCCCGCGCGAGCTGCGCCGTGCCGTCGGCGGTCCAGAGCGTGAACGCGTGTCGCGCGCGATCGAGCGGACCGGCCGCGGCCGGCACCTGCGTGAACAGCCGATCGCGGCGGCGTGGAAGCGGCCAGGGCTCGACGCGTCCACCGGCGACGTCCCAGTCGACGAGCGCGCGGGCGCGTGCCGCGGCCGTGCGCGCGCCGCGGTGCGGTCGACCCCACGTGAGCGTCAGCGCGAGCGATCGCTCGTGGCACGCCACGCGGTGCGGCGTTCGCGGCGGCAGGTAAAGGAGCGACCCCGGCGCCAGCGCGTGCGTGCGCCAGCCGCGGGTGCCGGCGCGATCGCCCTCCATCGCTTCGGGCGTGCCGCGCGGCACCGCGGGTCCGACGGTCACGGTGCGCCGGCCCTCGAGCTGCAGCCAGAACGCGTCGACGTCACCGTCGTGATGGAGGCCCATGCCTTCGCGCCCGCGTCCTTCGACGAGGAACAGATACGACGCTTCGTCGCGGAAGGCGCCGAGCAGCGCGGCGCGCAGCGCGACCATGAGCCGCGCGACCCGCGGCAGCACCTGGTGCGCCTGCGGCATGAACACGGTCGCGCCGCCGTCGAGCGCCTCGATGAGCCGCGCGCGATCCGGACGCGCCACCTGGTGATGATCGGCGGCGAGCTGGAACGGAAGCCCGGCGCCGACGAGGTCACGGAGCCGCTCGAAGCCCGGCGCGATGCCGCGCCAGGCGGCGTCCCGCGGATGAAGGATCGTGGCGCGGCGCGCTCGCATCCGGACGCGGAACGCGCGGAACGCGGCGCCGGTACGCCACCACGTCGCGAGCGGCGAGACGATCGTCGCGCGCGCGCGGCCGTGCGAGCGCAGGCGCGTCACCGCGCGGCCGACGCGCGGGGCGTGATCGTGATCGCGGCGAGCACGCCATGATGGTCCGACGGCCAGAGGGTCGCGCCGTCGGCCTTCCGGCCGGGCCTGTCGAGCACGACGCGGCTTGCGGGCACGCGCACGTCGGCGCGATGGCCCGGCAGGATGAGGATGTAGTCGACCCGCCGCGTCGCCGTCGGCGTCGAGACCTCGATCGGCTGCCACACCGTGGCGCCGACGGCGCTCGGGTTCGCGACGCGAAAGGCGTCGAGGAAGCCGGCCGCGCGGAAGCCTTCCATCGCATCGCTGTTCTCGACGGCGTTGAAGTCGCCCATCACCAGCGACGGCAAGCCGTTGCGGCGCGCGCCGATGATCTCGGCGATCCGGGCGAGCTGGCAGTCGTCGCGCGACACGTGCGTCGAGTACGCGACGAGATCGCCCCGTGGCGTGCGCAGCGTCGCGGCGAGGATCACGCGCGGGTCGAAGCGTTTGCGGCAGCGCGGCAGATCGATGGTCTCGGTGGCGACGATCGGGAACCGGCTCAGGATCGCCGGGCCTTCCGAGAACCCGATGAGGCCCGTCGCGAGCCATCCGAGCGGCCGGAAGCCGAAGATGCGTTCGGTGGCCGCCGTGTGCGCGTGGTGCAGGCCGAGCCGTTCAGCCAGCCGCCGCGCGACATGACCGCGCCGCCACCCGACCGAGGCTTCCTGCAGCGCCACGACGTCGGGTTTCAGTCGCTCGAGCTCGGAGGCGACGATCTCGAAGCGCCGCTCGAGGTGCCCGTCGTCACCGGTCCACTCGGACCACGGGCCCCCGTGCAGCAGGTTGAAGGTGACGACGACGAGGGTGAGAGCCGTCGCGACGGTCACGGTCGTCGAGGGGACGCTAGAACCGGCGGCGACCGCCGAGGGCGCGCTTCCGGAGGCGGAGCGACTTCGGCGTGACCTCGAGCAGCTCGTCCTCGCGGATCCACTCGAGGCACTGCTCGAGGTTCATGACGCGCGGCGGCGTGAGCTTGATGCCCTCGTCGGCGGTCGACGCGCGCATGTTCGTGAGCTTCTTTTCCTTCGTGATGTTGACGTCGAGATCGTTGTCGCGGCTGTTCTCGCCGACGACCTGGCTCTCGTAGACCTCCACGCCGGGCGAGACGAACATGACGCCGCGCGCCTGCAGGTGATCGATCGCGTAGCCGGTCGTCCGGCCCGTGCGATCGGCCACGAGCGCGCCGTTCTGGCGGTGCGGGATCTCGCCCTGCCACTCGTCCCAGCCGTCGAAGAGGTGGTTCAGCAGCCCGGTGCCGCGCGTGTCCGTGAGGAACTCGTTGCGGTAGCCGATCAGTCCGCGCGACGGAATCCGGTACTCGAGCCGCACCCGGCCCGTGCCGTGATTCACCATCTTGGTCATCGTGCCCTTGCGGGGCCCGATCTTCTGCGTCACCGCGCCGATGAAGTCCTCGGGGATGTCGACGACGAGGAGCTCCATCGGCTCGTGCGTCTTGCCGTCGACCTCGCGCGTGATGATCTCCGGCTTGCCGACCTCCATCTCGAAGCCTTCGCGGCGCATCATCTCGATGAGGATCGCGAGCTGCAGCTCGCCGCGGCCGGAGACGCGGAAGGTGTCCGGCGAGTCCGTCTCGTCGACGCGGATGCCGACGTTGATGCGCTTCTCCTTCATCAGACGCTCGCGGAGCTGGGTCGACGTGACGTACCTGCCCTCACGGCCCGCGAAGGGCGAGACGTTCGACGAGAAGAGCATCGACACCGTCGGCTCGTCGATGCGGATGAGCGGCATGGCGACGGGATTCTCGAGATCGGCCACGGTCTCGCCGATCTCGATCTGGTCGATGCCGGCGATGGCGACCAGATCGCCCGCCTGCGCTTCCGCGATCTCGGTGCGCTTGAGACCCTCGTAGCCGTACAGGACGGTGACCTTCGACTGCTCGATCGAGCCGTCGCGGTGCACGACGGACACGCGATCCGCCTGGCGCACGCGACCGTTCAGGATGCGACCGATGATCAGGCGCCCGACGTAGTCGTCCCAGTCGAGCATCGCCGCGCGGAACTGCAGGCCCATCGCGGGATCGAAGCGCGGCGCGGGCACCGTCGTCAGGATCGTCTCGAACAGCGCCTCGAGCGTCTGGCCGGGCTCCGACAGATCGCGCGTCGCCGTGCCGGCGCGCGCGTTCGTGAAGAGCACCGGGAACTCGATCTGCTCCTCGGTGGCGTCGAGATCGATGAAGAGATCGTAGACCTCGTCGAGCACTTCCTTCGCGCGCGCGTCCTGGCGGTCGATCTTGTTGATGACCACGATCGGCGGCAGCCCGGCCTCGAACGCTTTCTTGAGCACGAACCGCGTCTGCGGCAGCGGGCCTTCGGCGGCGTCGACCAGGAGCAGCACGCCGTCCACGAGGGTCAACGTCCGCTCGACCTCGGAGCCGAAGTCCGCGTGGCCCGGCGTGTCGACGATGTTGATGTGGACGTCCCGGTAGTTCACGGCCGTGTTCTTGGCCATGATGGTGATGCCCTTCTCGCGCTCCAGGTCCATCGAGTCCATCATCCGTTCGGCGACGGCCTGGTTTTCGCGGAAGAGCCCGGACTGCCACAGCATGGCGTCGACGAGCGTGGTCTTCCCGTGGTCGACGTGGGCGATGATCGCGATGTTTCGAACCGTATTCCGCTGCTCCATCCGGTCATCGTAACACGTGCCGCGACGGCACGGCCCGCGACGAGCCCGATTCGGCCGCGCGCGCCGCCGCTTCGGCGTCCGGATGCTATGCTCACTGACTGGAATGAGCCTCAGGACGTTGACATCGCGTGCATGTGGTCTAGCGCTCGCGCTCGCGGCGTGTCTCGCCGCCGGGGCACCGCCGGCGCAGGCGCAGGACGGGCTCGACGCGGGACCCCGGATCGGGCTCGGCGTGTTCGATGTCGGCGTCGCCGTCGCGCCGCGCCGGCCGACATTCACGCTCTCTGGCACGCTCACCGGGCGCACGGACGCCGCGCCGTCGATGTCGCCGCTCTATCGTCTCGGCCAGACGGAGCTCAACACGACGGACATCGGCGTCGAGCTGCGGCTCAAGTGGCCGACGTCCACGACCGCACCCGAGCCCGCGGCGAGCACCGTTCAGCCGTACGTCTCGCTCGGGCCGTCGATCGCCGTGCCGGTCGGGGAAGAACCGCTCGCGCTCAGCCGTCAGGCGACGAAGCCGGCGCCGGCGATGTCGCTGGGGGTGCGCGGTACGCTCGGCCTCATGTGGCGAATCGCGCCGGATGCGTCCGTGTTCGGTGAGTATCGGCTGATCCAGGACCGTCAGGCCGGCAGCCGCGTGAGCAACGACTCCGTCGATCTCTTCTACGGTTTCTCGCTCCGGTTCTGAGCGAAACTCTCACCTCGGAGGTGCTGACCCGATGACCCAGACGCTCATCGCTCTGCTCATGTGCGCCGTCGTGCTGACCATGGTCGTCGGACCCGACGCCGGGTCCGCGCAGACGAAGGGGTCGACGGCCGTCATCAAGATGGCAAGCGGCGGCGAGATCGTGCTCGAGTTCTGGCCGGCCGACGCGCCGAATCACGTGAAGAACTTTCTCGATCTCGCGAAGAAGGGCTTCTACGACGGTACTCGCGTGCATCGCGTGGAGCCCGGGTTCGTCGTGCAGTTCGGCGATCCGCAGTCGAAGACGCTCGGCATGGACGATCCGAAGATGGGCAGCGGCGGACCGGGGTACACGATCAAGGCGGAGTTCAACAAGCGTCCCTTCGACCGCGGCGTGCTCGGCATGGCGCGGACGAACGATCCGAACTCGGCCGGCAGCCAGGTCTACCTCATGCTCGGCCCGGCGCACTTCCTGAACGGGCAGTACACCGCGTTCGGCCGCGTTGCGAAGGGTATGGACGTCGTCGACAGGATCAAGGTCGGCGACCGAATCACGTCGATCAAGGTGGTGTCGCAATGAAGCAGGTGGCCACGGTCACGCTCGAGCAGGGCGGCGAGATCCGCATCGAGTTCTTTCCCGAGGACGCGCCGGAGACGGTCGAGAACTTCGTGACGCTGGCGACGAAGGGCTTTTACGACAACCTCACGTTCCATCGCGTCGTCCCCGGCTTCGTCGTGCAGGGCGGCGATCCGAAGGGCAACGGCAGCGGCGGTCCGGGCCACACCATCAAGGCCGAGTTCAACAAGAACAAGCACGTGCGCGGCAGTGTCGCGATGGCGCGCAGCGCGCATCCCGATTCGGCCGGCAGCCAGTTCTACATCACGTACGGCCCGCAGCCGCATCTCGACGGCAGCTACACCGTGTTCGGCAAGGTCGTGTCCGGCATGGAGCTCGTCGACAAGATCCAGCAGGGCGATCGCATGAAGTCGGTGACGATCGCGGAGGACGGCGCGTGACCTGGAATCTCCTCTTCCGCGGCGGCTCGGTCATCGACGGCACCGGCAGCCCCGCGCAGCGCGCTGACGTGGCCGTCGCGGGCGATCGCATCGCCGCCGTCGGCGCCGATCTGCGCGGCGACGCCGCGCGGGTCGTCGACGTCACCGGCAAGGTCGTGGTACCGGGCTTCATCGACGCGCATTCGCATTCCGACCTGTTCTACTTCGCCTGCCCGACGGCGGAGTCGAAGGTGCGGCAGGGCGTCACCACCGAAGTCGTCGGCATGTGCTCGTTCTCCCAGGCGCCGATCCGCGCCGGGCAGGAAGGGCTCGTGCGCGGCTGGGCCGGCGGCATCGTCGGCGAGCACGGGCTGGATCTGAGATGGGAAACGTTCGGCCAGTACCTCGACGCGTTGCGCGCGCTCCGTCCGAGCGTGAACGTCGCGCACTTCGCCGGACACGGCGCGCTGCGCATCGCCGCGATGGGGTTCGAAGCCCGGCCCGCCGGCGCCGACGATCTCCGCGGGATGGAAAAGCTGCTCGGCGAAGCGATGGACGCGGGCGCCTTCGGCTTCTCGACCGGCCTCGTGTATGCGCCGAGCGCGTATGCGGAGACGCCGGAGCTGGTCGCGCTCGCCCGCTCGATGGCCAGGCGCGGCGGGCTGTACTTCTCGCACATCCGCGGCGAATCGTCGATGCTGCTCGACTCGATCACGGAAGCGATCCGGATCGGCGAAGAAGGCGGCGTCGGCGTGCAGATCTCGCACGTGAAGGCCTCCGGCGCGCAGAACTGGCCGAAGATCGACGCGGCGCTGCGCATGATCGAAGACGCGCGCGCGCGCGGCGTGGACGTCCTCGGCGACGTGTACCCGTACAACGCGGGCAGCACGAAGCTCGACAACATGATGCCGACGTGGGCGCACGAGGGCGGTGTGGCGAAGCTGCTCGAGCGCCTCGGTGACCGGGCGACGCGCCGCAGGATCATGGAGGAATGCCTGATCGACGGCGAGCGGTGGGGCACGGTCTCGCAGGGCGGGATCGGCTTCGACCAGGTCTTCATCGCGACGTGCCGGCGGCGCGAGCTCGAAGGCCTGCACCTCGCGGAGATCGCACGCCAGGCCGGGCGCGCGCCGGCCGAGGTGCTCATGGATCTCCTGCTCGAAGAGCGGTGCACCGTCGGCATGGTGAGCTTCGCGCAGAGCATCGAGAACGTGGCGAAGGTGCTCGCCCATCCGGCGCTCATGATCGGCTCGGACTCGATTCCGCTCTACGCGGGCGACGCCGCGAAGCCCGGCAAGCCGCATCCGCGCACGTACGGGACGTTCCCGCGCGTGCTCGGCGAGTACGCGCGCGATCGGAAGCTGTTCCCGCTCGAGACCGCGATCCAGAAGATGACGAGCATGCCGGCCCGGCGGCTCGGGCTCACGGATCGCGGCGTCGTGCGGGAGGGCGCGTACGCCGATCTCGCCGTCGTCGATCCGGGCACCGTGCGCGACGAATCGACATACGCGGAGCCGCACCGCTATCCGGCGGGCATTCCGTACGTCGTCGTGAACGGGACGTTCGCGGTCGACGCGGGGCGGTGGGCGGGCGCCGCGGGCGCCGGGCGCGTGCTCACGCCGGGCGGCTGATCACGCCCGAGCCGTCCCTCTGTCGCGGGCGCGAATCTCTTCCTCGACACGCGCGGCCTGGCGGCCGTGCTGCATCCCGCGTGGCAGGATCTCCAGCTCGAGAGCCTCCAGCGGCGTTCCGCTCGTTTCAGGTCGTGATCACCTTGTCCGCGGCCACGACCTTCTCCGCGAACACCTTGGGATTGATGAACTGCGCGTTCCTCGTCTTGAGATCGTCTTCCGTGACCCCACGGGCCACCGAGCAGCGCCCTCAGACGAAGATCGGAATCTTGTGCTCGACCGCCTTGTCCATCATCTCCCGCAGCGCGGGCATCGCGACGGGCATCACCGCGGCCGCGACGTCCGTCTTCATCAGGTAGGCGGCCTCGCCGGCCAGAAAGATCTGGGCCTGGTGGCCGGCCTCGACGGCGCCGAGCGCGAAGTTGAAGGGAAGCCCGGCGCGCGTGGGATCGTCGCTGCCGGACGTGCCGACGTACAGGATCGTCGCCATGACATCCTCCTTGCCCGGGTCGGGCGTTCGCCGTTGAGCCTACACTGGTCAGGCATGCCGGCCGTCAGTCTGTTCGTCATCGGCACCACGATCGGCGGCTACGGCACGCTGATCGGCGCGGGCGGCGGGTTTCTCCTCGTGCCCGTGCTGCTCGTCCTGTTTCCGGCGACCGAGCCGGCGACACTGACGAGCATCTCGCTGGCGATCGTCGCGCTGAACGCGCTGTCGGGCAGCGCGACGTACGCGTGGATGCGCCGCATCGACTATTCCGTGGCCGGTGTGCTGTCGCTCGCGAGCATTCCCGGGACGATGGCCGGCGCCGCGCTGACCGCGCGCATTCCGCGCGACCTGTTCGAAGCGAGCTTCGGCGCCGTGCTGCTCGCGCTGGCCGTCTTCCTGCTGTGGAAGCCGCTCGACAGCGCAGTCACCGCGGCGCACGAGCTCGCCACCGCGGTGCCGCCGGCGCCGGCGCTCGGCCGTCTGGGTCTCGCCGTGCCGCTGACCGTGGCCGTCGGCTTCGTCGCCGGTCTGCTCGGCATCGGCGGCAGTCCGCTGCAGGTCGTCGTGCTCACGCACGTCATGCATCTGCCGGTGCACCTCGCCATGCCGACGTCGCAGTTCATGGTGCTGCTCGCGGCCACCGGTGGCGTGCTCGTCCACGCCGGCGCGGGCCACTTCCACTTCGGTCTCGTGCCGTTCGCGCTGCTCGGCGCCGGCGCGCTGTTCGGCGCGCAGATGGGCGCGCTGCTGTCCGGGCGGATCAGCGGCGGCGGGCTGGTGCGGTTGATGGCGCTCGCGCTGCTGACCATCGGTCTCCGTCTGGTCCTGGCTCCGTTGTTGTAGCGTCCGTCTCGCGCCGCGCCGCCATGCTACGGTCGTGCCGTGCCGGTGACTCCACGCCGCTCGACTCCGCGCCGCGCCGCGCGCTCGCCGATGCGTCCGAAGATCAAGGTCTGGATCGTGTTCGGCGGCGGCGCCGTGAAGTTCGGCGACGGGCGCGCCGAGCTGCTCGAGCTCATCGACCGTCTTGGTTCCCTCCAGCGCGCCGTCACGCAGCTCGGCATGTCGTATCGCAGCGCGTGGGGCTATCTGCGCGAGCTCGAGGGGGTCGCCGGCTTCGCGCTGCTCGAGCGGCACGCCGGCCGCGGCCCGGAGGGCGGCACGCGCCTGACGCCGCGCGGCCGGGAGTTCCTGCGCCGATACCGGACGTTCCGCCGCGGGCTCGATGAGGCCGTGCAGCGGCGGTTCGCGCGCACCGTCGGTCGCGCGTAGCGCGCCGCCTTGACTATGCTCCGCTGAGCATATTACGGTGGGCCCCACTGAGGCCCACCGTGATCGCCCGCTGTCTCGCCGCCCTGCTCGTCACGCTCGCGCTCGGTACTCCCGGGCACGCGGCGTCGAAGACCGTCATCCTCGCGACGACGACCAGCACGGAAGACTCCGGACTGCTCGACGTGCTCGTGCCCGCGTTCGAGCGCAAGACCGGCTACACGGTGAAGACGATCGCCGTCGGCACCGGCCAGGCGCTCGCGCTGGCCGCGCGCGGCGAAGCCGACGTCACGCTCGCGCACGCGCCGGGCCTCGAAAAGCCGTACGTCGCGACCGGTAGGCTGCGGCATCGGCGGCTCGTCATGTACAACGACTTCCTCATCGTCGGGCCGGCGGAGGATCCGGCGCGGATCGCCGGCACGACGCAGGCCGTCGCGGCGATGCGCGCCATCGCCGATCGAAGGGCGCGGTTCGTGTCGCGCGGCGACAACTCCGGCACGCACGCGCTCGAGAAATCGCTCTGGGCGCTCGCCGGCGTGGAGCCGCGCGGCGGCTGGTACGTGGAAGCCGGGCAGGGCATGGGCGCGACGCTCGGCATCGCGAACGACCGCAACGCGTACACGATCACGGATCGCGCGACGTATCTCGCGTTCGCCCGGCGCGTGCGCCTGGCGATTCACGTCCAGGGCGATCGGCCGCTCCTCAACGTGTACTCCGTGCTCGAGGTGAATCCCGCGAACGGCCCGCGGGTCAATGCCGCCGGCGGCAAGGCGCTCGCCGACTTCCTCGTCTCACCGGAAGCCCAGGCGGCGATCCGCGTGTTCGGTGTCGATCGCTTCGGCCAGCCGCTGTTCGTGCCCGTCGCCGGCGCGCGGGAAGAGGATCTGCGGTGACGCTGCTCCTCGATGGACTCGTCGAGGCGCTGCGGCTGCTGCTCACCGGCGACGGCGAGGTGTGGAGCATCCTGCTGTTCTCCGTGACGGTGTCGGCGACGGCCACGCTGCTGGCGCTCGTGGTCGGCGTGCCGGTCGGCGCCACGCTGGCGCTCGCGCGGTTTCCCGGACGCTCGGTGGCCGTCACCGCGGTGAACGCCGGCATGGGATTGCCGCCGGTCGTCGTCGGCCTCGTCGTGTCGATCGTCTTGTGGCGCAGCGGACCGCTCGGCGGACTCGAGGCGCTCTACACGCCCGCCGCGCTCGTGATCGCGCAGGCGCTCATCGCCTCGCCGATCGTCACCGGGATCACGCTGGCCGCGGTGCAGAGCGTGCCGGCGGCGTTCCGGCTGCAGCTCGCGGCGCTGGGCGCCTCGCGCGTGCAGATGCTCGCCGTCGTGATCCGCGAGGCGCGGCTGCCGATGCTCGCCGCGGTGATGGCGGGATTCGGCGCCGTGATCTCGGAGGTCGGCGCGTCGCTCATGGTCGGCGGCAACATCAAGGGCCAGACCCGCACGCTCACGACCGCGATGGTGCTCGAGACGGGCAAGGGCAACTTCGAGACGGCGCTGGCGCTCGCGGCGCTCCTGCTGCTCGTGGTGTTCGCGGTCAACTGGGCGCTCACGTGGCTGCAGCAGGCGCGCGCCAGATAGTAACACTTGATACATCACATGCGCGGTGTTACGGTCTCCATAGTCACCAAGGAGGCCGATCATGAAGTGGATCACCCGTGAGCGTGCGCGCGTCGACCGCATCGCCTGTCCGTGGCTCATCGCGCGGTTCATCGATACGGCGCCGGAGTTTCTGTTCGTTCCCGCGGCCGACGTGATGGCGGGGGCTCGACGCGAGGGCGCGATCCCGTTCGACGTGCCGGGCGTCGAGCTCGGCCATCACGGCGACCGGTGCTCGTTCGATGCGTTTCTCGACACCTACAAGCTGACCGATCCGGCGCTGGTGGCGCTCGCGGAGATCGTGCGGGGCGCCGACACGGACGCCCGACACCTGACGCCGGAGTCGCCCGGTCTCTACGCCCTGGCGACGGGGTTCCAGCAGACGGCGCGCGACGACTTCGACAACATGGCGCGCCAGTTCCCGGCGTACGACGCGCTGTACGCGTATTGCCGGCAGCGCGCGACGCGATGAGACATCCTGTGGCCACCCCGAGGCGCGCCACGGCTCCGCCGGGGCGCGTCCGAGCGCTGGGGGTCTGGGGGCCATGTCGGGGCCCCCAGCACGATCATTGAAAGAGATCGCCGCAGCGTCGTCATTCCTGCCGTCGTTCGTGCCGATGCTCGTCCTCCTGCCCGCGCTCGATCGCGTGCGCGCGCTTCGCTGGACGCAGGCCGTGATGAAGGGCATGGCGCCGTGAAGCTCATGGCGGGTGGCGCGTTGCTCGGCCTGGTACGGGCGCGCTGGGTGCAGAATGTGACGTCGTGAAGTGGCTCGCCCTGCTCATCAACCTCCCCACGCGGCCGACCCGCCATCGCGTCGCCGCATGGCGAAAGCTCAAGCGCATCGGCGCCGTGAAGCTGAAGGGCGCGGCGTGGATCCTTCCGGACCTTCCGCAGACGTGCGAGCGGTTCCAGTGGCTGGTCGGCGAGATCCAGTCGGCCGGCGGTGAAGCGGTCCTGCTCCGCGTCGAGCGGGTCGAGACGATGACGGAGGCCGAGATCACGGCCCTCTTTCATCGCGACCGCGCGCCGGAGTACGAGGCCGTCATGCGTGAGATTCGCGCGGCGGCCGCGCAGGGCGATCGCGCCGCGGCCGGACGGCGGGCGGCGCCGGCCGCGCTCGTGCGGCGTCTCGAGGCGCTCGCGCGCGAGGTCGATCGCCTCGAGGCGATCGACTACCTCGCGTCGCCGCTCGGCCGCCGCGTCCGCGCGCAGCTCGAGGCCGCGACGAAACGCATCCGTTCGCTGACCGATCGGTCCGGCGGCGAGCGCCGGGCCCAGGCGCGCGGGTTGCCGCCGTCCGGCAGCACCTGGGTGACGCGGCCGCGGCCGCACATCGACCGTATCGCGTCGGCGTGGCTCATCAAGCGGTTCATCGATGCCGAGGCACGGTTTGCGTTCGCCGATCCCGTGGACGCCGCCAAGAAGGGCGTGCCCTTCGACATGCCCGGCGTGGCGTTCAGTCATCAGGGCGACGACTGCACGTTCGAGACGTTGATGAAGCGCGCCGGGCTGCGCGACCGGCGGCTCGCGACGATCGCCGAGATCGTGCACGAAGCGGACCTCGCCGACGGCAAGTTCTCGCGCGCGGAAACGCCCGGGATCGATCTCGCGGTCCGCGGGCTCGTCGCGACGCTCGGTGACGACACCGAGCTGCTCGAGCGTGGCATGGCGGTCTTCGACGCGCTGTACGCGGCGCTCGCCCGGCGCGGCTGAGCATGGCGCTCGCGCCCGCCGGCACCGTCGACCTGCCGCCGCACGCCGGCGCCGGCGGCTTCGACCATGCCGCGGTCGATTCCGCCGGACGCGTGTACGTCGCTCACACGGCCAACGACGCGATCGATGTCATCGACGGCGCGACGCGCCGGTACGTTCGCTCGATCCCCGGCCTGCGCGCCGTCGCCGGCGCGCTCGTGTCCGATGACGATCTCCTGTTCACGTCCAATCGCGGCGAGAACACGGTGGGCATCGTTCCGGCGGCCGACGGGACGGTCATCACGAAGGTCAAGGTCGGCGTCCGGCCGAACGGCCTCGCGTACGATCCCGGCCGGCGGCGGCTGCTCGCGGCGAACGTCGGCGCCGCCGCCGTCCGCGACTCGTTCACGCTGTCGATCGTCGATGTCGACAGGGAGACGCGCATCGCCGAGATTCCCGTGGCCGGCCGGACGCGGTGGGCGGTGTTCGACCCCGGCGCCGACGTCTTCCACGTCAACGTCGCCGATCCGCCGCAGATCGTCACGCTGAGCGCCGGCGACCCCATGGTCGTCCAGCGGATCGTTCCGGTCCCGAGCCCGGGACCGCACGGCCTCGATCTCGACGCCGCGGGGCGACGGCTGTTCTGCGCGTGCGACGGTCGGGCGCTCATCGAGATCGACGCCGACTCCGGGGACATCGGGCGGACCGCCGCGCTCAGCGGCGCTCCGGACGTCATCTTCTTCAACGCGGCGCTCGGATGTCTCTACGTCGCCGTCGGCGAGCCCGGCGTCATCGAGGTCTTCGACGTGCGCGCGATGCGCCGCCGGGAGTCGCTGGCGACCGAGCCCGGCGCGCACACGCTGGCGTTCGACGCCGCGTCGCAGACCGTCTATGTGTTCCTGCCGGTCACGCACCGCGCCGCGGTCTACGTCGAGCGGCCGTGACGATCAGTAGCGCAGGCGGGCGAATCGCGACGCGACGAGGAGTCCGGCGAGCGCCACGACGACGGCAACGACGGCCAGCGTGTTGGCTTCACGCATGGCGTTGGCCTGCACGTGATCGTAGATCGCGATCGGCAGCGTCTGTGTCCGTCCCGGGATGTTGCCCGCCACCATCAGCGTGATGCCGAAATCGCCGAACGCCCGGCAGAACGCGAGCCCGGTTCCGGCCGCGACCGACCGCCACGCCAGCGGAAGTGTGATGCCCGAGAAGACGCTCCATTCATACCGGCCGAGCGTGCGTGCGGCGTCCTGCAGCTGCCGGTCGACCGACTCGAATCCCGCCTGCGCCGCGCGGACCAGCAGCGGAAAGGACCCGAGCGCGGCCGCCAGCACCGCGGCGCGCCACGTGAACGCCAGTTCCACGCCCGCCGCATCGAACACGCGGCCGACCGGTCCGTGCCGGCTGATGAGGAGCAGAAGGTAATAGCCGAGGACGGTGGGCGGCAGCACGAGCGGCGTCATGACCGCCGCACCGACGAGCTGGCGGAGCCGCGACGATCGCCGCGACAACCACCACGCGGTGGGCAGCCCGACGAGCATGGTGAGCGCGGTCGCGAGCAACGACACCTGCACCGACAGGAGCAATGGAAACCAGTCCACGGCTCAGAAGTCTCCGGGCAGGAGGAACCCGAACCGCTTCATGATCGGACGCGCGTCCGGGCCGTTCACGAACCGGATGAACGCCATGCCGAGCTGTGGGACGGCGCTGCGTCGTACCACGGCAGCGACCTGGTTCAACGGCTGATGGAGCGATGGCTCGATGGGCGTCCATACGATCTCGGCGACGTTCGCGACCGAGAGCGCAACGATGCCGGCGTCGGCCGCGCCCGATTGCACGAACTGCAGCGCGTGCCGGACGTTCTCGCCATAGACGAGCTTCGGCGTCAGCGTGTCCCAGAGACCGACGGCGCGAAGCGCCTGCTCGGCCGCCTTGCCGTACGGCGCGTGCTGCGGGTTCGCGATGGCGATCTTCCTGATGTCCGGTCCCGTCAGCTGACGCAGGTCCGTGAGCTTCGTTCCGACGCGACGGCCGGTCGCGAGCACGATGCGCCCCCGGGCATAGAGCGTCCGGGTCTCGGCGACGACGTGGCCCCGCGCGACGAGGTCGTCGACGAACGTCTCGTTCGCCGCGAAGAACACGTCGGCCGGAGCGCCGGCCGCGATCTGATGCGCGAAGTTTCCGGTGGAGCCGACGCCGAGCGTCACCCGCGCGCCGGTCGCGCGCTCGAACAGCGGCACGATCTCCTTGAACGCGAAGGCCAGGTCGGCCGCGGCGAAGACGGTGAGCTTCGGGCCGGCGTGCGCCGCATGAGTCGCGAGAAGGACGAGCACGGCCAGCGAGACGAACGCGCGGCGCATCAGTCGACGTCGCCCCCGGGCATCGTGCGCGGATTATCGCATCGTCCCGTCGCGGCCGGCGCGTCGCGGGCTAAGATCGCGCTGTGACGGCCACCGCGCTGAATGCCCGTGATCGACTCGACGTTCGGCTGCGGAAGCAGCTGCCCGGGTTCACGCTCGACGTGGCATGGACCGCGGGCGACGGCGTCGTCGCGCTCTTCGGCCCGTCGGGCGCCGGCAAGACGCTCACGCTCCAGTGTCTCGCCGGGCTCGTGCGGCCGGATATCGGGCGCATCGTCGTCGACGGCCGCGTCTGCGTCGACACCGCGGCCGGCATCGAGCTTGCGCCGCAGCAGCGACGACTCGGCTACGTCTTCCAGGGCTACGCCCTCTTTCCGCATCTCACCGTTGCCGCGAACGTCGCCTTCGGCCTGCGCGACCGCCCGCGCGCGGAGCGTGACGCGCGCGTGCGCACGGTGCTCGCGCGCCTCGGCCTCGACGGACTGGGCGAGCGCTGGCCGCGCGATCTGTCCGGCGGCCAGCGGCAGCGCGTCGCGCTCGGCCGTGCGCTCGCGATCGACCCGGCGCTGCTCCTGCTCGACGAGCCGCTCTCCGCGCTCGACCTGCCGCTGCGCCAGGCGCTGCGCGAGGAGCTCCGGCGGATTCTCGAGGACTGGGCGATTCCCGCCGTGATCGTCACGCACGATTTCACCGAGGCGTACCGCCTCGGCGATCGGATCGTCGTCTACGAGGCGGGACACGTCGTGCAGGACGCGCCGCGCGACGAGCTGCTGTGGCGACCCGCCTCGGAGTCCGTCGCGCGGATCATCGGGATCCGCAACATCCTCCACGGCATCGTCGTGAAAGCCGTGCCGGATCGCATCCAGATCCGGTGGCGCGGTCTGACGCTCGAAGCCGTCAACTCGCCGACGCACGCCTATCTGCCGCCGCCCGATGCGCCGATCGCGTTCTTCATCCGGCCGGAATACGTGCGGCTCATCCGCAAGGACCGTGGACCCGCCGATCCGCGGCATCACATGAATCTGATGGCCGGCGTGATCGTCGCGCAGGAGGACTGGGGGACGACGTGGCGGCTGCGCGTCCGGCTCGACGAGCCGGGCTCGCCGGCGCAGGGCGACTGCGACCTCGAGGTCGAAGTCCCGCATCTCGTGTACGAGATTCTCGAGATCGATCAGGATCGGCGATGGCAGTTCTCGATTCACCGCGGCTCGATTCATCCGCTGCCGTCGTGACGCCGGCGCTGGTACTCGCCGGCGTGCGCGTGCGCTACGGCAGCGCCGACGCGCTGTCGGTCGAGGCGCTCGACGTCCGCGACGGCGAGACGCTGGCGGTCATCGGACCGAACGGCAGCGGGAAATCGACGCTGCTGCGGGTGCTCGGGCTGCTCGAGCGGCCGACGTCGGGCGAGGTGCGCTTCCGCGGACGGCCCGTCGACGCCGGGAGCGCGCTGGCCGAGCGGCGTCAGATGGCGACCGTGTTCCAGCAGCCGCTGCTCGCCGACATGCGGGTGCGCGACAACGTCGCGCTCGGTCTGGCCTTCCGCGGGGTGCCGCCGGCCGCGCGCGCGCCGCGCGTGCTGCGCTGGCTCGAGCGGTTCGGCGTCGCCGCGCTCGCGTCGCGCCGCGCGACGACGCTCTCGGGCGGCGAAGCGCAGCGTGTCGCGCTCGCGCGCGCGCTGGTGGTCGAGCCGACGGTGCTGCTGCTCGACGAGCCGTTCGCGGCGCTCGATGAACCGACGCGCCAGGCCCTCGTCGCCGATCTCGGCGCGATCCTCCGCGCCGATCGCGTCACGACCGTGCTCGTCACGCACGACCGCGGAGAAGCGCAGGCGCTCGCCGACCGCGTCGCCGTGCTGCTGGACGGACGCGTGCACCAGCTGGACGACGCCGCGCGCGTTTTCAGCGCTCCGGCGTCGGAACCGGTCGCGCGCTTCGTCGGCGTCGAGACGATCGTCGCCGGCGAGGTGGTCGGGGAGGCCGGCGGCGTGACGATCGTCGGCGTCGCCGGACGCACGATCGAAGTCGCGGGTGCCGCGACGCGCGGCGCGCACGTCCGCGTCTGCATCCGGCCGGAAGACGTCACGCTCGCGCAGCCCGCCGAGCACGCGGCGCGGTCGAGCGCGCGCAATCACCTCGCGGGAACGATCACGACGATCACGCCCGCGGCGGGACACGTCCGCATCGTCGTCGATTGCGGGTTTCCGCTCGTCGCGGCCGTCACGTCGCGGTCCGTGACCGAGCTCGGTCTGAGACCGGGCGCGCGCGTGGTCGCGATCTTCAAGGCGAGCGCGGCGCATCTCCTGTCGGGACGGCCATGAAACGCGCGCAGGCCGCGCGGCTCAGGATGGTGAGACGACGGCATCATGCAGCCCCGCCGGAGCTGTGCGAGACTCGAACGTGATGACGTCGGTGCGATGAGACATGGCGGCTTGACACCTCTCGACGACGAGAGCTATAAGGTAGCCACCCGTGAGCCTTGGAACTGAACGGGGGGCCATTCGACAAGCGACGTACGAGGCCAGCAGCCCGCAAGGGCGGCTGGCTTTTGTTGCTTTTACACCCACCCGCCACGCTGAGTACCGACAGAGGGAGGGCACACGCATGGATCGGGAGACCCTCATCGAGCGATTGACGGCCGAGAACGAGGAGTTCCGGCGCCTCCGTGAAGAGCATCACCGGCACGACATCGATCTCGAGGCGCTCAAGGGAACGGCCCCGCTCTCGGCTGACCAACAGTGGCGTATCACCGAGCTCAAGAAGCTCAAGCTGATGGCGAAGGACCGGATGGAGAGTCTCATCCGTCAGGCGTCTTCGCGCGTCGCCGTCTGACCTCCGACCGAAGTCAGAGGCCCAAGAGGCCGCGGCCGACCGCCGGGTCGTTCCGCGGCCTCACGCATCTGTCCTCCCGCGGCGAAGCCCGCATGGTCGACGTCTCCGCGAAGGCGGAGACCGCTCGTGAAGCCGTCGCCCGCGCCACCCTCCGCATGAGCCGCGCGACGCTGCGCGCCGTGCGACTCGGGAACGCGCCGAAGGGCGACGTCCTCGGCGTCGCGCGCACCGCGGGCGTCCTCGCCGCGAAGCGCACGCCGGATCTCATCCCGCTCTGCCACCCGCTCCGCATCACCGGCGTCGACGTCACGTTCGCGCCCGACGAGCGCCGCGGCGAGCTGACCGTCGAGGCCCGCGTGCGCACCGTCGACAAGACCGGCGTCGAGATGGAGGCGCTCACGGCCGTCGCCGTCGCCGCGCTCACCGTGTACGACATGGTGAAGGCCCTGGAGAAGGGCGTGACGATCGTCGCCCTCGGGCTCGTCGAGAAGATCGGCGGCAAGTCCGGTCACTGGCGGCGCACGTGAAGACGGCGCTCGTGCATTCGGAGGCCTACACGGACTTCGATTACGGTCCGGAGCATCCCCTGCGCATGGAGCGGCTCGGGCTCACGTGGCGTCTGATGCAGGCGTATGGGCTCACGTCGCTGCCCGGCACGACGGTCGTCACGCCGGGCCCCGCCGAGGAATCGGAGATCGCGGAATTCCATACGCAGGAGTACATCGACGTGCTGAAGGCTGCGGACGGCGGCCAGATTCCGCGGCACGCGGATGTCTACGGTCTCGGGTACGGCGACAACCCGGTGTTTCCGGGCGTGTGGCGCGTCGCGCGTCTCATCGCGGGCGGGTCGCTCCTCGCCGCCGATCTCGTCGGTCGTGGCGACGTGCAGCGCGCGTTCCATTTCGCCGGCGGCCTGCATCACGCGCACGCCGGCCGCGCGTCCGGCTTCTGCTACGTCAACGATCCGGTGCTCGCGATCCTCCGCCTGCGCCGCCACGGACTGCGCGTCGCGTACATCGACATCGACGCCCACCACGGCGACGGCGTGCAGGAAGCGTTCTACGCGGACCCCGACGTGCTGACGATCTCCACGCACGAGCGCGGCGACCGGCTCTTCCCGGGCACCGGGTTCGTCGAGGAAGTCGGCGAGGCCGGCGGCGTCGGCTACTCGGTGAACCTGCCGCTCGAGGCCTTCACCGACTCGGAGATCTTTCTCTCGGCGTTCGAGGACGTCGTGCCGCCGCTGATGCGGTCATTCCGGCCCGACGCCGTCGTCGCGCAGCTCGGGATCGACGCGCACCGCACCGATCCGCTGACGCATCTCGCGCTCGACGTGCAGGGGTTCGCGCGCGCCGTCCAGCGGATCGCCGAGATGTCGCCGCGACTCGTCGCGCTCGGTGGTGGCGGCTACGACCTGCGCAACGTCGCGCGCGGGTGGACGCTCGCGTGGGCCATCCTGAACGACCGCGAGCTGCCGCCGGAGCTGCCCGAATCGTTCCGCGAGGACATCGAGCGGTACGAGTTCGACGTGCCGTTCCTGCTCGACGAGCCGGTCGCGCTGCACGACGACACGCGACGCCGGGTCAACGAGTACGTGACCCGCCAGGTCGCGGCGGTCCGCCGCCTGATCTTCCCGCTGCACGGGATGTAGCGGGCACGCGCCTGCTCCGAGCGCCTCGCACCCCGCGTGCTACAGTGATTCATTGCGGTCGCGGAGGGGTGACGTGCGCGGAGTGCTGATCACGTTCGAGGGCGTCGAAGGGTCCGGGAAATCGACCCAGCTGACGCGCCTCGCCCGCCATCTGACGCGCGCCGGGCATCGCGTGGAACAGACGCGCGAGCCGCACGGCACGCAGGTCGGCGCGTCGATCCGGCGTCTCTTCGAAGCGCCCGCGATGGTGCCGCTCACCGAGGTGTTTCTGTTCATGGCCGCGCGCCATCAGCATGTCGCCGAGAAGATCGGGCCGTGGCTCAAGCGCGGCCGCGTCGTGCTGTCCGATCGCTATACCGACGCGACGGTCGCGTACCAGGGGTATGGGCGCGGACTCGATCCCGCGATGATCCGCGAGCTCAACGTGCGCGCGACGGGCGGTGTCCTGCCGGATCTCACGCTGCTGTTCGACGTCGATCCCGCCGAAGGGTTCCGCCGCATCGGCAAGCGCCGGCTCGACCGGTTCGAGCGCGAAGCGCTCGCGTTCCATCGGCGCGTGCGGCGCGGTTATCTCGACATCCAGCGCGCCGATCCGAAGCGCGTGCGCCTCGTGCGCGCCGGCCGCGCACCGGAAGTTGTCGAGCGCGAGATGTGCGAGATCGTCGACGAGTTCCTGGAGTCGCTCGCATGAGTGAGCGTGTGATCGACGGGCGCGTCGGCTTCGCCGGGGCGCCCGGAGCGTTGGGGGGTCCGGGGGGCCATGTCGGGGCCCCCCGGCAGATCATCGAGTTCCTGGAGTCGCTCGCGTGACGCCGCCCGTTCTCGACAGTATCGAGAAGCAGCCGCGCGCGGTCGCGCTCCTCGCGCGCGGACTCGAAAGCGGCCGCGTCGCGCATGCGTACGCGTTCGTCGGCGCCGCCGGCACCGGACGCACCACGGCCGCGCGGCGGTTCGCCGCCGCGCTCGTCTGCGCCGAGCACGGCTGCGGCACGTGCCGCGCCTGCCGGTCGGTGGAGGCGGGGCAGCATCCGGACGTGCACGTCATCGCGCCGACGCCGCCCGTGACGAATCCGCGCGGCACGAAGATGCTCCGCATCGACGCGATCCGCGAGCTCGAGCGTCAGGCGTCGCTGCGGCCGGTGATGGCGCCATGGAAGGTCTTCATCGTGACGGACGCCGACCGGATGACCGACGACGCGCCGCAGGCGTTCCTGAAGACGCTCGAAGAGCCGCCGGCGCACACCGTGATGATCCTGATCCTCGAGCGCGCACGCTCGCTGCCGGCCACCGTACTGTCGCGGTGTCACGTCGTGCGGTTCGAGCCGCGGCCGGCGGAGCCGCCGGCGGAAGCCGGGACGGCGAGGGCCCTGATCGCCGAGGTGCGCGACAAGGGCATCGCGGCGGTGTTCGCGAAGTTCGATCGCTCGCGTCCGGACCGCGCGGCCGCCGAAGGCATCGTGGATGCGTGGTGGCTCTGGTGCCGCGACCTCCTGCTCGCGAAGGCGGGCGCGCCGGCGGAGCTGCTGGCGGCGCCGGCGGACGCGGCCGAGTTTGCGCGCGAAGCCGAAACGTGGTCGATGGAAGATATCGTCGGCGCGATCGCCGCCTGTCGCGAGGTGCGTGAGGGACTCGAGGTCAACGTGTCCCCGCGGCTGTCGCTCGAGGTGCTGCTGTCGCGCCTGGCGTTGAGGATGAGTGACAGATGAACGAGACCCCTGTGACCGAGCCGGTGGTGGAGCCGCTGCCGGAATACCTGATCGGCGTGCGCCTGCGCGAGCCGTTCGGGGCCGAGGACTACAAGCTCGTCGGTGACCTGTTCCTGCACGTCGGCGAGTTCGCGCTCGTCGACACCGCGAACGGTACCGTGATCGGCGAGGTCCGCCGTCCGCGCCGTCCGCTGCCGCCCGAGCGGCGCGATCGCCTGTACCGCCGCGTCATTCGTGCGGCGAGCGCCGAGGAAGAGCGGCAGTGGCGTGACCGGCGACAGCGCGAGCGCGCGGCCATCCAGACGTGCGCCAATCTCGCGAGAGGCCGCGGGCTCGAGATGAAGGTCGTGGATGTCGAGATGCATCCCGGTGTGCGGCGCGTGACGGTGTCGTTCAGCGCCGACGACCGCGTCGACTTCCGCGAGCTCGTCCGCGATCTCGCGCGCGAGTTCCGCGCGCGCGTCGAGATGCGGCAGGTCGGCGCGCGCGACACCACGCGGTTGATGGACGGCATCGGGCCGTGCGGCCGGCAGCTCTGCTGCTCGTCGCATCTGAACAAGTTCGAGCCGATCTCCGTGAAGATGGCGAAGGCGCAGGACATGCCGCTGACCGACAACCGGCTGCTCGGCAACTGCGGCCGGCTCAAGTGCTGCCTGCTGTACGAGTTCTCCACGTACCAGGAGCTGCGCGGGCTGCTGCCGCGCGTGAACACGCCCTGTCAGAAGGACTGCGGCGGCGGCAACTGCATGACCGGCAAGGTCCGCTCGCTGCGCGTGCTCAAGCAGTCCGTGATCGTCGGGTTCCCCGACGGGACCGAGGCCGAGGTTCCGCTGTCGCACCTCACGTGGGAGGGCCGAGACCACGTGAAGATCGTGGACACTCCGTGACCGCACCGGGTACCACGTTCTACCTCACGACCCCGATCTACTACATCAACGCGGCGCCGCACCTCGGGCACGCCTACACGACGATCGTGGGCGATGCGATGGCGCGCTGGCGGCGGCTGCGCGGCGACGACGTCTGGTTCCTGACCGGGACCGACGAGCACGGCGACAAGATCGCGCAGGCGGCGGCCAGGGCCGGCGTGACGCCGCAGGCGCTCGCCGACCGGAACTCCGCCGCCTTCCGCGAGAGCTGGAAGCAGCTCGGCGTCACCAACGACGACTTCATCCGGACGACGGAAGAGCGTCACACGCGGGTCGTGCAGGACATCCTCCAGAAGCTCTGGACCGCGGGCGAGATCTACCTCGGCCGCTACGGCGGGCACTACTGCTCCGGCTGCGAGCGGTTCTACACCGAGAAGGAGATCGTCGACGGCAAGTGTCCCGACCACCAGACGCCGCTGACGTGGATCGAGGAGGAGAACTACTTCTTCCGGATGTCGAAGTACCAGGACTGGCTCGTGCGCACGATCCGGGAGCGTCCGGACTTCATCCGGCCCGAGCGGTATCGGAACGAGATCCTCGGATTCCTCCGCGACCCGCTCCAGGATCTCTCCATCAGCCGGCCGAAGACGCGGCTCGAGTGGGGGATTCCGCTGCCGTTCGACGACCGGTACGTGACGTACGTCTGGTTCGACGCGCTGATCAATTACGTCTCGGCGCTCGGCGGACCGGGCGACGCGCGATTCGAGAAGTACTGGCCGCACGCCGAGCACCTGATCGGGAAGGACATCCTCAAGCCGCACGCCGTGTACTGGCCGTGCATGCTGAAGGCGCTCGCCGACGCGCTCGGACGTCCGGAAGACGAGCTCCTGTTCCGCCGCCTGAACGTGCACGGCTACTGGAACATCGGCGGCCACAAGATGTCGAAGTCCATCGGCAACGTCGTCGAGGCGTATGCGCTCAAGGATACGTACGGCAACGACGCCTTCCGGTACTTCGTGATGCGCGAGATGGCCTTCGGCCTGGACGCCGACTTCTCCGAAGAGGCGTTCGTCGCGCGGCTGAACGCCGAGCTCGCGAACGATCTGGGCAACCTCGTGTCGCGGGCGACCACGCTCATCGCCACGTTCGGCGGCGGGCGCGTGCAGCCGCCGGATGGCGTGAGCGGCGCCTGGCTCGCGGCGCAGCCGCCGGACCTCGCGGTGGAGCTCGCGAAGTGCCGCGCCGCCGTCGATGCGGCCATGGACGAGTACGCGTTTCACCGGGCGCTCGGCGCGATCTGGGACATGGTCGGCGCCGTGAACCGCTTCGTCGACGTGCAGCAGCCGTGGGCGCTCGCCAAGGATCCGGCGCGCCGTCCGCAGCTCGACGCCGTGCTCTGGGCGCTCGGCGAATCGCTGCGCGTGCTCGGGATCATCCTGGCGCCGTTCCTGCCGGACGCGGCCGCGCGCATCCGCCAGGCGGTCGATCAGACCGGCGAGGCGAAGCTCGCGGATGCGACCTGGGGCGGTCGTGCCGCCGGCGCAGCGGTGCAGCGGCTGTCGGGGCTGTTTCCGCGCGTCGAGGACAAGACGAAGCCCGCGGCCGGCACGGGTGCCGCAACCGCGGCGCCGGCCACCGAGACGCCGCGCATTCCCAAAGACCACTTCGCGCGCGTCGAGCTGCGGGTGGCCGAGGTGGTCGCCGCCGAGGTCGTGCCGAAGTCGAAGAAGCTGCTCAAGCTGACGGTCTCGCTCGGCTCGGAACAGCGCACGGTCGTGGCCGGCATCGCCGAGCACTACGCGCCGGGCGATCTCGTCGGGAAGAAGATCGTCGTCGTCGCCAACCTCGAGCCCGCGAAGCTGATGGGTGTCGAGTCGCAGGGGATGATCCTCGCCGGCTCGGCCGACGGCCGACTCGCCGTGCTCACCGTCGACCGCGATCTCCCGCCCGGCGCGAAGGTGTCGTGATGGCGGAGCAGCAGCGCGAGGTCGACGAGCGCGCCGGCTTTGCCGGGGCGCTCGGAGCGTCGGGGGGTGTGGGGGGCCATGTCGGGGCCCCCCACGAGATAGATGCGTACGTCGCCGTGGTGCTCGAAGTGGCGGGGCGCGACGCGTCCATCGCCCGCGTGCTGCGCGAGATCTGCACGCTCGACGGCGCCGTCCGCGCGGGCGCGCTCGAGCTCGTCGGCGCGCATCTGCGGACGCGCACGACGGCGCAGGACGTGTTTCGCTGCCTCGACGCGCTGCGTCGCGACGATGTCGCACGCCGCATCGCCGAAAGACTGGGTGTATAGCTGGGGGGCCCCGACATGGCTCCCCGGACCCCCGCCGCCCTGACGTCGTTCGTTCGGTTCGTCCGCCACTGGGGCATCTCGATCGGGTCCCTCGTGAGCGGCATCCTCGCGCTGTTCGTCTTTCGTCGCGACCTGCCGCACGTCCGCTGGATCGTCGGCTACGTCCTGATCCTCTGGCTGCTGTTCGCCGTCATCACGCAGGTGCGGCAGGCGCTCGAAGGCCGGCGGCGCGGCCACCTCGTCGTCCGGGCGGCGGATTACACGATCCAGACGCTCTATCACGGCGTGCTGCTGTTCCTGCTCCCCGCGTACTGGGCGAGCACGACGCTGACGTCCGTGAACGTCGTGTTCCTGGCGCTCCTGGTCGCGCTCACGATTCTCGCGACGTTCGATCCGTGGTACCACGCGCTCGTGCATCCGCGGCCATGGCTCGGGCTCGCGTTCTTCGTCGTGTCGATCTTCGCCACGCTCAATCTCGCGCTGCCGCTGGTCGGCGTGCGACCGGACATCGGGCTGCTCCTCGCCGCGTGGACGGCGACGGTGGCGCTGGCTCCCGTCGTGCGTGGCGCCACGACCTTCCGCTGGCCGGTCACGATCGCCGTCCTCGCGGTGGTGGGCGTCGGCGTCGCCGGTGTCGTCCACGCCGTGCGCGTCGCGATCCCGCCGGCGCCGCTTGCGCTCGCGCGCGCCACGCTCGCGGCCGGCGTGCGTGACAACGAGCCCGTGGACCCGCTCCCCGCGACGATCGCGCGGCAGGATCTGCCGGGCAGCGTCGTCGCGTACACGGCCGTCGTCGCGCCGGCGGGGCTCAGCCAGCCGATCGCGCACGTGTGGCGGCAGGGGACGGTGATCGTGAACGTCGTTCCCCTCGCGCCGGTGCGCGGCGGCCGTCGCGAAGGGTTTCGCACCTATTCGCGGAAGGCCGCGTTTCCGGCGGATCCCGTCGGGCGCTGGTCCGTCGACGTCGTGACGACGTCCGGCCAGCTCATCGGCCGCCTGCGTTTCTCGGTGACGCCATGATCCGCGCGCTGCTCGGCGTCTGTACGCTCGCGCTGTTCGTCGTCGCCGGCGGCGCCGGCGCGACGGCGTCGCGTCACCTCGTCCTCGTCTCGATCGACGGGTTGCGGCCGCACTTCTATCTCGATGCGTCGTTCGCGGCGCCCGAGCTCCGCGGACTTGCCGCGCGCGGCAGTCACGCGCGCGCCGCCGAAGCCGTGTTCCCGACGGTGACGTACCCGAACCACGCGTCGATCGTGACCGGCGTCCGGCCGCTGCGGCACGGCATCGCGTTCAACGTGCGCTTCGAGCCGAGCGGAACGCGCGGCCGGTGGTACGAGGAGGCCGCCGATCTGAAAGCGCCACCGCTGTGGGAGTGGGCGCGCGCCGCCGGCCTGAAGACCGCGTCCGTCTCGTGGCCGGCGACCCTCGGTGCGCGCATCGATCTCCTGCTGCCCGAGCGTGCTTACTACGTGCGCCGGGAGCCGCTCGATCTGCTGCGGGCGGCGGTGACGCCGGGCTTCTTCGCGCTCACCCGGGTCGAGCCGGAGGCGGGAATGTTCCGCGACGTGACGCGATGGGACGACTTCCTCGCGCGCACCGCCGCGGCGCTGATCCGCGAAGCGCGTCCGAATCTGCTGCTGCTCCACCTCGTGCAGACCGACTACTTCCAGCATCACGGCGGACGCGACGGGGCCGAGGTGAAGCCGGCCGTCGCGCGCGTCGACGCGCACGTCGGCGCGCTCGTCGCGGCGCTCCAGGCTGCCGGCATCGCCGACCGGACGACGATGATGATCGTCGGCGATCACGGGTTCCAGGACTACGCGCGCCTCGTGTCGCCGAACGAGATTCTCGTGCGCGCCGGCCTGCGCGCCTGTCGCGATCCGGAGACCGGCTGGCGTGCGACGGTCCACGTCGCCGGCGGCGCCGCCGGCGTCTTCGTGAACCCGGCCGGAGACGCGGACGTCGTCCGCCTCGCGGACGCGGCGTTGCGGTCGGCCGCCGCCGGCCGGTACACGGTGCTCACGCGCCGCGAGCTCGACGCGCTCGGCGCCATGCCCGGCGCGGCGCTCGGCATCGAAGCCGCGCCCGGATGGTCGATCGACGGCGGCTGCGGCCGGGGCATCGCGCGCTCGAGCGCGGGCGGCATGCACGGGTTCCTGCCATCGCGCGCCGAGATGGCCACGGGATTCCTCGCGGCCGGCGCCGGCGTGCGCAGCGGCGTCGTGGTCGATCGCGTCCGTCTCATCGACGTCGCGCCCACGGCCGCGCGCCTGCTCGGCATTCCGGCGCCCGCCGTCGAAGGGCGCGTGCTCACCGAGATCCTCGCTCCATGAGCAGCGGGCAGATCGACGAGCGGCCCGGCTCCGCCGGGGCGCTCGGAGCGCTGGGGGGTCCGGGGGGCCATGTCGGGGCCCCCCGGCAGATGGACCTCTTCGACACGCACGCGCACCTGCACGTTCCGGACTTCGCGGACGACGTCGACGCCGTCCTCGCGCGCGCCCGTGGCGCCGGCGTCCGCGGCATCCTGACGATCGGCACGGACGTGGAGACGTCGCGTGCCGCGATCGCGATCGCCTCCCGCGAGCCCGACGTGTGGGCCGCGGTGGGCATCCATCCGCACGACGCGGCGGCCGCCGACGCGGCCACGCTCGCCGAGATCGAACGGCTGATCGCGTCGCCGCGTGTCGTCGCGGTCGGCGAGATCGGCCTCGACTACTTCCGCGACCTCTCGCCGCGCGATGCGCACACGCGGTGCTTCGAAGCGCTGCTCGACGTCGCGCGCCGCGCCGGGAAGCCGGTGCTCGTCCATTGTCGCGACGCGCATGCGGACGTGCTCGCGACGCTCGCGGCCGCGCGCGTCGGCGAGATCGGCGGGATCATGCACTGCTTCTCCGGTGATGCCGGCATCGCGCGACGGTGCCTCGACCTCGGACTGACGATTTCGATCGCCGGGCCCGTCACGTACCCGAACGCGCGCGCGCTGCCCGACGTCGTGCGGCTCGTGCCCGCGGACCGGCTCGTCGTGGAAACCGACGCTCCGTATCTCCCGCCGCAGCCGTACCGTGGCAAGCGCAACGAGCCCGCGTACGTCGCGATCACGGCGACGCGGGTCGCCGACCTGCGCGGCGAGCGCCTCGAAGACCTCGCCCCGGTCATGGCGGCGAACGCGCGCCGCCTGTTCCGCCTCGGATGAGCCTGCGCGACGTCGGTCTCTTCCTCCGCGCCCGAGTCACGCGCACGGTGACGCGGTTCAACCATCGGCACGTCGCGCCGCTCGTCCCGGCGCCGATCGAGCCGCTGTTCCAGATCACCGGCGACCCGCTCGCGCTGGTCGCGCTCCTCGAAGGACGCACGAACGACGAGCGGGAGGCCGCCGTCGCGCGCTGGCTCGACATCCGCGGCGTCGCGTTCACGCGCCACCGCTTCGAGCGCGCCGAGGGCCGCGGGGAGAACTACGGCGTCGAGATCGGCGCGGGACCGCGCGTGCTCGTGCTCATCGCGCACCACGACGCGGTGCCCGGCAGCCCCGGCGCGAACGACAACGCCGTCGCCGTTGCGATCTTGCTCACGCTGCTCGAGCGGCTCGCCCCGAAGCCGCCGCGCCGGATCCGCGTCCGCCTGCTCTTCACGGCGGCCGAGGAGCTCGGGTATCTCGGCGCGCGCGCGTACGTCGCCGACACGCCCGTCGACGACGTGCTCGGCGTGCTGAGTCTCGAGCTCTGCGGCATCGGCGACAGCCTCGTCGTCTGGGACGCGGGCGACGACACGCCGTTCCTCGGGCGGGTGCGGCGCGCGTTCGAGGGGATGGGGCTCCGCGCCGACGAGGGTTATCACGTCGTGGGTCGCATTCCCGTCTTCGGCAGCGACCACCGCGCGTTCGCGCCGGTGGTGCCGGCCTACGGGTTGACCGTGGTGCCGGTCGCGCAGGCGGAGGCGCTACGGAGCTTCGTGTTCAAGCCCGTTCGGAGCGCGCTGCGCGCGATCGTCCGCCGTCCGGTGCCGTTCCACACGTACCACACGCCCGGTGACGCCGGCACGACGCTGCACGCCGGCGCCCTCGATCTGACGCGGCGCGGGCTCGAAGCGGTGATCGCGGAGCTGGATCGCTGACCGCCGGGCGCTCACAACCGCTCCAGCAATCGGCGCGCGCGGGCGGCTTCGGCCCCGGGAACGAGCACGGTGACCTCGCCCTGATCACCGATCGTGAACGGGTGCACCGAGTGCGCGATGCGCGACCGAAGGACCACCGGGATGCGCTCGCTCTCGAGCAGGCTCTTCACGACGAGCGCCTCGGCGCCGTTGCAGCGGCGGATCTCGACGAGGCTCGCCTCGTCCGCCGGCGGCCGCGCACGTCCGACGGGAAAGGGAATGATGCGGCCGCGTCGCGGTTTCACGACGCCCCGCCACCCGGCGTCAGCACCGGCACCGCGATCGGAGAAGGATCGGCGCGCCGTATCCGTAGTACGCATCACGCCAGCGCCGCTCCGCCTCCCGCGCGACGCGCTGCGCTTCCGCGACCTGTCGCTCGGCTTCCAGCTCGTCCTCGAGGCTCGTCGCGATGAACGCGCGCATCTCGTCGCCGAGCGGGTCGCTGCCGCGAAGGAGACGGAACGCGCGGTCCGTCTGGCCGGCGAGCCGCGAGCCCGGGCGCTGCGCCATCACCGCCGCGAGGTGCTCTTCCATCGGGCCGAATTCGCTCTTTCGGAGGTACGAGAGGCCCAGGTAGAGCCGGGCCGTGGTCATCGTCGGCTCGCGCGACACGGCGCGACCGAGCGGCTCGATGGCCGCGTCGTACTCGCCGGTCTTGTACCTCGCGATGCCGAGCCCGATGAGCGACTCGAGCCGGTCGGGATCTTTCGCGAGCGCCTCTTCGAAGTGCGTCGCGGCGTCCGTGTACCGCCCCTGACGGAGCGCCTGACGGCCGTCGCTCTGCGCGGTCGCGCAGCCCGCGACGGCGAGCACCACCAGCCCGACCGCGAACGTGCGGATCGCGTGACGCATGCCCTTCACCTCGACGAGCGGTCCTGTTCGATTATAGCCACGCGTACGGCGGGGCCGCGCCCGGGCGGTACAATTCCGATGTCCCCCGATGCCGCGATGGATGGGCAAGGAGGTCGACCGTGGACAAGTACGAATACTGGAGCGGGCTGCCGGAGGTCGGGATCGTGCCGCGTGCGCCGCACGCCGGGCCGCTCCTGCGGCACGTGTACGAGCAGGAACACGGCCGCGGCGGGTTCGCCGGCAAGGTCACGCACACCTACCATCTCTATCCGCCGAACAACTGGCTGGCGGACGAGACCCGCGCGCTCGACCTCGCCGCGTGGGCGCCCGCGTGGGATTCGCCGCTCCGGCCGCTCGGCGGCACGCATCACGCGCTGTCCGTTGACGTCGGGGGCCCCGACATGGCCCCCGACTCCCCCGGCGCTCGGAAGCGCCCCGGCGCAGCCGGGGCGCTCCTCGGTCACGCGGACCATGACGGCGACGTGTATCGCGGCATGGCGCGGCTGATCGCGAACGCGACGGCCGCGATGAACGTCACGGCGCCGCGCGGGCCGATGGACTACTTCTTCGAGAACCACGGCGCGACGATGGTGTTCTTCATCCATCAGGGCGGCGGCACGCTCGACACGCTCCTCGGGCCGCTCGAATACCGCAAGGGCGACTTCCTCGTCATCCCGAAGGGGATCACGCATCGCTTCGACCCGGCCGCCGGGCCGCAGCACTACTGGATGTACGAGTCGGGCGCCGGCGATCCGCAGAAGGCCGAAAGCCCGTCGACGGGCCGGTTCATCACGCACAGCGAGAGCGACTACCGCTTCCCGCGATCGCTCGAAACGCGCAACGAAGCCGGGCGGTTCGAGATCTTCTCGAAGGTCGGCGCGACCGTCACCCGGCGGGTGCATCCGACGCATCCGTTCGACGTCATCGGCTGGCGCGGCGACTACCTGCCGTACCGCCTGGCCGTGGAGGACGTCCGGCCGCTGTCGGCGGATCGCTCGCACGTGCCGCCGTCGGGCCACACCGTCTTCACGCTGCCCGGCTGCTACCTCTGCGTCTTCACCGTGCGCAGCGTGGAGAAGGACGCGATGTGGCTGCCGTTCTTCCACCGCAATCTCGACTACTGCGAGACGCTCGCGTACCACTGGGGCGATTTCTTCAGCGGCGGCGGTGTGGTCGGGCCCGGCATGGTGACCGTGCATCCCGTCGGGCTGCCGCACGGCCCGAAGCCGGCGGCGCTCCGGAAGTTCATGGACGGCGCCAATCCCGGCGTGCACCACGAGGTGGCGGTGATGGCGGACTTCGCGAATCCCGCGATGATCTCGGACCATGCGCTCGGACTGTCGCGGCCCGACTACATGGCGGCGTGGTCCGCGTACACGACCGACTCGCGCTTCACGTTCGACCCGAACCGCCTGGCCGACGTGCGCGCGCTCGGCGAGCGCCTCGGCGACGCGCGCGATTCGCTCGCGCCACCTGATTAATGGGGGGCCCCGACATGGCCCCCCATACCCCCCCGCGCTCGGACCGTCCGCGGCGAAGCCGCGGACGGCCTCGGTCTCACGCCCGGCCGTCTGCTTGAGCGCGCCTGTCGGAGTGACCGTCGCGTGTGTCTGCGGCGAGGTCTATGAGCTCAAGCCCGAATACGCCGGCGCGCTCCTCGAATGCCCGGAGTGCGGCCGGCATCTGCGCGCGCCCCGGCCCGGGTATCGTCCGCCGGCGCCCGCCGATCTCGATACCGCGTTCGACCGCGACGTCTTCCTGCTGAACCAGCGCGCGCTCACGATCAGCTCGCAGTACGAGGTGTGGAGCGAGGACGGCAAGCCGCTGCTCTACGTCGAGCGCCCGACCTATCCGGTGCGTACGGCGCTCGCCTACCTGCTCGGATTCATCGCCGGCAGTGTCGCGTTTTCGTGGACGGCCAGCGCGGCGCGCCACGTCGGCGCCGATCTCACGCCGCTCGTGCTGTTCGCCGCGGTCGGCGTCGCGGCGGCGGCCCTGCTCGTGGTCTCGATGTCCGCACGGCCGGTGCGCCACGTGACGGTCTTCCGCGACGAGTCACGGAAGGAGCCGTTACTGCGGATCCTCCAGGAGCAGCGCGTCGCGGTCCTGTCTCGTACGTACAGCGTCGTCACCATCGCCGGCGAGCGTCTCGGGCGGTTCCGCAAGGTCTACGTGCACAATCTCATCCGGAAGCGCTGGTACGTCGAGGGCGCCGACGGCGCCTCCCGCGGCCGCGCCATCGAAGATTCGATCGTCCTGTCGCTGCTGCGCCGCCTGCTCGGGACGTTCTTCGGCATTCTCCGCACGAACTTCCTCATCGTGAGCGACGACGGCGAGGTGCTCGGCGAGTTCAACCGCAAGTTCACCGTCTTCGACCGCTACGTGCTCGATCTCTCCGCCGACGTCGACGGGCGCCTCGACCGGCGCCTCGGGCTCACGCTCGGCATCATGCTCGACACCGGCGAGCGTCGCTGACCGCGCGGCGCGCACCCACGCCGTGGACGAGACCGATCGGCCGATCCGCATCACGCCCGACATGCTGCTGTCGCGGCGGGTCGACTTCGAGCGCCGGATGCGCCGCTTCCCGCCGTTCACGATGGCGATCATCGTCGTCCTCGTCGCCGTGTTCGTCGGCGAGGTGCTCTTCGAAGCGCTCGAATCGGCCGAAGCCATCGTCGCGGCCGGCGCGCTCACCCGGGAGGACGTCGAGGCCGGCCAGTACTGGCGGCTCGTCACCGCGGTCTTCCTGCACGGCGGACTCGAGCATCTGGTGTCGAACGCGATCGCGCTGTTCATCCTCGGCATGCTCGCGGAGCACGCGTTCGGCCGGGCGCAGTACTTCGTGCTGTTCGTCGTGAGCGGTCTGGCGGGCTCGCTGCTGTCGGTGCTGATGAATCCGGGGCCGTCGGTCGGCGCGTCCGGCGCGATCTTCGGCCTGCAGGCGGCGGCGGTCGTGCTGTTCCGGCGGCACCGCCACCGGCTGCTCGTGCGCGACCGGCGGATCGGCGTCGTGATGCTCGTGTGGGCGCTCTACTCGATCCTGAGCGGCTTCACCTCACCGGTCATCGACAACGGCGCGCACATCGGCGGTGCGATCGGTGGCGCACTGGTCGCGCGCCGGCTGCATCCCGTGGTGCTCGGGCCGATGCCGGCCGAGACCGCCGAGCGTGTCAATCGCAGCTGGTGGCTGGCGCTCGGCCTCGTCGCGTACGGCGTGGTCGGCTGGCTGGCGCGACTGTTGCGCTGAAGGCGGCTACGACCACGCCGCCGGCCCGCGCGCGAACGCGCTGAGCGCGAGGAGCCGGATGCGCGGGTGGCGCCGCGCCGTCGCGCGCGCGGCGGGGGTCGTGTAGCCCCAGGACGCGAGATAGAGCCGGACCGATGCGAGCCGCGGCTCGCGCGCGCTGCACCGGACGACGCAGTCGAGCGTTTCGAGACGGTCTTCGACGAACGCGAGCGCGCCGACGGCCGGCGGCGCCGCGCCGAGCAGCTCGACGAGGTTGTCGCACTTGTGCTCGCCGCGCTCCTTGCCCGCGACGTCCGCCACCTTCACGCCCCAGTGGTCGAGGATGCGGCGCGCGAACTCACCTTCCTTCGTCGTCACGACGGCCGCGCGTGGTGTCTGCGACAGCACGCGGCGGAGCACGGCGAGCGTGACGTACGGGCGATGCGCCTCGATCCACGCGTCCGGCGCGACACGGATCCAGTCGCGGCGCACGTCGTCGAGCGCCGTGCGGATCAGGCTCACCGCCGCGTCACGCGGGACGGGGAGCGCCGCCAGCAGCGCGTCGCGGACCGCGGGCCACTCGGCGAGCATCGTGCGCTCGCGGACGCCGGTGACGATCGCGCGCAGCAGCACGGGCATTTCCCAGCCGCTCATGATCACGGGCCGCAGGCGGTCGAACGCCGTGCGCACGCCGCGCCGCGAGAGCGTCAGCGGCGACCACACGTGGCCGTACGCGCGGCAGCTGGCCTCGAAGTATTCCGGCCGTCCGTCACACAGCACGCCGTCGAAGTCGAGCGCGAGCGCCGGCGTCACCCGGATCCTCCTTCGAGATCGCGCACGGCCGGCAGACCCGGCAGCGGGGATGCCGTGCGCACGCCGCGGACGATCGCCCGCGCCACGACCTCCGCCGCGGCGTCGCCGAGCCGCGTCGGCTCGATGACCGCGTCGCCGACGGAGAGCGCGAGCAGCGTGTCCCCGTCGTTCGTCGTGTGCGGCGGCGACAGCGCGCGGGCGAAGCCGAGCATCGCAAGCCCGGCGACGCGCGTCGCCTCCGCCTTCGTCAACCGCGCGTTCGTGGCGACGACGCCGATCGTCGTGTGCGTTCCGCCGCCGCCGAAGCGGCCGGGCTCGCGCCCCGCGCGCATCGCGGCCGCGCTGTCCACGAGCGCCCGCCCGTCGGCGCTGTCGCGCGCGCCGGCGACGAGCCGTCCGGTCTCGGGATCGCGCACGTCGCCGACGGCGTTGACGGCCAGCAGCGCGCCGACGACGACGTCCCCGAGCCGCAGGCTCGCGGTGCCGAGACCGCCGCGCATCGCGCGGGGCAGGCCGAAGAGCTTGCCGACCGTGGCGCCCGTGCCGGCGCCGACGTTGCCTTCGGCCACCGCGCCGGCGGCGGCGCGGGACGCGGCCTCGTATCCCATCTCGCGCGTCGGGCGCACGCGGTAATCGCCGACGTTCAGGTCGAAGAGAAACGCGCCCGCGACGTGCGGCACGACGGTCTTGCCGACGGCAAACCCGCGACCCTGTTCCTCGAGCCATCGCATGACGCCGTACACGGCTTCTTCGCCGAAGCGGCTCCCACCACCGAGGACGACGGCATCCACGACCGTGACGAGATGGCCGGGATCGAGATGGTCGAGGCCGACGACATCGGCGGCGGGTCCGCGCCGGTCGACGCCGCAGACGGCGGGCCGATCGCAGAGCACGACGGTGACCCCCGTGAGCGCAACGGGATCGTGGGCATGCCCGACACGAATCCCGGGAACGTCGGTGATCATTGACGTGGGGGCCCCGACATGGCCCCCCCACCCCCATCCGCTCGGCACGCCCCGGGAACCCCGGGGCGTGCCTCGATGACGCGGGTCGTGGCGGTCATCGATGGGCGGGGGAAGCGGGCGAGTTCATCACGGACAGCGGGCTGCCGACGGGCGGTCGAGGTGGGAGGGGTCCGACAGACCCGTGCCTGCCGCGGGTCGAAGTCGACCACGGCGTCGCGAGTGGGAACGGCTCCAACGGTGATGGGTGCTGAAATCTCGTGGGCTGCGGACCCCTCCCACCTCGGCCGCCCGTCGACACCGCGCGCGGTCATGATGAACGTCGTGAGCGTGCCGATCGTCATCCGCGAGTAACGGGACCGGGCCGGCGAGTGACCTCGGAAGCACTCATCCGCCCGAGCGCGACTTCGCCGGCCACCTCGAGCGCCCGCCGAGCGAGCGCCCGTGCGAACGGCTGCGACCCGACGTCGCGCGTGACGTCACCGAGCGCGCCGGCGGCGGCATCGGCGAGCGCGGCCTGTTCGGCAGCACCGAGCACGCGGAACACGAGCGCCATTTCGAGCAGGCGCCGCGACCAGAGCGCGCGGCCGGCCGGATCGAGATCGCGCTCGACGATCCGCGTGATGAGCGCCTCTTCGCGCTCGGCCTTGATCTGCTCCGAGACGACGAGCCTGCTCTCGCGCGCCTGGAGGAGCTCGACGGCATCACCGCCGACGGCCTCGGGTTCGAGGAACCAGCCCGCCATCTCCGGCAGCTCCAGCAGCTCGGCCGCCCGCTCGACCAGCGCGGCGTCGACGGCAGCCGGCGGCGCCGGCGGCGCGGCCGGCGCGACATGCTCGAAGCGCGGCCGCCAGCGATCGAACGCGGCCGGCGGCGACGTCCCGAGCGTCCGGTGCAGGGCGAGCGCCTCGGCGACGAGTCCCGCGGCGCGCACGGCGTCCGTTGCCACCCACGGCAGCTTCTGATCCCGCCGCAGCGCCTCGAGCTCCGCGGCGAGACGTTTCTTCGAGATCTCGCCGCCCGCGACCTCGACGACGCCGAGCGTGTCGGCGAGGATCAGCGAGCAGAGATCGAGACCTCCGAACGCGCCCTCGAAGACGATCCACGTGGCGCGCGAGCCGCTGCCGTCGATGGCCGACAGCCACGCGCGCGTCGGCCGCTCGGGCAGGCGCGCGACGACCGGACGCGGCGGTGGCGGCGCGGGCGCCGTGATTCCGCGCTGCGCGAGACGGTACAGCGCGCGCTTCGCCGCGCGCCGGACGCCGCGGTCGGCGCGGTCGCCGGCGAGCCGGGTGAGCAGATCGGTCGACGCCGCGCCGCGCGCGTCGGTGAAGGCACGCAGCGCGTCGTCGAGCGCGCCCGCCGGCGCGCTGGCGAGGACCGCGAGATCCGAAGGAGCGGGGTCCGCGCCGGCGGCGGCGGTCGAGTCCAGCACGCGGAGGCACTCGGCCCGCGCCGCGTCCGGCGGCGCGCTCATCCGAAGCCGAGACGGAAGGCCGGGTGGTCGGTGAAATACACGCGGCGCGCGTAGTCGAGCGCGCCGGCGTAATGCTCGAAGCGCTCCGCGAGCCGCCGGAAGACCGGCGCGCCCTGTCGAGCGGCGGCGCGATCGTGCTCGGAGACGAAGTGGTACGCGCGCTTGCCCTGGCTGATGTACCAGCCGGTCGACGACATGCGCTCCACACGTTCCGGGAACACGCCCGTCATGAACAGCGTGTAGTCGCCGATGTGACGGCGCACGGAGACTTCGTGCTCCGGCTGCCACGTCGGCGCGTCTTCCGTCCACGCGGCCTGCACCTCGAGGAGCATGTCGACGACGGTCTCGAGCCGCGGGACGGCGGCGCCGCGCGGGAAGAGGTTCTCGGTCCGGGCGAAGCGCGTGAGGAGATCGGCGAGGTACGGCGCGGCCGGGTCGTTCGGAAGCGCGAGATCGGCGAACGTCGCGCGAATGGCGCGATCGAAGAAGCGTCGCAGTTCCACGGGCTTCCCGTCAGTCGCCATGAGCTCGTCCTCCGAGCGGATGATAACAGATGCTAGAATCGCGGCCCGTGGCCGATCGTCCGCGCGGGACGTTCCCCTGGCTGCTCATTGCCGCGAGCACGCTGCTCGTCGTGATCGTGCTCTACCTGTTCTTCGGCGCGTACCTCCCCGCGAAAAAGCGACTCGTCGGTCTCGAAGCGGAGCTGCGGGACATCTACGCGCGCGAAGCGCAGCTGCAGACGCGCGTGAGTCGCGATGCCGAGCGCGGCAAGGTGCGCGACCAGCAGCTCGCCGCGTTCACCGCGGAGCGCGATGCGCTGGCGAAGCGCGTCGAGGAGCTCGAGCGTGAGCTCGCCGCCGCGCGGCGCGGCGGCCGTTCGCGGCGCTGATCAGCGCCCATCCAGCACGGACAGCAGCCGCTCGTTCGTGTCCCTGAGCCCGACCGCGATCCGCAGGTGTCCCGGAAAGCCGACGCCGGCGCCGTCGCGGACGATGATCCCGGCCTCGAGCAATCGCTGCCGCGCCGCCGGCGCGTCCTTGACCTCGACGAGCACGAAATTCGCCTGCGACGGCGGAAACCGGTGCCCGCGGCGTCCGAGCTCGGCGGTGAGGAACGCGCGCTCGGTCAGCACGTACGCGCGCGTCTTCTCCCAATGCTCGCGGTCGTCGATCGACGCGAGCGCCGCCACCTGGCCCAGGCGGTTCACGTTGTACGGCGCGCGCACGACGTTCAGGCGCGAGACCACGTCGATGCCGCCGATCGCGTAGCCCACGCGCAGGCCCGCGAGTCCCGCGATCTTCGAGAACGTCCGCAGCACGAGCAGGCGCGGATAGCGCGCGAGCAGGCTCACGCCGTCCGGATAGTCGGGATCGTCGACGAAATCGCGATACGCCTCGTCGAGCACGATCAGCGGCGAGTCGTCGCCGAGGCTGTCGAGGAGCGCGAGGAGGGGGCCCTGGCGAATGATCGTCGTCGCCGGGTTGTGCGGCGAGCAGAGGAAGATCGCCTTCGTCTTCGGCGTGACGCGCCGGCGGATGTCGTCGAGATCCGTCTCGTAGCCGGCGAGCGGGCTCGGCCGCACCGTCGCGCCCATGAGCACGACGCCCGTCGTGTACGGCTCGAACGACGGCTCCGGCACGACGGCCTCGTCACCCGGATCGAACGCCGCCCAGGCGATCAGCGCGATGAGCTCGTCGGCGCCGTTGCCGACGACGATCTGGTCCGGCGCGACCCCGAGCCGCCGGCCGATGGCTTCGCGCAGCGCGTTCGACGCGCCGTCGGGATAGAGATGCACGCGCGCGGCATCGCGCGTGATCGCGTCGACGACGGCCGGCGACGGCCCGAGCGGGTTCTCGTTCGCCGAGAGCCGAACCAGTGAAGGAATGCCGAGCTCGGCGGTGAGCACCTCGAGAGGCTTGCCGGCGTCGTACGGCGCGATGCGGTCGAGGACGGGCCGCCAGATCGATCGCCGCGACATCGGTCCCGATTCTACGCGAGTCCGCCGGACGGCGGCATGCGGGCGCATGCGCGCCGTCGCAGCGGCTCGGGAGTCACGCGGTCGTTACGCCCGCGCGGTGGTCAGAGGACGAAGCTCAGGGAGCTTGAAGGCCGGCCGGCGGCGCATCGACATCGGTCGCCGGCGACGCGGAGACGGGGTTGCGCTCATCTGCCGTGGCGGCACGATCGATCGCTGCGCAACCGGTGAGCATGGTGGCGAGACCGAGAAGCATCACGAAGATCCAACGGATTCGAACACTCGTCATGCGAAGTCCTCCTTCGGGCCGAAGCCCGCGCGGAAGGCGGCAAGACGGGTGCCAGCAACCGAGCCACGCTCGTCGTGTATGATCGCCAAATATGCGTCAGATTGAAATTATTCGGCATGGCCGGTAGGCTGGAACCTGCCATGTCGCCCGAGCTGTATCGCCGGGCTCGGCGCGCGGAAGCGCGCGTCGAACGCGCCGATGACCGGCGGCGTCTCAGGCTCGAATTCTTCCGCGGCGCGCTCGCCGACGGCCTCGACTCCGTGAAGCTCATGCACACCGGCGGCGCTTCGGGGCACGAGTCCGTGCGCGCGCACGCGGCGCTCGTCGACGACGTCATCGCTTCGCTCTTCCGTCTCGTCTCCGACGACGTCGGCGCCGCCGGCCTGGAGCGCTCGCCGCTCGTCGTCGTCGCGCTCGGCGGCTACGGCCGGGGGGAGCTCCATCCGTCCTCCGACATCGACCTGATGATCGTGCACGACGGCGAGCTCACGCCGTGGGTGACGCGCGTGACGCACGAGCTGCTCTACACGCTCTGGGACCTCGGCTTCCAGGTCGGCCACAGCCTCCGTTCGCTCGACGACTGCGTGGCGATCGCGGGCACGGACTTTCCGAGCCGCACGTCGATGCAGGAGGCGCGGTTCCTCACCGGTGACCGGCGGTTGTTCCAGCGGTTCCGGAAGGTCCTGCGCGACAACGTGTTCCGCCAGGACTTCGAGGACTTCCTGCGCACCGCGCTGGGCGAGCGGGACCAGCGGTACCGCAAGTGGGGCGCGTCCCCCTACGGCGGCGAGCCGAACGTCAAGGAATCGGCGGGCGGGCTGCGCGACATCCACACCGCGATGTGGCTCGTGGCGGCGAAGTTCGGCGCGCGCACGCTGAAGGAGCTCGCGGAGAAGGGGCTCATCACGCCGCACGAGCAGGCGGCCACCGACGCGGCGCTCACGTTCCTCTGGCGCGTGCGCAACGAGCTCCACTTCTTCTCCGGACACAAGAACGACGTGCTCACGCGCGACGTGCAGCCGCGCATCGCCGCGAACCTCGGGTATCGCGACGACGAGACGGGCCTCGGCGTCGAGCGCTTCATGCGCGACTACTACCGGCACGCGCGCGTGATCCATCGCATCGCGCGCCGGCTCATCGCGCGGTGCGAGGAGACGATCGCCCGGCGCGGCGCGGCCGAGCGCCGCGGACGCCAGCAGGCGCTGGCCGACGGCCTGGTGTTCCTCGATGGTCGCCTGCACGTCTCGCACGGCGAGACCGCCGCGCTCCAGCGCGATCCACTGTGGATCCTCCGCGTGTTCTGGCACCTCCATCGGCTCGGCTGCGAGCTGTCGCTCGACCTCGAGCGCACGGTGGAGGAGGCGGTCGATGCGTTCGACGAGGGCGCGCGGCGGTCGCCGGAGGCGCGCGATCTGTTTCTCGACATCTGCCGCAACTGGGGGCGGGTGGCGCAGACCTTCTCGGAGATGCACGAGCTCGGCGTCCTCGGGCGCTATCTGCCGGAATTCGGCGCGCTCACGTGCCTCGTGCAGTACGACGTCTATCACAAGTTCTCCGCCGATCAGCACTCGCTGCTCGCCGTCGAGCACCTGGAAGCGCTGGCGCCGGGACAGTCGGCGGAATCCGAGGGCGCCGCGCTCGTCTTCAACGAGGTGGAAAAGCCGGAGCTCCTGATGCTCGGCATGCTGCTCCACGACATCGGCAAGGCCAGGGGCCACGGCCACGTCGCGAAGGGCATTCCGCTCGTGCGCGAGCTCACGACGCGGATGGGCGTACCGCCCGAGGACGGCGCGCTCGTCGAGTTCCTCGTCGCGCACCACCTCACCATGTCGCACATCGCCCAGCGCCGGGACATCGACGATCCGAAGACGATCGCCGA
>JACPCW010000024.1 GCA_016184365.1 Candidatus Rokuibacteriota bacterium
CCCGGCGCTGCCGCCCGAGCGCGAGAAGCTCTACCGGCGCGCGCTCGTCGAGCAGGGGCTGCGCGCGCTCGCCACGGACGTGACGGAGCCGACGCTGTTTCGGGCGGCCGACTGACGGGGTTGGCGGGAGGGGACCGAGCCATGGCCGAGGTCGCGCGCTCCGTGTGCCTCTACGACTGCAGCGACACGTGCGCGCTGCGCGTCACGACGGCCGGCGGTGCCGTCGTCGCGGTCGCGGCCGATCCGACCCATCCGACGACGGCCGGGTTCATCTGTGAGAAGGCGCGCCGGTACCCGGAGCGGCTCCGTAGCGCGGACCGTGTCCTCCATCCGATGGTGCGGACCGGTCCCAAGGGTGAGGGCCGCTTCCGTCGCGCGAGCTGGGTCGAGGCGGCGGCGCTGATCGCCCGGCGCTGGCGTGACATCATCGCGCGCCACGGCGCGGAGGCGATCTTGCCCTACAGCTATCTCGGCTCCGAGGGCATCATCAACGCCGAAGGCTTCGACCGGCGGTTCTTCCACGCGCTCGGGGCGAGCCGGCAGGCGCACACGATCTGCTCGTCCGCCGGCGGGACCGCGTACCGGCACATCGTCGGCGCGCGCCGCGGCGTCGACCCCGAGCACGACGACGCCTGGAAGCTCTACGTCCTCTGGGGCCGCAACGCAGGCAGCACGAACCTCCACCTCGTCCCGCGGCTGAAGGCCGCGCGGCGCCGCGGGTGCCGCGTCGTGCTGATCGATCCTGTTCCCCACGGCAACGTCGCGCTCGCCGACTGGATCCTGACGCCGCGACCCGGGAGCGACGCGGCGCTCGCACTCGGCCTGATGCACGTCGTCATCCGGGACGACCTGCACGACCGCGAGTTCGTGGAGCGCTACACCGAAGGCTTTGCCGCCCTCGCGGACCGCGTCGCGGCGTATTTCCCCGCGCGGGTGGCGGCCCTCACCGGCCTGCCCGCGGCGGACATCGTGGAGTTCGCCCGCGTGTGTGCCCGCGTCCACCCGTCCGTGATCCAGCCCGGCGTCGGGATGACGCACACCCGGGACGGCGATGCGGCGATCCGCAACATCGCTTGCCTGACGGGACTGACCGGCGCGTGGCGCCATCCGGGCGGCGGGATGCTCTTCGGCAACGGCGACTGGTTCCCCGTGAACCACGCGGCGCTGCAGCGGCCGGACCTGGCGCCGCCCGGCGTTCGCACGATCAACATGGTGCAGCTCGGCGCGGCGCTCACGGCCGCCGAGCCGCCCGTGATGTCGCTCTACGTCTACGGGACGAATCCCGCGGTCGTCGCCCCCGACCAGGAGCAGGTGCTCGTCGGGCTCGCGCGCTCGGACCTGTTCGTCGTCGTGCACGAGCTGATGATGACGGACACCTGCCGCTACGCCGACGTCGTCCTGCCGGCGTGCTCGCAGTTCGAGTACGAGGACCTCGCCATCTCGCGATGGCACCTCTACATCCAGCACAACCCGCGGCTCGTGTCGCCGGCGGCCGAGGCGAAGCCGAACACCGAGGTGTTCCGGCTGCTGGCCCGCGCGCTCGAGCTCCGCGAGCCGTCGCTTGCGGACGACGACGAGACGTTGCTCCGGACGGCGCTGGACCACCCCGAGGCGCGGCGGCGCGGGATTACGCTCGACGCCCTCCGCGAACGCGGCTGGATGCGCGTCCGCACGGCGGAGGAGACGGCGCGGCCGTTCGCCGGCGGGTTCCCGACGGCGAGCGGCAAGCTCGAATTCTCCTCGCGCGCGCTCGCGGCGCAGGGCCTCGATCCGCTGCCGTCGTGTGCGGAGTCGGTCGCCGACGACGGCTACCCGCTCCATCTCGTCACGCGCTCGTCACGGCACTTCATCAACTCGTCGCTGGCGAACGTGCCCGCGCTGCAGCGCCGGGAGCACGGGCGGGCGACGATCCTGGTGCACCCGGACGACGCCGCGCCGCGGGGGATTCGCACGGGCGACGCCGTGAAGGTCGCGAGCCGCCGCGGGGAATGCCGGCTGCACGCGGTCCTGACGGACGCGATCCGTCCGGGGGTCGTCGCGACCATGGGGCTCTGGTGGCTGCGCAGCATGCCGGGAGGCCGGGGCATCAACGTCCTCACCGACCAGGCCGTGACCGCGCTGGCGGGTGGCCCGACGTTCAACTCGACGATGGTGGAACTCGAACGGCTGAGTCGACGGGGGAGGAGCGCGCGGTGAGCAGGCGGCCCATGAACGCGATCGGACGCTCGGCGTGGCGGCGGGACGGCGTGGCGAAGGTGACCGGGGCGGAGACCTACGCCTCCGACGTGGTGCTGCCGCGGATGTGGCACGCCCGGGTGCTCCGGAGCCCGTACGCGCACGCGCGGATCGAGTCCATCGACACGAGCGGCGCCGAGGCGCTCGGGGCCGTGTGCCTGACCTTCGCCGACGTGCCGAAGGTGAAGTACAACGAGCGGATCGTCAGCACGCCGCCGTACCTCTACCGCGACCGGTACGTCCTCGCCGACAAGGCGCGGCACGTCGGCGAGGCGATCGCCGCGGTGGCGGCGCCGACGGAGGCGCTCGCCGAGCGCGCGCTGCGCGCGCTCAAGGTCGAGTACGAGGTGCTCGAGCCGCTCGTCGAGCCCGCGCGCGCGATGCGTCCCGGCGCCGAGCCGATCCACGCGACGGTGCGGCTCGCCGACGCGGAGGTCCCCATCGAGGGGAACATCGCCGTCGCCCGGACGATCGAGCTCGGCGACGTGGGCGCCGGCTTCGCCGAGGCCGCCGTCGTGCTCGAGCGCGAGTACGTCACGAGCCGCATCTACCACGCGCAGATGGAGACGAAGTCGGTCGTGTGCCGGCCGGAGCCCGACGGCGGCATCACGGTCTGGCCCACCACGCAGTCGATCCACAACACCCGGCAGCTCCTCGGCGAGATCTACGGGCTGCCGCTCCACAAGGTGAACGTCAAGCGCGTCGCCATCGGAGGCACGTTCGGCTCGAGCATCCAGATGAACTCGGTCATCCCGATCTGCGTCGGGCTCGCGCTCAAGGCGCGGCGGCCGGTGAAGCTCGTGACCACGCGCGAGGAGGACCTGTACGACCACGTGCGGTACCAGACGACGATCGGGCTGCGCCTCGGCGTCACGCGCGACGGCCGGCTCACCGCCGGGCACATGCGCGTGCTCGCCGACATCGGCGGCCACAACATCCAGGCGTATCCGCTGCTGAGCGTCATGGCGGGCTGGTGGGCCTCGCTCTACCGGCTGCCGGCGATGAAGTACGAGGGCCGGGCCGTGTACACGAACAAGACGCCGTCGTGCGCGATGCAGGGCTTCGGCAACCCGCAGGTGTCGTTCGCCGTCGAGAGCCTGATGGACGAGCTCGCCGAGGCGCTCGCCATGGACCCGATCGAGTTCAAGCTCCGCAACTACGTCGGCCTCGGCGGGACGTTCTGGGGGCAGGGGCCGTCCGTGCAGTCGATCATCCGCAGCGACGGCGCGCCCGAGCTCCTGCGCGTCGGCGCGGAGAAGATCGGCTGGAGCGCGCGCCCGGCGGCCGGCTCGGCCACGGGCCGGTATCGCCGCGGCGTCGGCATGGCGCGCGGCTTCCACACCTCCAGCGCGGGCGCGCCGAAGCCCGGCGAGGTCATCGACTACACCGGCGCGCTCGTGAAGATCAACGAGGACGGCTCGGTCGACGTCGTCCACGCGATGATGGACCACGGCGGCGGCACGCTGGACGCGATCGCGAAGATCGTCGCCGAGGAGCTCGGCGTGCCGGCGGACCGCGTCGGCATCTCGCCGGTCGACACGCGGACGACCGTGTACGACGTCGTCACGCACGCGACGCGCGGCGTGTACGCGGGCGGCGCGGCGGCGCAGCGGGCGGCGCGCCGCGCGAAGGCGATCCTCCTCGACTACGCCACCCGCGTGCTCGGCATCGAGGCCGACGCGCTCGTCATCGAGCCGGACGCCGCGCTCGGACAGGGCGTGATCCATTGCCCGGCCGTCCCCGACAAGCGCATCACCGTCGGCGCGCTCGCGAAGCTCTGCCAGACGAACAGCTGGGGCAGCATCGCGGCCGTCGAGAGCCTGCGCCCCGTGCACTGCCCGCCCGCGTTCGTGACCTACTTCGTCGAGGTGGAGGTCGACACCGAGACCGGCGCCGTCACCACGACGCGCGCGGCGATCGGCAGCGACTGCGGCACCGTCGTGAACCCGGACCTCGCGAGAGGACAGCTCGAGGGCGGGCTGTCGAAGGGCGCCGGCTACGCGCTCTACGAAGACGCGCGCTGGGACGCCGAGAGCGGCGAGCTCCTCAGCCGCGGCTTCTGGATCGACAGCAAGGTGCCGGCGATGTCCGAGTCGCCGCCGCTCGCCGGCCTCGAGACGTTCTTCGCGACCACCTGGGAGCCGACCGGACCGTTCGGCGCGAAGGGCATCGGGGAGGCGGCGACGAACCCGTGCGCGGCGGCCTACGCGAACGCGCTGGCGAACGCGCTCGGGATCCGCTTCCGCGAGCTGCCGATCACGCCGGAAAAAATCCTCGCGGCGCTCCAGGCCGCACGGTGAGGAGCCGACGATGCTGACGTTCACGAACAGCCACCTGTTGCTCGGCGAGCTCGACTACGTCGAGCCCGCGTCCGTCGACGAGGCGTGCGCGCTGCTCGCCGAGCACGCCGGCGAGGCGCGGCTGCTCGCCGGCGGCACCGACCTCCTCGTGCAGCTCAAGCTCGAGCGCGCGGAGGCGCGCTGCCTGATCGGGATGAGGCGGCTGCCGGAGCTGCGCCGGATCACGGGCGAGGACGGCCTGGTGCTCGGCGCGGCCGCGACGATCCGGAGCATCGCGCGGTCCGCGCTCGTGCGCGGGCGCTACGCGGCGCTCCAGGAAGCGTGCGAGGCGTTCAGCACCCTGCAGGTGATGGTCATGGGCACCGTCGGGGGCAACGTGTGCAACGCCTCGCCGGCCGCCGACACCGTGCCCGCGCTGCTCGCGTTCGACGCGCGGGCGGGGCTTCGCGGCCGGCACGGCGAGCGGGCGGTCCCGCTCGACGAGCTCTTCGTCGGTCCCGGCCGCACGGTGCTACACGCGGACGAGATGCTGGAATCCCTGCGCCTGGCTCCGGTGTCGGCCGGCACCGGCAGCGCATTCCTCAAGCTCGGCCGCGTCGCCGCGGACATCGCCAAGGTGTCCGTCGCCGTGCGTCTCGATCGCGAGGGCGAGCACATCCGGGACTGCCGCGTCGCGCTCGGCGCCGTCGCGCCGACGCCCGTGCGCAGCGGCGAGGCCGAGCGCGCGCTGCGCGGCCAGGCGCCGAGCGCGGCGCTCGTGCAGGACGCCGCGCGCGCCGCCGCGGATGAGATCCGCCCGATCACGGACGTGCGGTCGACGGCCGCGTACCGGCGCCACGCCGCCGGCGTGCTGGTGCAGGACGCGATCCGCCGCGCGTGGGCGCGGGCCGGGGGAAGGGAGATCCGCTGATGCGACGCATGATCCGGATCCGGGTCAACGGCGAATGGCGCGAGCTCTCCGTCGCGGGCAACGCCCTCTTGCTCAACGTGCTGCGCGAGGACGAGGGGCTCACCGGCACGAAGTACGGCTGCGGCATCGGCGAGTGCGGCGCGTGCACGGTGCGCATCGACGGCGAGCCCGTGCTGTCCTGCCTGACGCTCGCCGTCGCCGTCGACGGCTGCGAGGTCCAGACGGTCGAGGGCCTCGCGGTCGACGGGCGCCTCGATCCCCTCCAGGAAGCGATGCTCGACACGGCCGCCGTCCAGTGCGGCTTCTGCACGCCGGGCATGCTGATGACGGCGCGCGCGCTGCTCGACGAGACGCCGGCGCCGAGCGAGCAGGACGTGCGCGACCACATGAAGGGCAACCTGTGCCGGTGCACCGGATACGCCTCGATCGTGCGCGCCGTGCTCGAGGCGGCCAATCGAGATGGGGGCCCCGAAATGGCCCCCAAACCCCCAGCGCTCGGAGCGCCCCGGCGGAGCCGAGGCGCTCCTCGAACACCGTAGAGGAGGCCAGCGTGCTGGATTTGGTGATCCGAGGTGGCCGGGTCGTGACGCCGGCCGGCGTGGGCGAGTGGGACGTGGCGGTGTCGGGCGAGAAGATCGTGGCGATCGGCGACGCGCGCGCCCTGGCGGGCGACGTCGCGCGCGTGGTCGACGCGCGCGGCAAGATCGTCATCCCCGGCGGCATCGAGCCCCACGCGCACGCGGCCTTCAAGTTCGTGTACCCCTGGGCGCAGAAGGCGGGCCATGCCGCGGCCGGGCCGGACGTGATGTCGCGCGCCTGCGCGTTCGGCGGCACCACGACCATCGTCGACTTCGCCAACTGGCGGCCCGGCAAGGACCTCTTCGACGCGATCGAGCGCCGCGACGCCCTCTACAAGGGGCAGAGCTCGGTCGACTACACCTTCCACACCGTGCTGGTCGGGATGGGGACCGAGGGCCAGACGCCGCAGCACACGGCGCAGGTTCCGCTGAAGCTCATCGAGCAGATCCCCGAGGTCGTGCGCGCGGGGTTCACGTCCGTGAAGGTGTGGACGACGAACACGACGGCGGGCCGGCCCAAGCAGATGACCGACTTCGGGCACGTGTGGGCCATCATGCAGAAGCTCGCCGAGGCCGGTGGCGTCCTCGCGGTGCACGCCGAGGACGAGGACATCGTGATGTTCATGAGCCGGAAGCTCCACGAGGAGGGCCGCGTCCACATGCGGTACCTGCCGGAGGCGCATCCCAGCGTGTCCGAGGACCTCGCGTCGCGGCGGGTCATCCGGCTCGTCGAGTGGACGGGCGCGGCCGTGTACCTGATGCACGTGAGCGCGAAGGAGGTCGTGCAGGCGCTCGGCGAGGCCCGCGGCAAGGGCCTGCCGGTCTACGGCGAGACGCTCCACCACTACGCGAGCTTCACGCGCGACGTGTACGAGACGCCCGAGGGGCCGCTCTACCACACGTACCCCTCGCTCAAGCAGGCGGACGACGCGGAGTCGCTGTGGCGGGGGCTCGTCGAGGGGCGGCTCTCGACCGTGGCGACCGACGCGATCGTCTGCGGGCGCGATCTGAAGCTCGGCGGCGACACGATCGAGGACACGGTGGGCGGCTCGCCCGCGATCGAGGAGCGCGTCGGGATCACGTTCACCGAGTGCGTCGCCAAGCGCGGCATGTCGCTCCAGCGATTCGCCGAGGTGGTGTCGACGAACGCGGCGAAGATCCTCGGGCTCTACCCGCGCAAGGGCGTCCTCGCGCCGGGTAGCGACGCCGACATCGTGCTGATCGATCCGTCGATCCGGAAGCGCCTGAGCGTCTCGGACCTCCACGCGGCGGACCACAGCGTCTGGGCCGGCACGGAGATCCACGGCTGGCCCGTGACGACGATTCTCCGCGGGACCATTCTGGTGGAGGACGGCAAGTTCTTCGGCGCCCAGGCGGGCCGGCTGCTCGGCGACCGGAAGACCCCGGCAGAGGTGCTGAGCGGTGCGGCCTGTTGAACGCGTCGGCCACATCGTGCGTGCGAACCGGATCGCATCCGAAAATCCAAGTTCAGGTCAGCGCGCCATGAAATCGCGCACTTGAATTCTGCAAGTGCGCTCACGTCCCGTTGGGGCCACGACCGACCGCCCCAATTAGGCCCGCGAACGTAGTTCCACGAAGGTCCCAGTCATCGAGGCGGCGCCTCTGACCTCGCACACGAGGCGACGGCTTCAGCGCGTTGAGCAGCCGCATGATGGCCGGCCGTCGGTCGAACTCGGCTCACGAGATCGCATCGTCCACGTGGAGACCGACTTCTCCTCGTCAACAACATTCTGCTCGGTCGACTTCCTCACGTAGATCGCCGCGAGCGGCATCGCTGGACTTCATGCGAGCGGAGTCGCCCAGTTCGCTCGAGACGCATGGGCGGGAGCTAGGGGTCCACGAGGCGTCCGGGTGACCGACGAACTATGTTCGTGCCTTGGCGCCGGGGACGGCGATCGCAACCTTGCCCGCCTCATAAAAATGATGCATCCGCTTCATGGATCGTCCCGACGCATTCGGCAATAGTCGGCGTCCAAGTTGATGAGTGATTCATGTTTCATCTCAGGCCGACACGCCGGGTTCGTCGCGTGCGTCGCCGTTCGATGACGGCGAAGCGGGCCGCGCCGGTCACCGAGCGCGGCCGCCAGTCGCGGCAACGCATCGCCGAGGCGGCCGAGAGGATCTTCGGCGAGAAGGGTTACTTCCGCACGTCGATCTCCGACATCACCCGCGAGGCCGGGACCGCGCTCGGGACGTTTTACGTGTACTTCGACTCGAAGCACGACGTGTTCGTCGAGGTGCTGCAGGGGTTCGCGCGCCTCATCCGGCAGACGACCCGCGCGGCGCTCGGAACCGGGCACGACCGCATCGAGGAGGAAGAACGGGGCTTCGCGGCGTTCTTCGCCCTGATCGACAGCCACCCGTACCTCTATCGGATCGTCCGGCAGGCGGAGTTCGTGGACCCCGAGGCGTTCCGCTCCTACTACGCAGGGATCGTGCGCGGGTATGAGGCGCGGCTCCGCGCGGCGATGGTGTCGGGCGAGGTGCGGGCGCTCCATCCCGAGGCGCTCGTCTACTGCCTGCTCGGCATCGGCGACCTGATCGGGATGCGGTGGGCGTACTGGACCGGCAAGCCGATCCCGCCCGACGTCTTCGACTCGATGATGCAGTTCATTCGCTTCGGCATGGACCGCCGCGGCACCGGATCGACGAACGGAGAGAAGGAGATCCCGACATGACCCACGGAAAGTTCGCCACCGTCCTCGTCCTGGTGCTTGCCCTCGTTTTGCTCGGCCCGGCGCCGGCGCCGGCCGCGGAGAAGCTCGCGTTCGGCGTGATCACGCCGCTGTCCGGCGGTGCCGCGCACTACGGCACGAACTTCTGGCGCGGGATCCAGATTGCCGCCGAGGAGATCAACCGGGGCGGCGGCGTGACCATCGGTGGCAAGAAGGTCCAGCTCGAGCCCGTGGTCTGTGACGACGAGTTCAAGTCGGATAAGTCCGTCAACTGCGGCCGGCGCCTGGCGTCGATGAATCGCGTGCCGCTGATCATGACGCCGGCCTCGCTCTCGGCGTTCCCGCTGATGGGCTTCAACGAGAAGATGCCGTTCCTGCTGATGGCGACCTCGCAGTCGCCATCGTTCACGGAGAAGGGCAACAAGCTCGTCGTGCGGTTCGTGAACAACGTCGACCGCACGATGGACGCGTGGGTCTCGCTGCTCATCAAGCACCTCGAGCGCAGCGGCACGCCGGCGAAGTCGATCGCGATCATGGAGGTCAACACCCAGCTCGGCAAGGAATGGGTGCAGGCCTTCGAGCGCGAGTGGAGGAAGCGGAACCGCGAGATCGTCGGCAAGGCCTCGTACGACGCGAACGAGACCGACTACTACCCGCAGATCACGAGCCTCCTGCCGCGCAAGCCGGACCTCGTCCTCCTCACGACCGTGGACGAGCCGTCGGCGCTGGTCATCAAGCAGGCGCGCGAGCTCGGCTTCAAGGGCACCTTCGTGAACTCCGCCGCGTCCAGCGGCGAGCGGCTGCTCGAGCTGCTGCCGCCCGACGTCGTGAACGGCACGGTGGTCGAGGCCGGCTCCTGGGTGCTGAAGCCGCCGCCGGTGCAGGACTTCGTGGCCAAGTACAAGGCCAAGCACAACAACGAGACGCCGCACCTGATCGCCGGCGTCGGCTACGAGGGCGTGCGCCTGTTCGCCCGGGCGGTGGAGAAGGCTGGCTCGGGTGACGACGCGAAGAAGATCCGCCAGGCGTTCCCGGGCGCCTACGACATCCCGAACGCCATGTTCAAGATGTCGAACCTCGACGACAAGGGCGACATCGACTTCCCGATGTATCTCGGCGTGCTGAAGGACAAGAAGATCGTCCCCGTCACGGAGTAAGCGCGGGTGGAGCTCTTCGTCCAGCAGCTGGCGAACGGGATCATGGTGGGCGGCATCTACGGGCTCATGGCCCTCGGCCTCACCCTGATCTACGGCGTGCTGTACATCCCGAACTTCGCGCTGGGGCACCAGGCGATGATCGCGGCGTACCTCACGTTCTTCCTCGTCAGCCTCTACAACGTGAACTACTTCGTGGCCGTCGCGATCGCGATGGTCGCCCTCGCGGCGCTGGGCATGGTGCTCGAGCGGTTCGCGTTCCGGCCACTCAGGAACGCCCCGCACGTCAACGGCTTCATCGTGGCCTTCGGGCTCCTGTTCGTGCTGGAGAGCGGCGCCCTCATCGCGTGGGGCGCGACGTACCGGAAGATCGACACGGTCTACGAGCGCGAGATCCTCACCATCCTCGGCGCGCGCCTGCCGCTCCAGCGCGTGCTCGTCGTGGTCGCGGTGGTGGTCGTGATCGTCGCCATGCAGCTCTTCCTCAAGCGCACGATGGCCGGCGCGGCGCTGCGGGCGGTGTCCCAGGAGCGGGACGCCGCCCAGCTCGTCGGCATCGACGTCGACCGCGTGGCCGCGCTCACGATGGCGGTCGGCAGCGCGCTCGGCGCCGCCGCCGGCGGGCTCATCGGCCCCATCATCCTCGTCTTCCCGACCATGGGGAACCTCATGGTCGTGAAGGCCTTCGTCATCATCGTGCTCGGCGGGATGGGCAGCGTCGTCGGCGCGATCGTCGGCGGCTTCCTGCTCGGGCTCGTGGAGAGCTTCGCCGCCGGCTACATCTCGCCGTCGTTCAAGGACCTGTACGCGTTCCTGTTCCTGGTGATCGTCCTCGCGGTGCGGCCCACCGGGCTGTTC
>JACPCW010000097.1 GCA_016184365.1 Candidatus Rokuibacteriota bacterium
GCATCACCACCGCTTCAACGTCGCGGTCATCCTCACCATCGTCGCCGTGTCCTGGATCGTCGTCCCGGCCGTCGTCCGCATCATCGACTCGGCCGGCTCGTACGCGCCGTCGGGCTACGAGCCACGCGACGCGTCGCGCGGCGAATGGCTCGTCAACCGCGGTCCCATCACCCTCGATCAGTTCGTGCTGACGTGGGAAGACGCCGCGAAGCTCCTGCTCTTCCTCGTCGTCGCGCTGGCGTGGCTGGCCGTCGCGCCGGGCACGTCCCGCCGGTCCGGTCGCCGATAACGCCGCCGCGCACGCTTCGGCTGGTGCTGTCGTACGACGGCACGGAGTACGCCGGCTGGCAGGCCCAGGCGGGCCCGCCCACCATCCAGGCGCTGCTCACCCGCCAGGTGCGGCGCCTCTGCGGCGACGACGCGCGCGTCACGGGCGCGTCGCGCACGGACGCGGGCGTGCACGCGCTCCGGCAGACCGTGTCGGTCGTCACCTCGTCGGACCTGGCGCCCGCGGCCGTGCAGGGCGCGCTGAACGCCGCGCTGCCGCGCGACATCCGCGTGGTCGCGGCCGCGGACGCGCCGGCCGGATTCCACGCGCGCTTCGGGGCCCGCGGCAAGCGCTACCTCTACCTCATCGACAACGCGCGCGTGCCGTCGCCGCTCGTGCGCCGCTTCGCCTGGCACGTCCCGTCGCCGCTCGACGTCGCGCGGATGCGGCGCGGCCTCGCGGCACTGCGCGGGCGCCACGACTTCTCCGCGTTTCGCGCCGCGGCCGGCCGCCACGCGAACCCGGTGTGCCGCATCGCCGCGCTCCACGTCGTGCGGCGCCGCGACCGGATCGCGATCGCGATCTCCGCCGACCGGTACCTGCATCACATGGTGCGCACCATCGTCGGCAGCGCGGTCGACGTCGGGCGCCAGGCGCGTGAGCCCGAATGGATCGCCGACGCGCTCGCCAGCCGCGAGCGCGGCCGCGCCGGCCCGACGGCGCCGCCGCAGGGCCTCGTCCTGCTCCGCGTTCTCTATTGATTGGGGGGCCGCGACGGGCCCCCCAAGCCCCCCCCGGGCGCTCGCACGCGCCCCGGGGAACCCGGGGCGCGGCTCGGGGCGCGGCTCGAGGTACGAGTAGAATCACCCCCGTGAGGACATTCGTCCGGCTCAAGGGCGACCGGATCGAGGAAGTGCGCGCCGAGGTCGTCCGCGAGCAGCCGCTCACCGTGTACATCGACGGCGAGCGGTTCCTGACGCTGCTCTGCTCGCCGATGAACCTCGAAGCGCTCGTCGTCGGCTATCTCTGGATGGAGAAGGTGATCGGCAGCCTCGACGAGATCCGCTCGCTCGACGTGTCCGTCGTCGACGGCCGGGCGGACGTCGCGCTGGCGCAGCCCGTGACGCTGCCGACCGAGCGCATCCTCACGTCCGGCTGCGGCGGCGGGATCACGTTCCGCATCGACCACCGGCTGTTTCCGCGTCTCGAGTCGTCGCTGCGCGTGACTCCGGCCGTGCTCGCCGCGCGCATGAAGGACCTGGCGAACGCCGCCGTGCACTATCGCGTCTCGCGCGGGATCCACGGTGCGGCGCTCTCGGACGGCGACACGCTGCTCGTCGTCGCCGAGGACGTCGGGCGCCACAACGCCGTCGACAAGGTGAAAGGCGAGGCCCTCCTGCGCGGCATCCCCACCGTCGACCGGATCCTCCTGTCGACCGGGCGGATCTCGTCGGAGATGCTGCTGAAGGCCACGCGCATGGGCGTGCCCGTGGTCGCGTCGCGCACGTCGCCGACGGAGATGGCCGTCGCGCTCGCCGAACAGCTCGGCGTCACCGTGTGCGGCTACGTCCGTCCCGACGGGCTCAATCTCTACACCGGCACTGCCATCGACGTCGGAGCACCCGCGGAGGCGGCGTCGTGAGTGACGAGAGGGACGCGACCGGCGCGGACGCCGAGCGCCGGCATCGCCGCGGCCTCAAGTTCCGGCAGCGCGACGACCACGCCGTCGAGCTGTTCCGGGAAGCGCTCGCGAAGCTCGACGATCCCGCGCGCGTCGCGCGGATCCTGCTCGAGCTGGGCCGCTTCTACAACCCGTACATCGACGCGCCGATCGTCGATCCGCTCGCCCGTCGCGCCGTGCTCGAAGCGCTCGAGCGCGGCGATCCCGACACCGCGCGCCGGCTCGTGGAGGCGCGCCTGACGGCGTACACGGGCCCGGGCGGTGCCGCGTCGTAGTCGGGCTCTCGTTCTTCTCCGGTTCGACCAGCGGACCGTCGTTCAAGTACCGGACAACGCGAGGGCCTCCGTCCGACGGTAGACAACTTACGCTGCCTGTCATGCACCTTGACAGGCCCACCGGTCCGGCCTACAGTCCGGGCACCGCGGCGATCCTCATCCCTCGCTGGAGGACTTGCGATGGCTGGAACCCTGACCGACTGGCTGAGCGAGAGTCGCCTGACCGTCGTCGCCGTGCACGCCGAGTCCGGCCGCATCCGCGTGAAGGGCGCCGCCGAGGTCTGCAGTGACCTCGACTGCGGCACCGAGGCGGAGGTGCACGCGGACGACGTCACCGGGGGCCTGGCCGCCCTCAACCCCGGCGACATCGTGCGGATCGAATCACCGGCGGGCATGCCCCGGCGCATCGTCGTCGTTCGACGCGTGTGGGACGAGATCGGCAGTCCTGAGTTCTAACCGGGAGGACAACCCATGAGCCTGAACCGGCGGGACTTCTTCAAGTACGCAGGCACGAGCGCGGCGGGCGTCGCGGTCGGTGCGCGAGGGCTCGACCTCGCGCCCGTCGAGGCGGCCGCGACCACGCTCAGGATCAAGGAAGCGAAGGTCGCGCACAGCGTCTGCCCGTACTGCGCGGTTGGCTGCGGCCAGCTCGTCTACGCGAAGGACGGCAAGATCGTCGACATCGAGGGCGACCCCGACACGCCGCACACGCTCGGACGGCTCTGCCCGAAGGGCGCCGCGACCATCCAGCTCTCGAACAACCCGCTCCGGCCGACGAAGGCGCTCTACCGCGCGCCCGGCTCCGACAAGTGGGAGGAGAAGCCGCTCGACTGGATGTACGACCAGATCGCGAAGCGCTACCACGACACGCGCGAGAAGCACTTCATCGAGAAGGAGAAGGGCAAGGACGGTCGCGAGATCACGGTGAACCGGCTGGAGGCGATCGCCTCCCTGGGATCGGCGTGCATCGACAACGAGGAGTGCTACCTCCTCACCAAGTTCAATCGCCTCCTGGGCCTCGTCTATCACGAGCATCAGGCCAGGATCTGACACTCCGCCACGGTCCCAGCTTTGGGGACCACGTTCGGGCGGGGCGCGATGACCACGAACCTGATCGACATCCAGCACTCGGACGTCGTCATGGCGACGTCCAACATGGCGGAGAACCACCCGGTCGGGTTCCAGTGGGTGATGAAGGCCAAGGAGCGTGGCGCGAAGATCATCCACGTCGACCCGCGGTTCACGCGCACGAGCGCCGCCGCCGATCTCCACGTGCCGCTCCGCTCGGGCACGAACATCGTCTTCTTCGGCGGGCTCATCAAGTACGCGATCGACAACAACCTCTACTTCAAGGACTACGTCGTCCACTACACGAACGCGTCGTTCTTCCTCGACCCGGCGTTCAAGACGCCCACGGACCTCGAGGGGTTCTTCACGGGGTTCGACCACGGCAAGACGGCGTACGACCGCGCGTCCTGGAAGTACCAGCTCGACGCCGAGGGGAACCCGAAGCGCGACCTCACGCTGAAGGACCCGAACACGGTGTTCCAGCACCTCAGGCGGCACTACAGCCGCTACACGGTCGAGATGGTCGAGCGGGTGTGCGGCATCCCCAAGGACCTGTTCGTCCAGACCGCGAAGCTCTTCTGCGAGAACAGCGGTCCGGAGAAGACGGGCTCCGTCACGTACGCCCTGAATCTGACGCAGCATACCAACGGCGTGCAGAACATCCGCGCGCTGTGCATGCTCCAGACCCTGCTCGGCAACATCGGGCGGCCAGGCGGCGGCGTCGTCGCGCTCCGCGGGCACGCCAACGTGCAGGGCGCGACCGACCTGATGGTGCTCTACCACAACCTGCCGGGTTACATGGTGTGGCCGCTGCGCGACGCGCATCCCGACCTCACGACGTACCTGGAGAAGGAGACGCCGAAGGCCAGCTACTGGGTGAACAAGCCGAAGTTCCTGGTGAGCCTGCTCAAGGCGTGGTTCGGCGACGCGGCCACGAAGGAGAACGATTTCGGCTACGACTGGCTGCCGAAGCGTGCCTCGGGCGATGCCTACAGCCACCAGCACATCTTCGTGGACATGTACGCCGGGAAGATCAAGGGCTTCCTCGCCGACGGGCAGAACCCGGCGGTCGGCGGCCCCAACGCCAAGCTCGCCCGCGCCGCGATGCAGCGCCTCGACTGGCTGGTGGTCGCGGACATCTTCCTGACCGAGACGGCCGAGGTGTGGAAGGCGCCGGGAACGAACCCCAAGGACGTGAAGACGGAGGTCTTCTTCCTGCCGATGGCGCCGGCCGCGGAAAAGGACGGGTCGCTGACGAACACGATGCGGCTCATCCAGTGGCACGAGGCCGCCGTCAAGCCGCCCGGCGACTGCACGTCGGACGCGGCGCTGTTCGTGCGGCTCGCCCACCGGCTGCAGAAGATGTACGCGGGTTCGAAGAAGAGCCGGGACAAGGGGTTCCTCGCCGCGAACTTCACGTACGGCAACAACCCCGAGGAGCCGAACATCGAGCTCGTGCTGAAGGAGATCAACGGCTTCGCCACGCAGGACATCAAGGACAAGGACGGCAAGGTCGTCTACAAGAAGGGCCAGGCCGTCAGCACCTTTGCCCACCTCGCCGACGACGGCTCGACGGCGTCGGGATGCTGGATCTATACCGGCGTGATCAACGAGACGCCGGACGGCAAGATCATCAACAAGGCCGCAGGTCGCAAGCCGGCTGACGAGAAGGACTACCTCGGCCACGGCTGGGGCTTCGCGTGGCCGGCCAACCGCCGCGTCATCTACAACCGCGCTTCGGCCGACCTCCAGGGCAAGCCGTGGAGCGAGAAGAAGAAGCTGGTCTGGTGGGACCCGGACGCGCCCGGGGCCGCGCCGGACAAGAAGGGGAAGTGGGTCGGACTGGACGTCCCGGATTTCGCTCCCTTCCTGGCGCCGGACGCCAAGAACGGCGACAAGCCGTTCATCATGCGCACCGACCTGGTCGGCGGCCTGTTCGGCCCGCTCGTCGACGGCCCGTTCCCCGAGCACTACGAGCCGGTCGAGTCCCCGGTGCAGAACTTCCTGTCGAAGCAGCAGCGCAACCCGGTGGCGAAGATCTGGGAGGTGCCGGACGAGAAGAACGTGCTGGCGCCCGTCGGCTCGAAGGACTTCCCCTACGTGATCACCACGTACCGTCTCACCGAGCACCATCTCTCCGGCGTCATGTCGCGCTACCTGCCGTTCCTCGCCGAGCTGCACCACTCCCACTTCGCGGAGATCAGCCACGAGCTCGCGAAGGAGCTCGGCATCCAGAACGGCGAGAAGGTCACGGTGTCCTCGCCGCGCGGCAAGATCCACGTCACGGCGATGGTCACGCACCGCCTCAAGCCGTTCCTCGTCGACGGCAAGACGGTCCACCAGATCGGGGTGCCGTGGCACTGGGGCTACAACGGCATCGAGTCGCTCCCCGGGTCGAAGGGGGATATCACCAACGACCTCTCGGCGACGGTCGGCGATCCCACCGTGTACATCCAGGAGACGAAGGCGTTCGTCTGCAACGTGACCAAGGGGGTGGTCTAGCCATGGCGACCACGCTCGCGATGTTCACGGACACCTCGCTCTGCATCGGGTGCCGGGCCTGCCAGGTGGCGTGCAAGCAGTGGAACGAGCTCGGCGCCGAGGCCCCGGAGTGGACGGGCACCTATCAGAATCACAGTCACTTCACGGACGAGACCTTCCGGCTCGTCCGGTTCGTGGAGCAGCCGCAGCCGAACGGCAACCTCGCCTGGCTCCTCATGTCGGACGTGTGCAAGCACTGCGCGCAGGCGGGCTGTCTCGACGCCTGCCCGACGGGGGCGATCTATCGCACCGAGTTCGGCACGGTGAACATCAACCAGGACGTCTGCAACGGCTGCCGGTACTGCGTGTCGTCGTGCCCGTTCGGCGTCGTCGCCTTCAACGAGGACACCGGCACCGCGAAGAAGTGCACGTTCTGCAACGATCGCATCCACAACGGCCTGGGCCCCGCGTGCGCGAAGGCGTGCCCGACGGACTCCATCCAGTTCGGCGCCCGTGAAACGCTCGTGACGAAGGCGCAGAAGCGCGTCGAGACGCTGAAGGCGATGGGGTTCAAGGACGCCCAGCTCTACGGCGCCGACAGCAACGGCTTCCTCGGCGGGCTCAACGCCTTCTTCCTGCTGCTCTCGAAACCGTCCACCTACAACCTCCCCGAGAATCCGCGGCTGCCGCAGCGCAACGTCGTCGTCGACTCGCTGCTGTCCATCGTGTCCGCGGTGGCCGTCGGCGTGGGGGCGGTCTTCGCGTTCCGTGACCGGGGGAAGGGGGACGGCGATGCTTAAGACCCCGCACTGGGAGATGATGGTCGTCTGGTACTTCTTCCTCGGCGGCATCGCCGGCGGCGCCTACTTCACGGCGGCCATCGCCGACAACTTCGGCGGCTCACGCGATCGGCGCGTGGCGCAGATCGGCTACCTGCTCTCGCTGCCGCTGGTGGCGATCTGCGGCGTGCTGCTGATCCTCGACCTCGGCGTGCCGCTGCGGTTCCTGAACATGCTGCGGAGCTTCAAGTTCTGGGATCCGATGTCGATCGGCGCGTGGGCGCTCGGCGTCTTCGGGCTGTTCACGCTCGTGTCATCCGTCCTGAGCTTCTCGTCGTCCGAGTCGACGATCGCGCTCCGGCGCAAGATCGGCCTGGTCGGCATCCTCTTCGGGTTCTTCCTGGCGAGCTATACGGGGGTGCTGCTGAGCGCCACCGCGCTGCCGTTCTGGAGCGACGCACGGCTCATGGGCGCGCTGTTCCTTGCCTCCGGCGCCTCCACGGGCATGGCCGCCATCTCGCTCATCATGTTCGCCACCGGCGCGGGGAGCGGCGACGGCTGGGGCAGAGTCAAGAAGGCCGATCGCTTCTCGATGATCTTCGAGCTGGTCGTGCTGGCGGTGTTCCTCGCGCTGCTCGGGTCGGCGGCGCGGCCGATTCTGAGCGGCCAGTTCGCGGCGCTGTTCTGGGGCGGACTCGTGGTCGTCGGACTGCTCATCCCGCTGGTCCTCGAGTTCGTCGGCCACCGGATGCGTGCCGTCGGCGCCGTCTCCGCGGTGCTCGTCCTCGTCGGCGGGTTCATCCTCCGTTACGTCGTCGTCATGTCGATCCAGTCCTGACCATCGACACGATCCGTCACAGCGCGAGGGGCCGGCCGCGGCCCCTCGCGTGTCTTCGATGACCACGCTCGATCTTCGCGACGCCTGGCGCGACCTCCTGCGTCGCCGCGCTGCGCTCGGCGACGCGCTGTCGCCGTACGGTGAGATCGTCGATCGCTGGGCCGGGTCCACGGCGTCCGCGCCGCCGATCGACGCGACGCCGGACGACGGTCGCGCGCGGTGGGCTCGAGGGGTCCCGCTCCTTGCCGACCAGCGCGTGCCGCTCGCGGCGGGGGCGGTGGAGGAGCTGCTCGCGCCCGCCCTCGACCTGGCGGCGGCGATCCGCCCGGACGCCGCGGCCGGGCTCGCGGCCTTCGCCACGGCGTGGGATGCCGGCGAGGTGGCGCCGGACGCGCTGCTGCCGGCACGCGGGCGGATCGGCCGCCTGGCGGAGCGGTATGGTCTCGACGACGACGTGCTCGGCTTCCTCGCCGTCGCCAGCCTGCGGCCGCTGCTCGAGTCGAGCCTCGAGCCATGGCGCGCGCGGCTCGGTCCGGATGACTGGTCGCTCGCGGTGTGCCCGTTCTGCGGCGCTCCGCCGGGATGGGGCGACATCGTGGAGGGCGGCCGGCTCGAGCTGGCGTGTCACCTCTGCGGCGGCACGTGGCGCTTCAGTCGCGCGCGGTGTCCGTTCTGCGGCGACGACGACGCGAAGTCGCAGCGCCGCCTGACGGCGGAAGCCGGCGAGGAGGGCTACGCGATCATCGCGTGCACGGCGTGCCGCGCCTACCTGAAGGAGCTCGATCGTCGCGAGCGATGGAACGGCGGTCCGCCGCTCCTCGAGGACTGGGCCTCGCCGCATCTCGACGTCGCGGTCAGGCGACAGGGGTACTGGCGTCCTCTCGCGCCGGTGATCATCCCGGGATAGGAGCCTGTCGGGAGCCGGCGCGGCTCAGCCGCGCTCGCCGTACCGCGCGAGCAGCTCGTCGAAGTCCTCGGCGTGGAGCGTCTGCACCCACGTCGCGGCGCCGGCATCATCGTCGAATTCCTCGGCCATGAACGCGCGCGCCTCGGCGCGCGTGCGGAAGAGTCGCCAGACGTGCGAGACGGCGCCGCGCGGCCGCCGCAGGAAGAACACGGGATCCTCCGGGGACGACGCCGTGTGCGTCGTGCGCTGCCCGGTGCGGCCCAGCGTGATCCACGCCGCCGCGACGCCGTGCGCCGACAGCACGCGCGTCTGCACGGACTCCTCGCGCGGCAGGGAATCGAGGTCCGCGAGGCGGGGACCGTAGTAGACCGGCACGCGTGCGCCGTCGAGGGACAGCTCCGCCGGCAGCGGCGGACCGCCGCCGTCGAGGACCGCCTTCGATTCCTCGCCGATCCAGAAGCGGTCACGCGCGAAGAGGTCGGGCCACGCTTCGGCGAACTGCCCCGCGCCGAGCTTCGCGCGGCGGCGCGCGAGCTCCGCACCGTCCGAGACGAGGTAAAGCCGCGCCATGACAGGAATCATATCGGGAATGTGGTAATTTGATTCGATGCTTGTGACGGCGGCGCTGCTCGCGTACGTCTGCGCGACGGGTTTCGCGCTCGCCTACCTGATCCAGCGCTCGGAGCTCCTGTCGCGACTCGCGTCCGTCGCCGGCGCCGTCGGCTGGGTGGCGCACACGATCGCGCTCATCGTCCTGGCGGTGCACGAGGGCCGGCCGCCGCTCCAGTCGTTGAGCGAAGCGATGTCCGTCGTGGCGTGGGTCGTCGTCGCTCTCGAGATGTGGGTCGAGCGCCAGTACCGGCTGCCGGTCCTCGGCGCGTTCGTCTATCCGGTCGTCCTCATGTTCATGCTGAAGGCGCTGCCGCTGCGGCCGCCCGTGCTGAACGGCGCGCTCCAGAGCGCGTGGATCTGGGTGCACATCGCGCTCGCGCTGATCGGCATCGCGGCGTTCGTGCTGAACTTCGCCGGCGCGATCATGTACCTGCTGCAGGAGCACCAGATCAAGCTCAAGCGCCCGGGGACGTTCTACTACCGGCTGCCCGCGCTCGAGACGCTCGACAGCCTGACGTATCGCACGCTCGCGCTCGGATTCCCGTTCCTCACGACGGGGCTGATCCTCGGCCTGCTGTCGGCGCCCGCGTCGTGGGGCAGCGTGTTCACCTTCGATCCCGTCGCATCGCTGTCGCTGGTGGCGTGGATCATCTACGCGGGCACCCTCGCGGGCCGCGCGGCCGGCGGCTGGCACGGGCGGCGCGCCGCGTACTTCGCGATCGCCGGATTCGCGGTGCTCGTCATCACGCTCGGCGCCGGGCTCGTCCTGCCGGGGAAGCACGGCGGATGAGATGTCGTGTGGCGAGGCCGAGGCGCGCCCCGGCGGCGCCGGGGCGCGTCCGAGCGCTGGGGGTCTGGGGGCCATGTCGGGGCCCCCAGCACGAATGACGGTCTTCGTCGCCGGCATCTCGCATCGGACCGCGCCGGTCGCGCTGCGCGAGCAGCTCGCCGTCGAAGAGGACAAGCTCCGCGAGATCCTCCGCGACCTGGGCGAGACGGGCGCCTTCGGCGAGGTCGTCGTGCTGTCGACGTGCAACCGCGTCGAGGTGTACGGCGTGGCCGACGTCCCGGGCGAGGCGCGCGCGACGGCGTTCCGCCAGCTCGCGCGGCACCGCGGCATCGACATGACCGCGCTCGAGCCGCATCTCTACACGTACGTCGACGGCGACGCGATCAGGCACGTGTTCCGCGTCGCGGCCAGCCTCGATTCGATGCTGGTCGGCGAGCCGCAGATCGGCGGGCAGGTGAAGGACGCCTTCGCGCTCGCGCAATCGTGCGAGACCGTCGGCCCCACCCTGCACCGGGTGTTCAGCCAGGCGTTCGCGGTCGCGAAGAAGGTCCGGACGGAGACCGAGATCGGGCGGCACGCGGTGTCCGTCTCGTTCGCCGCGGTCGAGCTGGCCAAGAAGATCTTCGCCGCGCTCGACGGCAAGGCGGTGCTGCTCGTGGGCGCGGGCAAGATGGGCGGCCTCGCCGCGCGCCACCTCGTCGAGCAGGGCGCGTTCCCGATCTACGTCGCGAACCGCACGTGGGCGCGGGCGCAGGACATGGCGCGGACGCTCTCCGGCACCGCGGTGCCGTTCGCCGACCTCGAGACGGCGATGCGGAGCGTCGACATCGTCATCACGTCGACGGGCTCGCCCGAGCCGCTGATCGGCGTCGACCTCGTCACGCGGGTGCTGCACGGACGGCGCGCGCGGCCGCTCTTCTTCATCGACATCGCGGTCCCGCGCGACGTGGCCGCCGGCGTCGGCGCGCTGCCCGACGTGTACTGCTACGACGTCGACGAGCTCAAGCAGGTCGTGGACGCGAACCTCCGCGAGCGGCTGCGCGAGGCCCATCGCGCCGAAGCGCTGGTCGAGCGCGAGGTGCAGAAGTTCGCGGCGCGCCTCGCCGACGTCGAGGTCGTGCCGACCATCGTGTCGCTCCGCGAGCGGCTCGAGGCGATTCGTGCGCAGGAGGTGTCGCGGACGCTCGGCCGCCTCGGCGACGACGCGAGCGCGGAGACGCGCGAGGCCATCGAGGCGCTCTCGAGCGCGATCGTGAACAAGATCCTGCACGCGCCGATCACGAAGCTGCGCGAGTCGTCGCGCGCCGGCGTCGGGCGGTCGTGGACCGAGCTCGTCCACGAGCTGTTCGGACTCGGACGGAAGTCGTGATGCGTCTGGGCACGCGTGGCAGCGCGCTCGCGCTGGCCCAGGCCGGCGCCGTGCGCGACCGTCTCCGCGCGCTCGGCGCGGACGTCGAGCTCGTCACCATCCGGACCGAGGGTGACCGGATCCTCGACCGGCGGCTCGCCGAGGTCGGTGGCAAGGGCCTCTTCGTGAAGGAGATCGAGGACGCGCTGCTCGACCAGCGCATCGACCTCGCCGTCCACAGCCTGAAGGACCTGCCGGCCGACGTGCCCGCCGGCCTCACGATGGCCGCGTATCCCGAGCGCGAGGACCCGCGCGACGTGCTGGTGACGCGCAACGGCGCCACGCTCGACACGCTGCCGGTGGGCGCGCGGATCGGCACGTCGAGCCCGCGTCGGCGCGCGCTGCTGCTCGCCGCGCGCGCCGATCTGCGCGTCGAGTCGCTTCGCGGCAACGTCGACACGCGGCTCGGGAAGCTTGCTGCCGGCGACTGGGACGCGATCGTGCTCGCGGCCGCCGGCATCCGGCGGCTCGGCCTCGATCTCGCGCACGCGACGCCGCTCGATCCGGCGACGTTCGTTCCCGCGGTCGGGCAGGGGATCGTCGGCATCGAGGCGCGCGAGGATGACGCCGTGACGTGCGACTGGCTGCGCAAGCTCGACCATGCCGACACGCGGGCCTGTGCCGACGCCGAGCGCGCGTATCTCGGGCGCCTCGGCGCGTCGTGCGTCACGCCGATGGCGGCGCACGCCGAGCTGTCCGGCGACCGCGTGGACATCGCCGGAGTCGTCGCGAGCGAAGACGGGCGCCGGGTGTTGCGCGCATCCGTGAACGGACCGCGGACGGAGGCGGCCCGCCTCGGCCGCGAGCTCGCCGATCGCCTGCTCGAGCAGGGCGCCGCGTCGATCACGCCGCTTCATCCCGAGGCGCGGCGGTGACGATCGATCGTGCCGGGGGCCCCGACATGGCCCCCAGACCGTCTTCATGTTGTGTGGGGACGGACGCCGTCCCCCCAAACCCCCCGGCGCTCGGACACGCCCCGGCGAAGCCGGGGCGCGCCTCGGGATCCCTGGCCGGGCGGACGATCGTCGTGACGCGGGCGGCCGCGCAGGCGCCGCAGTTCGTGACGCTGCTCCAGGCGGCCGGCGCCTCCGTCGTCGAGGCGCCGACGATCGCCATCGTGCCGCCGACGTCCTGGGCGCCGCTCGACGCCGCCGTCGATGCGCTCGAGGGATTCCGGTGGGTGATCTTCACGAGCGTGAACGGGGTTGCGATGATGGACCGTCGGCTCTCCGAGCGGGGGTTGAGCTGGTCGGGCGTCGCGGCGAAGCGCGTGGCGGCGATCGGGCCGGCGACGGCGGACGCGCTCGCGGCGCACGGCGTGCGGACCGAGCTGGTTCCGGGGGAATATCGCGCCGAGGCGCTGATCGAGCGGCTCCGCCCCGAGATCCGTCCCGGTGACGGCGTGCTGCTGCCGCGGGCCGCGAAGACGCGTGACCTGCTGGTGCGCGAGCTCGCCGACGCCGGGGCGCGGGTCGTCGAGGTGCCGGCGTACGAGACGCATCCCGTGACGGAGACCGCGTCGCGGCTGCGCGAGGCGCTGACCGGCGGGACGATCGACGTCGTCACGTTCACCAGCTCCTCGACCGTGCGACACTTTGCGGAGCTGTTCAGCGACGCCGAGCGCCGGCGATGGTTTCCGGCGCTGACCGTGGCGTCGATCGGACCGATCACGGCCGGGACGGCGCGCGAGTACGGGCTGGCGACGGCGATCATGCCGGCCGAGTACACGATTCCCGCGCTCGCGCGGGCGATCGAGGATCATTTCGCCGGGAGGAGTCGATGATGGCGCATCCACTGTTTCGTCCGCGGCGGCTCAGGGAGAAGGCGCTGGTCCGGAAGCTCGTGCGCGAGACGACGCTCGCCGCCGATGACCTCATCTACCCCGCGTTCGTGGTCGACGGCCGCGCCGTCCGCGAGCCGATCGGCTCCATGCCGGGACAGTTCCATCTCTCGATCGACGAGCTCGTGAAGGAGGCGAAGGACATCGCCGGGATGGGCATTCCCGGCCTGCTGCTCTTCGGCCTTCCCGCGGAAAAGGACCCGCGCGGCAGCGAGGCGTGGGCGGACGACGGCATCGTGCAGCGCGCCGTCCGCGCCGTGAAGGACACGGTGCCCGACCTGCTCGTGATCACCGACGTGTGCCTGTGCGAGTACACGAGCCACGGCCACTGCGGCGTCGTGGAGGACGGCACCGTGAAGAACGATCCGACGCTCGAGCTGCTCGCGCGCGTCGCCGTGAGCCACGTGGAAGCCGGCGCGGATCTCGTCGCGCCGTCGGACATGATGGACGGCCGCGTCGCCGCGATCCGGGAAGCGCTCGACGACGCCAACTACGCGGAGACGCCGATCATGGCGTACTCGGCGAAGTACGCGTCGGTGTTCTATGGACCGTTCCGCGAGGCGGCCGACTCGGCGCCGCAGTTCGGCGACCGCCGCGGATATCAGATGGACCCGGCGAACGCCGTCGAAGCGCTCCGCGAGATCGCGCTCGACGTCGACGAGGGCGCCGACATCGTCATGGTCAAGCCGGCGCTGCCGTATCTCGACGTGATCTCGCGGGCGAAGGCGGAGTTCGGCCTGCCGCTGGCCGCGTACTCGGTGTCCGGCGAGTACGCGATGATCAAGGCCGCCGGCCGGCTCGGCTGGCTCGACGAAGAGCGCGCCATGATGGAGACGATGATCAGCATCCGCCGCGCCGGCGCCGACATCGTCATCACCTACTTCGCGCGGGACATCGCGCGCCTCCTGGAGCAGAACCGCCACCTCCGCTGAGGGGGGACGGTCCGACGCACGCGTGCGACTCTCGGCGAAGAGCGAGTATGCGATCCAGGCCGTGCTGGACCTCGCCATGCGCAGCACCCAGGACCTGATCCCGATCCAGGCGATCGCGGGACGCCAGAAGATTCCCCAGCGTTATCTCGAACAGGTGCTGCTCGCCTTGAAGCGCGCCGGGCTCGTCGCGTCGAGGCGCGGCTCGTCGGGCGGTTACCACCTGACGCGCCCGCCGGACGCCATCACCGTCGGTGACGTGCTGCGCGCCGTCGAGGGCGCGGCCGCGCCGTTCGAGGCGCTCACCGGCCGGCGCCCCCCGCGCGACGGGCACGATCTCCGCGAGCTCTGGACGGAAATTTCCGAAGCCGTCGCGTCGGTCGTGGACCGGCTGACGTTCGGCGAGCTTGCCGCGCGCGCGCTCGAGCGCGAAGATCGCGCGCGCGCGATGTACCACATTTAGCGCCATGGCCCGCCACGACCCCCGCATCGCGGATTCCATCCTCGACCTCATCGGCGGCACGCCGATGGTGCGTCTCCGCCGATTGCCGAAGCCGGGCGGCGCGACGGTCGCGGCGAAGCTGGAGTCGCTGAACCCCGGCGGCAGCGTGAAGGACCGCATCGCGCACGCGATGGTCGAAGACGCCGAGCGCCGCGGCGTGCTGCGCCCCGGCTCGACGCTCGTCGAGCCGACGAGCGGCAACACCGGCATCGGCCTGGCGATCGTCGCGGCCGTGAAGGGCTACCGGCTGATCCTGACGATGCCGGACGACATGAGCGTCGAGCGGCAGCGGCTCTTCGCGCGGCTCGGCGCCGAGCTGCTGCTGACGCCGGCGATCGAAGGCATGACGGGGGCGGTGCACGCGGCGCGCGAGCTCGTGCGCGAGCATCCCGATTACTTCATGCCGCAGCAGTTCGAGAATCCCGCCAACCCGGACGTGCATCGGCGCACGACCGCGCTCGAGATCCTCGAAACGGTCGGCGGCCGCCTCGACGTGTTCGTCGCCGGCGTCGGGACGGGCGGGACGCTGACGGGCGTCGGCGAAGTCTTGAAGGAGAAGCTCCCGCGTGTGCAGATCGTCGCGGTGGAGCCGGCCCGCTCGCCGGTGCTGTCGGGCGGCCGTGCGCGGCCGCACGCGATCCAGGGCATCGGCGCGTCGTTCGTGCCCGGCGTGCTGAACCGGAGCATCATCGACCGCGTCATCCAGGTGCGAGACGAAGACGCCGTCGCGTGGTCGCGTCGTCTCGCGCGCGAAGAAGGGCTGCTCGTCGGGATCTCGGCGGGCGCGGCGGCCTTCGCGGCGTGCGCGGTCGCCGCCGACCTGCCGTCCGATCAGCTCGTCGTGACCGTGCTACCCGATACCGGCGAGCGTTACCTCAGCCTTGGCTAGCGCCGCGCTTGCCCGTCGCCGAGGATCCCCATGGCGGTGACCATCGATATTCCAACCGAGTCCGGTCGCATCACAGCGTCGGGGTCGATATGCCCGTGACCGTCGATATTCCAACCAAGTCCGGTCGCATCACAGCGTCGGGGTCGATATGCCCGTGACCGTGTACATTCCGACGCCGTTCCGGCGCGCCACCGACAATCGCGACCGCGTCGAGGTGACCGCCCCGAACGTCGCCGGCGCACTCGACGAGCTCGAGACGCGGCACGCCGCGCTCAAGGGCCTCGTGCGCAACGACGCGGGCGAGGTGCACGACCACGTCAACATCTACGTGAACAGCCGCGCGATCGAGGACCTCGACGGGCTCGCCACGCCGCTCGAGGACGGGGACGAGCTCACGATCATCCCGGCGCTCGCGGGCGGCGGCGAGTGATCGCGACGCCGGACGAGCTGCGGGCGATCCGCGACCAGGCGGTCGCGGAGTATCCGGCCGAGTCGTGCGGCGTGATCGTGACCCGGGGCGCCGAGCGGCGGCTCGTCGCATGCCGGAACATCCAGGACGCGCTGCACACGAAGGATCCCGAGCGCTACACGCGCGATGCGCGCACCGCGTACTACATCGACCCCGCGGACCTGCTGCGCATCGGCCGCCTCGAGGGCGACGGCTTCGCCGTGAGCGTCATCTATCACTCGCACGTCGACGCCGGCGCGTACTTCTCGGAGACGGATCGGCGCCAGGCGCTCGTCGGGGGGGAGCCGGCGTATCCCGACGCGACCTATCTCGTGACGTCGGTGGCGGCCGGACGGGCGGACGCGATGGCGGCGTTCCGGTGGGACGGTGGTGCGCGCGATTTCGCGTCCGTCGACCTCGGCGTCGACACCGGCATCCTGGAGGAACGTTGATGACGAAGTCGTCCGAGCTGCTCCGTGCCGCGTCGCGGGTGATCCCCGGCGGCGTGAACAGTCCCGTCCGCGCGTTCCGCGGTGTCGGCGGCGAGCCGTTCTTCGTCGCGCGTGCCGAGGGCGCCCGCCTCTGGGACGTCGACGGGCGGAGCTACCTCGACTTCGTCGGCTCGTGGGGGCCGCTGATCCTCGGGCATGCGCCGGCCGCGATCGTCGAGGCGGTGTCGGAGGTCGCGCGGCGCGGCACGAGCTATGGCGCGCCGACGCCCGCGGAAGTCGAGCTGGCGGAGGCGATCAGCGGGGCGTTTCCATCGATGGAGATGCTGCGGCTCGTCAGCTCGGGCACCGAGGCGGCGATGAGCGCGATTCGCGTCGCGCGCGGCGCCACGGGCCGGGACGTCATCGTGAAGTTCGACGGCGGCTATCACGGTCACGCCGACAGCCTGCTCGTACGCGCCGGTTCGGGTGGCGCGACGTTCGGCGTGCCGGACAGCGCCGGCGTCCCCGCGGCGCTCGCCGCGCTGACGCTCACGCTCGGCTACAACGACCTCGACGCCGTCCGCTCGCTGTTCGCGGCGCGCGGCCCGGAGATCGCGGCGGTCATCGTCGAGCCCGTCGCCGGCAACATGGGCGTCGTGCCGCCGAAGCCCGGCTTCCTCGAAGGGCTGCGCGAGGTCACGCGCGCGCATGGCGCGCTGCTCATCTTCGACGAGGTGATCACGGGCTTCCGGATCGCGTACGGCGGCGCGCAGCAGCGCTACGGCGTCACCGCGGACCTCACGTGCCTCGGCAAGATCATCGGCGGCGGCCTTCCCGTCGGCGCGTACGGCGGCCGCCGCGAGCTCATGGAGCGCGTGGCGCCGCTCGGCCCCGTCTACCAGGCGGGGACACTCTCGGGAAATCCGCTCGCGGTCGCCGCGGGTCTGGTGACGCTGCGCGCGCTCCGCGAGCCCGGCGTGTACGACCGGCTCGAAGCGCTCGGCGCGCGGATGGAAGCGGGGATCGTGCGGGCCGCGGAAAAATCCGGCGTCGCCGTCGCCGTGAATCGCGTCGGGTCGATGCTGACGGCGTTCTTCTGTCCGGGCCCCGTCACCGACTACGAGTCGGCGAAGACCGCCGACCGCGAACGGTATGCGCGCTACTTCCACGCGATGCTCGCCCGCGGCGTCTATCTCGCGCCGTCGCAGTTCGAAGCGGCGTTCGTGTCGCTCGCGCACCGCGAAGCCGACCTCGACGAAGCGGCCCGCGCCGCGGCCGAAGCGATGGCCGCATCGTGACGGTTCACGCGCCGGAAGTCGAGGGGCGCGCCGGGTTCCCCGGCGCAATCATTTGACGTTGGGGCCCCGACATGGCCCCCCACCCCCCAACGCTCCGAGCGCCCCGGGGAACCCGTGGCGCTCGTCGACCGCGGCTATTTGATTGACCGAAATTCCGGTGTCGGGGTAAGGTAGCGCCGGTCTCGCGCACGAATTCACAAGCCGAACTTTCTTCGGAGGCAAGCCGGTCGTAGATGAAAGCGAAGGCAGGCGTGGGTGTGCTCGGCGTGGCGCTGCTCGCCGTGCTCATTTCCATCGCCCTCTCGACGTGGAGCCGGCAGCCGGCGACCGCCAAGCCCTCCGAGCAGCCGATCAACTTCCCGCACAACGTGCACGTCGAGCAGTACAAGATCGACTGCCAGTACTGCCACAGCGAGGCGCGCCGCTCCGAATACGCGGGCATTCCGTCGGTGACGCGCTGCATGGGCTGCCACCGGATCACCGCGGCCGACAGGCCCGAGATCAAGAAGCTCACCGAGTACGCGACGAAGGGCGAGCCGGTGCCGTGGGTCCGCGTCTACAAGATGCCGGAGTTCACGTACTTCCCGCACAAGGCGCACGTCCGGGTCGGGCTCACGTGCCAGGAATGCCACGGCGCGGTGGAGAAGATGACGACGGTGGCCGCGCGCACGGGCCCGAGCCCGGTGCACGATGCGCTCAGCGTCGTCGGGCTCCGCGGCAACGCGCCGCCGCTCACGATGGGCTGGTGCATCGACTGTCACCGCGAGCAGAACCGGACGAAGGACACGAAGGCGCCGCTCGACTGCGTGACGTGTCACCACTGACGGACGGGGAAATTCGAGGCGCGCCACGGCTCCGCCGGGGCGTGCCGAGCGCCGGGGGGTTTGGGGGGACGGCGTCCGTCCCCACACCAAATGAAGGGGGGTCCGGGGGCCATGTCGGGGCCCCCAGCTATGAATAGACGTGACTTCTTCAAGATCGTGACGACGACGACGGCGGCGGCCGCGGCGGGCGGCTGCCGTGACGCCACCGAGAAGATCCTGCCGCTCGTCGTGCCGAACGAGCAGATCGTGCCCGGCGTGTCCTCGTGGTTCGCCACGGTGTGCCGCGAGTGCCCGGCGGGCTGCGGCGCGCTCGCGCGCAACCGCGAAGGCCGCATCGTCAAGGTCGAGGGCAATCCCGATCATCCGGTGAACCGCGGCGCCCTCTGCGCGCGCGGCCAGGCGTCGATGCAGCAGCTCTATCATCCCGACCGGTTCGTCGGCCCGCAGCGTCGCGACGGTGGCGCGCTCAGGCCGGTCCCGTGGGACGACGCGATCAAGGCCGTCGGCGATCGCATCGGGGCGGCGCGGCAGGGCGGCCGAGCGAAGGCCGTGGCCGTCGTGTCGCAGCTCGAGAACGGCAGCCTCGGCGCGCTGCTCGACACGTGGACGCAGGCGCTCGGCGCGCGTCCTCGCACGGTGTTCGAGCCGTTCGGCGCGGAGGCGATGCGCGCGGCCAACCGGCAGGTCTTCGGCCGCGACGCCATCCCGACGTACGCCTTCGAGGACGCGGAGGTCGTGCTGTCGTTCGGCGCCGACTTCATGGAGACGTGGCTCGGCGGCGTCGGTCACGCGCGCGGCTTCGCGCGGATGCACACCTTCCGGGACGGCAAGGCGGGCACCTTCATCCACGTCGAGCCGCGGCAGTCGCTCACCGCGTCGAACGCCGACGAGTGGGTGCGCAACGTGCCGGGCACCGAAGGCATGCTCGCGCTCGCGATCCTGAAATCGCTCGTCGAGGACGGCGTCGCCGACAAGAAGTTCGGCGAGGCGGTCGCGCAGGTCGACGTGAAGAAGGTCGCGGAGGCGAGCGGCGTCTCGGCGGAGACGATCACGCACATCGCGAAGGTGTTCGGGCACGCGAAGCCGGGCCTGGCCGTCGGCGGCGGCGTCGCCGTCACCGGCACCAACGCGGTCCCGGCGCTCGTCGCGGTGAATCTCCTGAATGCCGCGCTCGGCAACGTCGGCAAGACGGTGCGGTTCGGTCCCGACGTCGCCCACGGCCGGACGTCGTCCTACGCGGACGTCGCCGGGCTCGTGCAGGCCATGGCGAACGGCGAGGTCGACGTGCTGCTGCTCGGCCCCGGCGTCGATCCGGCGTTCACGCTGCCCGCGTCGCTGAAATTCGCCGACGCGGCGAAGAAGGTCGGTCTCGTCGTGAGCTTCTCGAATCTGCCGAACGAGACGACCGACCTGGCGCATCTGATCCTGCCGGACACGCACTGGCTCGAGTCGTGGGGCGACTACTCGCCGCGCGAGGGCGTGCTCGGCCTGATGCAGCCGACGATGAGCCCGATCCGCGACGCGCGGCCGTGGGGCACGGTGCTGCTGTCGGTGTCGCGCGGCGTGCTCGGCGGGGAGGAGGGCAAGGGCCCGCTGCCGTGGCCGTCGATGCAGGACTACATCCACGCCACGTGGCAGCCGCTCGTCGGGACGGGCTGGGAGGCGGCGCTGCAGCAGGGCGGCGTCTGGAAGGACGTCCCGGGCGCCGCGGTCACCGCGAAGGTCGCCGCCGTCGACGCCGGCGCACCGAAGCTCGAAGGCGACGCGAACGGCTTCACGCTGATCGCGTATCCGTCGTACCGGTTCTACGACGGCCGCAGCGCCGGGTCGTCGTGGCTCCACGAGCTGCCGGACGCGATGACGCAGGCCGTGTGGGACGCGTGGGTCGAGATCCCGACGTCCGTCGCCGAGCGCCTCGGTGTCGCGCGCGGCGACGTCGTGAAGGTCTCGTCGCCCCACGGCGCGATCGAGCTGCCGGCGTACCCGTCGAGCACGATCGACCCGAAGTCCGTCGCGATTCCGATCGGGCACCGCTACGCCGCGTACTTCTTCGAGAAGGGGCAGACGCGCCCGTACATCGAGAAGCCGACGACGGCGATGAACCCCGTCGCGCTGCTGCCCGCGGCGGCTGACCCGGCGTCCGGCGGCCTGCCCTATCTCGGCGTGCGCGTCACGCTCGCCAGGACCGGTGCCCGGCGCCCCCTCGCGGTGCTGCAGGCGACGCACGACCAGGATCATCGCGAGATCGTGCGCCACGTCGACCTGCGCGCCGCGCGCGAGCAGGCGCTGCGCGGGAAGCAGCCCGAGGACCGACACGAGCTGCCGAGCATGTACGAGCCGCAGCGGTATCCCGGCTACCGCTGGGGCATGTCGGTCGACGTCGACGCCTGCATCGGCTGCGGCGCGTGCGCGGTCGCCTGCCAGTCCGAGAACAACGTGCCGATCGTCGGCAAGGCCCAGGCGTCGTACGGCCGGCAGGTGCAGTGGCTGCGGATCGAGCGCTGGGCCGAGGGCAAGCCCGAGCATCCCGAGCACGCGTTCCTGCCGATGTTCTGCCAGCACTGTGAAATCGCGCCGTGCGAGCCGGTCTGCCCGGTGTTCGCGGCGTACCGCACGGAGGAAGGGCTGAACGGGCAGGTCTACAACCGCTGCGTCGGGACGCGCTACTGCGGCAACAACTGCCCGTACCACGTGCGTCGCTTCAACTGGTTCCAGTACGACTGGCCGAAGCCGCTGGACGTGCAGCTGAACCCGGACGTGACGGTCCGCCAGCTCGGCATCATGGAGAAGTGCACGATGTGCGTGCAGCGCATCGTGGGCGGCAAGGACCGCGCGCGCGACGAAAAGCGGTCGGTGAAGGACGGCGACATCCAGACCGCCTGCCAGCAGACGTGCCCCACCCAGGCGATCACGTTCGGCAACCTGAAGGACGAGGGGAGCGAGGTGACGAAGCGGTCGCACTCGCCGCGCTCGTACCACGTGCTCGACGAGCTCGGCACGCGACCCGGCGTGACGTATCTGAAGAAGGTCGTCCGGGGGCACTGATGGCGACGCCCGTGCCGCGGACGCCGACCTACAGCGACGTCAACCGCGACGTCCTCGCGACGCTCCGGCCCCCGGGCAACCTGTACTTCGCGTGGATGAGCGTGATCGCGATCATCCTGGCGCTCGGCCTCTTCGGCGCCTGGTCCTGGCAGATCTGGACCGGCATGGGCGCCGCCGGCAAGCGCACGCCCCAGATGTGGGCGATGTACATCACCACGTTCGTGTTCTGGATCGGCATCGGCCACGCCGGCACGCTGATCTCCGCCGTCCTCTATCTCTTCCGCGCGCGCTGGCGCACGTCGATCTACCGCGCCGCGGAAGCGATGACGATCTTCGCGGTCATGACCGCCGGCCTCTTCCCGCTGATCCACGCCGGCCGCATGTGGTTCGCGTACTTCCTGCTGCCGTACGGGAACCAGCGCGACCTGTGGCCGAACTTCCGGTCGCCGCTCGTGTGGGACGTGTTCGCGATCTCGACGTACCTGTCGATCTCGACGGTGTTCTTCATCGTCGGCCTCGTGCCCGACATCGCGGCGCTCCGCGACGCCTCCACGGGATGGCGCCGGCGCATCTTCGCGATGCTCTCGCTCGGCTGGGAGGGATCGCACGAGCAGTGGCGTCACTACCGCCGGGCGTACGGGCTGTTCGCCGCGCTCGCCACGCCGCTCGTCCTGTCCGTCCACAGCGTCGTGTCGTGGGACTTCGCCATGGCGCTCGTCCCGGGCTGGCACTCGACCCTGTTCGCGCCGTTCTTCGTCGACGGGGCGATCTTCTCCGGCTTCGCGATGGTGCTGGTCCTCGGCCTGCCCATGCGGCACTACTTCAGGCTGCACGCGTACATCCAGGACAAGCACCTCGACGCGATGGCCAAGCTCATCCTCGTGACCGGCCTCGTGCTCACGTACTTCTACGCCTGCGAGGCGTTCACGTCCTGGTACAGCGGCGACCACTTCGAGAAGGCGTCGCTCTTCTGGCGCATGACGAAGACCTACGCGTGGGCCGTCTGGCTCATGTACTTCTGCAACTGCGTGTCGCCGCTGATCCTCTTCTGGAAGCGGGCGCGCACGAGCCCGGTCATCCTCTACATCGTCTCGATCCTGGTGCTCATCGGCATGTGGTTCGAGCGGTTCAACATCATCGTGCCGTCGCTCGGCCACGCGTTTTACCCGTACGCGTGGGGCATCTACGTCCCGAGCCCGACGGACACCGCCATCGTCATCGGCAGCTTCGCGTGGTTCTTCCTGCTCTTCCTCGCCTTCATCAAGCTGATGCCGTCGCTGTCGGTCGTCGAGGTGAAGGAGACCCTGCCGGCCCCCATGAGGGACACGAGCCATGTCGCCCACCACTAGCACGGTCGTCGGCGTCTTCGAGCACGTCGACACGACGGTCCGGGCGCTGGAAGAGCTGCGCACGAAGGGCTATCACGACCTGACCGTCTACACGCCCGTGCCGATCCACGAGATCGAGGACGTGCTCGAGCGCGACCGGCCCGTGAGCCGCGTGCGGCTCTTCACGCTGGTCGGCGGCCTGCTCGGCATCGTGTCGGCGTTCACGCTCACCATCTGGACGTCGCTCACGTGGGGGCTCGTGACGGGCGGGAAGTACCTGCAGCTGACGCCGTCGGGAATCAGCGGCTCGTCGATTCCGCCCTTCGTCATCATCGCGTTCGAGATGATGGTGCTCTTCGGCGGCATCGCCACGCTGCTCGGCCTCGTCACGCTGGCGCGGCTGCCGAAGCTCCGCCCGTCACCGTGGTTCGACCCGCGCTTCACGAACGACCGCTTCGGCGTCGCGGTGCACTGTCCGCCGGAGCGCGCCGCGTCGGTGCGCGAGATCCTCCAGCGGGCCGGCGCCGAGGAGGTCCGGCCGTGAAGTACGTCTTCATCCTGAGCCTCCTGTTCGTTGGCGCGATGGCGAACGTCATGCTCGGCGTCATCGTGATCCGGTTCGTCGACAACATGACCGAGACGCCGCGCATCGTGCCGGGTGAGCGCGTCTTCGCGATGCCCGCCGGCGTCGTGCCGCGCGGCGGCGCGATGATCCTGCCGAAAGAGCAGCGCGACGTGGCGGCGAAGCTGCCGAACCCGGTGAAGTCGAGCGAGGAGTCGGTCGCGGTCGGCAAGACGCACTTCGTCACCTTCTGCGCGCCGTGCCACGGGCCGGAAGGGAAGGGCGGGGTCACCGGGCCGGTCGCGACGAAGTTCGTGCCGCCGCCGGACCTGACGAACACGGAGTTCCAGAAGGCGCGCACGGACGGCTACTGGCACAGCTATATCATGGCCGGCGGCGCCGTCATGCCCGCCTACAACGAGGCGATGTCGTCGGTGGAAGCCTGGCACGTCGTGAACTACCTGCGCACGCTGGCGGCGAAATGAAAGCGTTCTCGATCGTCCTCGTGCTCGTCGGCGCCGTGGCGTTCGTCCTCGGGCTGACCTCCGCGGACCCGGCCCACACGTGGTCGATCTACCTCGTGAACGTGCTGTTCTGGTCGGGGATCGCGGCGACCGGACCGGCGATCGCGGCGATCATGCAGCTGACCGAGGCGCGGTGGTCGCCGAGCGTGCGGCGGATCGCGCTCACCACCGCGGGCTTCCTGCCCGTCGCGTTCGCGCTCCTCATCGTGCTGATCCTCGGCAGCGACATGCTCTGGGCGTGGGTGAAGCCCGAGCGATTCCAGGGTCATGCTCGACAGCTCGTCGACGCCAAGGCGGCGTGGCTGAACCTGCCGTTCTTCTGGGGCCGGACGCTGGTGCTGGCGGTGGCGCTGTTCGTCACGTGCTTCGCGTTCGTCCGCGCGCTGCTGAGCGACCCCATGCCGCCGGACAGCGAGCGCGAGCGCGCGCGGCGGAACCGCCTCGCGGTCATTCTCCTGTTCCTCTGGATCATCACGCTGTCGCTCTGGGGCTACGACCTCGTCATGTCGCTCGACCCGACGTGGTACAGCGGCCTGTTCGGCGGCTACTTCGTCGTCACGGCGATGTACACGACGTTCTGCATGCTCTCGATCCTGACCGTGTCGGCGAACGCGCGCGGCCTGGCGTCGATCCCGCCGGCGGCCGTCCAGGACGTGGCGAAGCTGCAGTTCGCGCTCTCGATCATCTGGATGTACTTCTTCTGGTCGCAGTACCTCGTCATCTGGTACGGCAACGTGCCGATCGAGACGCGGTACCTGCTGCGGCGGTTCTTCGTCGAGCCGTGGCGCACGCTCGCGTGGGTGGTGTTGATCGTCGGCTGGCTCATCCCGTTCATCTATCTGCTGAAGCGCCTCACGGGCCGCCCGCCGCAGCGGCACACGCCGCTCGTGGTGATGGCCGTCTTCGGGCTCGTCGCGATCTTCCTCGAGCGCGTGTTCCTCGTGTTCCCGTCGGTGATGACGGACAACAGCTTCCTCGGTATCAAGGACGTGCTGGTCACGCTCGGCTTCTTCGGCCTGTTCATCCTGAGTCGACGCTGGTTCATCGACCGCTTCAAGCCCGTACTGAACCTGCCGCACACCGGGATGCATTGACCTGGATCGGGGGGAGGCGAGCGCCGCTCCCCCCGATGGCCCCCCACCGCTCGACCACGCACGATTCCGCATCGCGTTGCGACGCGTTCCGCGACAACCCGTCCGTTGCGCCGGCGAAGCCGGCGCTCGAACTGCGGACGAGCGGTTACGCCGTGTCGTTCACGCGGTAGAGTAAAGGGCCGATGCTGACCGTCGAAGAAGCGCTCGAGCAGATTCTTTCCCGCGTGCAGCCGCTCCAGACCGAGCGGGCCGACCTGTTCGACGCGCTCGGGCGCGTGCTCGCCGAGCCGATCGTCTCCCGCCGCGAGATTCCGCCGTGGGCGAACTCGTCGATGGACGGCTACGCCGTCCGCGCCGCTGACACGGGCTCCGTCGAGCTCACCGTCGTGGGTCGCATCGCGGCCGGTTCGATGCCGACGCGCGGCGTCGGCGCCGGCGAGACGATGCGCATCTTCACCGGCGCGCCGATGCCGGCCGGCGCCGACGCCGTCGTGCCGCAGGAAGACGTCGTCGCGACCGACGGGCACATCCGGCTGTCGACGCGGGTCGAGCCGGGCGCGTACGTCCGCACGGCGGGGGAAGACGTCCGCGTCGGCGACCGCGTGCTCGACGCCGGCCAGGTGCTGCGCGCGGCGGAGATCGGGCTCCTCGCGACGCTCGGCTACACGCAGGTCCTCGTGTACCGCCGGCCGCGCGTCGCGGTGCTGTCGACCGGCAACGAGCTCGCCGATCTCGGCACGGAGCCGGCCGCGGGCCAGATCCCGAACACGAACACGTACGCGCTGATGGCGCAGATCCTCGAGACGGGTGGCGAACCGATCAACCTCGGCGTGGCGCCCGATCGCATCGAGGTCATCGAAGAGCGCCTGCGTGCGGGGCTCACCGCCGACATGCTCGTGTCGTCGGCGGGCGTGTCCGTCGGCGATCTCGACCTCGTGAAGGCGGCGCTGACGAAGCTCGGCGCCGAGCTCCACCTGTGGCAGGTGTCGATGCGACCGGGCAAGCCGATCACGTTCGGCTCGGTCGCCGGCCGGCCGGTGTTCGGCCTGCCGGGCAACCCGGTGTCCGCGATGGTGACGTTCGAGCTCTTCGTCCGACCGGCGCTCCGGCGCCTCGCGGGCCATCGCGCGCTCGAGCGGCCTCGCATCCGCGCGCGCGCGACGGGGCGCATCGCGAACCCCGGACCGCGGCGGGGGTACCTGCGTGTGACACTCGCGAGAGAAGACGGCGGGTGGGCCGCCACGCTCACCGGCGACCAGGGCTCCGCGATTCTCTCGTCGATGGTGCGCGCGGACGGTCTTGCCGTCGTGCCGGGTGACACGATCGTCGAGACGGGCGGAGACGTCGAGGTCATCGTCTTGAAGGGGTTTGGCGGTTAGTGCGGGATATCCCCGCGCGTTGACTTGGTTTTCCGCCGTGTGCTACGGTCGCCCGCGATGACGCGACCGCTCGTGGCTCTCGTCGTCGTCGTCACGATCGCAGCGAGCGGGTGCGCATGGCGCGGCGACGTCAAGCGACTGCGCGCCGAGGTCAGGCACCTCACCGAAGCCGTCAACACCCTGTCCCAGCCGCCGTCACCGCCGCCGCCCGTCTCGGACGAGCGCGCGCGCGCCGACCTCAAGACGCTGAGCGCGCAGGTCACCGCCGTCGAATCGCGGCTCGCCGAAACCTCCGGCCAGCTCCAGCGACTCGACGCGCGACTCGACACGGCGGACCGCGTCGCGCAGGACACGACCGCGAAGCTCGACAGCATCCAGGCGGCCGTCACCAAGCTCGAGGCGAATCCGGCGCCACGCGCGACACCGCCGCCGCCACCGTCGGGCGGTGGAGCCGCCGCGCTGCGCGTGACGCTGTCGCCGGAACGGGCCTACGCCGCGGCGCTCAAGATGTTCCGCGCGCGCGAGCACGGGCAGGCCGTGCTCGACTTTCTCGACTTCCTCGCGCGGCATCCGAAGCACCGGCTCGCGGGGAACGCGCAGTACTGGATCGGCGAGGCGTACTTCGTCCAGCGCGATTACCGGCAGGCGGTCGTCGAGTTCGAGAAGGTGCTGGAGCACGGCCTCGGCCATCCCAAGGTGCCGGACGCCCTGCTGCGCACCGGCATGGCGTGGCACAACGTGCGCGACACGCAGCGCGCGGTCGACATCTGGAAGCGCGTCATGCGCGAGTATCCGAAGTCCGACGCCGCCCGCAAGGCCGAGACGCTCCTCGCGAGCGTCGGCCCCGCCGCCACCAGCCGCTGACCGTATCCGATCCGAGTCGTTGCGCCCGGCGTCGCCGGGCCGGGATACTGCTCGGCGTCCGTCATGCGCATCCTGCGATCCGGCGACTCCGAGTATCCGCCGCTGCTCCGCACGGTGGCGCCGCGCCCGACGCTGTGGGTACGCGGGGAGATCGTCGCCGACGACGCGCTGGCGATTGCGATCGTCGGGTCGCGCAACGCGACCGACTACGGACTCCAGCAGGCTGAAGGGCTTGCCGCCGATCTCGCCGCACGCGGCGTCACGATCGTCTCCGGACTCGCGCGCGGCATCGACACCGCCGCGCATCGCGGCGCGCTCTCCGCCGGTGGCCGCACCATCGCCGTGCTCGGTTCCGGTGTCGACCGCATCTATCCGCCGGAGAACCTGCGCCTCGCGGGTGACATCGAGCGGCGGGGCGCCGTCGTCTCGCACTTTCCACCGGGGATGCCGCCGCTGCCCGGGCACTTTCCCGCACGCAACCGTGTGATCGCGGGGCTCTCGCTCGGGGTGGTGGTCGTCGAGGCGGCGGAGAAGAGCGGCGCGCTCATCACCGCATCGCTGGCCGGCGAGCTCGGCCGCGAGGTGTATGCGATTCCGGGGCGTGTCAATTCGACGCAAAGTCGGGGCGCCAACGGCCTCCTGCAAGACGGTGCTAAACTTGTCCAGGTGTGGACGGACGTCGTGCAAGAATTGCCGGAGACGTGGCGACGTCTCATCCGCGACGTCCCGTCCGATCCGGGCGATGCGAACCGGCCCGCCGCCCTCAGGGGCGCTCAGAGCACCGAGCGTTCGAGCGAACACGGTCGGGTGATGAACCTGCTCCGGCCCGACGAGCCCCAGCACATCGAAGACCTGATCGATCGCAGCGGTCTTCCGGCGGCGCGCCTCGCGGCGGTGCTGCTCGCGCTGGAGCTCGACGGACGGGCGCGACAGCTGGCAGGACAGCGGTGGCTCGCCGCGGGCCGTCAAACCGCGAGGAGAGAAGCGTAGTGGCGAAGCGGTCGTCGTTGGTGGTCGTCGAGTCTCCGACGAAGGTGAAGACCATCCAGAAGTACCTGGACGGCAACTTCGTCGTGAAGGCGTCGATGGGACACGTGCGCGATCTCCCGAAGTCCAAGATGGGCGTCGACTTCAAGAAGAAGATCCTCAAGCCGGAGTACGTCGTGTCGCCGTCCAAGAAAAAGGTCCTGGACGAGCTGAAGAAGGCGGCCGCGGAGGCGGACATCCTCTACGTCGCGACCGACCCGGACCGCGAGGGCGAGGCGATCGGCTGGCACCTCGCGGAAGAGCTCGCCGTCGACAAGCGCAAGGTCTTCCGCATCACGTTCAACGAGATCACGGAGCGCGCGGTGCGCGCCGCGTTCGAGCGGCCCGGCAAGATCGATCTCAAGAAGGTCGATGCCCAGCAGGCGCGGCGCGTCCTCGACCGGCTCGTCGGCTACAAGCTGTCGCCGCTGCTCTGGGACAAGGTCCAGCGCGGCCTGTCCGCCGGGCGCGTCCAGTCCGTGGCGGTGCGGCTCGTCGTCGATCGCGAGCGCGAGATCGAGGGCTTCCAGAAGGAAGAGTACTGGTCGCTGCACGCGCGGCTGTCGCCGGACGGGCGGCCGGAGTTCGAGGCGACGCTCCGCGAGGTCGACGGCGAGAAGCCGTCGCTGCCGGACGAGGCCACGACGCGCGCGGTCATGGCGTCGCTCGACGGCGCGACCTTCCGCGTGCGGTCCGTCACGCGCGGGGAGCGAAAGCGGAACGCGGCGCCGCCGTTCATCACGTCGACGCTCCAGCAGGAAGCGGGACGCCGGCTCGGATTCTCGGCGAAGAAGACCATGACGATCGCGCAGCAGCTCTACGAAGGCGTGGAGCTGCCGAAGGACGGCCAGGTCGGTCTCATCACGTACATGCGGACCGACTCCGTGCGCATCGCCGGCGAGGCGCAGGACGAGGCGCGCGCGCTGGTGACCAAGCGGTGGGGCCGGCAGTACCTGCCCGACACGCCGCCCGTGTACAAGTCGCGCGGCAGCGCCCAGGAAGCGCACGAGGCCATTCGGCCCGCGGAAGTGCGCCGCGATCCGAAGAGCGTCGCGCGCGCGCTGACGAAGGATCAGCTCGCGCTCTACCGGCTGATCTGGGAGCGCTTCGTCTCGAGCCAGATGATGCCCGCCGTCTACGACACGGTCGCCGCCGACATCGAAGCCGGCCGCGCCGTCTTTCGCGCCCAGGGCTCGACGCTCAGGTTCGACGGCTTCATGGCCGTGTACGTCGAGAGCCGCGAGGACGAGACGCCGTCGGAGGACGAGGCCGCGGCCGTGGTGCCGCCGCTCGAAGAGGGCGAGATCCTCGCGCTGCTCGGCCTGGACCCGCGCCAGCACTTCACGCAGCCGCCGCCGCGCTACACGGAAGCGTCGCTGATCAAGGCGCTCGAGGAGCTCGGCATCGGCCGGCCGTCGACGTACGCGCAGATCCTCGGCACGATCATCAACGACCGTGGCTACGTGCACCGCGAGCGCCGGACGCTCTTCCCCACGGAGCTCGGCGTGACCGTGACCGACAAGCTCAGCCCGTTCTTCCCGGAGATCATGGACGTCGAGTTCACGGCGCAGCTCGAGGAGCATCTCGACAACATCGAAGAAGGCGAGCGGAAGTGGGGCGACGTCGTGCACGAGTTCTACGGCCCCTTCGCGACGGATCTCCTGCGCGCCGAGAAGGAGATGTCGAGCGAGAAGATCGGCGTCGAGACCGGCGAGGCGTGCCCCGAGTGCGCCAAGCCGCTGATCGAGCGCCGCGGGCGCTTCGGGAAGTTCGTGGCGTGCTCGTCGTACCCGGAGTGCAAGTACACCCGCGATCTCGGCGGCAAGGAGCGGCCGGAAGACGAGCCGACCGACGAGACGTGCCCGAACTGCGGCAAGCCGATGGTCATCAAGCACGGCCGGTTCGGACGGTTCGTCGCATGCTCCGGTTACCCGGAGTGCAAGACGACGAAGCCCGTGACGCTCGGGATCAAGTGTCCCGAGGAGAACTGCAAGGGCGAGATCGCCCAGCGCCGCTCGCGGCGCGGCAAGATCTTCTACGGCTGCTCGGCGTATCCCGACTGCAAGTTCGTCCTGTGGAACCGCCCGGTCGCGGCGCCGTGCCCGACCTGCCAGGCCGCGTTCATCGTCGACCGCGCCGCGCGCGGCCGTCACTGGCGCGAGTGCGCGCGCGCCACCTGCGACTGGAAGTCGGAGGTCGAGACGACAGTCGCATGAAGGACCACTCGCGGTCCTTTCTCCGGCACCTCGAGGTCGAGCGCGGCGCATCGCCCCACACGCTGCGAAGCTACCGGGTCGATCTCGACGACTTCACCACGTTCTTCGCCCGGACCGTCCCCGACACGCCCGTCAGCGCCGTCGATGCGCGCGTCGTGCGCGCGTGGATCGCGAACCTCCACACGCGCGGCCTGGCGCCCGCGACGATCGGCCGGCGCCTCGCCGCCCTCCGGAGCTGGTTCAAGTTCCTCGTCCGCCGCGGCGTGCTCGCCGCCAACCCCGCGCGTGACGCGCGGTCACCGCGCGTGCCGAAGATGCTGCCGAACTTTCTGCCGATCGACGAGGCGAAGACGCTCGTCGACGGCGGGTCCGTCAGCGCCGCGGATCCCGCACGCGACCGCGCGATTCTCGAGCTGCTGTACGCGAGCGGACTGCGCGTGTCGGAGCTCGCGGGGCTCGACGTCGACGACGTCGAGCGCGCGGACCGGCTCGTGCGCGTGCACGGCAAGGGCGGCAAGGAGCGCGTCGTGCCGTTCGGCGCCGCCGCCGCCCGCGCGCTCGATCGCTATCTCGCGGCGCGAGGCCATGCCGACGGCGCGTTCTTCCGGAATCCGCGGGGCGGCCGGCTGTCCGTCCGGTCGATCCACACGATCGTGCGCCGGACCGCCCGCGCGGCGGGCCTGCACCGGCGCGTCACGCCGCACACGCTCCGTCACAGCTTCGCGACGCATCTGCTCGACAGCGGCGCCGATCTCCGCATGATCCAGGAGCTGCTGGGACACAGCCGCCTGTCGACGACGCAGCGCTACACGCACGTCACGCCCGATCGGCTGGCCGCGGTGTACGACCAGGCGCATCCACGTGCGAGGGGGCCTCGACGGGCCCCCCAGACCCCCCCGTCGCTCGGAACGGCCCCGGCCAAGCCGGGGCCGTCCTCGGCCGCCCCCCGACGCTCGAGGGCCTCGGGATGAACCCGAGTCCCTCTCGACTCCACGCCACCACCGTCCTCGCCGTGCGGCATCGCGGCCAGGTCGCCCTCGGCGGTGACGGGCAGGTCTCGATCGGACAGACGATCGTCAAGGCCGGCGCGAAGAAGGTCCGCAAGCTGCATGGCGACCGCGTGCTCGCCGGATTCGCGGGCGCCGCCGCCGACGCGTTCACGCTGTTCGCGCGCTTCGAGGCGAAGCTCGAGGAGCATCGTGGCAACCTCCCGCGCGCGGCGGTGGAGCTGGCGAAGGAGTGGCGGACGGATCGCGTGCTGCGGCGGCTCGAGGCGATGCTCGCCGTCGCCGACCGCGATCACTCGCTGATCGTCTCCGGGAACGGCGACGTCATCGAGCCGGACGACGGGCTGATCGGGATCGGATCCGGCGGGCCATACGCGCTCGCCGCCGCGCGCGCGCTCGCCGCCCATTCGGACCTCGACGCCAAGGGCATCGTCGCCGAAGCCATGCGCATCGCGGCCGGGATCTGCGTGTACACGAACGACCACGTCACCGTCGAGACGCTGTAGCAGCGCCGGAAGCCAGTCCCATGTCAGACGCCGCCACGCTCACGCCCGCCGAAATCGTCTCCGAGCTCGACCGCTACATCGTCGGGCAGGTCCGCGCCAAGCGCGCGGTGGCCGTCGCGCTGCGCAACCGCTGGCGGCGGCAGAACGTGCCGCCCGAGCTGCGTGACGAGGTCGCGCCGAAGAACATCATCATGATCGGGCCGACGGGCGTCGGGAAGACGGAGATCGCGCGGCGGCTGGCGAAGCTCGCGCAGGCGCCGTTCCTGAAAGTCGAGGCGTCCAAGTACACGGAGGTCGGCTACGTCGGCCGCGACGTCGAGTCGATGATCCGCGACCTCACCGAGCTCGGCGTCACGATGGTGAAAGCCGAGCGGATGGCCGAGATGCAGGAGAAGGCCGAGGCGCTCGCGGAGGACCGCCTGCTCGACCTGCTGCTCCCGGCGCGCCGCGAAGCGTTCTCGTCCGGGTCGCTCGAAGAGGTCGCGCCGGACGCGTCGCGCGACGCCACGCGCGAGAAGCTGCGTGCGCACCTGCGCGCCGGCCGCCTCGACGACCGCATGGTCGAGCTCGAGACGCAGCAGCCGGCGATGCCGATGATCGAGGTCCTGTCCGGCCAGGGGATGGAAGAGATGGGCATCCAGCTGAAGGACATGCTCTCGAACATCATGCCGTCGCGCACCAGGCGGCGCCGCGTGCGCGTCGGCGAGGCGAAGCGTCTCCTGACGCAGGAGGAAGCGCAGAAGCTGGTCGACATGGAGGACGTCGTCGCCCATGCGATCCGGCGCGTCGAGAACTCCGGCATCGTCTTCATCGACGAGCTCGACAAGGTGGCGGGCCGCGAGGGCGGCCACGGTCCGGACGTCTCGCGCCAGGGGGTCCAGCGCGATCTGCTGCCGATCGTCGAGGGATCGTCCGTCACGACGAAGTACGGGGTAGTGAAAACGGACCATGTGCTCTTCATCGCGGCCGGGGCGTTCCACGTCGCGAAACCCTCCGATCTGATCCCCGAGCTCCAGGGCCGATTCCCCATCCGCGTCGAGCTGGAGCCCTTGACGCGTGAGGATTTCGTCCGCATTCTGACCGAGCCCCGCAACGCGCTGCTGATCCAGTACGTGGAGCTGCTCAAGACGGAGGACGTGACGCTGACCTTCACCGACGACGCCGTGACGACGATCGCGGAGCTCGCGATGCGCGTGAACGACGCGGCGGAGAACATCGGCGCCCGGCGGCTCTACACGATCATGGAGAAGCTGACCGAGGACCTGTCGTTCGACGCGCCGACGCTGCGCGGCAAGCAGATCACCATCGACGGCGCGTACGTGCAGTCGCGGCTCGCCGACATCGTCCGCGATCAGGATCTGTCGAGGTACATCCTGTGAACCCGCCGGTGAAAACCGCCGAGGTCCTGCTCGAGGCGCTGCCGTACATCCGGCAGTTCTCCGGCAAGACGATCGTCATCAAGTACGGCGGCGCCGCGATGGAGCAGGCGGACCTCAAGGAGCAGTTCGCGCTCGACGTCGTCCTGCTCCGCTTCGTCGGCATCCGTCCCGTCATCGTCCACGGCGGCGGCCCGCAGATCGGCGCGCTCATGAAGCGCCTCGGCAAGGAGGCGCAGTTCATCGGCGGCATGCGCGTCACGGACGAGGAGACCGTCGAGATCGTCGAGATGGTGCTCGTCGGCAAGATCAACAAGGCCATCGTCGGCCTCATCAACCATCACGGCGGCCGCGCCGTCGGCCTGTCCGGCAAGGACGGCAACCTGATTCTCGCGCAGCGCCGCCCGCACCGGCTGCCGAGCGGCGAAGAGATCGACATCGGGCTCGTCGGCGAGGTCGAGACCGTGAACCCCGAGGCGATCTCGCTGCTCGAGGAGCGCGGCTTCATCCCGGTCATCGCGCCCGTCGGCGTCGGCCGGAACGGCGAGACCTACAACATCAACGCCGACCTGGTCGCGGGCGACGTCGCCGCCGCGCTGCACGCCGAGAAGCTGATCCACCTGACGGACGTGCCGGGGATCAAGGACGCGCAGGGCACGCTCGTGTCGCACCTGTCGCGCCCGGACGCCGAGCGGCTCATCGCGGGCGGCATCATCGACGGCGGGATGCTGCCGAAGGTGGAATCCTCGCTCCGCGCGCTCAAGGGCGGCACCGCCAAGGCGCACATCATCGACGGCCGCGTGCCGCACGCGATCCTGCTGGAGCTGTTCACGCGCGAGGGCGTCGGCACCGAGATCGTCCTGTGAGCCCGCGCCGCCAAGCCGCGCTGATGACGTGCATCATGACAATTGATTTCCCTGATACCTCCCGATGCCCGAGCATGAGCGGACGGCCGCGAATTCCGACGGGGAGGTTGAGGTGACGGACACGAAGACGCTGCTCGAATGGTCGGCGAAGTACCACACGCCCAACTACGGCGCGCGCGCGCCGATCTGCCTCGTCCGCGGCGACGGCGTCCGCGTCTGGGACAGCGACGGCCGTGAGTATCTCGACTTCGGCTCCGGCCTCGCGGTGACGTCGCTCGGCCATTGCCATCCGCGCGTCACCGGCGCGATCCAGGAGGCGGCGGCCACGCTGCTGCACGTCTCGAACCTGTATCACTCGGCGCCGCAGATCCATCTGGCGAAGATGCTCACGGACCACTCGTTCGCGGACCGCGCGTTCTTCTGCAACTCGGGCGCGGAGGCCAACGAGATCGCGATCAAGATCGCGCGCAAGTACGCGCACGATCGCCTGTCGAGCGACCGGTCGGAGATCATCGCCACGAACAACTCGTTCCATGGCCGGACGTACGCCGCGCTCAGCGCCACGGGCCAGCCGAAGTATCAGCAGGGCTTCGAGCCGCTCGTCCCGGGGTTCAAGCACGTACCGTACAACGACCTGCGCGCCATGGGGCGCGCGATCGACAATCGCACCGCCGCCGTCCTGGTCGAGCCGATCCAGGGCGAAGGCGGCGTGCACGTGCCGGACGACGATTACCTGCCCGGCCTCCGCACGCTCTGCGACGAAACCGGCGCGCTGCTGATCCTCGACGAGATCCAGACCGGCATCGGGCGCACCGGTCGCCTGTGGTGCTACGAGCACTGGGGCGTCGAGCCGGACATCATGACGGTCGCGAAGGCGCTCGCGAACGGCGTGCCGATCGGCGCCATGCTGACGCGTGAAGCGGTGGCGAGCGTGCTGACCGCCGGGACGCACGGCACGACGTTCGGCGGGACGCCGTTCGTGTCCTCCGTGGCGCTCGCGACGCTGTCGACCATCATCGACGAGAAGATTCCCGAGCGCGCGGCGCGGACCGGCCGGTATCTGATGGACGGCCTGCGCCGCATCCAGACCACCGAGCCGGTCGTGAAGACGATCCGCGGGAAGGGGCTGCTCATCGGCGCCGAGCTGCAGGGCGCGGCCGCGAAGGTCGTCGACGCGTGCCGGGACGCGGGCGTCCTCGTGTTGTCGGCCGGCGAGCAGGTGCTGCGCCTGGCCCCGCCCCTCGTCGCCACGGAACAGGACTGCGACCGCGCGCTGGACGTCATCGCGGCCGCGCTCGGAAAGCTGCCGAAGTGAGACACCTCCTCGCCGTGTCCGATCTCACGCGCGAGTCGGCGCTGCACCTCTTCCAGGTCGCCGCGGATCTCAAGCAGCGTCTGAAGGCGGGCCACCGCGTCGCGCCGCTCGCCGGACGCACGCTGGCGCTGATCTTCGAGAAGCCGTCGCTCAGAACGCGCGTGACGTTCGAGGTCGGCGTGATCCAGCTCGGCGGCCGCGCGGTGTACCTCCAGGGCGGGGAGATCGGCCTCGGCACGCGCGAATCGGTGCCGGACGTCGCGCGGAACCTGTCGCGGTGGGTCGACGGGATCGTCGCGCGGGTGTTCGCGCACTCGACGGTGCAGACGCTCGCCCACGAGGCATCGATCCCCGTCGTCAACGCGCTCTCGGATTTCGAGCATCCGTGCCAGGCGCTCGCCGACTTCTTCACCCTGTGGGAGCGCGGCGTCGACTTCACCAAGATGAAGCTCGCGTGGATCGGCGACGGCAACAACGTCTGCCATTCCGTGGTCCTGCTCGGCGCGATGCTCGGGGCCCGCATCGCGGTGGCGTGTCCGCCGGGATACGAACCGGACGCGGCCGTCCAGGCGCGGGTCCGCCGTGACGCACCCCAGTTCGACCTGACGGAGGACGCGAAGGCCGCCGCGACCGGCGCCGACGTGATCTACACGGACACGTGGATCAGCATGGGGCAGGAGACGGAGCGCGAAGAGCGCCTGGAGGCGTTCAGCCGCTACCAGGTCAACGACACGATCCTCGGGTTCGCGAAGCCGTCGGCGCTCGTGATGCACTGCCTGCCGGCGCACCGCGGCGAGGAGATCACCGACGCCGTCCTCGACGGCCCGCGGTCGATCGTGCTGGATCAGGCCGAGAACCGGCTGCACGCGCAGAAGGCCGTGATCCTCGAGCTGCTCGGCGGGAGTGTCGACGATGCCTGACGCGAAGAAGATCGTGCTCGCGTACTCCGGCGGGCTCGACACGTCCGTCATCCTCCGGTGGCTGATCGAGCGGTACGAAGCCGAGGTCGTCGCGTTCTGCGCCGATCTCGGGCAGGGCGAGGAGCTGATCCCCGTCCGCGACAAGGGCCTGCGCACCGGCGCCAGCAGCGTCCACGTCCTCGATCTGCGCGAGGAGTTCGTCCGCGACTTCATCTTCCCGATGCTCCGCGCGAACGCGGTGTACGAGGGCAGCTATCTGCTCGGCACGTCGATCGCGCGGCCGCTGATCGCGCGCGCGCAGGTCGACATCGCGCTGAAGGAAGGCGCCGACGCCGTCGCGCACGGCGCGACGGGCAAGGGCAACGACCAGGTGCGCTTCGAGCTGACGTACGCCGCGCTCGCGCCGCAGCTGAAGGTCATCGCGCCGTGGCGCGAGTGGGATCTCAGATCGCGCACGGATCTCATCGAGTTCGCGCGGCGTCACGGCATCGAGGTCCCGGTGACCAGGGAGCGGCCGTACTCGATGGACCGCAACCTGTTCCACATCTCCTACGAGGGCGGCGTCCTCGAGGACCCGTGGGCGGAGCCGCCGGCGAAGATGTTCCTGCTCACGCAGAATCCGGAGGACGCGCCGGACGTGGCGCAGGAGATCACCGTCGACTTCGAGTCGGGCAATCCCGTCGCCGTCGACGGCCGCCGGCGCGACCCCGCCGACCTGCTCGCGCATCTCAACCGTGTGGGCGGCGAGCACGGCGTCGGGCGCGTCGACCTCGTCGAGAACCGCTTCGTCGGCATGAAGTCCCGCGGCGTGTACGAGACCCCGGGCGGGACGATCCTCCACGCGGCGCATCGCGCGCTCGAATCGATCACGCTCGACCGCGAGACGCTCCACCTGCGCGACTCGCTGATCCCGCGTTACGCGGAGATGATCTACTACGGCTTCTGGTTCGCGCCGGAGCGGCAGGCGCTGCAGACGCTGATCGACGAGTGCCAGCGCGACGTGACCGGCACGGTCCGGCTCAAGCTCTACAAGGGCAACGTCACCGTGCTCGGCCGGAAGTCCCCGCGCACGCTCTACCGCACCGACTTCGTGACGTTCGAGGCCGACGACGTCTATCGCCAGCGCGACGCCGAAGGCTTCATCAACCTCCAGGCCCTGCGCCTGAAGATTCGCGCTCTCCGCGACCGCGGAACCCGCTGAGCGCCCCGGCGCCGGCGCGCATGCGGATCGACGTCGTTCCGACCGCCGACGCCGTCACGCCGGACCGGGTCCGGAGCGTCACGGCGCTCGTCGTCGACGTCCTGCGGGCCAGCACCACGATCATCACGGCGCTCGCCAACGGCGCGACGGCGGTCGTGCCGGTCGCGGATCCCGACGAGGCGCGCCGGCGGGCCGGTCCGCGCATGGTCGTCGCCGGCGAGCGCGGCGGTGAGAAGGTGCCCGGGTTCGACGCCGGCAACTCCCCGGTCGACTTCGCACAGCGCCCGATCGAGGGCCGGACCATCGTCTTCACGACGTCGAACGGCACGCGCGCGCTGCTCGGCGTCCGGAACGCCTCGGCGATCGGCATCGCCGCGCTGATGAACGTCAGCGCCGCCGCGCAGTGGGCGGCCGCGCGCGGCGCCGACGTCACGGTGGTATGTGCCGGGGACCACGGCCGGCGGTCGCTCGAGGATTCCGTGTGCGCGGGCCTGCTCGTCGAACGGCTGCGCGGGATCGTTCCCGACGCGCAGTGCACGCCGGACGCCGACGAGGCCGTGCAGACGGCGCGGCCCTACGAGAGGAGCCTCGAGCGCCTCGCGGAGGACTCGCGATGGGCGCGCCGGCTCATCGACGCGGGCCACGGCGCCGACGTGCGCGCCTGTTTCGTGCTGGACACGACGCTGCTCGTTCCCGTGTACCGGCCGGACGTTGACAAGATCGTTTTGACGCCACGATAATGGCCGCGGTCATTCGACGAGGAGGCACGGCGCCAGCGTGAATCTTCCGATCGGTCTCACGATCACGCGCATCGTACTCGTCCCGCTCGTGATCCTCTTCCTCATCTCGTCCTCGCGGGTCCATGCCTTGATCGCCGCGGCCATCTTCATCGCCGCCGCGATCACCGACTGGGCCGACGGCTTCTTCGCGCGGCGGCGCAACGAGGTCACGACGCTCGGGACGCTCCTCGATCCCATCGCCGACAAGCTCCTCGTCGCGGCGGCCCTCGTGTCGCTGCTGCAGATCGGCAAGCTCGAGGCGTGGATGGTCGTGGTCATCATCGGCCGCGAGCTCGCGGTCACCGGCCTCCGTGCCGTCGCCGCGAGCGTCGGCGTGATCGTGTCGGCGTCGCGCCTGGCCAAGTGGAAGACGGTGAGCCAGTACGTCGCGATCACGATGCTGATCGTGGAGAAGGGCGTCGAAGCCCCCGACTTCCACTTCGCCGCGATGGTCGTCCTCTGGGCCGCGCTGGCGCTGACGGTCGTGTCCGCGATCGGCTACTTCTACCGCGTCGTCGGCCTGATCGCGTGGGCGCTTCAGACCGGGGCCGACGTGGAGCAGGTGAAGCGGGCCGAAGAGACGCCGGCCCAGCTGCTCCGGCAGCCATCCGGGAGCCCCGACATGGCCCCCGGTCCCGCAGCGCTCGGGGCGCCCCGGGAGACCCGTGGCGGTCCGAGAATCTCCGCGCGTCCGTAACGGCGGTATCATCCTTCCGTGGTCGTGACTGCGGCGCTTGCCCTCGCCGCTGCCTACCTGATCGGCGCGCTTCCCATCGGCTTCCTGATCGCGCGGGCGTTCGGGCTCGGCGACATCCGGCGGCATGGCAGCGGGAACATCGGGGCGACGAACGTGCTCCGGACGCTGGGGAAGGGCCCGGCGGTGCTGACGCTCGTCGGCGACATCGTGAAGGGGTGGCTCGCCGTCTGGGCGGCGACGGCCATCAGCGGTCACGGCCACGTCACCGCCACCGCGGCCGTGCTCGCCGTCGTCGGCAACTGCTGGTCCGTGTTCCTCGGGTTCCGCGGTGGCAAAGGCGTCGCGACGGGTCTCGGCGCGATGCTCCGCCTCGTGCCGTGGGCGACGCTGCCCGCGGCCGCCGTCTGGCTCGCCGTCGCGGGCACGTTCCGCTACGCGTCGCTCGCGTCGCTCACGGCCGCCGTGTGCATTCCGCTCGGCGTGCTCGCGTACGCCGTGGCCGGGCGGGCGTTCGGCTACGGCTGGCCCGAGGTCGCGGCCACGGCCATGATCGCCGCCATCGTCGTCCTGCGGCATCACGAGAACATCGCGCGCCTGCGGTCCGGCACCGAGACGCGCATCGGGCAGCGGAGCGCCACGGCGTGATGGTTGGGCGCAGCCGCAGCACGACGCGGAGCCGGAGGCGGAGCGGGTGCGAGGCGCGTCTGTGATGGTTGGGCGCAGCCGGAGCACGACGCGGAGCCCGCAGTGGGAGGTGAGGCCGTTCGACGGCCGAGCCGACACTACGATGGATCGGAGCGGGTGCGAGGCGCGTCTGTGACGATCGGCGTGATCGGCGGCGGGAGCTGGGGCACCGCGCTCGCGATGCATCTGCGCCGCGCGGGGTCGTCGGTGCAGCTCTGGGCGCGCGAGCCCGAGGTCGTCGACGGGATCCGTCGTGAGGGCCGCAATCCCTGGTACCTGTCGGACGTGCCGATGCCTCCGGGCATCCGTGTCACGGGCGATCTCGCCGAGGCCGTCGCCGGGGCCGAGATGCTCGTCATCGCGGTGCCGTCGGAGTTCGTCGCGCGAACGGTGGCGGCGATCGAACGGATCCCGGCCGGCGCCGACGTCGTGTCGGCGACGAAGGGGTTCGATCCGGAGCGGCACGTCCGCATGACCGAGCTCGTCGGCGAGCGGTTTCCCGGCGTGCCCGTCGCCGCGTTGTCCGGTCCGACGTTCGCGCGCGAAGTGGCCGCCGGCCAGCCGACGGCCGCGGTCGTCGCCGCGGCCGACGCGGCGCTCGCCGAGCGCGTCCAGCGGCGGCTCGGCACGCGCGAGTTCCGCCTCTACACTAACCGGGATGTCGTCGGCGTCGAGACGGGAGGCGCCCTGAAGAACGTGATCGCGATTGCGACGGGCCTGGCCGACGGCCTCGATCTCGGCCAGAACGCCCGGGCGGCGCTGGTGACGCGCGGGCTCGCGGAGATGACGCGGCTCGCGGTCGCGCTCGGCGGCCACCCCGGGACGCTCGCCGGTCTCGCCGGCCTCGGCGATCTCGTGCTGACGTGCACGGGCACGCTCTCGCGCAACCACACGCTCGGGATGGAGCTCGCGAAGGGCGGCACGCTCGCCGCGTTCGAGGGTGGCACGCGCATGATCGCGGAAGGCGTGCGGACCGCACGCTCGGCGGATGCGCTTGCCGCGCGCCACGCGGTGAGCCTGCCGATCACGCGCGAGGTGGCCGCGGTGCTGTTCGAGGCGAAGCCGGCGCGCGAGGCGCTCGCGTCGCTGCTCGACCGGCCGGCCGCGCGCGAGGACCGCTGATGCCGGAGCTTCGCAAGGATCCCGTCGTCGGGCGCTGGGTGATCATCTCCACCGAGCGCGCGCGCCGGCCGACCGACTTCGCGCCCGATCCCGTCCGCCCGCGCGCGACGCACTGCGTGTTTTGCGCGGGCAGTGAGGACAGGACGCCGCCCGAGATCACCGCCGGCCGCGCGCCCGGGTTGCCCGCGAACGGTCCCGGCTGGACGTATCGCGTCGTCGCCAACAAGTTCCCGGCGCTCCGCATCGAAGGCGATCTCGAGCCCGAAGGCGAAGGGATGTTCGACCGCATGAACGGCGTCGGCGCCCACGAGGTCGTGATCGAGACGCCGGATCACGCGGCGACGCTCGCGACGATGCCGCTCGACCACGTCGCCGACGTGCTCGGCGCCTATCGCGAGCGGCTGCGCGATCTCAAGAAGGATCCGCGGTTCGAGTACGTGCTCGTGTTCAAGAACCACGGCGAGGCCGCCGGCGCGTCGCTCGAGCATCCGCATTCACAGCTCATCGCGACGCCGATCACGCCGATCATGGTCGTCGAAGAGCTCGAAGGCTCGGCCCGCTACTGGGAGCGCCACGAGCGCTGCGTGTGGTGCGACATCGTGCGACAGGAGCGCCGCGCCCGCGGCCGCGTCATCCTCGAGGCGAACGGCTTCATCGCGCTGGCGCCGTTCGCGCCGCGGTTTCCGTTCGAGACGTGGATCCTGCCGACGCGCCACCGGTCCGCGTTCGAGGAGTCGGAGATCGACGAGCTGCGCGGGCTCGCCGCGATGCTGCAGGAGTTCCTCGGGCGGCTGAACGGAATCCTCCACGAGCCGCCCTTCAATTTCATGCTCCACACGGCGCCGCTCCGCGATTCGCCGCAGGAGCATTTCCACTGGCACCTCGAAGTGATTCCGAAGCTGACGCGCGTCGCGGGCTTCGAGTGGGGCAGCGGGTTCTTCATCAACTCGGTGCCGCCGGAAGCCGCCGCGGCCGCGCTGCGGGGCGACGACGCGCCCTCGGGCTGACCGGCCGCTTCCTCCATGTGGTAGAATCGGTTGTCTTTTTCGGCGCGGGAATAGCTCAGTGGTAGAGCACGACCTTGCCAAGGTCGGGGTCGCGGGTTCGAATCCCGTTTCCCGCTCCAGCACTCCTTCTCCACCGGTCGGCGAGCCAAGTGGTAAGGCGCGGGTCTGCAAAACCCGTATTCGTGAGTTCGATTCTCACCGCCGCCTCCATCATTTATTCTCCGGGCATGTGCTCGGCACGAAACACGGGGGCGTGGCGGAACGGGGACACGCGGAGCGCTTAAAACGCTCTGTCCGAAAGGACTTGCAGGTTCGAATCCTGCCGCCCCTACCAATCACCCGTTCGCCGGAACGTGCGTACAGCTACCTGCTCGGTATTTACCTGGGCGACGGCCATATCGGGCGTGCCAACGCTCGAGCGAAGACCGCGTACCGGCTTCAGATCTATCTCAACGCGAAGCAACATGACGTCATCGCGCGCGTTGTCGCGGCGATCGGCACGATCATGCCCGACCGGTCCGTCACGTCGGTGCCTCACACCGGAGCGATCGCCCTCAGCATCTACTCGTCGGCCTGGCCGTGGCTGTTTCCGCAACATGGACCGGGGCGAAAGCACACCCGGGTCATCCGTCTCGAGCCGTGGCAGGCGGCGGTCGTGCAGCAGTGTCCGGAGGAGTTTCTTCGTGGACTGATCGAGTCGGACGGCTGCCGGCACCGCCGGATGGTAGGCGGCCGCAACTACCCGGCGTACGCGTTCAAGAACCACTCGACCGACATTCTCGGATTGTTCACCTGGGCCTGTGACCTCGTCGGTCTACGCTGGCGACGTGCGAACCGAGTCACCATCTCGATCGCGCGCCGTCCGGAGGTCGCGCGACTCGACGCGATGTTTGGCGTGACGAGCGAGTCGCCGTCGCAGCCAGGCACCCCGATGACCGACCCAGCCGGTTCTTGTTGACCTGCTTTCGGTGCTCCGCCTACACTCAGGGCCCCCATGCGAATCGTTGCGGTGGTCGCGACCGTCCTCCTCCTCACCGGCTGCGCGACGTCCGCCCGCATCGCGAAGAGCACCAAGGAGACCATTACGTGGGCGAGCTGGGAGCACTTCGTGTTCTCCACGAAGGCGAACTGGCAGATCTTCCACTACTGGAACGCCACCGCTACCCGGAAGGACGCCGAGATCGCGAAGCGTCAGGGCGGGTGGTGGGGCGACGAAGTGCCCGTCTCGGACTAGCTGATCGTCCGCCCGGCGCGCGCCGATTTGGTCGTGGCGCGGTGGCGGGATATCTTACGTCCGTCATGTTCGTCTCGCCCGGCGCCATCGCGTTCCAGCTCGGTCCGGTCGTCATCCGCTGGTACGGCATCCTGATGGCGCTGTCGATCGTCCTCGGGCTCTGGCTCGGCCATCGCGAAGCCAAGCGCCAGGGCCTGCCGGCGGAAGACATCATCAGCGCCAGCCAGTGGGCGATTCTCGCGGGGCTGCTCGGCGCGCGCGTGTACGAAGTGATCTTCAACTGGGATTACTACGGCCAGTACCCGTCGAAGATCATCGCCGTCTGGGAGGGCGGCCTCGCGATGCACGGCGGTCTCATCGTCGGCCCGCTCGTAGGCGCGTGGCTCGCGTACCGGTGGCGGCTGCCGGTGCTCCGCGGTCTGGACGTCGCAGCACCGTATATCGCCATCGGGCAGGCGATCGGGCGCTGGGGCAACTTCTTCAACGAAGAGGCCTTCGGACGTCCGACGGATCTGCCGTGGAAGCTCTACATCTCGCCGCCGCACCGGCCGCCCGGCTTCACCCAGTACGATTTCTTTCATCCGACCTTTCTCTACGAGTCGCTCTGGGACCTCGGCGTGTTCGCCGTGCTCGTCTTTGCGCTCCGTGAGCGGTTCCGGCCGCATCCCGGCGCGATTTTCTTCGCGTACGTCGGGCTCTACTCGGTCGGACGCTTCATGATCGAAGGCCTCCGTCTCGACAGCTTCTGGCTCGGCGGCATCCGCGTCCCGCAGGCCGCCAGCGTCGTCGGCGTCGCCGTCGCGATCATCGGGCTGATCTGGACGCACCGTCGCAGCGCCGCCGCGCCCGCGCACTGACCCGCGCCGGTACAATCGATGCGAGGCGGCTTCGCGCCGCCACCTGAGCCGTGAGCAGCATCCAGGTCGACCAGGTCGGTCCTTACCTCTGGCGGATCCCGCCCGACGCGCGCCCCGGCATGCGGGTCCCGGCGTTCGTCGTCGCGGACGCCGGATTGATGGCGCACCTCAGATCGGATGCGTCGCTCCAGCAGCTCGCCAACGGCGCCACGCTGCCCGGCATCGTGAAGGGCGCGTATGCGATGCCCGACATCCATCAGGGCTACGGGCTCCCCGTCGGCGGCGTGGTCGCGACGGACGCCGAGCATGGGGTCATCAGCCCGGGCGCGATCGGGTTCGACATCAACTGCGGCGTCCGGCTCCTCGCGACACCGCTCGCGGAGGACGCCGTGACGCCGCGGCTGCGCGAGCTGGTCGATGCGCTGTACCGGGCCATCCCGACGGGTGTCGGCAGCAAGGGACGCCTCACGCTGGATGCGCGCGAGACGGCTGCGGTGATGGCCGACGGCGCGCGCTGGGCCGTGGCCCAGGGCCACGGACTCGCCGAGGACGTGCAGCGAATCGAATCCGACGGGAGCCTCGCCGGTGCGGCGCCCGACCGCGTCTCGCCGCAGGCGATCGAGCGCGGGCGACGCCAGCTCGGCACCCTCGGCTCGGGCAACCACTTCCTCGAAGTCCAGGTCGTCGATGAAATCTTCGACGCCGAGGCCGCGGCGGCCTTCGGCGTCCGCGCCGGGCAGGTCACCGTCATGATCCACACCGGCTCGCGCGGCCTCGGGCACCAGGTGTGTACCGACTTCCTGCGCAGCACGGAGTCGGCGCTGAAGCGCTACGGGATCACCGTGCCGGACCGCCAGCTCGCGTGCGCGCCCGTGGATTCTCCGGAAGCGCGCGCGTATCTCGGCGCGATGCGCGCGGCGGCGAACTTCGCGTTCGCCAACCGCCAGGTGCTGACGCACTGGACGCGCGGCGTGCTGCTCGACGTGCTCGGTGTGGCCGCGGCGGACGTCCGGGTCGTGTACGACGTGGCGCACAACATCGCGAAGGAGGAAGAGCACGACGTCGACGGTCGGCGCCGGCGCGTGTTCGTCCATCGCAAGGGCGCGACGCGGGCATTCCCGGGCCAGCCCGTCATCGTGCCGGGCGACATGGGCCGGTACTCGTTCCTGCTGCGCGGGTCGGAGGTCGCGATGCGCGAGACGTTCGGCAGCACGTGCCACGGCGCAGGGCGGCTGATGAGTCGCACCGCGGCGGTGAAGGCGGCGCGCGGCCGCCGGATCGTCGACGAGCTCGCCGCGCGGGGCGTGCACGCCCGCGCGACGGGCCGCGACGCGCTCGCCGAGGAGATGCCGGAGGCGTACAAGGACGTGAAAGACGTCGTCGACGTCGTGCACCGCTTCGGGATCTCGACGCGCGTCGCGCGACTGCGCCCGATCGGCGTGATCAAGGGCTGACCGCCCGCCAGGCGCCCGGAATCCGCGTGATACACTGATGCGATGTCCTGGTCAGTAAAAAAGAAAATACAAGCGCTCGTCGCCGCGGAAGAGGGCACGATCCGCAAGGATTGGGGCGGGAAGATCGCGATCGCCCTCGTCTATCCGAACACGTACACGGTCGGCATGTCGAACCTCGGGTTCCAGACGATCTACTGGCACCTGAACCAGATGCCGGACGTCGTGTGCGAGCGCGTGTTCCTGCCGGATCCCGAAGACCTCGACGAGCTGAAGCGCAGCGGGACGGCGCCGTTCTCCCTCGAGTCGATGCGACCGCTCGCCGATTTCCACCTGATCGGCTTTTCGGTGACGTTCGAGGGCGATTACGTGAATGTCCTACGATTGCTGACCCTCGCGGGCATCCCGCTCCGCGCGCGCGATCGCCGCGCCCAGGACCCGCTCGTCCTGATGGGCGGCGTGTGCGCGTTCTCGAATCCCGAGCCGGTCGCGCCGTTCATGGACTTCATCGCGGTCGGGGAAGGCGAGGAGCTCGCGCGCGAGATCGTCGCGGCGTACCGCGACGATTACCACGACCGGGATATGTTCCTCGATCGGCTCACCGCGCTCGAGGGCATCTACGTCCCGGAGCGCTACGACATCGCCTATGACGCGGACGGCTTCGTGGCCGAGGTCGTCCCGCGCGCGGGCGCGCGGCCGATCGTCACGAAGCGCCGCCTCCGCGACGTCAATGCGTTCGAGACCATCTCGCTCGTGAAAACGCCGAACGCCGAGTACGGCCACATGGCGCTGCTCGAAGTCGGCAAGGGCTGCGGCCGCGGCTGCCGGTTCTGCCTCGAGGGCCAGGTCTACCGCCCCGTGCGTCACCGCACCGTCGACGCGCTCCGCGAGACGGTGCAGAAGCTCGCCGCGGAAGGCGCCACCCGCATCGGCCTCGTCGGCGCGTGCGTGTCGGACTATCCGTGGATCGGGCAGCTGCTCGATGCCGTGCAGGACGCGGGGATGGAAGTCTCGATCTCCTCGATCCGTGCCGACAGCCTGTCCGATTCGCTCGCGAGCGCGCTCGCGCGCGGCGGGCACCGGACGCTGACGATCGCGCCGGAGGCCGGGACCGACCGGCTGCGCCGCGTGATCCGCAAGGCCATCAGCGACGAGCAGATTCTCGCCGCGTGCGACCTCGTGCGGCAGCGCGGCATTCCGAATCTCAAGACGTACTTCATGATCGGCCAGCCGACGGAGACGCTCGAGGACGTCGAGGCGATCGGCGATCTCGCCGAACGGATGCTGGACCGCCTGCGCGTCCTCGATCCGTCGGGCAAGCCGTTCGGGCGGCTGACGCTGTCGATCTCGTCGTTCGTGCCGAAGCCGTGGACGCCGTTCCAGTGGGCGCAGTTCGACGGCGCCGACTCGCTCGCGCGGAAGCTCGACGTCGTCAAGAAGACGGTGCGGCGGTTCTCGAACGTCCGCGTGCTGCACGAGAATCCGCGCGAGGCCGCCCTGCAGGCGCTGCTGGCGCGGGGCGACCGGCGCGTTGCGGACTTCCTCGAGGTCGCGGCCGGGTACGACGGCGACTGGCGGCGCGCGCTTCGCGAGTGGGACGGCGATCCGGAGTTCTACACGACGCGGACGCGGGCGGTCGGCGAGCGGATGCCGTGGGACCATTTCGACGTCGGCGTGAAGAAGGCGGGCCTCGTGCGCGAGTGGGAACGTGCGCACGCCGAAGAGCCGGCCGTGGTGGGCGCGTCGTGACGGCGGTCCGCGACGCGTTCGGCCGCTCGCTGCGCAATCTCCGGGTTTCCGTCACGGATCGCTGCAACCTGCGCTGCCAGTACTGCATGCCGGAAGAGGAATACGTCTGGCTGCCGCGCGAAGAGATCCTGCATTTCGAAGAAGTCAGCCGGCTCGTCGACGTGTTCATCACGCTCGGCGTCGACAAGGTGCGACTGACGGGCGGCGAGCCGTTGCTGCGCCGGGATCTTCCCGAGCTGATCAAGCTCCTCGCGGCGAAGCCCGCGCTGCGCGATCTCGCGCTCACCACGAATGGCGTGCTGCTCGCCGAGCAGGCCGAGGCGCTGAAGGTGGCCGGTCTCGGGCGCGTGACGGTGAGCCTCGACACGCTGTCACCGGAGCGGTTCACGGCGCTCACGCGCCGCAGCACGCACGACCGCGTGCTGGAAGGCATCGCCGCGGTGACGCGCATCGGCTTCACGGGCACCAAGATCGACACCGTCGTCATCCGGGGCGTCAACGACGACGAGCTCGCCGACCTCATCGAGTTCGGCAAGCGCGTGCCCGCCGAAGTCCGGTTCATCGAGTACATGGACGTGGGCGGCGCGACGCGCTGGTCGTGGGACCGCGTGATGAGCCGCGCGCAGATGCTCGAGACGCTCGAGCGACGGTATGGCCGCATCGAGCCCGTCATCGAGCACTCCACGGCGCCCGCGGACCGCTTCCGCCTGCCGGATGGCACGATCTTCGGCATCATTTCCTCGACGACCGCGCCGTTCTGCGCCGACTGTGACCGGAGCCGGCTCACGGCCGACGGCATGTGGTACCTGTGCCTGTACGCGCTGGCCGGCATCGACCTGCGCGAACCGCTGCGCGCCGGCGCGTCGGCGGACGAGCTCTGCGCGCTGATCACGGGCAAATGGGCGGCGCGCCGCGACCGCGGCGCCGAGGAGCGACTGGCGACGCGCGACCACACGCCGCTGATCCAGATCGGTCAGCTGCGGCAGGACCCGCACCTGGAGATGCACACCCGCGGAGGGTAGGAGACCGAGTGGCGAGCGGCGACGAGGTGAAGGCCGACGTTCGGGAGCGCGGAGCGAACAACCAGTTCTCCGAGCGGCGGCTCTGGATGCAGCTCCAGGTGTTCGGCGGGTGCACCGACCCGAAGCCGCTCGTGCGTGCGCTCGAAGCGCATCGCATCGAGGGCGCGCTCTACCACGATCTCAACGATCCGCGCGGCATCGGCGTGCTCGCGATCGGCGAAGACCCGAAGTTCTTCGCGAGCGCGCTGCGCGAGGTGCTCAACGCCGAGCCGTTCGCCGCCCTGCCGCACAAGCCCGAGTTCAGCATGTTCGGCCGCACGTACTCGTCCGGCTTCGAAGCCGATCTCGACGAATGGCTGTGCAAGCGCCCGCGTCGCACGGCGCTGAATCCCGCGTGGCCGTGGGCGATCTGGTACCCGCTCCGGCGCACGGGCGCGTTCTCGCGGCTCGAACCGAAGGAGCAGGGCGAGATCATCCGCGAGCACGGCATCCTCGGACACAAGTACGGTGACGCCGACTTCGCGCACGACATCCGCCTCGCGTGCCACGGGCTCGACGTGCACGACAACGACTTCGTGATCGGTCTCGTGGGCAAGAAGCTCCATCCGCTGTCGCACCTCGTCCAGACGATGCGGAAGACCGCCCAGACGTCGCAGTATCTCCAGACCCTCGGACCGTTCTTCGTCGGTCTCGCGCTCTGGCAGAGCGCCCAGCGCTGAGCTGACGGCGTGGCGAAACGCTCGTCGCGGCGCCGGCCCCGGGTCGCCAGGCTCTCCAAGAAGGTCGCCGCCCTCGTGCAGTTCGAGCGCGTCTGTCGCGTCGCGACCGCCGGCCGCGACGGCATGCCGCACGTCGTTCCCGTCTGTCACGTCTTCGCCGGAGGAAAGCTCTACTTCGGCTCGGGCGACGACGCCCGCAAGGTGCTCAACATCAGGGAGAACGCCCAGCTCGCCGTCACGATCGACGTCTATACGGAGGCCTGGGCGCAGCTGCGCGGCGTGATGCTCCAGGGCCGGGCACGGGTCATCGAGCGCGGGGCGGCCTTCCAGCGCATCCGCAAGCGCCTCTATGCGAAATATCCGCAGTACGCGAGCGAAGCGGCGCTGGCACCATCCGATTCCGTCATCATCGAGCTGACCCCGACGCACGTGTTCGCGTGGGGGCTCGATCGCTGACGCCGCGCGCGTGATCGCCGGCCCGCTGTCGGTTCTGCAACGTTCGGCAACGTGCCGCCGGGCGCACTGACGCGATGGCACAGCCGTTGCGATCGGATTCGCTCATGAAGTCTCTACGTCGATCGCCCGAACCGCCGCAGCGACCGCAGCCGCCGAGCGTCATCGAAGTGCTCGATCGCGTCCTCGACAAGGGCGTCGTCATCATCGCGTCCGTGGCGGTCTCCGTCGTGGGGATGCGCCTCGTCGACATCCACGCGCGCGTCGTCGTCAGCTCGATCGATACGTACGTGGCCCGCGCCGACGTGATCGAAGCGGCCGCGGCCGCGCCGCCGCTGCGGCGGGCCGAGCCGGAGCCG
>JACPCW010000025.1 GCA_016184365.1 Candidatus Rokuibacteriota bacterium
GGCGTCGGGGCGCAGCTCGACGAACGCGCACGGCGTCTCGCCCCACTTCTCGTCCGGACGCGCGACGACCGCCGCGAACGCGACGGCCGGATGGCGCACGAGCGCCGCCTCGACCGCGATGCTCGAGATGTTCTCGCCGCCCGAGATGATGATGTCCTTCGAGCGGTCCTTGATGTCGACGTAGCCGTCGGGGTGCTGCACGGCGAGATCGCCCGAATGGAACCAGCCACCCGCGAACGCGGCGTCGGTCGCCGCCTTGTCTTTGAGGTAACCGAGCATCACCGTGCTGCTGCGCAGCATGATCTCGCCGATCGTCTTGCCGTCCGCCGGCACCGGCTCGAGCGTCTTCGGGTCCGCGACCATCTGGCCGTCGACCACCTGGTACGGCACGCCCTGCCGCGCCTGCTTCATCGCCTGCTCCTCCGGTGACAGCGCCGCCCACGCGTCCTGCCACGGCGACAGCGTCGACGGACCGAGCACCTCGGTGAGCCCGTAGATGTGCAGCACGCGGAAGCCGATCTCGTTCATCGCGCGGAGGATCTTCGCCGGCGGCGCCGAGCCGCCCGTCAGGAGATCGACGACGTGGTCGAAGCGCACGCGCGCCCCGGCCGGCGCGTTGAGCAGCATGCTGAGGACGGTCGGCGCGCCGCACATGTTCGTGACGCGGTGCTCGGCGATCAGCCGGAACACCGCGCCGGGATCGATCTGGCGCAGGCACACGTGCGTGCCGCCCAGCGCAGCGACCGCCCACGGGAAGCCCCACCCGTTCGCGTGGAACATCGGCAGCGTCCAGAGATAGACCGCGCCCGGCGGCATCGCCCAGGCGAGGATCTCGCCGACCGCCATCATCCAGGTCCCGCGGTGATGCGCGACGACGCCCTTCGGATTCCCCGTCGTGCCCGACGTGTAGCAGAGCGCCATCGGCAGCCACTCGTCGGCGATCGGCGGCGGCACGAAATCGGCGGCGCCGACCGCGACGAACGCGTCGTATTCGATCTCACCGATCGACTCGCCCGGTTCCTGGTAGAGCGGATCGGCGACGTCGATGACCAGCGGGCGCTCGTCGAGCTGCGCGAGCGCCGCGCGGGCCGTCGCCGCGAACGCGCGGTCGACGATGAACACCTTGGCCTCGCCGTGCTCGAGGATGTACGCGATCGTGCCGGCGTCGAGCCGCGTGTTGATCGTGTTCAGCACCGCGCCGAGCATCGGCACGCCGAAGTGCACGTCGAGCATCTGCGGGATGTTCGGCAGCATGACCGCGACCGTGTCGCCCCTGCCGATGCCGCGCGCGGCGAGCGCGGACGCGAGCCGGCGCGTCCGGGCGTCGAACTCGCGGTAGGAGATTCGGCGATCGCCGTCGATGACCGCCGTCCGGTCGGGATGGACGACCGCGGCGCGTCGCAGGAACGTGATCGGCGTCAGCGCCGCTGAATTCGCCGGTGTGCGACCGAGGCCCGTCATGTCCATGGGCGTCCTCCGGCCGCGATACTGCGGCGACGGTGGCCGCGCGTCAAGGCGCGCGGGGTCAGCGGCCGCCCGCTCGCGCATCGGCGCGCAGCGAGCGGCGCAGCAGCTTGCCCGTCTCCGTCAGCGGCAGCTCCGTCCGGAACTCGACGATGCGCGGCGCCTTGTAGGCCGTGAGGCGCTCATGGCAGAAGCCGATCAGGTCGTCCGCCGTCGTGCCGTTCGCGCTGTCCTTCAGCACGACGAACGCTTTCACCGCCTCGCCCCGGTAGTCGTCGGGGACGCCGACCACCGCGGTGAGACGCACGGCCGGATGCGCGTACAGCGCCTCCTCCACCTCGCGGGGCCACACCTTGAAGCCCGCGGTGTTGATGACGTCCTTCTTCCGGTCGACGATCGCAAAGTACCCGTCGTCGTCCATCTGCGCCACGTCGCCGGTCGCGAACCAGCCGTCACGGATCGCGCGCGCGGTGTCGTCAGGACGCTTCCAGTACGCGCGCATGACTTGCGGCCCGCGGATCTGCAGCTCGCCGCTCGCACCGGCTGCCACTTCCGTGCCGGTGTCGAGATCGACGATGCGCGCGTCCGTGTCCGGCAGCGGAATGCCGATCGAGCCCGCCTTGGCGCGGCCGACGGGATTCGCGTGCGTCAGCGGGCTCGTCTCCGTGAGCCCGTACCCCTCGACGAGCACCTCGCGGCCGACGAGCTCGTCGAACGCGGCCTTCACCGCCGGTGGCAGCGCCGCGGCGTTGGTGCGACACGCGCGCAGGCACGAATAGTCGGCGCGCCGGCCGTCCGCGTCGTTCAGGAGCGCGATGAACATCGTCGGCACGCCGAACAGCCGCGTCGCGCGGTACTGCGTCACCGCGCGCGCGACCGCCGACGCGCTGAATTTCGCGAACGCGAGGATCGTCGCGCCCGCGGAGAGCGGCACGTTCATCACGCCGGACATGCCGCCCGAGTGGTACATCGGGATCGCGCCGACGGAGATCTCGTCGCCGGGCGCGAAGTCGTACCACCCGGCGAACTGGATCGTGTTCGCGACGATGTTCCGATGCGTCAGCATCGCGCCCTTCGGCAGCCCCGTCGTGCCGCCCGTGTAGAGCAGCACGGCGACGTCCTCGGGCGCGCACGGCGCCGCCGCGCGCGGCGGCAGCGCCTGCATCGCGCGGAATGCGTCGAGGTCGATGAACGGCAGTCCGACCTTCTCGGCGACCGCCGCGGCGCGGCCCTCGCCGGCGCCGACCACGAGCGAGACGCCGGCGTCGGTGAGGTGGTCCGCCAGCTCCGCTTCGCGCGCCTGCGGGTTCGCCGGCACGGCCACGCCGCCCGCGAGCCACGTCGCGTAGTAGCCGACGACGAGATCGGATCCGTTCGGGAGGCAGAGCGCGATGCGCGCGCCGGGCTCGAGATCGCGCTGACCGAAGCCGGCCGCGACGCCCTGGGCGGCACGGAACAGCGCGCCGTACGTCAGCGCGCGACGCTCGGCGAGCGTCTCGTGATCGACGTCGCGGATCGCGACCCGATCGGGAAACCGCGTCGCCGTCCGTTCCAGCAGCCACCACGCCGGAACGCGGGGATAGTCGACCGAGCGCGGAACGTGCGCCGGCCAGTGCCGATGCCACGGCCGCGAGCCGCTCATGACCGGGCGACGACGTCAGGCAGCGTGTAGCCCGCCTCCATCGCGTTCAGGTTCTGCTCGTGGAAGCGCGGGATGACCTCGACCATCGCCGCCTTCATCGCGGTGTAATCCATCCCGGCCAGGCGCGTGAGCGCGCCGAGCATGATCATGTTCGCGAACAGCACGTTGTTGAACCGCTCCTTCGCGAGCTGGGTCGCCGGGACGGCGACGTGGCGCTCGGGCGCGTCCGGACGGATCTGCTCGACCATTTCCGGGTCGTACAGCACGTGACCGCGACAGAGGTCGAAGAACTTCTTGTACGCCGGCGCGGAGAACGCCACGAACACGTCGGCGTTCTCGACCACGGGGCTGTCGACGTAGTCGGGCGAGATGACGAGCTGCGCCCGGACGTAGCCGCCGCGCGTCTCGGTGCCGTGGCTCTTCAGCATCGTCACGCGGTGGCCCTGCTTGATCGCGCACATGCCGAGGATCTGGCCCATGCGCACGACGCCCTGCCCGCCGAATCCAGAAATCAGGATCTCGGTCCGCGTCTTGTTCTCGTGGGGGGCCCCGACATGGCCCCCCACCCCCCCAGACGCTCGGAGCGCCCCGGCCAAGCCGTGGCGCTCCTCGATCGTCCGTCTGCTCATCGCGCCATGTCGGCGCGCACGCGCGTGTTGAGGTCGCGCAGGATCTTCGAGAACTCCGGCCGGCTGTTCGACTTGTCGTGGCGGATGCCCGTCTCCCACGTGAAGTCCGTGTCCGTGCCGTCGGCCTTGCGGCCCTGCGTGTGCTCGTAGATCCACTCGAGGTTCTTCAGCGTGTCGCGCGTGCCGAGCGCGTACGCGCCGAAGTTCTCGTTGCACGGGAAGCGGATGTGGATGAACGAGAAGCCGTCGTTGGCGAGCGCCTTCTGACGATGTCGCACGGATCGAAGTCGGGCTCGACCATGCCGTAGGGGCTCGAGTTCATGACGTAGCCCGCGGGCGTCGTCGGTGAAAACTGCCCGCCGGTCGACTCGTACCCCATGTTGTCCTCGCAGATCACGACGACACCGAGGTTCCGCCGGGCGGCGTGCACGAGGTGCGACGTGCCGATGGCGGCCGCGTCACCATCGCCGACGATGCAGACGATCGTGCGATCGGGCTGCGCGATCTTCAGCCCGGTCGCGACGGCGAGCGCGCGCCCGTGCGTGGCGCCGAAGTTGTCGCCGCCCCACGTGGCGAACGTCTGGCGACCGACGCAGCCGATGCCGGTGCCGAAGACCACGTCTTCCTGCTCGAGGCTCAGCTCGTCGATGGCCTGGAGCAGCCAGTTCTCGATCATCCCGATGCCGCAGCCGTGACACGCCTTCGTCGGGATCTGGCTCGGACGCAGGTACTTCTTCGCGAGCTTGTTCATGGCTACCGGACCTCCGTCCAGATGTAGGGCAGCTTGGGCAGCGCGCCCGAGCGGGCGACGCCTTCCAGACCGGCGGCGACTTCCGTCACCGTGTGGAGCTCGGCGCTCTTGCCCATGAAGTGCACCTTGCGCTTGTCGGCCGCCGCGCGCATGACCTCGCGCACCAGCTGGCCGTCGTAATTGAGCTCGCACACGACGTACGGCACGTCGCGCTCGAACAGCTCGTCGAGGAACGGCCAGAGCGTGATCAGTCGGATGAAGCCGGCGCGCACCCCGCGCCGCCGCGCTTCGAGCACGCCGGTCTTCACCGTCCGCGCGTTCGCGCCGTAGGCGACGGCGATGACCTCGGCGTCTTCGACGCCGACCGTCTCGTACCGCGTCAGCTCGTCGCGATGGTGGCGGATCTTGTTCACCAGGCGGTACGTCTGCGCCCAGTGCGCCTCCATGTCCTCGATGTCGTAGCCCTCTTCGGTGTGCGTATAGGCGCTGACGCAGACGCCGGTACCGCGACCGATGATGTTCGGCGCCACGTCGAGCTCCGCCGAGTTCGTGGGATGGAACGGCATCGTCAGGTTGTGCCGGCGCGGAACGACGAAGTCGAGCGCGTCGTAGTCGTCGGGAATGAACAGGTCTTCCCACATGTCGGAGATGACCTGGTCGGTGAGGATCGTCACGGGCGTGCGGAAGCGCTCGGCGAGATTGAACGCGTCGATCGTCAGCCAGAACGCCTCCTGGACCGACGACGGCGACAGCACGATCGTCTCGAAGTTGCCGCCGTGCGTGCAGTACCGCGCGACGTAGAACTCACCCTGCCCCGGCGCGCCCGTGATGCCGCTGATCGGTCCGACGCGCATCGCGTCGACGACCACGAGCGGGATCTCGTTCGTCACCGCCCAGCCGTACGCGTCGTGCATCAGCGTGTAGCCGGGCCCCGACGTCGCCGTCATCGCCTTCAGCCCGCCGAGCGAGGCGCCGGCGCACATGTGCATGCCGGCCAGCTCGTCTTCCGCCTGCAGGTAATAGCCGTCCACCTGCGGCAGCCGCTTCGACATGTATTCCGCGATGTCGGTCGCCGGCGTGATCGGATAGCCCGCGAAGCAGCGGCAGCCGCCGGCGATCGCGCCTTCGGTCATCGCGAACGTGCCGGCTTCGAGCAGCCGCTTGCCGCGCGTCGCGCGCTTCGCCCACTCGGCCCATGGAGCAATCAGAATTTCCTGAATGCGATCGGTGGCGACGGTGGCCATCAGGTCTCCTGACCAGCGAGGTCGAGGACCGTCACGGCTTTGCCGGGGCGGTCCGAGCGTTGGGGGGTATGGGGGCCATGTCGGGGCCCCCATTCTTGAGAGTCACGTCGATGCAGAAGTCGGGGCAGATCTGGTAGCAGAGCATGCAGCCGATGCAGTTTTCCTCGTGCGCCGTGAACATCGGAAACCAGCCGATCTTGTTCGGCGCCTTGCGATAGGCGAACACGTCGGTGGGACAGACGTTCAGGCAGAACCCGCAGGCCTTGCAGAGGTCCTCGCCGACGCCGACGTCCCAGCGTCCCGACGGCCCCTTCGGCGCCTTCTTCTCAAGCTTGAACAGCGCCATGTGCCTCTCCCTGGCCGTTCATCACCTTCGACACGATCTCCCTGGCGTTCACGATGTGGGCGCGCGCGAGCTGCTCGGCCCGATCGGGATCGCGGCCCGCGATGGCGTCCGCGATGCCGCGGTGCTCGCGAAACGCGTCTTCCAGCCGCCGCTCGGTCTTGAGGAGCAGCGGATGGAAGCGCCGGATGGACAGGTGCACGACGGACGACAGCGCCGTCAGGCGCCCGTTGCCGCCGGCGCCGAAGATCTCGTCGTGGAACGCGACGTGCGCCGGAAACCACTGGTTCGCGTCGCCGCCGTCGAGACAGCGCGCCATCCTGGCGAGCGCCTTCTCGAGTCGCGCGAGGTGGCCGGCATCGGCGCGCATCGCGGCCAGACGCGCCGCCAGGCCGTCCAGCATCTCCCGGAGCTCGTAGAGCTCGACGGCTTCGTCCACATCGAAGCGCGTGACGCGGACGCCGCTCCGGGGCAGCAGCTCGACCAGGCCTTCGTGCTGGAGCCGTCCGAGCGCCTCGCGGATGGGGGTGCGGCTGATGCCCAGACGGTCGGCCAGCTCGACCTGCCGGAGGCGGGCGCCTTCCGGCAGCTTGCCGCGCAAGATGGCGTCGCGTAAGGCCTGGGTGGCGTCGTCGACCAGCCGGCGGCGCCGGAGCGGCATGCGCTGGATTTTGTATCCAGAATCCATTGGTGTGGCCGGATAGGACCACGGCCGGCCCGCTCGGGTCAACCGGGATTAGAGGGGCGTCACGGCTCCGCCGGGGCGCCCCGAAGGCTGGGGGGCTGGGGGGGGCCATTTCGGGGCCCCCCATCTATTCATATCTGCTGATGTGCAGATGGACGCCGTGGCTCGACTGCGGCTCGACCGTCACCTCGCCGGTTCCGCGCATCGCCTTGACCCCGGCGGCGTCGAAGCGCTGCATGAGCGCCGGGAAGTCCTCGGCCACCAGCGAGAGCGCCACCATGCCGTCGATGCCACCGACCTCTTCGTCGGGGACGATGAGCAGCGCGCCGCGGCCGACGGCGAGCATCGAGCGCGGTCCGGAGTTGAGCGCCATCTCGGGAAAGCCGAAAAGCGCCTGGAACCGAGCGCTCGTCGTGCCCACATCGCGCGACCCGATGACGAGACGCTTGAGCCGCACCTGGGACTGGCCGTCGTCGTGATGGCTCGGCGGCGTCGCCAGCTCGACGAGCACGCCGTCGCACGCGCGCGGATGCAGGAACGCGATGCGCCCGGCCAGCCCTTCGCGCGGCTGGCGGTCGAGCAGGTCGACGCCGCGCCGCGCGAGATCGTCGAGGTCGCTCGCGACGTCCGGCGTATCGAAGCACACGTGGTGCAGGCCCTCGCCGCGAGTCGCGAGGAAGCGGCCGACGCCGTCGTCCGCGCGCAGCGGCTCGAGCAGCTCGATCTCGCTGTCACCCGCGGCGAGCAGCGCCGCGCGCACGCCCTGATCGGCGATCTCGGCTTGGCGCAAGAGCGGCAGACCGAGGACGTCACGATAGAAGGCATAGGCGGTCGACAGACGCTCGACCACGATGCCGGCATGGTGGATACGACGGATCAACGAAGGAGCCTCCTGGGTCGTGCGGTCAGCGGATGAACGCGGCGGCGCGCCGGCGCCGCGCGTCGCGGATGCGAACCACGTGGTTGGAAAGCATCGAGGCCGGCAGGCGGCCGGTCGCAAACCAGTCGAGCGCGAGCGTCTCGTCGCACGTCGTGAGCGTGCCGCCGCGGACCACGCACTCGAAGCAGACGTTGATGTAGTGCCACACGTTGCCGTCGGGATAGCGCACGACCTGCAGCGCGGGGTCGGAATAGATACCGATCACGCGGCGCACCGTGGCGCGCAGCCCGGTTTCCTCGAGGACCTCGCGCGCGACGGCGTCCGTGACCGTCTCGCCGATCTCCACGCCGCCGCCCGGCAAGCCCCACTGCCCGCCGTCCGAGCGCTGCTGGAGCAGGACGCGCCGCTGGCGGTCGAAGATCACCGCGGACACGCTGGGCCGGATCGCCCTGGCGCGGTTCGCGTCGGCGCCGACGAGGATCCCCTGCTGCGTCATGCCTCGCCGAACATGCGCTTGAACAGCTCCCAGGCCACGGGCGTCTCGCGACCGACGGCGGCGTTTTCCTCGACGTGGGCGAGCGTCTTCATGCCGACGAGCGCCGTGCCGATGCCGGGCGTCGATCGGACGAACTGCAGCGCACGCTGCGCGTCGGTTTCGAGACCCGGCAGGAACTCCGCGAGCACGGGCGGCAGGTTCCGCGTGAGCTGCCCCTGGTACACCGGCACGGAGGACATGACGTAGATCCCCAGCCGGCGCGCGGCCTCGAGCGTGGTGACCGCCTCGCCGTTGACGATCTGGTTCGCCCGCGTGAAGGCCTGCGTGAAGTCGTCGGTGGCCGTGACCGCGAGGTTGTACGGCAGCTGGATCACCTTGAAGTGATGGTCGGGGCCGCCGGCGTCGCGCGCCGCGCGGACCATCTCCGCGAGCGACAGATGCTCGCGATCGCCGGGATCGACGCGATAGCCGTTCCACGTCGCGGTCCCGTACCGCACGATGCGGCCCGCCGCGACGTGCGCTTCGAGCGCCTGAAACGCCTCGCGGATGCGCGAGTTGAACTCCGGGCGCTCGACCTCGCCGAGCTGCATCTCCGGGTTGTGCACGTAGTAGACGTCGATGGTGTCGAGCCCGAGATTGTTCAGGCTGCGCTCGACCTGGTCGTCGAGGTACTTCGGCGCCATGCAGTGCGAGCCGGCGACGACGTCGTCGGGCCGCACGATCCCGGGCCGCAGGTACGTGTCGGTGAAATACGTGCGCGGGTCGCGCTCGTCGGCGGCGTCGAGCGGGATGAAGCCGCCTTTCGTGGCGACGATGACCTCGTCGCGGCTGACGATGCCGCGCTCGAGCGCCTCGGCGAGCGCCCGGCCGACGGCACGCTCGCTGCGCTGGTGACGATAGTTGATGGCGGTGTCGATCACGTTCACGCCGCGCTCGAGCGCGCGCGTGATGGCCGCGTGATACGCCGCGTCCGTCGCGTCGTCCTCGTTGCCGAGATACGTGCCGATGCCGAGCGTCGACGCACGGAGTCCATCGTCGAGGGTTCGAAAGTGCTCGGCGGAGACGCGTGCTTTGGCGAGTCGGGCGGCGTACCGTTCCGTGCCGCTGGCGGTCGCGTGACCGGTCACCAGGGCATTATCGCGCGTCGTCAGCCCTCCCGGTACACGAGCAGCAGCGCGCCGACGGAGGCGAGACAGGCGATCCAGACCCAGCCCGACGTCTTCGCGGATTCCGGCAGCCGCAGCTCGAGCCACCGGCCCCAGCCCGCGAACGCGCCGAGGATGCCGAGCGGCGCGTGCGTGACTTCGGTGAGGAACTCGTCTTTCAGATTGAACATCGCGTGCGAGTGCGTCAGCAGCATGCCGCCGCCGACGGCGCAGAGGAGCGGGAACACGAACGCCCACGGGCGTCGTGGCAGCCGGTTCGTGCGCACCATCCACTCGAACGTCCCGAAGACGACGATCAGGACCACGAACGTGCGGTGCTGCAGCACGTCCGGGAGCGTGAGGCTTTCCCAGAACCCGGTGGGACCGAGCGGCCAGGCGCGCGGGTCGTTGCGGATGAACATGAACGTCGCGAGCCCGAAGAACAGCAACGGCCAGTGGCGGGCCGCTCGCACGCCGAGGCGCTCGGCGGCGGCGAGCAGCCCCATCAGCAGCACGAACAACCCCGACCAGTGATGGTTGTACTCGGACCACGCGCGCTCGACGGGCTTGCGCTCACCGGGCGGCGCCATCAGCGGATCGGCGGTGCGGATGAGCTCGTCGTGCGGTGGGCTCGCGAGCCGCGGCATCGTCGGCGTGAACCGCGACGCGACCTCCGCGACGCTTGCGCGGTCTTCGCGCACGTCGACGGACGGCGGCAGTGACGTGAGCGACGCCGCGGCGAAGAGCAGCGTCAGCCCGAGGCCGAGCTCGACCTCGACGAAGCGATAGAGCCGCTCGCCCGGCGGATCGGCGGTCGCCGCGTGCACGGCGCGCCGGTTCGCCGCCGCGAGGCCGAGCGCGGCGACGAGCAGCCCGACCTTCGACAGGACCATCACGCCGTACGCGGTGCCGACGAGCGCCGCGGCGTCGCCGACGTAGTTCACCGTCAGCGCGATGCCGGCGACGAGCAACACGGACACCGATGCGAACGCGAGCGTCGAAAAGCGCCGCACGACGTCGCGCGCGGGCGGTCCCCACGGCGCGCCCGCGCGCGACGCGCGACGGGCGCCCGCGACCCAGAGCGTCAGGTGCGCGAGACCACCCACCCAGATCGCGGCCGCCGCCTGGTGCGTCGCGTCGAGCGCGAGCAGCAGGCCGCGGTCTTCGACGCGCGCGATCGCGTGACTGAGGACCGACGACGACACCACGAGCCCGAGCGCCGCGGCGGCGAGCGCCGTCCACGCGAGCCGACCGGCCGCGCGGCGCGCGAGCGTCAGCGCCAGGACGGTCACGGCGCCGGCGAGCCCGAGACGGGCGAGCGCCGTGCGCGCGAACGTCGTGTCGAAGAACGGGCCGATCGGCCAGCCGCGCGTGACGTCGGCGAGCTCGCTCAGCGCGACGAGGACGATCGCGCCCTGGGTGAGCGCGGCGAGCGCGGCGGCGATGCCGACGGCGCGCAGGGCGCGGACGGCGCCGGGGTCCGGCTTCACGCCCGCGCCCGCGCGCAGCACGAGCGTGGCCCACGCGACCCCGCCGAGCACACCGCTCGTCAGCGCGAGCAGCAGGCCGCGAAGGACGACGTCGATGAACCCCGCCATTACCGCACGACCTGAAACGGGTAACGCCCGTTCACGACATGACCGTCGGCGGAGAGCACCCGCCACTCCAGATCGTACTTGCCGGGCCCCAGCGGCGGCGCCAGAACGGCCAGCGTATCGAGCCCGCCTTCCGCCGCGACGACCGAGAGCTCATGGCGCACCCGCCGCGCATCGACGATGACGACGCGGGACAGCCGCTTCTCGATGCGGTTGTTGAAGCGCAGCGTGACCCGCGCGAGCGCCCGCACGGTGCTGCCGGGAGCGGGATGTGATTCGAGGAGGAGCGAATGGGCGGCGGCCGCGGTCGGCAGAGCGAGGAGCAAAACGCCGGCGAGCCCGGCGAGGCGTCGGCGCATCAGCGCCAGTCGTCGAGGACCAGATGCGTCGGGTCCTCGTAATCCTCCTGCTTGCCGCGCTGCATCCGGACCATCGTGATGTCGACCTGGTAGCCGCACCTCACCAGCGTACTGTACGCCGCGTGGTAGCGCAGATAGACCGGCACGAGGACGCGCGCCAGCCCCAGGTCGGACGCGAGCTCCTCGAGCGCGACGAGGAACTGCTCCAGGTGCTCGGTCCGCTTGTGCGCGGAGTCGAGCGCCAGGAACTTGACGTACAGCGAGCCGACCGGCGCCTCGCTGACGCCGGGCGCGTGGTAGATGGCGAAGCCGAGCAGATCGCGTCCGCGCTCGAGCAGGAGCGTGTCGCCGAGCGCCAGGCCGTCGACGATCTCGATCTCCTTGCCGAGATCGAGCCCGCGGCACACCGCGTTCGTGATGCGGTGGATGCGCGCGATCGTCGCCTTCTTCTTCGCCTCTTCGAGCGACGAAAACCGGCGCGCGGTGAACGGCGTGCCCTTCACCTTCACGGCCGCGGCGGCCGCGGCCGGCATGACCGGCGCCGCACCGTTGCGGCGATCGACGGGGCGGCTCATCACGAGCGCGAGGCCCTTCGCGTGATACCCGAGCTGGTGATAGAGGTAGAGGTGCTTCGGGCTCGTCGGATACGTGACGGCGCCCTGGAGCGCCGTCTTGTTCTCTTCGAAGAACTCGTCCATCGCGCGGAGCAGCTGCTGCCCGATCCCCTGGTTCTGGTAGTTCGTCAGCACGGCGACCGGACCGGCGATGCCGATACCGCCCCATGCGGCGGCGAGGGCGGTGCCGACGATCTTGGTGCCGTCCTCCTCGGCGACGAAGCAGCCCCACGGCTCCATCAGCCACCGATGGTGCACGTACTGCGCGCCGCCGAAGACCTGGCGCGGTCGCGAGCCCATCTGCCGCTCGTACCAGTCGGAGAACGCGAGCTCGAGCACCTCGCGCGCCTTGGCGAGGTCGCCCTTCTTGATGCGGCGAACCTGGATCTTCGCCGCGCGACCGTGGGAATCGGTGCCCGTCCGATCGACCGTCGCTCTCACTCCCGGAGGCCCGCCAGCGCCTCGAGGAGGGTGATCACGCCCGAATGATCGAGGCCACCCTGCCCCTTGACGCGCAGCGCGCTGAAGAGCTCCTGGACGACGGCCGTCGCCGGCAGCGGCACCCCGAGCTCGCGGGCCGATTCCATGATGAGCCCGAGGTCCTTGTAGTGGAGATCGATCTTGAACCCGGGCTTGTACGTCTCCGCGATGTAGTTCGAACGCTTCTGCTCGAGGCACTTCGATCCCGCGAGACCGCCGGCGAGCGCGGTGAGCGTGAGATCACGGTCGAGCCCGGCCTTCTTCGCGAGCGTGAGCGCCTCGGCGAGCGCGGTGAGGTTCACCGCGACGATGATCTGGTTCGCGAGCTTCGTGAAGCCGCCGCTGCCGAGCGGCCCCAGATGGGTGATGGTCTTGCCCATCGCCTGGAAGATCGGCAGCACGGCGTCGAACACGGCCTTGTCGCCGCCGACCATGATGGAGAGCGCGGCGTTGATCGCGCCCTGCTCGCCGCCCGAGACGGGCGCGTCGAGCATCTTCACGCCCTTCGGCCGGAGCGCTTCGCCGACCTTCTTCGACACGATCGGCGAGATCGTCGACATGTCGACGAGCGTAGAACCCGACTTCGCGCCGTCGATGATGCCGTTCTTGCCGAGCGCCACGAGCTCCACGTCCGGTGAATTCGGCAGCATCGTGATGAGGACGTCGCACGCCGCGGCGACTTCACGCGGATTCGACGCCGCTTTCGCGCCGGCGCTGACGACGTCGTCGACGGGCGGACGGCTGCGGCTGTGCACGACGAGCTGGTACCCGGCCTTGAGGAGGTTCTTGGCCATCGGCCGGCCCATGATCCCGAGCCCAATGAATCCGACAGTTTGGCTCATACCCATCCTTGTTTCGGAGCGGTGTGGATCAGAGCGGCCGTGAGACCGCGGCCGCATCTGTTAGCACGGAAAAGAACGACGGGTCAAGCGACCAGGCGGCGGGGTAGTGGGTCAATTTGAGCCCCGCTCGGTTTCGAGCAGCCCGACGATCTCCTCGATGGACCAGACATGATCGCTGACGCCAGCCTCCATCGCGGGCGTCACGCGGAGCGTCTGATGGATGCGCGCGAAATTGTAGTGCATGAAGTGGAGGGCCACGGCGGCCTTGTGGTTGTCGAGCTTCTTGCTGAAGGCGTTGGTCAGCCGGGTGAACCGCCGGCACGACATGCGGACCGTAAGATTCTGTCGCTCGATGTATGACGTGCTGATGTAGCGGTCCTCGGGGTTGCCAACGATCTTCTGCGTCCGCGTGCCGGCGCAACGCGCGGGGCTGTAGCGGCGCTCGGCGCTCGCGCGCTTGCCGCCAGAATCAGTCTCGTACAGCTTGACGAGCATCGCGTAGTCGATGTCGTTCCCGAACGCGCCTTCCACCGCTTCGAGGTAGGGCTTGTGGCCGTCCGTCGTCAGTTGCACGCGCGTCGCGAGCCGGTCCGCAAGATCGGCGATAAACGCGGTCGCCGTGAATCCGTCGCGGCGGCCGAGCGCCCACGTCGGCACGAGCTTCGTATCCGCGTCCAGCGCGATCCACGTCCACACGTCGCCGACGCCCACCGCGCCCTTCATGCTCTCGGGCACGTTCTTGGCCTTAGCGTAGACGTACTGCCACTGCTCGTCGCACTGGATGCGCCGGCACTTCAGGTTGCGGAGAACGCGGTCCTGATAGCGCTCGCACGCAGCCCCGAGATCCACGAGCAGCGAGAGCACCGTGCCCTTGGCAACGCCTGTCATGCGGCACGTCGCGCGGACGCTGTTCCCTTCAACGAGGGCGGCCACGATCTGCGAGCGCTTGGCGGTGCTCAATCGGTTCATGCATCGAGTATGCATGACCGCTCAAGCACTGTCAAGTGCTCATAGGGCGTTTGACGCTCGAATTTTGGATTTTAGCCCATCAACGTGATATCGCCAGGAGCGATGTTTGATGTGGATGTGCGATCAGCCGGAAGGTTCCTCGGTCCGCTGGAGGGGGTCCCCCACCCCAAAGCTCGTTCCGTTGAGGCTCAAGTGGGCCGTCGGTTGAGCGACGACGGAGGTCATCCCGGCCGCTCGATCGACCCGC
>JACPCW010000026.1 GCA_016184365.1 Candidatus Rokuibacteriota bacterium
TCGCATCGGCGGGAGTTCGGCGATATCGACGATCCGCGCCCGTGGCTGGAAGCGTATGCCGCAGGCGTTGGCTCTCCGCTGGAGCTGCGATTCCTGCGTCTGTTCGAGCAGCACGGTTTCCGTCCGGAACGTCAGGTTCCGCTCTCGGCTGAACCCGAGGGTCTGCCGATTACTCTTGCGGATTTCGCCGTGCCCGAACGCCGGCTGGCGATCTACGTCGACGGCGCGGCATTCCACGTCGGCCAGAACCTGAGGCGGGACCGCTTCATCCGAGCGCGCCTCCGCGGAGCCGCGCCACCATGGCGGGTGGAGGAACTCCGAGCCGCAGACCTCCGCCTCGGTGAGGCTCTGATCAGGCGTCTCTTGCAGGAGTGATCGGCGGCGGGTCGAGCTGCCGGCACGCTGAGGCCAGCGCGTTCCTTGACGGCCGGAGACCCGCACGATACCGTGACCGACTTGGAAGCCCGTCTCGTATGTCGCCCGTGAAATGCCCGCGCTGCACGCACGCCAATCCCGCGGCTGCCAAGTTCTGCTCCGAGTGCGGCGCACGGCTGGCGGCGACGTGCGCACACTGCGGCCACGAGCTGCTGCCCGATGGGAAGTTCTGCAGCGAGTGCGGTCAGCCGGCCGGCAGCGCACCACGCGCGGCGTCGGTTGCGGCCGCTGACCGGTACCAGTCGCCGACCGCGTACACGCCGAAGCACCTCGCCGACAGAATTCTCACGTCGCGCATCGCGCTCGAAGGCGAGCGGAAACAGGTCACCGTTCTCTTCGCCGGAAACAGGTCACCGTTCTCTTCGCCGACCTGAAGGGCTCCATGGAGCTGCTCGCCGACCGCGATCCGGAAGAAGCGCGCAAGCTCCTCGACGCGGTGCTCGAGCGCATGCTCGACGCCGTGCATCGCTACGACGGCACGGTGAACCAGGTGATGGGCGACGGCATCATGGCGCTGTTCGGCGCGCCGCTCGCGCACGAAGACCACGCCGTGCGCGCGTGCTACGCCGCGCTTCACATGCAGGCGGCCATCCGACAGTACGCCGAGGCCATGCAGCGGAGCGCCGGTGTGCCCATCCAGATCCGCGTGGGGCTGAACTCCGGCGAAGTGATCGTGCGCTCGGTCGGCAGCGATCTCCGCATGGACTACACCGCCGTCGGGCAGACGACGCATCTCGCGGCGCGCATGGAACAGGCGGCCATGCCCGGCTCGATCCTCTTGTCGGCGCAGACGCTGCGGCTCGCGGAGGACTACGTCGACGTCAAGCCGCTCGGCCTCGTCAACGTCAAGGGACTCGCCGAGCCCGTGGAGGTGTACGAGGCGATCGGCGCCGGCGTCGCACGAACCCGGCTGCAACGGTCGGCGGCGCGCGGGCTGACACGCTTCGTCGGCCGCGATCCCGAGCTCGAACAGCTGCGCCAGGCGCTCGACCAGGCCGCCGAGGGACGCGGCCAGATCGTCGCGGTCGTCGGCGAGCCCGGCGTCGGCAAGTCACGCCTCTTCTATGAATTCCTGAACTCGCACCGCACGCGCGGCTGGCTCATCCTGCACGGCAGCTCGGTGTCGTACGGCCGCGCCAGCGCGTATCTGCCCGTCGTCGACATGCTCAAGAGCCACTTCGACATCGACGATCGCGACGACGTCCGCGCCATTCGCGCCAAGGTCACCGGCGGCGTGCTGACGCTCGACGAAGGCCTGAAAGACGTCGTGCCACCGCTGCTCGGGCTGCTCGGCGCCCTGCCCGACGACAGCGCGTTCGCCCGACAGTCACCACCCCAGCGGCGTCAGGCCACGCTCGATGCCCTGAAGGCGCTGATCCTCCGGCAGGCGCAGGATCAGCCGGTGCTCGTCGTGTTCGAAGACCTGCACTGGATCGACAGCGAAACGCAGGCGCTGCTCGACGCGCTCGTCGAGCGCCTGCACACGACGCGATTGCTGCTCGCGGTGAATTACCGGACGGAGTATCGCCACGGCTGGAGCCACAGGACGTCGTACCGGCAGCTGCCGATGGAGCCGTTGAGCGCGGCGTCGGCGGAAGAGCTCCTCCGCCCGCTGATCGGTGACGACCCGAGCCTCCGGCCGCTCGTCGACACGCTCGTCGCGCGCACCGACGGCAATCCGCTGTTCCTCGAGGAGTCGGTGCGGACGCTCGTCGAGACGCGGGTGCTCGTCGGCGAGCCCGGCCGCCTGCGCCTCGCGAAGCCCGGCGCGCCGATCGTGGTGCCGCCGACGGTCCAGGCTATCCTCGCGGCTCGCATCGACCGCCTGGCGCCCGACGACAAGCAGCGGCTGCAGGCCGCCTCGGTCGTCGGCACGGACGTCCCGTTCGCGCTGCTCGCCGTGCTCGTCGACGAGCCCGAAGACACCCTGCGCGAGGCCGTCGCGCGACTGCAGGCCAGCGAGTTCCTGTACGAGTCCGCGCTGTTTCCGGAGCTCGAGTACACGTTCAGGCACGCGCTCACGCACGAGGTCGCGTACGGCGGCATGCTGCTCGAACGGCGGCGGACGCTGCACGCCCGGATGGTCGAGGCGATCGAAGCGCGGTACGCCGACCGGCTCGCCGAGCACGCCGACCGGCTCGCGCATCACGCCTTCCGCGGCGAAGCGTGGGACAAGGCGCGCGCCTACGCGCGGCAAGCCGGCGATCGCGCCGCCGCGCTCTGCGTCGACAACGAGGCGGTCGGGCACTACCAGCACGCGCTCGAGGCACTCGGACGCACGCCCGAGACCGCGGCGTCGGTGCGCGAGGCGATCGACGTGCGGCTCGCGCTGCGCGCCCCGCTGTGGCGCGGCGGTCAGCTCGAACGCCTGCTGACGATCTTTCGCGAAGTCGAAGATCTCGCCACGCGTCACGGCGACACGAAGAGCCTCGACGAGGCGCACTCGTTCCTGCTGCAGTACCACTGGGCCAAGGCCGAATTCGACCGTGCCATTCCGTATGGCGAGCGCTGCATCGAGAGCGGCCGGGCGCGCGGCAACGTCGGCATCGAAGTGACGGGGGAGTACTACCTCGCCGGCTGTTATCAGGCGCAAGGCCGGCTCGATGCCGCCCTGACGCACTACCAGGCGGTGATCGACATGCTGCGCGGCCCGCGCGAGACGGAGCGCTACGGCATGTCGGGACTGCCGTATACCGGCGCGTCCGCGCAGGCCGCGCAGTGCCTGCTGGAGACCGGCGAGATGCGGCGCGCCGACGAGCTACTGCGCGAAGGCGAGCGCGTGGCGAACGCGGCGAATCACCTCTACAGCAAGATGCCGGTGGCGGTCGTCCGCGGTCTCTGGCTCCTCCACACCGCGCACGCCTCCGACGCCGTCACGTTTCTCGAGCCCGTCGTGGCGACCTGCCGGGAGAACAATTTCGTCGGGCAGACGATGCGCGCGCTCACCGCGCTCGCCCAGGGCTACGTCGTCGACGGGCGCGCGCGCGAGGCCGTCGCGCTGGCGCAGGAAGCGATCGCGCTGCAGGAAGCGGCCGGCGCCTTCGTGGATCGCGCGTACTGGGTGCGGGTGCTCGGCGAGGCGTACCGGCGCGCCGGCGACCTGGAACATGCTGAAGCGACCGCGAGAAGCGCGCTCGAGTTCGCGTATCGCCACGGCGAGCACGGGCAGGAAGCCTGGGTGCACCTGCTCTTCGCCGACATCGCAGCCGACCGTGGCGACAACGCGCGCGCGCACACCGAGCTCGTGGACGCGCACGCCACCGCCGTGAAGCTCGACATGCGGCTGCTCGTGGCCTGTTGTCGCGTACGACTCGGCGCGCTCGCCGCGCGGGCCGGACGACCTGACGAGGCAGACGAACACCGCGCCGCCGCCGGCGCGATGTTCGAGGCGATGGGCGCGCGCGCGTGGCTGACGGCCGCGTGAGCGGCCCGCCGCCAGCGCGTTACCGGTTTCTGAGGTGCGAGGTGTTGCGGTAGAAGCTTTGCGCGCGCACCGACTGGTCCGGCTCGTCGATCTGCTGGAGCCGGCGGGTGCCCTCGGTCACGGCGCTGGAGATCGACGGAAACGTCTCGCGCGATTCCTCGATCGTCTCGCCCGCGTAGTTCACGATGCGCCAGCGCCACTCCGGGCGCGACGGCGTGGAAAAAGCGACGACCTGCATGGGGAGTCCTCTCTCGTAGCGGTTAGATCGCGTGCCGGCGGCACGACTGACACATGCGTTCCTGACGGCCGGTGCTCGCGAACGGCCGGTTGCACCAGAGGCACGCGATCGTCTTGACGCCGCCCGGCCACGCGTTGGCCGACGGGTCGGTCCCGTCCGTGACGGGCTTGATGATGCGTGGCATGACGCCTCGAAGCGCCCGTGGCGTGGCCGATTTCGCGCTCATTGCGGCCTCCTTGCGTACTCGTTCACTTACATCCGACGTCGAGTGCGGCTCGGGCCGTTCGCGCGGCGTGCGGTGGCCTGGCTCGGCACGCTCACACGCGCGGCGCGCCGGATGTCGCGCACCGTCCGCGCCTGCCGCTCGACGTTGTCGAGCAGCGCCGGATCGTTGCCGTGCTTCAGCCCCTCCTCGATCAGCGCCCGGAAGACGATCTGCAGGCTGACCGGGAGCTTGAGCGCCATGGTCGCCTTGCCGGCGACCGCGCGGGCGCGGTCGACGACGTCCGCCGGCAGCACGAGGAGGACTTTCGTCTTGTTCGTGAACATGTTCATGAACATCGCGCCTCCCGGAGTATACGCGCTATTTCTTATATAAGATATATGGCTACCGGCGCGCGCGCGCACCCGTCGTCCCCAGCGCCACGCCGCTCAGAATCAGCGCGATCCCCGCCAGCAGCGCCGGCGTCGGCGCTTCGCCGAGCCAGAGCGCGGCGACGACGATACTGACGACCGGCGTCGCCAGCAACCCGAGCGACGTCGTCACCGCCGGCAGGAGCCGGCCCGCCATCGCGACCGCCCAGTACGCGATCACCGTACCCGGAATCGCCGAGTAGACCAGCAGCATCACGAGCCGCGCGTCCCACTCGATGGCCGGCCACTCGCCGGACACGAACGCGACCGGCACGAGCACGGCCGTGGCGAGCACCATCTCCGACGGGACGAGATCGAACGGCGTGCCGCGCCAGCGATGCCCGCGCACGTGCAGGATGCTCGCGGCCCACAGAAACGCCGCGCCGAGAATCGCGAGATTGCCGAGCACCGCGGCGCGATCCGTCCAGTCGAACGCCAGCGGATTGAAGAGCACCACGAGTCCGAGCAGCCCGATGACGACGCCGCCGATCCGACGGCGCGTCAATGGCTCGCCGAGAAACAGCCAGGCGCCCGGCGCGACCCACAGCGGCGTCGTGTACGCGAGCACGACGGACCGTCCCGTCGGCACGAGCTGGAGACCGATGTTCGCGAGCACGACGAACCCGACCATGTGGAGCAGCGTGATGCTGAGCATGACGGGCAGGTCGCCGCGCTGCGGAAGCGTGAATCCCCCGCGCACGATCGCGGCGAGGACGAGCGCGGCGGCGCCGACGGCCGAGCGGATCGCCGCCATCCACAGCGGGGGAATGGCCTCGAGCAGCACCTTGTTCACCGGCCACGTCAGGCCCCATGCGAGCACGACCGTCGCGAGCATCACGACGCCGAGCCGCCGCGCGCCGGCGTCGGGAGACGACACGTTCACGGCGTTCGAGACTACACTCCCCGCGGAGGACGACGATGCGCACCATCCTCGTCATGTGCGCCGCGCAGGCGAGCGCGCAGATCGGCGCGTTCGGCGTCGCCGCGCTGCTGCCGGCACTGACCCGCGAGTGGAGCATCACGCACACGCAGGGCGGCTGGATCACCGGCATCTATTACGCGGGCTACACCGTCGCGGTGCCGGTGCTCGCGTCGCTGACCGATCGTCTCGATGCGAAGCGCGTGTACCTCGCGTCGGTGGCGCTCACGGCGCTCGCGTTCGCCGGCTTCGCCGCGATTGCCGACGGGTTCTGGTCGGCCGTCGCCTTTCGCGTGCTGATGGGCGTCGGCTGGGCCGGCTCGTACATGCCCGGGCTGAAGGCGCTGAGCGACTTCGTCGAAGGCCCGCAACAGTCGCGCGCCGTCGCAGTGCACGGGGCCGCGGTCGGGGTGAGCGGCGCGCTGTCGTTCGGCGTCGCCGGCGTGATCGGCGCGTGGCTCGGGTGGCGATGGGCCATCGCCGCCGGCGCGTTCGGCGCAGTACTCGCGTTCCTGGTCGTGCTCGTCGGACTGCCGAACCGGCCGGCGCGTCCGGCACCGCCGCGCGGCGACGCGCTGCTCGACTTCCGTCCCGTGTTCCGGAACCGGTCGGCGATGGCGTATTCGCTCGCGTACTGCGTGCACACGTGGGAGATGTCGGCGCTGCGCGCGTGGGTGGTGACGTTCCTGACCTTCGCCGCGGCGAACAGCACGGGCACGTGGCGGCCGCTCGGCCCGAGCGCCGTCGCGAGCGTCATGGGACTGGTCGGCGTCGTCGCGAGCGTGTGGGGCAACGAGCTGGCGCGACGCTTTGGCCGGCGTCGCTTCATCATCGGCACGATGGTCGCCTCCGCCGTGATGGCCGGCGCGATCGGCTTCACCGCCGCGTTGCCCTACGCGGTCGCCGGCGCGATCGTGATCGTCTACGCGGCGCTCATCTGGTCCGACTCCTCGTCGCTGACGGCCGGATCCGCGGGGAGCGCCGAGCCGGGACGTCGCGGCGCCACGCTCGCGGTGCACTCGACGCTCGGCTACGCCGGCGGCTTCGTCGGTCCGCTCGTGCTCGGCGCCACGCTCGATCTCGCGGGCGCCGACCACGCGTGGGGCTGGGGCCTCGCGTTCGGCCACGTGGCGATCGCGGTCGCGCTCGGCGCGCTCGCGTTCACGATGCTGCGTCCCGCGGATCTCGCGGGCGATCGCGGCGCCGTCAGCCGCGTCACCGCGTAACGATCCCGAGTCTTCTCCAGAGCGCGCGCGTGCCCGGATCAGTCGCCCGCGCGAGCCGCCGAAACCGAGCGCCGGGCTGAGGATCGCTCCGGAATTCCGCGAGCAGATCGTGCGCTCGCCGATACATGCCGAACGGACTCGGTGCTTTGTGCGCACTCGATGATCGAAGCCAACGGACTTCCGGAGCGATCCTCAGCCCGACACTCGGCTTCGGCGACGACCGGAGGTTTAGACGCAGACGGAGACCGCGAGCGGGGAGCTGAGGGTCGCTCTGGAATTCCGTTGGCCCGACCCTCGCCGGGCGCAGACCATCGTGATTCCATCCGTGAGTCTCGCCGCGCGCGCGATCTCCTCGCGGAATTCCAGGGCGACCCTCAGCTCCCCGCTCGTGGTCGTATCGCGGATGTTCACGCCGGCGGCGGCAGCCAGCGACGCTCCTGGAAGCGGCGGAACCACTTCCGGAACATGTCTTCGGTGTCCATGCAGTCGTGGAACCCGAACTGGCGCGCCTTGATCGTGCTGACGAGCGTCGTGGGCGGCGACTGGCGCGCGCCGTACGCAAGCTGACCGTCGGCGTAGATGAATCCCTGGCCGACGAAGTCGGCGAAGCGCTCGGGCGACGCGAGACGATACTTGCGCACGATCGCCTGCCACTCCGTCTCGCGCGGCGGCATTTCCACGGCGAGCGACATCGGCTCGTCGGGTCCGACGTGCATGCCGAGCGTCTCCGCGATCGCCGGCCAGACGTGGCGCCACTCGAAGACGTCGCCGTTGTTGACGTTGAAGATCTCGTTGCCGCACGCCGGCGTCGTCGCCGCCCATTCGCAGGCGCGCGCGAGCAGGTCGGCGTCGACGGCCTCGCGCACCCACGGCGGACCGCCCGGGAACGAGAGTGGTCGGCCGGCCTCGCGCAGCAGCGCCGCGTACACGCCGAGCGCCGGAATCATGTTCATGTGGCTTCCGAGCGATTCGCCGAAGATCACCTGCGGTCGCAGGATCGTCCATCGCCACGCCTGGCCGCGCTGCTGCGCGCGCAGGTAGTCCTCCTGCTTCCAGTAGAAGTTCTCGTGCGGATCGCGCGGCGCGCGCTCCTTCGCCGGGATCGGAATCGGCTTGAGATGCGCGCCGTACGCCTTCGTGCCCTGCAGCAGCGTCACGTGTTCGAGACCGCGCGCCGCCCCGCGCAGCGGCTCGAACAGGTGCTGCAGCATCCGGAGATTCGTGTCCATCTGGTCGCGCTCGCGCCAGCCGCGGAACAGGCCCGGCTTTTCGTAGAGCGCCGCATACACGAGGTGCGTCACGTCGCGCAGGCGACCGAAGACCTCCGCGCATCGCGTCGCGTCGGTCAGATCGACGGACACGAGCTCCACGCCGTCGAGGCCATCGGGAAGACGACGCGACACGGCGATGACCTTCCAGCCGGGAAGCCGGGCGAAGTGCTGGGCGGCGGCGAAGCCGACGAGACCGGACGCGCCGGCGACGAGAACGGTGCGAGCCATGGACGGGCGGCGCGGTCAGCCGGACAGCGACTCGATCGCGCGCACTTCGTCGTCGGTCATCGGAAGGTCGCGGCTCGCGAGATCCTGCTCCATGTGCTCGGCGTCCGACGTGCCCGTGAGCGGCAGCATGCCGACGGCCTGCGCGAAGCGGAAGACGACCTGCGCGGGCGTCACCTTGGTGCGCGCGGCGATTCCGCGGACGAGTGAATGCGCCAGCACCTCGGGGTTCGCCGTGAGCAGGGAGAAGCCCTGGTACACGATGTTGCGCCCGCGACAGAACGCGCGGACCTCCCGGTCCCAGCCGAGACGTGCGAAGCAGCGGTTCTGCACGAACGCCGGCGGCTCCGCGCCGTTCGAGATCATCTGATCGAGGTGTCGCGACGACACGTTGCTGACGCCGAGCGCGCGCGTCCGCCCCGCGTCGCGCTCCTTCGCCATCGCGCGCCACACCTCCACGTCGTAGTTGCTCCAGCCCTGGCCCGACGCCGGCCCGTGCAGCACGTAGCTGTCGACGTAGTCGGTGCCGAGGTGCTCGAGCGAGCTCGCCATGGATTGCGCGACCTGCGTCGCCAGATCGGCGCGCGGATCGTACGGCAGCCGGTGGTCCTGGCCGGGCAAGTACGTGAACTTCGTCTGAATGAAGACATCCGCGCGCGTGACGAGCCCGGCGCGATATGCCGCGGCGAGACCCTCCCCTACCGCGGCCTCGAAGTAGTGACGCCGCTGGTTCGCGGTGTCGATGCCGCGAAAGCCCATGCGCAGCGCGAGCTCCGTGAGCCCGGCGGTGCGATCTTCCTTCCAGGCGGTGCCGTACAGAAAATCCGGATGCGCCGTCATGGCTGCAATCTAACGCTCCCGGAACCGCGCGTCGATGTCGACCTGGTAGCCGTTGGCGAGACTGTTCGTCTCGTTGGCCATCCCGACCACGGCCATGAGCTCGCTGAGCATCGCGTCGGTCATTCCGGCCTTCCGTGCGCCTGCGGTGTGGGACGCGACGCAGTAGGCGCAGCCGTTCGTCGCGCTCACCGCGAGATACATCATTTCCTTCGTGAGCGGATCGAGCGCGCCCGGCGCCATGACCTCCTTGATGCTCTCCCACGTGCGGCGCATCGTCGGCGGATCGTTCGCGAGCGCCTTCCAGAAGTTGTTGACCCAGTCGACCTTCCGCGTCGCCATGATGTCGTCGTAGACGGCGCGAACTTCGGGGCTGGCTTCGCCGTACTCGATCAGCGGGACCGTGGCCATGGAGCCTCCTTCATCGACAATGCGGACCAGACGCTCTCGCGCCACTTGAGCGCGATCACCGCCGTGAAGAGCAGACCGAAGAGCGACGACAGCGTGATCGCCACCGGATATCCCATGCGCTCGATCAGCGCGCCGGCGACCACGAGGCCGATCGGCAGCCCGTACACCGCGAGCGAGCGGACGCCCATCACGCGCCCGCGAAAGCCTTCCCCGGAGGCGGCGAGCAGGACGGCGGTCATCGAGATGAGCGCCACGTTCTGGAAGAAGCCAGCGAGCAGCAGCAGCGCGATCCCCGCACCGAGCGTCTGCACGTGCGCGAAGCCGAGCAGCAGGGCGTACCAGATCACCGTGTGGACGATCATCGTGCGCTCCGGATGGCGCGTGCCGCCGGTCACGACCATCGTAATCGATCCGACGAGCCCGCCGAGCGCGAAGCTCGCGACGAGCCAGCCGAGCCCGGTCGCGTCGACGTGATAGACGTTCCGCGCGACGTACGGCAGCAGCCCGTGCGACGCCGGGTACGCCGACAGGTTGATGAGGAACGCGAGCCACATCGCCGCGAGCAGTCGCGGCGTCGTCAGCACGTGCACGAGCCCGTCTTTCAGCTCGCGCCGCCGCGACCCGCGCGCCGAACCGACGGCGACGACACCTCGCGGCACCTGGCGGACCGCGGCTGTCGGATCCGGCACCGGTCGCTGCCGCGACACGCCGAGCGTCAGCACGAGGCTCGCGGCGTAGAACACCATGACGAAGACGTAAGCCGATCCGATGCCGAGCATCGCCGACAGCCCCGCGCCGGTGAGCGCGCCGGCCACGCGCGCCGAGTCCGCGCTGGCGCGCGACAACCCGATCGCGCCCATCTGATCGGGCGGCGGGATCGTCTCGCCGATCAGCGCGTTCCGCATGACGAGATCGCTCGGGCGAATCACGCCGGCCAGCGCGGCGAGCACGAAGACCCAGACCGGGCTCAGGACGCCGATGAGCGCCACGATCATCAGCACCGCGGCGAACCCGGCATACATCGCGCGCAGCGCGCACAGCATCGTGCGGCCGCCGAGCCGGTCGCCGAGCACGCCGAACATCGGCGCCGCGAGCGTGCCGAGGAACTGCAGCGACCCGAAGATCGTGAGCAGCAGCACCGAGCCGGTCTCGACCATCACGTACCAGCTCAGGATGAGCGTCTCCATCTCGAACGCCCACGACGTGAGGAGATCGGCGGGCCACTGGAAGCGGAAGCTGCGGACGCGGAAAGGTGTGACCGTGAGACCGAACAAGATCAAGCAGATCTGGCGTGAAGGGCGATGCGTCACGATGGGCTGGCTGTCGATCTCCCACGGCTTCACCGCGGAGATCATGGCGCGGCAGGGCTTCGACGCCCTCGTCGTCGACATGCAGCACGGGCTGACCGACATGAACGACGTCTGGCCGATGCTGCAGGCGATCTCGCAGACCGAGACGGTGCCGGTCGTGCGCGTGCCGTGGAACGACCCGGCGACGATCATGAAGGTGCTCGACTTCGGCGCGTATGGCGTGCTCATCCCGCTGATCAACACCGCCGAGGATGCGGCGAAGGCCGTCGCGGCGTGCCGCTATCCCCCGATCGGCATGCGGTCGTCCGGTCCGGTGCGCGCCATCCACTACGGCGGCGCCGACTACGTGGCGCACGCGAACGACGAGATCGTCGTCATGGGCATGGTCGAGACGAAGGAAGGCCTCGAGAATCTCGACGCGATCTGCGCGACGCCGGGTCTCGACGCCGTCTACATCGGCCCGGCGGACCTGTCGTTCGCGCTCGGCCTGCCGCCGCGCGGCGACAACCCGGATCCGGTGCACATGGCCACGTGCGACAGGATCCGCGAGGCGGCCCACCGCGCCGGCAAGAAGGCGTGCATGCACTGCGCGAGCGCGTCGTTCGCCGCCGGCGCCGTGAAGCGCGGCTTCGATCTCGTCATGCTGACGTCGGATCTGAACTCGATGATCGCGGGCGTCCGCCGGCAGCTCGATGAGCTGAAAGCCGCGACGCCATGACGACCGCCACGATGCGCGTGCGACGCCTCGGACCTCACGTCGGCGTCGAGATCGACGGCGTCGACGTCCGGACGCTCGACGACGCCGGCTTCGCCGTGATCTATCGCGCGTGGCTCGATGCGAACGTGGCCGTGATCCCGGGCCAGGAGCTCGAGATCGACGACTTCCTGCGCTACAGCCGTCGCTTCGGGCGCGTGCTGCCGCACCCGTCGAAGACCACGCGGCATCCCGACCATCCCGAGATCACGGTCCTCGGCGTCAACAAGTTCCGGGCGGACGGCACGCTCGACGAAGCGATCTATCGCCGCGGCGCCGAGGGCTGGCACACGGACGGCGCGTACGACGAAGAGCCGTTCAAGGCGACGCAGCTCTACGCGCTCGCCGTGCCGAGCCGCGGCGGCGACACGCGCTTCGCGAGCATGTACGCCGCGTACGACGCCCTGCCCGCGCGTCTCAAGCAGCGCCTCGACGGCGTCAAAGGCGCGTTCACGTACGGTGGCCGCCGGAAGGCGACGGCGCTCCTGAACGAAGAAGATCGCGACTGGACGCCGGTCTTCCATCCGATCATCTCATCGAAGAGCTCACCGGCTACATGATTCAGCCGGACGCCGAATACCGGCATCGCTGGCGCAAGGGCGACATCGTCATCTGGGACAACCGCTGCTCGTACCACCGGGCGGCCGGCGACTATCCCCCCGAGGAAGACCGCATCCACTGGCGTGTCTCGATCAAGGAGCCTCTCGCGAAGGGAGACCGGTGATGGGCATCGTCGCGCGCATGCTGACGCAGGAGCAGGACGGGATCGGCGGCTACATGGCGCATCCCGAGGGACCGGGCAAGCGGCCCGGCGTGCTGATGGCGCATCACGCGCACGGCGTGACCGCCGACTACAAGGTCGACGCCTACCGGCTGGCGCAGCTCGGCTTCAACGTGCTGGCGCCGAGCCTGTTCAACATGTTCGGCGTCGAGGGCACGAACCACATCGGCATGGGTGCCGAATTGCAGGCGAAGCATTCCGATCCGGAATTTCTCGGCAAGCTCGACGAGGCGTGGCAGTACCTCACGGTCCGCATGGGCTCCGATCCCGCGCGCACCGCGGCGATCGGACACTGCATGGGCGGTCGGCTGCTGATTCCCTTCGCCGCCGATCATCCGCAGATGAAGGCGATCGTCCTCTACTACCCGTCCGTGCGCGACGAGCCCGAGACGTCGCACCGCCCGCGCCACGCGTTTCATCTGGCGAAGACGCTCACGTGCGCGTCACTCGTCTTCTGCGGCGGGCTCGACTTCATCGCGACGCCGGCGATTCAAGGACCGCTCTGGCAGAGCTTCATGGCGAACGGCCAGCCGGTCGAGTGGCATGCGTTCTCGGACGCGAACCACGGCTTCCGGCATCCGGACAACGCGGGTTTCCAGCCGCACTACGCCGATCTCACCTGGCCGCTCGTGACCGACTTCCTCCAGCGGAGGGTGTAGGCGATGGATCTCGGACTCCGCGACAGGAAGGCGATCGTCACCGGCGGCAGTCTCGGTATCGGCAAGGCCGTCGCGCTGGAGCTGGCGCGCGAAGGCGTGGACGTCGCGATCGTCGCGCGGTCGAAAGACCAGCTCGAAGCGACGGCGAAAGAGCTGCGTGATGCCACAGGGCGGCGAATCGTCGCGCTCGTCGCGGACGTCACGAGCCGGCAGCAGGTCGACCGCATGGTGGAGCAGGCGGCGCAGCAGCTCGGCAGCCTGCACATTCTCGTGAACAGCGGCTCGCCGCCCGGCGGCTCGGCCGGCGCGACCGGGCCGATCGAGACCGTGGTCGACGAGGATCTGCTGCAGGACTTCAACGTGAAGTACGTCGGCGCGCTCCGCTGCGCGCGCGCCGTGATCCCGCACCTGAAGGCGCAGGGCTGGGGCCGCATCATCAACATCAGCGGCACCAACGCGCGGAACGCCGGCAACCTGAGCGGCGGCGCGCGCAACGTGTCGCTCGTGCACCTGACGAAGACGCTCGCCGTGCAGCTCGGCCGCTTCGGCATCACCGTCAACTGCGTGCACCCCGGGACGACCCGCACGGAGCGCACGCCGAAGCTGCTCGCCGCGCGCGCGAAAGAGCTCGGCATCACTCCCGACGACGTCGAGCAGCGCGACTTCGCGCCCGACTCGCCGCGCGGCAACGCGATCTGCCGCATGGTGGACGCGGCGGAGATCGCGTACGTCACCGCGTTCCTCGCGTCGGAGAAGTCGTGGGCGGTCTCGGGCGAGCTCGTCGTGGCGACGGGCGGAGCGGGGCGGTCCGTGTACTACTGAGCGTATGGACGCGCCGTCGCGCGCCGTCGTGACCGTCTTCGGCGCCACGATCTTCCTCGGCGCGTTCCTGCTGTTTCAGGTCCAGCTGCTGATCGGCAAGTACATCCTCCCGTGGTACGGCGGCGTGCCGATGGTGTGGACGATCTGCATGCTGTGCTTCCAGGCGCTGCTCCTCGGCGGCTACGCCTACACCCACCTCGTCGTGCGCCGCCTGCCCGGCCGCAGGCAGCGCACGCTCCACGTCGGCGTCATGGTGGCCTCGCTCGTCGTGGTCGGCATCCTTGCCGTCGGCTGGCACGCGCCGCTCCTCCCCGACGGAAGCTGGAAGCCCGACGGCGACGCGGCCCCCACCGCGCACATCGTCGGCCTGCTGGCCGTCGCCGTCGGTCTGCCGTTCCTCGTCATCGCGCCGACGTCGCCGTTGCTGCAGTCGTGGTTCGGCACGGCGTACCCCTCGTCGTCGCCGTACCGGCTCTACGCGCTGTCGAACGCGGGCTCGCTGCTCGGCCTCGTCACCTATCCCACGCTGGTCGAAGCGTGGCTGCCGCTCCGCGCGCAGGCGTGGGTATGGACTGCGGGCTTCGTTCTCGTCATCGGCGGAATCGCCGCATGCGCGGTCGCGACGCACGGTGCGGCTGACGTCGTGGCATCGCGCGTGACGGTCACGCGCGCTCCGCGGCCGCGGCTGTCCGATCGCGTGTTCTGGATCGTGCTCGCCGCCATCCCGTCCCTGCTGCTCCTCGCCACGACGAACTACATGAGCCAGGAGGTCGCCGCGTTCCCGTTCCTCTGGACGCTCCCGCTCGTGCTCTACCTGCTGTCGTTCATCGTCTGCTTCGACCGTGAACGGTGGTACGCCCGCGATCCGTGGGCCCTGCTGCTGGTGCTCGCCATCACGCTGAGCGCCTTCGTCCTGGAGCGCGGCGTGTACGTGCGCGGGGTGTTGCAGATCGGCGTGCCCGCCTTCGCGCTGTTCGTCGCGTGCATGGTGTGCCACGGCGAGCTCGTGCGGCGGAAGCCGGCGACGGCGCATCTGACGTCCTTCTATCTCGCGATCACGATCGGCGGCGCGGTTGGCGGCGCATTCGTCGCGCTCGTTGCCCCCGCGGCGTTCGCCGGAGTCTGGGAGTTTCCGCTCGGCCTGTGGCTGGCCGCCGCCGTCGCGCTCGTCGCGTTCCGGCGCGATCCGCCATCGCCGCTCGGGACGCACGCGACGTGGGCTGGCGCGGCGGTCGCGGCGGCCAGCCTCGCGGTCGCCGTCTACATCTTCCGCGAGTCGCTGCCGTTGAAGCCGCCCGCCATCCGCGACCGCTGGCTCTTCGGCGTGCCGGTCGCGATCGCGCTCGCCGGTGTCGCCGCGCACACCGGCGTTCGCCGGCTGCGACCAGCCCCGGTGACGGGCGTTCCGCTTCGCCGCGGGCCTGGCGCGCTGGCGACCGGCGTGGCCGCGCTGGGCCTCGTCGTCATCGCCGTCGCGTTCGGACGCCTTGGCTACGACGAGTTCCGGTGGGCCGTGGACCACTCCCGAAGCTTCTACGGCATGTTCGCGGTCGAGCCCGTCGGCGAGACAGCGGACGACGAAGCGGTGCGACTGCGACACGGCCGCATCACGCACGGGCAGCAATACCAGGCGGACGACAAGCGCGGCGAGCCGACGTCGTACTACGGACGCGACAGCGGCGTCGGGCTCGTCCTCGAACACCATCCGCGGCGCGCGCAGGGCTTGCGTATCGGCGTCGTCGGCCTCGGCGTCGGCACGCTGGCCGCGTACGGCCGGTCGCGGGACACGATCCGGTTTTACGAGATCAATCCCGAGGTCATCCGCGTGGCGGGACCGGACGCGGCGTGGTTCACGTACCTCCGTGAGAGCGCGGCGACGATCGAGGTCGCCGCCGGCGACGCGCGGCTGGTGCTCGAACGCGAGCTCGCGGGCGGCATGCCCCAGCGCTTCGACGTGCTCGCGATCGACGCGTTTTCCAGCGACTCGATCCCGGTGCACCTGCTGACGCGCGAAGCGGTCGAGGTCTACCTGCGTCACCTCGACGCCGGCGGCGTCCTCGCCGTCCACATCAGCAACCGTTACGTCGAGCTGAGGCCGGTCGTACGAGGTCTCGCGGCCCACTTCGGACTCATGTACACGTTCGTGTCCGCGAAGGACGGCGCGATCACGTGGAAGAGCACGTGGGCGCTGCTTACAGCAACGTCGTCGGCCTATTCAGACTGTGATACCGGGCGTTCGCTTGCCGTGTGCGCCGGTCAGCGCGACGTCGGTGAGCGGACCTCGTCGGGTCGGGGGTGCCTCCGGAAATCCGTTTGGAGCGAGCCGCCCAGCGGAGGTCAGCCCATCGAGAGCGTTCCGCGGCGTCTCGACGCTCACGGAGATGCGCAAGCGGATTTCCGGAGGTACCCCCGACCCGGCGAGGTCCGCCCACCGCACGCCGACCCGGTCAGGTGCCCAGCGCGCGGAAGCGACGGCGGCCCAGGATCTCGCGCGCGGCGTTGAAGCCGGGCGTGCCCATCACGCCGCCGCCGGGATGCGCGGCGGCGCCGCACAGGTAGAGGCCCGCGATCGGCGTGCGATACCCGGCGTAGCCGGCAACGGGACGGAACGCGAAGAGCTGGTGCGGCATCATCCCGCCCTGGAAGATGTTGCCGCCCGTCAGGTTGAAGACGCGCTCGAGGTCGAGCGGCGTGAGCACCTGGCGCGCGATGACCGACCGCGTGAAGTTCGGCGCGTACTCGTCGAACAGGGCGAAGCACCGGTCGGCGAACGGCTCGCGCAGCGCGTCCCAGTGGCCTTCGCGCAGCCGGTACGGCGCGTACTGCACGAAGATCGACATGAGGTGCTTCCCGGCCGGCGCCACCGTCGGATCCACGACGGACGGGATCGTGCACTCGAGCACCGGGTGCGCGGACGGCCGCCCGTACTTCGCGTCGTCGAACGCGCGCTCGATGTAGTCCTGGTCGGGACAGATGTGGATCGTCCCGCGGTGCTGAGGCCCCGCCACGTGGCCAGGCAGCGCCCGGAAGTCCGGGAGCTCGGCCAGGGCGACGTTGATCTTGAGCGACGCGCTGTCGTAGCTGATCCGGCCCACCGCTTCGACGAACTCGGCGGGCAGTGTGCGCGGGTCGAGCAGCGTTTCGAACGTGACGTGCGCATCCGCGTTGCTCGCGACGATCGGCGCGGCGAACTCGTCGCCGGTGGCGAGCGCGACACCGGTCGCGCGTCCGTCGCGCACGAGGATGCGCGTGACGTCCGCGCCGCAGCGGATGGTCGCGCCGTGTCCCCGCGCCACGGCCGCCAGCGCTTGCGTGAGCCCGCCCATGCCGCCGCGGACGTAGCCCCACACGCCGCGCCGGCCGTCGGTCTCGCCCATCACGTGGTGGAACAGGACGTACGCCGTGCCGGGCATCGACGGGCTCGCCATGGCGCCGATGATCGCGTCCGTCGCGAGCGTCGCCTTGAGCGCCTCCGACTCGAACCACCGGTCGAGGATCGGCCGTGCCGCTCCGCTCAGGATCTCCATCGCTTCGCCGGCCGCGGTCCCGAGCCGGCGGAACGCGCGGCCGAGCGTGAGGAGCGTGCGGAGGTCGCGGAGCCGCGGCCGCAGCACGTTCGGCGGCGTCATCGTCAGCGTCGGCTCGATGACGTCGGCGACGCGCTCGAGCATGGCCTCGTACCGGGGATAGCGCTCGGCGTCGCGCGCGCTGAACTTCGCGATCTCGCGGCGCGTGAGCGCGGCATCCGGCCCCATGAGGAGCGACCGGCCGTCGGGTAGCGGCGTGAACGACGACGGATCGCGCGGAAGCGTTTCGAATCCGTGATCGCGCAATTTCAGATCCTGGACGATCTGCTTGTGGAAGAGGCTGTTGACGTACGCCGCGGTCGAGACCTTGAAGCCCGGAAACGTCTCTTCGGTGACGCACGCGCCGCCGACGACGTCGCGCCGCTCGAGCACGAGCACGCGCAGGCCGGCGCGCGCGAGATAGCACGCGGTGACGAGCCCGTTGTGACCGGCGCCCACGATGATCGCGTCGTAGCGGGACGCGCTGCGCTCCACTCGCTCATTATGGCCCGGCGCTCCGGCGGGTCGGCGTCGCGCTATGGCCAGGGAACGCCGTACACGCGCGCGGCATTGCCGCCCAGGATCTGGCGCGCGGCGGCCAGGGCCTCGTCGCTGTTCAGCGCGCCGAGCGCGACGAGCTCGTCGAGCACGATGCCGAGTCCCCACCGCCCCCAGCGCGCCGCGAGCCAGTAGAGCTCGGCGATTTGCGACGCGTCGCTCGAGTACACGATCTTGCTCGCCGGCGTGAGGCCCAGCAGCTGCCGCAGCACCGCCGGAATGTCGGCGGCGAGATGCGGCACCGCGAGTCCGATGTCGGCGTACACGTTCGGATGGATCGCGGCCAGATAGCCGAGCTCGCGCACGTACGGATAGCTCGCGTGGAGCAGCACGAACGCCACGTGACGGTACGCATCGTTCTCGAGGAGCGGTCGCAGATGCAGCGGGTTCGCGCCGAGCAGATCGACGTCCGAGTCGCCGAAGCCGGTGTGGAACTGCACCGGCAGCGCCTCCCGTTCGGCGATCTCGAGCGCGCGCAGCAGCAGGTAATCGTTCAGCGGCTTCACGGCCAGGCGGATGCGGCCGTCGCGTCGCGCCTGTTTCTTGATGGGCGCGAAGGTCCCGGCGGCCTCGGCCCGCGTCGTCGACCGCACCGCGAGCCCGGTCCGATACGCGACGATGCTCTTGAGGCCGACGTACCCGGCGGCACGCGCGGCCTCGATGCCGGCCACGAAGGCGTCGAGCATCGCATCGAACGTGTCGTATCGGAGAATCAGCTGCTGCGCGAGGGTCTCGAGCCGCAGCAGCGGCAGCACGCGGCACGGCAGGCGCTCGGCGAGCTCGGCGTGCGGCCACGTGTCGTCGGTCTGGTAGCCGTAGTCGACGAGCAGCGCGGCGATGTTCGCGTCGCGAAGCAGCGCGTCCGCCGATGTCCTCTCGCGCGCGAGCACGACGGCTTCGGCCGTGGGATCGCAGTCGAATCTCCGCGCGAGCTCCTTGATCGCCCACCGGAAGAAGACCGTCTCCGGCACGTGACGCTCGTGCATCGTGCGGTCGCCGCTCTCGGTGAAGAACCGCGCGTAGTCGGCCGGCGTGAACGGGCCGCCCGCACGCAGGAGCGAGTGGCAGTGCTGATCGAGGATCGGAACCGCGTCGAGGTTCAACGTCAGAACTTCCAGAAGTGATGCTTCGTCTCGAACGCGGCGTCTTCGCGCGCGAACGCCTCGGCCTCCGACCGCTTGACCGCGAAATACGCCCGCGCGAGCAGCGGCCCGAGCGCGGTCGTCAGCACGCCGTCCTTCTCGAGGTGGTCGAGCGCCGCGCCGAGCGTCGTCGGATAGCGCCGGATGCCGCGCGCGGCGCGCTCGCTGTCACTGAGCGTGCCGGGATCCACGAGCACCGGCTCACCCGGCGCGAGCTTGCGGTTGACGCCGTCGAGCCCGGCGGCGAGGAGACCGCCGAGTGCCAGATATGGATTCGACGACGCGTCCGCCGCCTTCAGCTCGGCGTTGGTCGATCCGATCCGGTCGGACGCGAACGTCGACGCGATCCGGACGGCCGCCTCGCGGTTGTCGGGACCCCACGCGGTATACGCCGAGCTCCAGAAGTGCGGCTGGAGCCGTCGATACGAGTTCACGCTGGGACACGTCAGCGCGAGCAGCGCCGGCAGATGCTCGAGCACGCCCGCGATGAAGTGATAGCCGAGTGCGCTCACGCCATACCGTCCCGTCGCATCGTGCGTCAGAGAGCGCCGGCCGGATGCATCCCAGAGACTGAAGTGGATGTGTCCGCCGTTGCCGGCCTGATCGACGAACGGCTTCGGCGCGAGCGACGCGTAGAGCCCGTGACGCCACGCGACCGCGCGCACCGTCTCGCGATAGAACACCTGCCGGTCGGCCGCGTCGAGCGCCGGCGCGTGACCGATGGACAGCTCCTGCTGGCCGTGCCCGAGCTCGGGATAGTACTGCTCGACCTGGATCCCCTGCGCCTCGAGCGCCGCGACGATGTCGTCCATCACGGGCGCCGCCGTCATCATGCCGAGCGTGTGAACTCGCATTCGAACGCGGCGCGGACGCTGAACCCCGCCGCCGCGCACGCCGCGATCTGCCGCGCCAGGAACGCGCGCGGGCACGCCTCCCACGGCGCGCCGTCGAGCGTGCGCATGTCGCTGGTCATCGCCGCCGCATGCGGCGCATAGGGCAGCACGGTGAACGTGCGCGGGTCGGGCGTGAGCCGGATCTCGCCGACCGGCCCGAGGCCTTCGACGGGCTGGAGCTGATCCAGCATGTTCATCGCCTGCATCGCCACGGTGAGTCCGATGCCGTCGGTGAGCCGGCTCGGCAGTCCCTCGACGTGCGTCGCCTTGCCGCGCGTGACGCCGCCATTGTCGGTGTAGAGGAAGCGCACGAGGCGCACGTTCGCGCGTCGCGCCTGTTCGATGAGACGTGGCGCCGACGACGGTGCTGGACGGGAGCGGGACCTGGCCATCGCGCCGTAGGATAGCCGAGATGCGGCGCTAGCCGGTCCGGCGCGGCACGCGTTATAGGTGGAGCGGGCCGTGAGGCCCGCTCCGCCCCTCTCCTGCCACCCCCGGCGGGGCGAGCGCGACTACGGCACGATCTTGATGGACTCCATGCCACGGATGGGGATGCCGTGGCCGGAAGTCCCCCTGAACGTCATGGCGTCGAGGATGACGGCGCTGTCTCCCGCCACCGGCAGCTCGGAGGTCACGACGTGACACACCAGATCCGCGCGGCCGTCGCCGTTGACGTCCTGGCTGCTGCAGAGTGGCCGCTCTGTCTTTCCCGCGAGCTTCACGCTCGCGCCGTTGAGACGGATGGTCGTCGGATCCACCGTGAGGGCCTCGACCTCAGGCGTGGAAAAGACGGCCACGGGAATCGTCCCGGATGAGCCGAGGTTCACGACGTTCGGAAAATCGCCCGGCTTGACGTCGATGGTCACGGCCCGGACCGCAGGCTGGATGGAGTCGTCGGCGACCACGGCGATCGGCTGGCCCGTCAGGTCGCCCGTGGTCTGAACCGTCGCACCGCCGGCGTCCGAGACGGTGACGGTCAGCAGCATCTGGGGCGCCTGCTGGGGCGTCGCTTGCACCTGGACGAGCGACAACGTCGCGCCGTTTACCGGCTGATACGCCGGGTGAATGCGCACCTCGATCTCGGTCGCGGCATCGAACGCCGCCGTGCCCTCGACGGCGAGGACATCGTGGTTGCCGAACGCATCGACCTCGAGGACGATCCGGGCGCCGAGGTTCGAGAAGTTGCCGACGATGTTGAGCGTGCCCGGCGAGAAACCGGGGGCGATCACGCACGCGGGGTCGGCGATGACTTCACCGATCAGGGTGCCGCCGTCGCCGTTGATGGTGCCGCCCGCTCCGCAGTTGATAGTCGTCGCCTTGACGGTGCCGCCCATTGTCAGCGTGAGGGTCCCGGTGCCGCCCGGGTTGCCGTCGCGGTCACGGCCGATGCCCAGGAAGGCGCCGGCGTCGATCAGCGAGCCCGCGTCGGTGACCGTGACGGTGCCGGTGCTCGCCGGCGTGCTGCCGATGGAGGCGCGGTTGTCCGAGCCGGTCAACACCTGGGCGCCGCGCGACACGGTCATCGTGCCGGTGCTGGGTTGGTTGCAGGGGCCGTCGTTCAGGCACGACCTGTCAAACCCCACGTTGAAGCCCTTTTGGCTGCCCAGGATCCTGATCAGGGTGCCGGCGCCGTCCACGTTGAGCGTCCCCGTGCCGCCGGACGGGCTGGTCCGGGAGCCGCCCACGCTGAATCCG
>JACPCW010000098.1 GCA_016184365.1 Candidatus Rokuibacteriota bacterium
CCGCCCACGGCGGCCGCTGCGGGCGAGCCGTCGTCGCCGGGCTCGTTCCGGCGCGGGGCGAGCGCGGCTCGCGGATCGACGGCCCTCGCGCGGCCCCCGGTGGGGGATGGGGGGTCGCGCTCGTCACGCCCCGGAACGAGCACCGGCGTACAGGCGAGCCCGCTGCGGCCGCCGTGGGCGGGACCGTTGACCAATTCCGCGAGACTCATTAGAGCTCCACCAGCACCTTCATCACCGGACCGCCGCCGAGCGCTTCTTCCATCCCGCGCTGCAGGTCCTCGAGCGGGATCTTGCGCGACACGAGCGGCGCCACGGGCACGGCCTTGGTCGCGGCCAGCCGGATCGCTTCCTCCCAGTCGCTCCGCTCGTAGAGCCGCGCGCCCTGCATGACGAGCTCGCGCGCGAACATGCGGTAGAGGTTCACCGGCACCGGTTCGGCGTGGATCGCGACGATGCTGACGGTGCCCCACACGCGCACGACGTCGGTGACGATCTTCGCGGCCGCGGGATTGCCGGTGACCTCGAACGCGACGTCGACGCCGACGCCGCCGGTCCACTCGTCCGCGAAGCGCAGCACGTTCTTCTCGAGGCCGACGACCTCCAGACCGAGCGAGCGCAGCATGTCGATCCGGAACGGATTGAGTTCGGCGACGGCGACGCGGACGCCGAGGTTCTTGCACACCAGCGCGATCAGCGTGCCGATCGGACCGCCGCCGAAGACGAGCGCGCTGTTGCCCTGCTCGAGCCCGGCGCGCCGCACGTCGTGCACGGCGACGGCGAGCGGCTCGACCAGTCCCGCATCGTCGTCGTCGAGGGAATCCGGAATCCTGATCATGAGCTTCGCGGGCGCGGCCCAGTACTCGCGCATGCCGCCGGGCAGATCGACGCCCATCACCTTGAGCTGATAGCAGAGGTAGTACGCGCCCATCGCGCAGGCGCGGCACTCGCCGCACGAGATCGTGGGCTCGACGACGACGCGGTCGCCCTTCGTGAAGCCGCTGCCGGCCGGCGCCTCGACGACCTCCGCGAACGTCTCGTGCCCGATGATGCCGCCCTTCGGCACGCGGTGGTCGAGGTGCCCCTGGAAGATGTGCAGATCGGTGCCGCAGATGCCGACGCGGCGCACGCGCAGCAGCGCTTCGCCAGGTCCCGGCCGGGGCACGTCGACCGTACCCGTCGTGAAGCTCCCCGCGCCCTGATAGAACGCCGCGCGCATCGCCATCGCTGCCTCCCTGCCCGCTCGGCGGGCCGGGCTAGGATAGCTCAGGTAGAATGCGACACCACGTTCGAGGAGGACCGCCATGACCGCGATCGAATACGTCCGCATGGAGCTCGAGCGCCTGCACGGCATGCTCGACAAGACGCTCGAGGACATCACCGAGGCGCAGGTGCATCAGGCTCCCGGCGCGAAGGTGAACACCGTGGCGTGGAGCGTCTTCCACGTCGCGCGCACGGAAGACAACATCGTGCGCTTCGTGCTGCAGGATCGCCGCTCGCCGGTGTGGGTGGAAGGCGGCTACGCCGAGAAGTTCGGGCTGCCGCCCGTCGCGAACGGCACCGGCATGTCGACGGAGGACGCGCACGCGCTCCGCATCAAGGACCTCGCGCTGTGGAAGGACTATCAGAAGAAGGTCTGGGCGAGCACGGAGGAGCTCTTCGACAAGGCGCCGGCGGACTTCTGGGACAAGACGGTGACCATCAAGGGCATGGGCGAGATGCCGGCGTGGCGCGCGGTCGCGCAGATCTGCATGATCCACGGCTTCATGCACGCGGGGCAGCTGGAGACGGCGCGCACCCTCGTGGGCGCGAAGCCCGTCATCAACGTGTAAGGCGATGAGCCTCGACGGCCGCACCGTCCTCATCACCGGCGCCGCCGGCGGCATCGGCACGGCCACGGCCCGCCGGCTCGCCCGCGAAGGCGCGCGCCTCGTGCTGACCGACGTGCCGGGCTCGTCGGTGGAGAAGCTCGCCGCCGAGCTCGGTCAAGTCGCGCTCACCGCCGACGTCACCCGGGCCGCCGACGTCGCGCGCCTCGTCGACGAGCCGTACCGCCGCTGGGGCCGGCTCGACGTTCTCTTCAACAACGCGGGCGTCGTCCGCGTGCAGCCGCTGCTCGACGTCACGGAATCCGAGTGGGACCGCGTGCTCGCCGTGAATCTGAAGGCGGTGTTCTTCGTGATGCAGGCGGTCGCGCGCCGCATGCGCGAGCAGCCGATCATGCCGGGCTCGGAGCTCCGCGGAAAGCTCATCCAGACGGCGTCGATCGCAGCGTATCGCGGCGGCAACCCGCTGATGACGCCGTACAGCGCGTCGAAGGCCGGCGTCGTGAGTCTCACGCGGTCGGCGGCGCAGGAGTTCGCGCGCGACCGCATCACGTCGAACTGCGTGTGTCCCGGCGCGGTCGACACGCCGATGTGGCAGCAGATCGACCGGGAGTGGGGCGCGCTCGAAGGCTGGGGCGAAGGGGACGCGTGGAAGCGGCGCATCCGGAACATTCCGCTCGGGCGACCGGAGACCGCCGACGACGTCGCCGGCGTCGTCGCGTTCCTCGCCGGACCGGACTCCGACTACATGACCGGTCAGGCGCTCAAGGTCGACGGCGGTCTGGTGATGGGGGACTGACCGGCCGCCGCGAACGTCGTCAGCGACGCGTGCGGCGCGTGCGGACGGCGGCGGCGAGACCCTCGAGGACGGGCCGCGTCATGTCCCAGCCCATGCACGCGTCCGTCACGCTCTGGCCGTACGTGAGCTTCATCCGGTCGCCGTTCAGGTCCTGACGGCCGTCGACGAGGAAGCTCTCGAACATCATGCCGACGACGCCGCCGTCGCCTTCGGCGATCTGCGCGCCGACGTCTTCGGCCACCAGCGGCTGCTTGCGGTAGTCCTTGTCGCTGTTGCCGTGGCTCGCGTCGACCATCAGCCGCGGCGGCAGGCCGGCGTCGCGGATCGCCGCCAGCGTCTTCCCGACGCTCGCGCGGTCGTAGTTCGGCCCGGTCGCGCCGCCGCGCAGGATGACGTGGCAGTCGAGGTTGCCGCTCGTCGAGACGATGCCGGCGAGCCCCTGCTCGGTGACGCCGATGAACTTGTGCGGATGCGCCGCCGCGCGCACGGCATCGATCGCGATCTGCACGCCGCCGTCGGTGCCGTTCTTGAACCCGACGGGCATCGACAGACCGGACGCGAGCTCGCGATGCACCTGGCTTTCGGTCGTGCGCGCGCCGATCGCGCCCCACGAGACGACGTCGGACGTGAACTGCGGCGTGATCGGGTCGAGGAACTCGCAGCCCGCGGGCACGCCGAGCTCCGCGAGCTCCAGCAGGAGCCGGCGCGCCGCGCGGAGCCCTTCGTTGATGACGAAGCTCCCGTCGAGATGCGGATCGTTGATGAGGCCCTTCCAGCCGACCGTCGTCCGCGGCTTTTCGAAGTACACGCGCATGACGAGCCGCAGGTCGCCGGCGAGCTGGTCCGCGAGCGTCTTCAGCCGGCGGCCATAGTCGAGCGCGGCGGCGGGATCGTGGATCGAGCACGGCCCGACGACGACCATGAGCCGGTCGTCGCGGCCGGCCAGGATCGCGCGCAGCTCGTCGCGGGCGCGCGCGATGCCGGCCGACGCGTCTTCACCGAGCGGAAGTTCTTCGAGCAGGATCGCCGGCGGGATCAGCGGCCGGATGCTCTCGACACGAAGGTCGCGGGTCTTCATGACCCCGGCATTTTACGCCACGGCGGCCAGCCGGAGGTCCTCGACGAGCAGCCGGTAGAGCTCGGCCTGCGCCGCTTCGTCGGCGCCGCGCAGGATCGCCGAGGGGTGAAACGTCGCGAGCGTCCGCGGCGCCCACGGCGTCCGGAACACGCGGCCCCGGTCACGCATCAGACGGACGTCGGCGCCGAGCAGCGAGCGCGCCGCCGTCGCCCCCATGCACACGAGCGTGTCCGGCTCGATGAGCGCGAGCTCGCTGCCAGCTCTCGAACGTGGGCTCGATCTCGACGACCACCACCGGATGAAGTCCTCAGGGCTAGGATTACGCGGATTACTCGATCAGCCGCAGCGTCTCGCGCGGGGACATGAAGAAGACCAGCCGCGCGGTCCCCCGCCCCGGATGTCCCTGAAAATCGAGGACCATCACGGCGCTCTTCGCGAACGCGACACGGATGTTGCCGTCGGCATGCAGGAGCCTCGCGGCGAGGCGCGACATGTGCGGCTCGTGACCGACGCACGCGACCGTCGCGTCCGGCGGCAGCGCGGACAGCTCGGCGAGCAGATCGTCCATGCGGAACCGGTCACCGAGGGCGTCGACGACCCTCACCTCCGCCACGTCGAGGGCGCGCGCGGTGATCGTGGCCGTCTGACGCGCGCGCGCGAGCGGACTGCTGAGGACGTCGGTCACGTGGAGATCGAGCAGCGCGAGCGCGCCGGCGACGGCCGCGTGCTCCCGCTCGCCGGCCGTCGTGAGCGGCCGCGTGCGATCGTCCGGATAGCGGATCGCATCCGCGTCGCCGGCGTCGGCGTGCCGGATGAGCACCAGCTTCACCGGGTCGCCTCAGAGCCCGCGCTGGAGCTGATCCCAGAGCACTCCGGCGCGCTCGACGGACGCCTCGACGTCCTCGGCGAGCATCCACCGCGCGTTGACGAGCACGTGCGCCACTTCGCGGACGCGTGCGAGATACGCCTCGAGCGACGGATAGCGCTCGGCGATCGAAAGCCGCGGGTCCCCGGAGGCTTTCCGTTCTTCCGGCGTGCGCGGAAACGGCAGCGTCATGCCCTGCATGCTCATCAGGTCGCCCGGCGCGCCCTGGTCCGGATGGCGCGGGTTCCAGCCCGTGAACGTCGCCAGCGCCGCACGCAGCTCGACCGGGCGGACGCCGCCGATCTCGTTGCCGTCGGCGTTCACGGCCGAGACGAACGACGGATACGGCGCGCCCGCCTTCGGCGGCAGCTCGGCGACGAGTCCGCGTTCGATGTCGGGACCGAAATCGAGCCGGACCGGATGCCCGACGCGATCGGGAAACCGCACGCCGGGAATCGAGTCGAACCGTGACTTCGTCGCCGTGGCCGGCACCGCGCTCGCATCGGCCAGGCGCGGGAACTCGTTCGGCGGCGGCTCGATCCCCGCCGAGACCCACCGGTCGAGGTTCACGAGCGCCGCGCGCAGCAGCGGCGCGTAGTCGACCGTGTTGAAGGGCTTGAGACCGCGGCCGCCGGTGTTCGGATCGGCCTCGTTCGGCGGGATCGGTCCGGGCGTGTGCTGCGTGCCCGCGAACAGATAGATCCGGACGTCGTCGGGCGGCTCGACGTCGCGCTTGCCGTCGACGTCCGTGTGGATCAGCGAGCCGTCGCCGCGCCAGTATTCCGCCGAGCTGTTGATGATGAAGATCTTCGGCGCGCGGCCGCGACGGCGCAGCCGCGCGAGCAGCGCGTCGCGCTTGCCGGTGACCGGATCCACCTGCTCCTCGCCGGTGAACGGGAACAGATCGCCGACCGCCTGGTGCGCGTTGAGGGACGGCTGCCCGAAGCGCATGTTGAACTCGCCGCGGCGGGCGCCCGCGACGTGCGGCACGACCGCGTCGAACACCATCCGGCCCTGCTCGTCCTCGTCGAGCGCCAGGTACAGCAGGTGCCGCAGGAAGCGGCCACTCTGCGACACGCCGAAGACGTACGCGCGATCCAGCGCGCCGGCGCACGGGTTCCCGCGGCCCGCGTCGAATTTCAGGAACGCGCCGGTGTCGCGCACCGTGAGGAACCCGAGGCCGATCACCGGCGGATCGGCCGATCGATAGACGACGTCGTAGATCTTCCCCGGCTCGAACCCGCCGGCGAGATGCACGTGCGATCGATCGGCGAATCGCCAGGCGTTCCGCGGAATCTCGACCTCGGCGGCGCCGACGTGCTCGCGCACGGTCAGCCGCGCGGCAGGATCGTCGAGGTCCGCCGTCTCGTGCGGAATGTGATACCGGTCAGCCAGCGGGAGCACGTCGGCGCGCAGGTTCGGGCGGAACTCGCATCGCAGCAGGCCCGTCACGCCGCGCACCGCCGGCACGGTCATCGCCATCAGGCCGTCGCGCCGGGGCACGTCCTGCTGCCAGCCGACCCACGCGACGGTCCAGCCATGGCGCATGAAGAACCCGTTGCCGAACTCCTCCGGCGTGCTCGGATCGGGCACGCGCGGCGCGGAGTTCACCATGCCGAGCGCGACTTTCCGTCCGCGGTTCGGCACGTCGAGGAAGAGCCGGCGATTGCCCCGCGCCGGGTCGACCGGCTTCAGCAGGTAGAAGTCCGCCGACCACTCGACGCGGCCCCGCTCGTTCCGCGGCGCCAGGCCCAGGTCCGCGATGGGCGCGTGGACCGGCAGCGCCGGGTCGACGGCGAAGCGCAGCGTGCCGGCGATTTTTTCATAGGCGCCGGCGGCGCCGAACGGACGGCCATCGAGGACGGCGGATCGCTGCGTGATGTCGAGCGCGGTCACGGCCATGGCGGGCATCCCTCCTGAGCGCCGGGAACCTGGTGGAGATCCGAGGAGTCGATTCAATATACTGCGAGCGTGATCGGCGCAACCGTCGACGCGCTCCCGGCCGCGCTCGAGACGCACCGCCAGCGCCTGCGCGAATTCCTCGCGCAGGAGGTCCTCCCCGCCGAGCGCGCGGCGCGCGTGCGCGACGAGGGCGACGCGCCCGTCGATCTGCAGCGCCGGATCCGGCAGCGTTCGGCCGAGGCCGGACTGTTCCGGCTGCTGCAGCCGGCCGAGCTCGGAGGCGGGGGGCTTGGCCCGCTGGGCGCCGTCGCGCTTCACGAGACGATCGGCGCGTGCGGCGCGGTCCTCGGCCGGTTCGTGCTCGGGAACGACGGCGGTCTCCTCCGCCACGCGAGGGGCGACCAGCGCGAGCGATTTCTGATTCCGGTGCTGCGCGGCGAGCGCGAGGCGGTGCTGGCGTTCACCGACGCGCGCGAAGGACCACGGACGGCGGCGGTGCGCGATGGCGACGCGTTCGTCGTCTCGGGCGTGAAGTCGTTCGTGACGGGCGGCGCGCGCGCCGATCTTCTGCTCACCGTCGCCCGGGTCACCGCCACCGACGGCACCACGGCCGGCTCCGCGATCTTCGTGGTCGCGCGCGACGCGCCCGGCGTGACGCTCCGGCGCGAGAAGCGGACGCTCGACGGCGCGGTGCACGGCGAGTTCGAGTTGCGCGACGTGCGCGTGTCCGCCGGCGACGTCCTCGGTGAGATCGGCGCCGGACTGCCGGCGGCGCTGGCGAGCGTCGCCGTGCTGCGCCTGACCGTCGCCGCGACGGCGTGCGGCACGGCGCAGTGGGCGCTCGACTGGGCGCTCGCGAACGTCACGCGGCCGCACCGCACCGGCACGCCGCTCGCGGAGCGCGAGCAGGTGCAGGCGATGCTCGGCGAGAGCGCGACCGAGCTGTACGCCGCGCGCGCGGCCACATGGGCCGCCGCCCGACAGGCCGACGCGCGCGTCCCGGCGGACCTCGAAGCGACGATGGCGAAGTCGCTCGCCACCGAAACGGTCGCGCGCATCGTCGACCGCGCCATTCAGCTCACCGGCGGCGCCGCCGTCGTCGACGATCACCCGCTCGCCGCGGCGTATCGCCGGATCCGCAGCTGGCGCATCGCCGAAGGCACGACGGAAGTCTTACGACTCACCATCGCGCGCGAGCTGCTCGCGCGCCGGAGCACCCGATGATCAAGATCGTCGCCATCGTGAAGCGCAAGCCCGGCATGGCCGTCGAGCCGTTTCAGGAGTACTGGCGCACGCGGCACGCCGACGTCGTCCGCAAGCTCCCCGGTGTGCGGCGGTATGTCCAGTCGCACACCCTGCTCGCCGGCTATCGCAAAGGCGAGCCGGCGTGGGACGGCATCGCCGAGCTGTGGTTCGACGACACGCACGCGCTCCGCGCGCTGCGCGGCACGCCGGAGCAGGCCGCCATCGATGCCGACGAGGCGCGCTTTCTCGATCGCAGCGCGATGAAGATGCTCGCGACGGACGAGGACGTCGTCATCGACGGGCCGATCCCGGAGGGCAGCGTGAAGAGCATCGAGTTCGTGACGCACCGGCCCGATCTCGCGATCGACGCGTTCCAGCGCTACTGGCGCGAGACGCACGGCCCGATCGCCGCGCGGATTCCCCAGATCCGCCGCTACGTGCAGAGCCACGTGCGGGCCTCGGCCTACGCCGGCGGGCGCACGCCCGCGTACGATGGACTCGCGATCACGTGGTTCGACGACACGGCGGCGATGCGCGCGGCGGCGGCGACGCCGGAGTACGCGCGGACGCGGGCGGACGAGGCGAACTTCATCAGCGGCGAGCTCCCGTTCATCATCACGCGCGAGATCGTGGTCGTGTGACGTCCGCGTCGCCAGCCGGTGAGCGGCAGCGGCGTATCATGATGTAGACGTTGACGCGGGGGCCGGAGGTATCGACCATTGCCGGTGCGCATGGGTGAGGTGCGAGTCAGGACGCGATTGACCAACGCGGTCGACGAAGGTCTTGTCCGCCGTGGATTGCTGAAGCCGGAGCAAGTCCGAACGTTCGAGGCCGACGCTCTCGTCGACACGGGGGCCGTCCGCACCGTGCTGCCGCGCGACGTCGTCGCTCGGCTCGGTCTCGAGACGGTCGTCGTGCTCCTCGGCAGGCACACGGTCGACGAGACGCTCGTCGTCGGCAACGACGTCCTGGTCGGACAGACCGTGCTCGAACGGCTCGATCTGTTCGTCGACGGCAACGGTCGACGCCTCGTCCCGAATCCCAAGCACCCCGATCAGGCGGTCAACCGAGTCTAGGACCGGTCGTCATGGCTCAGATCCCCCTGACGGAGCGCCGCTGGACACGCGTGGAATACCACCAGCTCGGTGAGTTCGGAATTCTGGAATCCGAGCCGGTCGAATTGATCGGTGGCCACCTCGTCGTCGCGGAACCGAAAGGCGCCTACCACGTCACCGGCGTCGGGTTGGTCGCCCGGGCACTGCGAAGCGCGCTCCCGCCCGGCTGGCTCGTGCGATCTCAGGATCCGATCGCGCTCGACGACGAATCCGAGCCGGAGCCTGACGTGGCCGTGGTGCGGGGCGACCTGCGCGACTACGTCGCCGAGCACCCGGAGCGAGCGGTGCTCGTCGTGGAGGTCGCCGATACGAGTCTCGCGTTCGACCGGCGGCGCAAGGGCAGTCTGTACGCGCGCGGCGGCATTCAGGACTACTGGATCGTGAATCTCGTCGACGGGGTGCTCGAGATCTACCGCGATCCGGCGCATGACGAGTCAGCGGTCTACGGCTGGTCCTATCGGTCCGTGGCGCGGCGCGCGATGAACGAGACGGTCACGCTGCTCGCGCTGCCCGACGTCCGCATCGCCGTCAGCGACCTGCTGCCGTAGCGCTCGGCGCGCCCCGGCAAAGCCGTGGCACGCCTCGAATCTCCGACGGCTCCTAGCGGCTCGTCACGTACGGCCAGAGCTCGGCCGGACCGCGCTGCGCCACGGCGCGTCCGAGCTCCTCCGCCCAGTGCGCCTCCGCGCCGTACTCCGCGCGCCACGACCAGAGGCGGCGCGTGAAGAAATGCAGCGAGTGCTCGTACGTGAAGCCGATCGCGCCGTGCACCTGATGCGCGATGCCGGCGCCGAGTCCGGCCGCCTCGCCCGTGCGCACCTTGGCGACCGCGACCTCGTAGCGTAGATCGCCGCGCTCCGCGGCGCGGAACGCGGTGTCGGCCGCGGTGCCGGCGGCCGCGACGTGCCCGGCGAGCAGCGCGAGCTGGTGCTGGATCGCCTGGAAGTTCCCGATCGGCCGTCCGAACTGCTTGCGCTCGGTGACGTACTTCACGGACAGCGCGAGCATGCGCTCGAGCGCGCCGGCCATCTGCGCCGATCGCACCAGCGCGCCGTACGTGCGCACGACGTCGAGCGGCAGCTTCACCGGCGCCGCGGCCACGGCCGGCGTGCCGTCGAAGCTCAGCGTGTCGCGCGGCTCGAGCGCCAGATTCTTTTCCGGCGCCGCCTGGACCGCCCCCCGCGCGACGAGCCCGACCATCGGCGTGCCGTTCGATTCGCCGACCACGACGACGTGACCAGCCGACGCGCCCCACGGCACGCGCTTCGCCGTGCCCTGCACGCGCCATTCGTCGCCGGCGCGCTCGAGCTGGAGCCATTCGTCCGCGCCGCCCGGCGCGATGGTCAGCGGCCCTTCGGGCACGCCGAGTCCGGCTTCCGATAGCAGCCACGACGCGACGATCGTCTCCGCGAACGGAATCGGCGCCGCGTGACGGCCGGCGGCCGCGACGAGCACGAACACGTTGCCCCACGCGGCGCCGGCGCCGCCCTTCGACTCCGGCACGAGCGGCAGCGTCAAGCCGTTTTCCTCGACCGCGCGCCAGAGCGCGTCGGGCCATTCGCCCTTTTCGGCGTCGGCGATCAGCTCGGGCGTGACGAGGTCCGTGAACAGACGCGTCGACACGTCGCCGAGCATGGTCCGCATTTCCTGCAGATCTGTTTTCATCGCAGCCCCAACCCCCGCGCGATGATCCCGCGAAGGACCTCGCGCGTGCCGCCTCGGAGTGAATGTGACGGCACGCTCTGTGTGAGATACGCGAGCACCTGGTGCAGCTGGCTGCCGGTGCCGGGGCTCGGCTCGAGGCCGAGCACGTCATGCGCGATCTGCGGGATCTCCTGCTCGAACGTCGTGCCGAGGTCCTTCACCACCGCCGCCTCGAGGTTCGGATTCTGGCCGGCCTGGAGCATGCCGGAGATCGAGAGCGACAGCTGCCGCAGCGTGTTGAGGTGCGCCATGACGCGGCCGATCGCGATCGCCTGCCGCTCCGTCGGATCGGGACCGGCGGCGCGCACCAGCTCGAGGATCAGCGCCATCGCGGAGAGGTAGCGCTCCGGGCCGCTCCGCTCGAACGCGAGTTCCGTCGTCACCTGCGCCCAGCCGGCGCCCTCCGCGCCGACGCGCATCTCCTCCGGCACGAACACGTCCTCGAACAGGATGAGGTTGAAGTGATGCTCGCCGGTGAGGTCGATGATCGGGTTGATCGTGATGCCCGGCGACTTGGTCTCGACGAGGAACTGCGTGAGGCCCGCGTGCCGGTCTTTCGGATCCGTCGCCGTCCGGAACGTCGCGATCATGTACTCCGACTTGTGCGCGTTCGACGTCCAGATCTTCGAGCCGTTCACGCGATAGCCGCCGGCGACGCGCTCGGCGCGCGTGCGGAGCGACGCGAGATCGGAGCCGGAGTCGGGCTCGGACATGCCGATCGCGAACGACATCTCGCCGCGCGTGATCGCGGGCAGGAAGCGCTCGCGCTGCTCCTCGGTGCCGAAGCGCAGCAGCAGCGGGCCGCTCTGGCGATCGGCCACCCAGTGCGCGCTCACCGGCGCGCCGGCGGCGAGCATCTCCTCCATCACGACGTAGCGCTCGAGGAACGTGCGCTCGTGGCCGCCGTACTTCTTCGGCCACGTCATCCCGATCCAGCCGCGCGCGCCCAGCTTGCGGCTGAACTCGCGGTCGAAGCCGCCCCACGATCGCGAGCGGGAGATCGCCGCGGTCTTGAGATTTTCGCGCAGGAACTGGCGCACCTCGCCGCGGAGCGATTCGGCTTCCGGCGGCAGCTCGCAGAGATCGAACTGGAACGTGGCCATGTCAGCTCCCGTGATGATCCGGGCGCTTGCGCAACTCGACGAAGACGCCGTGACAGTCCGCGGGATGCACCCACGCGATGTCGGGCCGCCGCGCGTCGACGCGCGCGCCCGCGCCCTTCAGCCGGCCGACGGCGCCGGGAATGTCCTTCGTCTCGAACCCGACCAGATAGACGCCCTCGCCGTGCTTCGCGAGGAACTTGCCGACGGCCTTGTCCGGATCCGTCGGCTGCAGGAACTCGATGTGGCCGATGCCGAGCGGCAGGATCGCGTTCACGAATCCGAACTCCTTCGACTCCCCGCGCTGCGTGCACGTCAGCCCGAACTGCTTGTCGTAGCGGGCGATGGCCGCCTCGAGATCGCGCACGACGATGGACAGCTCGACGACGTCACCGAGCATCGTTGACCTCCTGGTGGAGCGCTGAAAAAGGAATCGGGCCGCGAGCGCCCGCTCGCGGCCCGATCATAACGCGGCCGAGGGATCAGTTCGCGACGTTGATGGTCCGGTCGGCCGGCGCCGTCTGACCGTTGTACGTGACGGTCGCCCTCAGCGTCCGGGCGCCGTTGGCGAGCGGGCGCGAGTCGAGGGTGTACCAGAGCACCGTGCCGGTGTTGGTGACCGTCGTCAGCGTGGCGCCATCCACCGACAGCGTCCACGTCTTCGCCTGCCCCCACGGAGCCGTCGTCGACAAGCCGACCGACAGGTTGCCGGTCACGGTCCTGCCGTCGGTGGTCGGATTGCTGAACGACACGGTGAAGCCCGCGGTCGACGTGCCGTTCGACACCGTCACCGACCGCGTCACCGTCACGCTCGCGCCCGCCGAGTCGGTCACCGTGAGCCGCAACGTGACGGTACCGTTGGCGACGGTCGTCGTGTTCCAGCTGTACGACGCCGACGTGCCGGTGACCGTCTGCGCCGACAGCAGCGTGGTCGTCGTGCCGACGATCTGTTCGAGCCGGAACGTCCGCGAGCCCGACGCCCCGCCGGCCGACGCCATCCCGACCGTCTGCGTGCCGCTGACGGTCGCGCCGGCCGCCGGGCTCGTGAACGACGCCGTGAGCGTCGAGTTCGACACCGTCACGGCGCGCGTCACCGTCACGCTCACGCCCGCCGAGTCCGTCACCGTGAGCCGCAAGGTCACGCTGCCGTCGGCGACGGCCGTCGTGTTCCAGCCATACGACGCCGACGTGCCGGTGACCGTCTGCGTCGACAGCAGCGTCGTCGTCGTGCCTGCGATCTGCTCCAGCCGGAACGTCCGCGAGCCCGACGCCCCGCCGGCCGACGACATCCCCACCGTCTGCGTCCCGCTGACCGTCGCGCCGGCCGCCGGGCTCGAGAACGCCGCGGTGAGCGCCGACGTCCCGTTGGCGACGTTGATGGTGCGCGAGGCCGTCGCCATCTGCCCGTTGTACGTCACGGACACCGTCAGCGTGCGCAGGCCGTTCGCGACCGTCCGCGTGTCGAGCGTGTACCAGAGGACCGTGCCGGTGTTGGTGACCGTGGTCACCGTCGTCCCGTCGACGGCGAGGAGCCAGGTCTTCGACTGGCCCCATGGCGCCGTCGTCGACATCCCGACCGACAGGTTGCCGTTCACGGTCCTGCCGTCGCTCGACGGGTTGCTGAAGGACGCCGTGAAGCCCGCGGTGGTGGCCGTGTCGAACGTGGCGGTCACGCTGGTCGACGCGGTCGTCGTGACCGTGCACGTCCCCGCGCCCGTGCATCCGCCGCCGCTCCAGCCCGCGAACGTCGAGCCGCTCGCGGGGCTCGCGGACAGCGTCACCGCCGTTCCCGACGTGTACGTTTCCGAGCAGTCCGAGCCGCACGCGATGCCGGACGGGCTGCTGGTCACCGACCCCGCGCCCGTCCCCGCGCGGACGACGCTCAGCGTCGCGCTGGACACCGGGTACATCGAGCTGACACCGGCGATGTCGTCGGCCGCCAGCGTGGCGCCGCGCCCGTCGAAGTGGGCGAACGCGTACATGATCGCGCCGGCGTCCCCGGAGTGGCCGAGGCCGAGGACGTGGCCGAGCTCGTGCGTCGCCACCTCGGCCAGGTTGGCGTAGCTCTCGTAGAACCCGCAGCCCGCCCAGCCATCGGCGAAGACGACGTCGCCCTCGACGATGCGGTAGAACGTCGTGCCGTCCACGACTCGCGTCTCGTCGGTGCGGTAATAGCCGGTGAGCGCGAGCGTTCCGGAGCAGCTCGACGGCGGGTCGATCTGTCCGAGCGGATCGCCGAACGACACGGCGCTGACGCCGTCGAACTGGAACCCCGCCGCGGACGTCGCGCCGCCATCCCAGACCCGCGCCGCCGACGAGGTCACGCCGTTCCAGGCGTTGTACCCGGCGCGGACCGCGTCGAACCCGCCGCCCGGCGCCGCCGGCTCGCCGCTCGGATTCATGCGCACGGGGATGGGTTGTCCGGCGTCCGGCTCGAACCACCGCGACGGGGATCCGAGATAGGTGTACGCCTCGCGGCTCTCGCTCACGGTGTCGGCGGCGACGACCGCTTCGGCGACGGGCGCCGCGGGCGCCGGGCGGCGGCCGGCCGACGTGCCGGCGACGCTGCGGATGAGCGACCGGACCTCCGCGAGCGGGCGCAGCGCGGCGGGCACGCCGCGAGTCGCCGCCAGCACGTTCACGCCGCGAGGACTGACGTCGCGGTACACGTAGTCGTCACCGGACGTCGGATCGGTGACGATCGCGAGCTTGCCCTGGTAGAGATGCGCGACGCGCAGCGTCCCGTCGGCGTTCGTGCCGAGGAACACGAGCACGCGCTCGCCGCGACGGAACTCGGGACTGCCCTCGATCCAGGCGCGCGCCCCGCCGAGCGATCCACCCGGCAGCCGGAGCGTGACCTGCGGCGTCGCCAGATCACCTTTCAGCCACTCGCCGATCGCCAGCCGGATGACCGTGAAGATCTGGCGCCGCGGCGCATCCCAGTACGTGTCGATGGCGGCCACCTCGCCGATCGCGATGGCGACGGCATCACGGGCGAGGCGCTCGTCGCTGAGCGGCACGACCGTCGTGGCGGTGGCCGGCCCCGCGTACAGCACGCACAGCCCGACGAGGATGACGGCAGCGACCGGCGCGCCGTATGTGTGCAACACGCGGAACAGGCCATGCAGTGATCTGTCGCGCCGTCCTGTCTGGTTGCTCACAATCAATCGGCGGGGGCCGCTGCCATGAACCGTTGCGTGGTCGATGCCAAACGCACCGGGCGCTGAATGCGGCACGGCCGCGACGACGGCCGGGGCCAGACGCCCCGACCGTCGCGCGGCCGTCCTGCCGGCGCCCTACCTGGACGTGATGGTCCGGGTCGGGCTCGTCGCCGTCTGACCGTTGTAGGTCACCTTGACGACGATCGTGTGCTTCCCGCGAGCCACGGTCGCGGACACCCAGAACACGGTGCCCGTCGTGGTCTTCGTGCCGACGACCTTGCCGTCCACGAGGACGGTGAACGTCTTCGACTTGCCCCACGGCGCGGTCGTCGACGTGCCGATCGAGAACCTCGTGGCCACGGTCGCGCCCTCGGCGGGCGAAGTCACCGTGGCGGTGAAGTCGGCCGGCGGCGTCACGGTGTTCGACACCGTCACCGACCGCGTGACCGACGTGCTGGCGCCGGCGGAGTCCGTCACGGTGAGCCTGAGCGTCACCGCGCCGTTCGCCACCGACGTCGTGTTCCAGCCATACGAAGCCGACGTGCCGCTGACGGTCTGCGTCGAGAGCAGCGTCGTCGTCCCGCCCACCACCTGCTCGAGCTTGAACGTCCGCGAGCCGGACGCGCCACCGCTCGACGTCATGCTGACCGTCTGGGTGCCGCTGACCGTCGCGCCCTCGGCCGGGCTCGAGATCGCCGCCGTCAGCGTCGCCGGAGGCGGAGGCGTGGTGGTGCCGTTCGTGACGTTGATCGTGCGGGTCGCGGACGCGGTCGCGCCGTCGTAGGTCACTTCGGCCTTGAGCGTCTGCAGCCCGTCCGCCAGCGTCGTCGTGTTGAGCGTGTACCAGAGCACCGTGCCCGTGTTGGTCACGGTCGTGAGGACCTTGTCGCCGACCGAGAGCTTCCAGGTCTTCGACTGGCCCCACGGCGCCGTCGTGCCGAGCCCGACGGAGAGGTTGCCCGACACCGTCATGCCGTCGGTCGTCGGATTGGTGAAGCTGACGGTGAACGAGGCCGGCGGCGCCGTCACGGTGTTCGAGACCGTGACCGCGACCGAGGCCGTCCCGGTGCCACCCGCGGAGTCCGTCACCGTCGCGGTGAGCGTCTTCGTCCCGTTGGCCGCCGTCGTCGTGTTCCAGCTGAACGAGGGGCTGGTGCCGCTGTAGACGCTGGTGCCGTCAACGGCGAGCTTGTAGCCGTAGCCGCTGCCGCTGCCGCCGCTCGCGGCCAGAGTCACCGTCGTCGCGCCGCTCACCGTCGCACCGTTCGCGGGGCTGGTGAAGGACACGGTCGGGCTCGCCGGCGGCGGGGGCGGCGTCGTCGCGCCGTTGGCCACGTTGATCGTGCGGTTCGCCGACGCCGTCTCGCCGTTGTACGCGACCTCGGCCTTCAGCGTGTTGAGCCCGTCAGGGAGCGTCCTCGTGTCGAGCGTGTACCAGAGCACGGTGCCCGTGTTGGTCACGGTCGTGAGGACCTTGTCGCCGGCCGACAGCTTCCAGGTCTTCGACTGGCCCCACGGCGCCGTCGTGCTGAGCCCGACGGAGAGATTGCCCGACACGGTGACACCGTCGGTCGTCGGATTGCTGAAGCTGACCGCGAACGAGGCGGTCGTCGTGTTCGACACGGTGACCGAGATCGACGCCGTGCCGGTCTTGCCGTTGGAGTCCGTCACGGCGGCCGTCAGCGTCTTCGCGCCGTTGGCCGTCGTCGTCGTGTTCCAGCTGTAGGACGCGCTCGTGCCCGAGTGCACCTCGGTGCCATCGATCGCGAGCTTGTAGCTGTAGCCGCTGCCGCTCCCGCCGCTGCCGGCCATGGTCACCGTCGTGGTGCCGCTGACCGTCGCGCCGTTCGCGGGCGCGGTGAACGTGACCGTCGGCGCCGGAATGACGTTCGACACGGTCACCGAGATCGAGGCCGTCCCGGTCTTGCCGTTCGAGTCGGTCACCGTGGCGATGAGGGTCTTCGCACCGTTGGCCACCGTCGTCGTGTTCCAGCTGAACGTGCCGTTCGCGCCGGTGTAGACGTTGGCGCCGTCGACGTCGAGCTTGTAGCCGTAGCCGCTGCCGCTGCCACCGGCGGCCGTCATCGTGACGGTCGTGGTGCCGGTCACCGTCGCCGCGTCCGCGGGGTTGGTGAACGTGACCGTCGGATCCGTCGGGGGCGGAGGCGGAGGCGGCTCGTCACCACCGCCGCCGGGCGGCGTGCCGCCGTTGCTGATCACGTAGATGCGCGACTCGTACGCCCCGAAGCTGTCGCTCCAGGACGAGCCGGACACCGGGTAGCTCGTGCCCGACTTGTTCTCGGTCACCGTGCCGGGACCCGTGTGCCACGTGAACGTCACCGGCAGCGTCTTGTTCGTGTAGTTGTAGGCGAAGACGTAGCCCTTGCCGCCCACGACCTTGACCTTGGTGCGGACGTCGGCCGCGCCGGGGAGCATCGGGGAGTGCGAGAGGTCGCCCGCGTTGATGCGGTCGATCTCGCGCTGATACATCGTCTTCGCGTTCCAGAGCCACGAGTTCGTCTTGCTGAGATTCAGCTGGGCGATGCGGCCCGCCTTCTCGTCGGCGTACTGCGTCGTGTTGCCGGGCAGCGCGGTCGGCGCGTCCGGCGCCACGAGCACGCTCTCGAGCGCGGCGAGCTCGTTGACGTTGGCCTTGAGGATGGCCATCTGCGTCGCGAACTGGCTCGGATCCTTCTGCAGGCCGTTCTGGCCGATTTCCCACCAGAAGAGACCGTCCGCGCCCTCGACGATCGACATGATCGCGTGCGCGCGCTGCTCGGCCGCCGTCGGCCAGCGGCTGTCGGACGTGAACTTGAAGAACTGGAGCACGGAGAAGATCGGACGGCTGTCACGCGCGGCGCTCCGCGCGTACGCCACGTAGTCCGCCACCTGGAAGTGGCTGTAGCCCTGCGTCGGCTCCGCGCCGAACAGCGGGTACGGGTCCGTGCCGAGCATGTCCTGCGTCTGGGTCCACTTGCGGATGTCATGCTCGGGCTTCGGGCCCGCGAGCGTCGCCGCGAACGTCATCGTGCCCGGCGCCTTGGCGGCGAGCGCCTGGTGATGCTGCTTGGTCTCGGGGACCAGCGGCTCTTCGCACTCGTCCATGATGTAGAAGCCGGCCGCGCCCTTGTGCTTGGCGAAGTCGGTCGCCCAGCTGCCCTGGTCAGCCGAGAACGGGATCCGCGTGTAGCTGCCGGAGGCGAAGCAGTTCGCCGTCTGCAGGTACATCATGTCGTGGTTCTGCAGCGCGTCCATGAGCGCCTGCATCGCCTGCAGCGGCGCTTCGCCGTAGTGATAGTTGAGGTACAGGTTCAGGTTGATGCCGCCGAGCTGGCGCTTGCCGCCCGGGGCGAAGAGGGTCGACTCGTACGACGCCGGGTCCGTGAAGTAGCTGAGCCCGGAGTCGTACACGCCGAGGCCGAAGCGCGGCTTGTTCTGCATCAGCAGTCGGCCGTTCTTGTCGTGGCTGACGTTCATCGACGCCCGGTCGGACGCCGGAACCGGCATCACGTCCCACGTGCCGAGCGTGGTTCCGCCCTGCGCGACGGTCACCGTGTACGGATGCTTCGGGGTGAGCGTGCTGGACGCGATCTTGACCGGCTGGCCGCTCGACGTCGACGTCGCGACGGTCGCGCCGGACACCTTGTCGCTCACGGTCACGGTCGCACCGGACGGAGCCTCGACGAGAATCTCCGGGCGATCGTCGAAAATGAGACCACGATAATTCGGGTACAGCAGGAATGCGCCCGGGACGGCTTGCGCGAACGCCGCAGGAGCCGAGCCCCAGACGAGCATGACTGCCAGAGCACCCAATAACCAACGCTTCATGCGAACCCCCGTTCCGGCCCCGACAGTCATACAAAGTCGGAAATGTTTTTCAGGGCCACCCACGGCAAGGCAAGTCATCTGCCAGACCTGAATCGCCGCTAAGTGCGCTCAGCATCGACTTTGGAGTTTCTTCACCCGGTCACGCTCCCGAGGCGGTGTCAGGAACCCGACACTCCGGAACGTCCGCGCACGGCCGGTGCGCGCCGTGGCATGATCAGCCGCTCGCGGATTTCGTCAGGGGGTGCGAAGTGGCCGGTTTCGCTGACTTCGAGGCGTACGACGGGCTCGGGCTCGCGGAGCTCGTCCGCAACGGCAAGGTCCCGCCGGAGGAGTTGCTCGACGCCGCGATCGACCGCGTCGAGGCGCGCAACGGCGCCGTCAACGCCGTCATCGCACGTCTGTACGATTACGGGCGCCGGGCGATCGCGGACGGTCTGCCCGACGGGCCGTTCCGCGGCGTGCCGTATCTCCTGAAGGATCTCGGCGGCTGGCTCGCCGGCGATCGGGTGACCCGCGGCTCGCGCTTCTTCGCGGATTCGCCGCCCGCCGCCGCCGACAGCGAACACGTGCGGCGCCTGAAGCGCGCCGGCCTCGTGATCTTCGGACGCACGAACTCCTGCGAGCTCGGCCTGTCGCTCACGTGCGAGCCGCAGCTCTACGGCCCGACGCGCAGCCCGTGGGACCCCGCGCGGATTTCCGGCGGCTCGTCAGGCGGCGCCGCGGCCGCGGTCGGCGCACGCATGCTGCCGATGGCGCACGCCTCGGACGGCTTCGGCTCGATCCGCGCCCCCGCCGCGTGCTGCGGCCTCGTCGGGCTCAAGCCGACGCGCGCGCGCAACACGATGACGCCGTACGCCGGTGAAGGCCTCGGCGGTCTGTCGGCCGAGCACGCGGTGACGCTGACGGTGCGCGACACCGCCGCGCTGCTCGACGCGACGGCGGGTCTCGGCGCCGGCGATCCCTACGCCGCGCCGGCTCCGGCGCGGCCGTTCCTCGCCGAGTGCGGCGCCGATCCCGGACGGCTGCGCATCGCGTTCACGACGAAGAGCCCGAACGGCGCGCCCGTGGCCGCCGACTATCTCGCCGCGCTGCAGGAGACCGCGAAGCTCTGCGCCGATCTCGGTCACCAGGTCGAGGAAGCGGATCCGACCGTCGACGGCGACCGGATCGTGCCGACGTTTCTGACGCTCGCGTCGGCGAACACGGTCGTGAACCTCGCCGGTCATCCCACGAAGGGCCGTCCGCCCGAGCCCGGTGAAGTCGAGAAGGTCACGTACGCGACCGGCAAGCTCGGCGAGCAGGTCACGGGCGCCGACTACGTGCGCGCGACGCAGACGGCGCATCGGCTCGGCCGGCAGATGGCGGCGTTCCATGCGAGCTGGGACGTGCTGCTGACGCCCGGGCTCGGCACGTTGCCGCCGCCGATCGGCTGGATCGACATGATGATGGACGACGTGCACGAATACTGGCGCCGCGTGTTCGCCTTCTCGCCGTTCACCGTCTGGTTCAACATCACCGGGCAGCCCGCGATGATGCTGCCGCTCGGCCGCGCGGCGAGCGGATTCCCGATCGCCGTGCAGCTCGTCGCGCCGTACGGCGCCGACGCCACGCTCTTCCGCCTTGGCACCCAGCTCGAAGCCGCGCGCCCATGGTTCGCGCGCACACCGGAGGTCGCACGATGACCTGGCCGTACGTCACCATCCCCGAGATTCGCCGTGCCGCGCGCGAGAAGCTGCCGCGGGAAGCCTGGAACTTCGGCGACGGCGGCTCGGAGACCGAGATCACCATGCGCCGCAACCGGCGCGCGATCCGCCGCCTGGCCATCCGCCAGGACATCCTCGTCGACGCGCGCGTGCTCGAGCTCGCGACGTCGCTCTGCGGCGTGCCGCTGTCGTGGCCGGTCGTGATCGCGCCGATGGGCGGGCTCGTGCTGTTTCATCCGGAAGGCGACGTCGAGATGGGCCGCGGCGCGCAGCTCGCGGACACGCTGCAGTTCCTGTCGGGCGCGACCGGCTGGCCCGTCGAAGACGTCGCGAAGGGCAGCTCGGGACCGAAGATGTTCCAGCTCTATCACCACGGCGACCGCGCGTGGGTCGCCGATCTCATGGCGCGCGTCGAGGCGTCGGGGTACCACTCGGTCGTCCTCACCGTCGACGTCCAGGTCTACAGCCGCCGCGAGCGCGACGTCGCCGCGCGGTGGAGCCCGCGCGAGGCGATGAAGATCGCGCCGAACCCGCGCGGTCCGGATCCGCACTACCCGACGCGGCTCACGTGGGACGACGTCGATTGGCTGCGCAAGACGACGAAGCTGCCGGTCGGCCTGAAGGGCATCATGACCGCGCGCGACGCGCGCCGTGCCATCGAACACGGCGTGAAGATCGTCTGGGTCTCGAACCACGGCGGGCGACAGCTCGATGCGACGCAGGCGTCGATCGACGCGCTGCCGGCGGTCGTCGACGCGGTGGCGGGGGCGGCGGACATCGTCATCGACGGCGGCTTCACGCGCGGCACCGACGTGCTGAAAGGCCTCGCGCGCGGAGCGAACGTGATCGCCGTCGGTCGCCAGGCGCTCTGGGGACTCGCCGTCAACGGCGCGCCAGGCGTGGAAAACGCGCTCGGACTGCTGCGCGAAGAGCTGAAGATCGCGATGGCGTTGTCGGGCCACACGAGCATCCAGCGCCTGACACCCGATCTCGTGTTCCAGGTTGATTGACGTTACGGCGGCACCTCGTATGTCGCTTCTGACTGTCCGCGATCTTTCGGTCGAGTTCGACACGCGCGACGGTCTCGTCCGCGCCGTCAATGGCGTGAGCTTCGACCTCGACGCCGGGCAGGCGCTCGCGCTCCTCGGCGAATCCGGCTCCGGCAAGAGCGTCACCCTTCGCGCGATCCTCGGGCTGCACGGCCACGCGCGCACGCGCGTCGCGGGCGAAGTCGTGGTCAAGGGCCGCGACGTGAATCGCCTCGACGAGCGCGCACGCCAGGGCCTGCGCGGCGGCGTCGTGTCGATGGTGTTCCAGGAGCCGATGACCGCGCTCGACCCCGTCTACACGATCGGCGCGCAGATCGTGGAGACGCTGCTGCAGCACCGCGACCTCGATCGCGACGCCGCGCGCCGGCGCGCGCGCGAGCTGCTCGATCTCGTGCAGGTGCCGTCGCCCGAGCGGTGCCTGGCCAGCTATCCCCACGAGATCTCCGGCGGGATGCGCCAGCGCGCCATGATCGCCATCGCGCTCGCGTGCGAGCCCGAGCTGCTGCTCGCGGACGAGCCGACGACCGCGCTCGACGTCACCGTGCAGGCGCAGATCCTGTGGCTCCTGCGCGATCTGCAGAAGCGGCTCGGGCTCGCGGTGATCTTCGTGACGCACGACCTCGGCGTCGCGGCCGAGATCGCCGACGCCGCCGCCGTCATGTACGCCGGGCGCATCGTCGAGCAGGCGCCCATCCGCGAGCTCTTCCAGCGCCCCGCCCATCCATATACCGAAGGCCTGATGCAGGCGACGGTGCGCCGCGGCCAGAAGGGCCAGGCGCTCGTGCCGATTCCGGGCGCGCCCCCGAATCTCGCCGCGCTCCCCCCCGGCTGCGCGTTCGCGCCGCGGTGTGCGCGCGTGCGCGACGAATGTGTGGCCGCGCCGCCGGCCGTGCATACCGTCGGTCCCGGCCACCTGGCACGCTGTCATCTCGTTCCCGAACGGTTCGGGCGTCCGCGCACCGAGCCGTTGTCCATCGCCGTGAACCTCGACCAGGGAGGATCTGCATGACACGCATCGTGGTCTCCATCGTCAGCCTCGTCGTCGCGCTCGCGCTCGCGAGCCCGGCGGCCGCACAAGGCACGCTCCGCATCGGGATGACGGCGAGCGACATCCCCTACACCGGCGGACAGACGGACAACGGGTTCGAGGGCTTCCGGTTCGTCGGCTACCAGATCTACGAGCCGCTGATCGCGTGGGATCTGACGCGCGGCGACCGCCTCGCGCCGCTCGTGCCGGGTCTCGCCGAGTCGTGGGAAGTTCGCAAGGACCAGCCGACGAAGTGGGTCTTCAAGCTACGTAAGGGCGTGAAGTTCCACGACGGCAGCCCGTTCAACGCCGACGCCGTCGTCTTCACGTACGAGTCGATCAAGAAGAAGGACGCGGCGCACTTCGACACGTACGGGTCCGCGCAGGTGACGTTCCGCCTCGCGTCGCTCACCGGCATCAAGAAGATCGACGAGCACACCGTCGAGTTCGAGACGAACAAGCCGACGAGCTTCGTGCCGTACCAGCTCTGCTACATGCTCGTCGTCTCGCCGGCGCAGTGGCAGAAGTTCAAGGACTGGCGCAAGTTCGCGGAGCAGCCGTCCGGCACCGGGCCGTTCAAGGTCACGCGGCTCGTGCCGCGCGAGCGGCTCGAGCTCGAGGCGAACAAGACGTACTGGGACGCGAAGCGCCGGCCGAAGGTGGACAAGCTCGTGCTGCTGCCGCTGCCCGAGCCGACGACGCGGCTGGCCGCGCTCCGCAGCGGCCAGGTCGACTGGATCGAGGTGCCGCCGCCCGATTCGATCCCGCAGCTCAAGGGCGCCGGCTTCCAGCTCGTGATGAACAGCTATCCGCACAACTGGACGCACACGCTCCGTCTCGACAAGGAGCCGTGGAACAACAAGCTCGTCCGGAAAGCGGCGAACTACGCGATCGACCGCGTCGGCATCTGCAAGAACCTCCTGAACGACACGTGCATCCCCGCGACCGGCATCGCGTACAAGGGCCATCCGTGGTTCGGCAAGCCGAAGGAGACGTACGCGTACAACCCCGCGAAGGCGAAGGCGCTGCTGAAGCAGGCCGGCTTCGACGGCACGAAGCGGCCGGCGAAAGCGGTCCACCTGATCTCGACATCGGGCTCCGGGCAGATGCTGCCGCTCGCGATGAACGAGCTGATTCAAAAGAACCTGAAGGACGTCGGCATCGACGTCGACCTGCAGCCGGTGGAATGGAACACGCTGCTGACGCGCTGGCGCGCCGGCTTCAAGACGGCGGACAACGAAGGGCTCAACGCCTGGAACATCTCGTGGAACTTCCTCGAGCCGTGGAGCGGGTTCGGCCGCTTCTTCCACTCGAAGTCGGTGGTGCCGGTGTCGGTCAACACGATGCCGTACCTGAACCCGGAAGCCGACAAGCTCATCGACGAGGCGGAACGGACGTTCGACATCGCCAGGCAGAACGAGGTCCTCGCGAAGCTCCACGAAATCCTGGTGGACGACGCGCCGTGGATCTTCGTCGTCCACGACCTGAACCCGCGCGCGCTGTCGGCGAAGGTGAAGGGCTTCGTCCAGCCGCAGAGCTGGTTCGTCGACCTCACGTCCGCGAGCGTGACGCGCTGAGGCGCCGGACCGCGTAACCCGCGATGTGGCAGTACGTCGGCCGGCGTCTCCTGCTCGCGATCCCGACGCTGCTCGGGGCGAGCATCATCGTCTTCGCGATGGTGCATCTCGCCCCCGGCGACCCGATCGCGGCGGTGATGCCGGCCGACGCGAGCGGCGCGGACATCGAAGCCACGAAGAAGGCGTACGGCTTCGACAAGCCGCTCCCGGTGCAGTACGTCGTCTGGCTCGGCAAGGTGGTGCAGGGCGATCTCGGCCGCTCGATCGCCACGCGCCGCGCGGTGATCCTCGACGTGCGCGACGCGCTCATCAACAGTCTCGTGCTCGCCGTCTCGTCGTCGGTGCTGGCGTTCGGCGTCGGCATCGCGCTCGGCCTGCTCGCCGCGTTCCGGCAGGGCAAGGCGCTCGACAAGCTCGCCAGCGGGATCGCCGTGATCGGCGTGTCGGTGCCGCACTACTGGGCGGGCATCATCCTCATCATCGTCTTCTCCGTGCAGCTCAACTGGCTGCCGGCGATGGGCGCCGCGTCCGACGGCGGCGTCATCGAGTACCTGCGCCACATGGTGCTGCCGACGGTGGCGCTCGCGCTGATCCCGCTCGGCGTCATCACGCGCGTCGTGCGGTCGGCCGCCCTCGACATCCTCGCGCAGGAATTCGTCCTCGCGCTCCGCGCCAAGGGCCTCTTCGATCGCCGCGTGTTCCTGCACGTGGTCAAGAACGCGGCGCCCCAGATCTTCACCGTCCTCGGCCTCCAGTTCGGCTTCCAGCTCGGCGGCTCGGTGCTGGTGGAAGCCGTGTTCTCGTGGCCCGGCACCGGCTACCTGCTGAACCTGGCGATCTTCCAGCGCGACATCCCGGTGCTGCAGGGCGTGATCCTCGTCCTGGCCGCCTTCTTCGTGCTGCTGAACCTGCTCGTCGACGTGCTGCAGACGCTCGTCGACCCGCGGATCGCGCGCCACTGATGGATTCCGGCGTGTCCGTCGTGACGCTGCCGCGCGAGACGGCCGTGCTGGCCGGCTCGCCGATGTCCTACTGGCGCACGGTCGCGTGGCGCCTGGCGCGCGACCCGGCGACGGTCGTCGCCGGCACGCTGCTGGTGCTCATCGTCTTGTCGGCCGTCCTCGCGCCGTGGATTGCGCCCCACGATCCGAACGCCGGCTCGATCCGGCTGCGGCTCGCCCCGGTCGGTGCGCCGCCCCACGTACTCGGCACCGACGAGCAGGGCCGCGACATGCTGAGCCGGCTCTTGTGGGGCGGCCGCATGACGCTCATCGCCGGGCTGACGCCGGTCGTCGTCGCGTTCCTGCTCGGCACCGCGCTCGGCGTCGTCGCGGGCTACGCCGGCGGGCTCACGAACATGCTCGTGATGCGGACGATGGACATCTTCTACGCGTTCCCGGCCGTCCTGCTCGCCATCGCGATCTCCGGCTCGCTCGGCCCGGGGCTGTTCAACACGTTGATCTCGCTCTCGATCGTCTTCGTCCCGCGCGTCGTGCGCGTGGCCGAATCGGCGACCGTGCAGGTGAAAGGCCTCGAGTACGTCGCCGCCGCGCGCGCGAGCGGCGCCGGTGTGACCCAGATCCTCCGCCACCACCTGCTCGCGAACATCCTCGGGCCCATCCTCGTCTTCTCGAGCACCCAGGTGTCGCTGTCCATCATCCTCGCGGCCGGTCTGTCGTTCCTCGGGCTCGGCGTGACGCCGCCCGCGGCCGAATGGGGCCTCATGCTCAACACGCTGCGCCAGTCGATCTACGTGAACGCCGTCGTCCCCGCCCTGCCGGGACTCGCGATCTTCCTGACGTCGATGGCATTCAATCTGTTATCGGACGGTCTGCGCGACGCGATGGAGCTGCGCGGATGACACCGGCTCCGAGCCGCACGCCGCTGCTCGAAGTCCGCGGCCTGCGGAAGCATTTCCCGCTGCGCGGCGGGCTGCTGCAGCGGACGTACGCGTGGGTCCGGGCGGTCGACGACGTGTCGTTCGACGTCTATCCCGCCGAGACGCTCGGCATCGTCGGCGAGTCGGGCTGCGGGAAGTCCACGCTCGCGCGCCTCGTCCTGCGCCTCGTCGAGCCGGACGCCGGCACCATCCGGTTCGGCGGGGAGGATGTCCGCGGCGCAACGCGCGCGCGCATGAAGCAGCTGCGGCGCGACATGCAGCTCGTCTTCCAGGACCCGTACGCGTCGCTCAATCCGCGTCTCACGATCGAGGACGCCGTGGCGTTCAGCCTGCTCGTGCACGGGACGCCGCGCGGCGCGGCGCGCCAGCGCGCGCGCGCGATGCTCGGCCGCGTCGGGCTCGACCCGCGGCTCTACGGCCGCCGCTATCCGCACGAGCTCAGCGGCGGGCAGCGCCAGCGCGTGAACATCGCGCGCGCGCTCGTGCTCGATCCGAAGCTCCTCGTCCTCGACGAACCGGTGTCCGCGCTCGACAAGTCGGTCCAGGCGCAGGTGCTCAATCTCCTGCAGGAGCTGAAAGCCGAGCGGGCGCTCACGTACGTGTTCATCTCGCACGACCTGAACGTGATCGAGTACGTCAGCGGGCGCGTGGTCGTGATGTACCTCGGGCAGGTCGTGGAGAGCGGAACGGCGGATGCGCTCGCCGACGCGCCGAAGCATCCGTACACGCAGGCGCTGTTCGCGGCGGCGCCGACGATGGATCCCGACCGCCGCATCGAGCGGCCACCGCTCGCCGGCGATCCGCCGAACGCGATCGACCCACCGTCGGGCTGTCGCTTCCGCACGCGGTGCGCGTTCGCGATGCCGCACTGTGCCGGCGCGCCGCCCCGGCTGTCGTCGGTCGGCGCCGACCACGACGTCGCCTGCTACCTGTACGAAGCGCACGCTGCCGTCGAAGCCGTCACGCGGTAGGCGCGCATCGTGGACGTGTACTGGCAGACGCTCTTCGCGCGACGTCTGATCGCCGCTGTCGCGCGGCGCCGGAGCGAGTCGGTCTGGCCCGCCGGAATATTAGCCACACGCGCTGAGCGCTAACTCTTCGTGAGACTTCTCCTTCAGGTCATAATGGCGCCATGAGGCCCACCATTCGCATCTCCCTCAAAGGCGGGCGCGCCGCCCAGAATCGCGCCCCGGTCGAGGACCTCATCGTGCTGCTCCATGAGCTGCAGGCGCTCACGGTCGCCATCGGAAAGCAACTCTCCGGTGGCGACGTACCCGAAGAGGTCATTACCAAGAGTTGTGCCCTCGATATCGTCGGGCTTTCCTACGGGAGCCTTACGCCTGTACTCGAACTTGCCCACTTCACCGAAAGCGACCCGAACCCAATCGGCCGACGAGCAGTTGAAGAGGTTTGCCGGGCGTTCTCCATCTTGCGGGATCCCGATGCCTATCCCGTCACGCATTTGACGCCCACGGCCGTTGAACACATTGACCGCATGGCGAGGCTTCTGGATCGGGGATACGAAGCGATCGAATCCACGTGCGAATACGACGATGTCCGTGTCACGGGCACGATCGATGAAGAGCTTCGAGCCGCGCTCCTCGCCGATCAAGTTGGCGGCGTGACGGTCGACGGCGTGACTGTTCGAGGAATTCTCTACGGTCTTCAGGATCGACCCGGCGAGCGAGAGAAAGAGTTTTTCAAAGGTGAACTATCTGATGAAGCCGGCCAGGCATGGGCCGTACGATTCCCACGTGAGTCCGTTGACCTAGCGCGGCAGTTTTGGAGGACTCACGTTGAGCTCACCGGTCAAGCTCGTTACACGAGAGTTCGCCGTCCCGTTCTCTTTGTGAGCGGCGGCAAAGGTGTTCATCCAGAAGACTGGCGAAGCGCGCTAAGGCAGCAGAGAGGAGCCTGGCGAGAGCTTTTCGCTGGAGAACCGTTCGACCGAATCGTCGACGATTTGCGCTGACGCGAATGCCTGCAGCCGCGTACTTCGATACTTCGCTGTGGATTGCCGTCCTTGCTGACGAGCCACAGGCCGGCGATGTCCTCACACTCATCGAGGAGATAAAGAACGACCGAGGCCGGATCGTGACGTCCATTTTGACGCTGACAGAAATCAGCGTACGCGCGTATCAAAAGGCGCCCGCTAGAGTCGCTGCCGGTGTTCAACTCGTTTCGGCGGTTGCGGCAATCTGTGCAGTATCACAGGACGTCGCTCTTCTTACTGCGAAGATCGAGGCGACGTTTATGGCATCTGTTTGGCAGGGGGCACTCGGAAATCGCAAGCGACGCTGGGACGCCCTACATCTCGCGACCGCAGCGACATACGCCGGGACGGTCTTCTACACCTTCGACAACGGTCTGCTCAACGCAGATTTCGGCGCCTTGCCCGCCATCCCACCGATACGCCGTCCCCAACCGCTTCAAGGGTCGCTCGTCTAAGCCGGTTCGAGCCTCCGAAGCGTTCAACGACCCGGCGGCGTCGCGGATGTCACAGGCCGGAACGACCAACAATTTTTACTGGCAGACGCTCTTCGCGCCCGGCGTCGAGCATCTGCGGCTGGACGAAGGCGACGCCGCGATCGTCGCCGACGGCGTCATGACGGTGCACGCGGACGGCGGCTCGTTCCGCGTTCGGTGCCGCATCGAGTGCGACGACGCGTGGCGGGCGTGGCGCGTGCACGCGCGGTCGACGACCGGCGGCGCTATCGAGCTCCACGCCGACGGCGCGGGACACTGGACGACGGCGCAGGGCGCGAGGCTTCCCGCGCTCGACGGCGCGATCGACGTCGACATCGCGGCCTGCGCCTACACGAACACGCTGACCATCCGGCGGCTCGCTCTCGCGGCCGGCGCGTCATCCACGGAAGCGATCGCGTACATCCAGATCCCGTCGCTCGACGTCGAGCGCGTCACGCAGCGGTACACCTGTCTGTCGCGCGACGACGCGGGCAGCGCCTGGCGGTGCGAGAACCTCACGCATCCGTCGCGCTATGACATCCGCGTCGACGGCCGCGGCATCGTGCACGATTATCCGGCGATCTTCGCGCGGCTCTGGCCGGACGGCGACGCGACCCCGCTCGTCGTGTCCGGCATCGTCGAGCGCGACGGCGACGTCCTGCTGCTGCAACGCAACGCCACGAACGACCACGCGGCGGGCGAATGGGAGCCCGTGTCGGGTCGCGTCGAGCCCGGCGAATCGCCGGGCGAGGCGGTCGTCCGCGAGGTGCGCGAGGAAACCGGCCTCGACGTCGAGCTCGTGGCGCCGGTCGACACGTTCCGGTTCCTGCGAGGCGCGGCGCGGGTGCCGCGCGTGGGCATCGCGTTTCACTGTCGGGTCCGCGGCGGATCGGTCGTGCTGTCGTCGGAGCACGACGGCGCCCGCTGGGTGCACCGGGATGCCCTGGCGGCGTGCCTGCACGTGCCCGAAGGGGTCCGCGAAGGCCTCTCACGGTTTTGCGCGCTTTCCGAGTAATGTTGTCAGGCGCCCGGGCGGTCCCGGCGCGATCAGAGGAGGGCGCTCATGGCAATTGGCGGATGGGTGTTTCTGGCCGTCGTCGTCGCGGCCGTCATTGCGGTCGTGGCCATCTACAACGGCCTCGTCGCGTTCCGGAACCGCTACAAGAACGCGTTCTCGCAGATCGACGTGCAGCTGAAGCGCCGCTATGACCTGATCCCGAACCTGATCGAGACCGCGAAGGGTTACATGGCGCACGAGCGCCAGACCCTCGAAGCCGTCATCACCGCGCGCCAGACGGCGGTGCGGGCCGCCGAGCGGGCCGCCGCGCAGCCGGGGCAGGCCGGCGCCATGCAGGGCCTCGCGACCGCTGAAGCGGGACTGGCCGGCGCGCTCGGACGTCTCTTCGCCGTCGCGGAAGCGTATCCGGAGCTCAAGGCCAACCAGAACATGCTGGCGATCCAGGAAGAGCTCACGAGCACCGAGAACCGCGTGGCGTTCGCGCGGCAGGCCTTCAACGACACGGTCATGGAATACAACATCAAGCGCGAGAGCTTCCCCGCGAACCTCATCGCGGGCATGTTCGGATTCGGCGGCGCCGAGCTCCTGCAGGCGACCGATTCGCCCGACGAGCGCAAGGCGCCGCGCGTCTCGTTCAGCTGAGCGCGGGCGGCACGTGGCCGCGCCGCATCGCATGACGTTCTTCGAGCACCAGGCACGGGCGCGCCGGCGCACCGGCCGCCTGGTGTTGCTGTTCGCCGTCGCCGTCGTCGGCATCGTCGTCGCGGTCAACCTCGTCGCGGCGGTCGCGTGGCGCTCCCTGATCGGCCGCGGGATCCTGCCGTATGCGATCGACACCGCCGGCAACGTGTCGCTCGCGAGCGCGTCCGCCCCGAACGCGCTGTTCGTGTGGGTCACGATCGGCACGCTCGCCGCGATCCTCCTGCGGTCGCTCGTCACGATCAACGGCCTCCGCGCGGGCGGCGACGCCGTCGCGCGCATGGTCGGCGGCCGCGCCGTCGGGCGCAGCACCCGCGACCCCGACGAGCGCCGCCTGCTGAACGTCGTCGACGAGATGTCCATCGCCTCGGGCGTGACCGTGCCGCGCGTCTATGTCCTGCCGGACGAGGCGGCGGTCAACGCTTTTGCCGCCGGGTACGCGCCGAACCAGGCGGCGATCGTCGTGACGGAGGGCACGCTGCGGCAGCTCAACCGCGACGAGCTGCAGGGCGTCGTCGCCCACGAATTCAGCCACGTCCTGAACGGCGACATGCGGCTGAACGTGCAGATGATCGGCGTGCTCGCCGGCATCCTGTTCGTCGGCGAGCTCGGGCAGTTCCTCATGCGCACGGCGGGTCGGGGCGATCGCTCGAGCCGGCGCGACCGGTCGGCGGCGGCGATCGTCGTCGCGGGCGCCGCCATCGCGATCATCGGGTTCATCGGCGTGCTGTGCGCGCGACTCATCAAGGCCGGCGTGTCGCGGGAGCGCGAATTCCTCGCCGACGCGTCGGCCGTGCAGTTCACGCGCAACGCCGAGGGCGTCGCCGGCGCGCTCGCCGTCATCGGCGCGCTGCAGGCCGGCTCGTTCGTGCGGAACCGGCACGCCGAGACCGTGAGCCACATGTTCTTCGCGCAGGGTCTCCGCGTGCGGTTCGAGTCGCTGTACGCCACGCATCCCCCCCTGCCCGACCGCATCCGACGCATCGCGCCGTCGTTCGTCGTGCGCGACTATCTGCGGCGGCGCGTGAAAGACCTCGAGTCCGTCGAGTCGCCGGCGCCGACGGCGCCGATCGCCGCAGCGGCGCCGGTGATGGCCGCCGTGGCGCCGGAGCGTCCGGCTGCCGCACGTCCCGCGGCCGCCGTCATCGCCTCCGTCGGGCGGCCGACGCCGGCGCACGTCGACCACGCGGCACGGTTGCTCGCGAGTCTGCCCGAGACCGTCCGCATCGCCGCCAACGACGCCACGGTCGCCCCGGCGCTCGTCGTCGCGTTTGCTCTGCACCCGGACGAGCTGCCGCGGAAGCAGCAGGTTGCGGCGCTCGAGAAGCGCGGACGGGAGTCGACCGCTCGCGAGGCCGAGCAGCTCGCGGGACACGTGCACGCCCTCGGCGCGGCGCTCCGGCTGCCGGTCGTTGCCGTCGCGCTGGCGGCGCTCCGTACGCTCGACCAGCCGGCGCGCGACGCGCTCGTCGCCGACGTGCGCGCGGTCATCGACGCCGACCAGCGCGTGACGCTCGAGGAGTTCGCGCTGCTGACCGTCGTGACGCGGCAGCTCCGCGCGAGCGCGGCGCGTCCCGAGCCGCCGAAATACCGCTCGATCCTCGAAGTGGGGCCGGACGCGCACCTCGTCCTGTCGCTGCTCGCGCACGCCGGCCACGGCGACACGCTCGCGGCCTACGAGCGCGGGCTGGACAAGCTGGCCATGCGCGCGCCGCTGACGCCGCTCGCGACGATCGCCTTTCCAGCCGTGACGAACGCGCTCGACCGGCTCGCCCGACTGGCGCCCTTCGTGAAGCGCGCGTACCTCGAGGCGTGCGTCGAGACGGTCACGACCGACGGGCACATCCAGGTCGCCGAAGCGGAGCTACTGCGGGCCATCGCGACGTCGCTCGACTGCCCCGTACCGCCTGTTTTACTGGGGGGCCCCGACATGGCCCCGCAGACCCCCCCGACGCTCGGAACGCCCGCGGCGTAGCCGCGGTCGTCCTCGACCGGGCGCGGCGCCGGCCTCGGCTAGCGCGCTTCGAGCGCCGAGATTGCGACGTCGACGATCACCGCGTTCCCCGCGCGGTTCGGATGCGTGTCGTCGCGGAAGAACAGCAGCTCGCCCGCGCTCGCGAAACGCGTGCGGGATTCACGGACGAGGGCGGGCTTCGCGTCGACGCATCGGACGCGGAGCTCGGTGCACGCGCCGAGCACGGCGGCCGCGAATCCGGATGACCTGGAATCGTCGGGCGTCGGCTCCCGCGCCTCGAGCAGCCAGCGATACACCTCGCCCTTGGTCGGCAGGACGATCACCGTCACCGCGACACCGCGCCGTGCGAGAAACGCGGCGCCCTGCGCGAGCGTCTTGCGGAGCTTCGGCCAGTTCGCGTGCGCGGTGACGCTCGCAAGCGGCCGCCGCGCTTCGTGCTCGGCGCCGGCGAGCACGAGGAACGGCACACCGTTCGGCAGCACGCGCCCCTGCGCCGGCACGGCCGTCGATTCGAGACCGAAGTGCCACACGCGCGTGATCACGCCGCGGACCGCCGAGCGGGCGCGAAAGTTGTCGAGCTCGACCCACCGCTGTCCGATTCCGGTCTGCCATGGGAGCGCGTCGGCCGTCCAGACGTCCGCGTACTCGTCGACGAGATCGTTACCCGTGTAGAGCAGCCACAGGACGGTCGCCTCCCGCGCGAAGCGCAGCCGCGGCGCCTCGACGAGGAGATTCACGTACTGCGCCCACGGGCCCGTCCGCGGCTGTGACAGGTCGTACACGCGCCGCCGCGTCTGCGCGGCGAGCTGCGCCGCGACGGTCTCGTCCTGCGACACGACACCGACGCCGAACGAATCGGCGAGCACGAGCAGGTCGATCTCGTCCGGCACGCGATCGTTGCGGAAGCCGAACGCGTCGGAGCGGAAGACGAGACGCCGGCCTTCGTAGAGGTGCGGATGGCCGGTCATGGCGCCGATGTCCCCGACCAGGTGCATCGACAGCGCCGCGTTCGGCGCGAACCGCTCGACGAGCGGCATGCGCGGCAGCTTTTCGGTGCGAAGCCCCTCGACGCGCGCGGCGCCGGAGGGTCGGAGGGCGAGATCGGCGGCCGTGAGCGACAGCATCACGGCGGTCACTCCAACGAGTGCCGGATGAAGCGCGCGGCGACTGCGCGGAACGAGGACCGACACGGCAGCGGCGGCAACGACGACGCCGGCGACGACCAGCCACACCCGGTCGGCACGAAACACGCCGACGCCGAACGGCAGCAGCGTGGCGATCACGGCAACGACGGCGAGCGCGAATGTCACCACATGGGGAGCCCCGACATGGCCCCCCATACCCCCCAGCACGCGGAGCGTCCCGGGCAACCCGTGACACTCCTCGATTCCTCGCTCCGGCTGTTGCTGCCTGCCCTAACGGCTGAGCTCAGACCCGACCACCGACACGAACGACACGCACTCGCCGGGCGCGCCGCCAAGGTTGTGCGTGAGCGCGAGCTTGCGGCCGCGGCCGATCGACGCGATCTGGCGCTCGCCGGCTTCGCCGCGCAGCTGCGTCCACGCCTCGAACAGCATGCGGAGACCGGACGCGCCGATCGGATGCCCGAACGACTTCAGGCCGCCGTCGGGGTTCACCGCGAGCTCGCCGTCGAGGTCGTACGTCCCGGCGAGCACTTCCTTCCACGCCGTGCCGCGCGCCGCGAAGCCGAGGTCTTCCATCAGCACGAGCTCGGTCGGCGTGAAGCAGTCGTGCACTTCCGCCATCGCGAGCTCCGTGCGCGGGTCCTTGATCCCCGCCTGCGCGTAGGCGTCGCTGGCCGAGGCGACCACTTCCGGGAACGTCGTGTAGTCGTAGTCGGGATCGAGGGGCCCCGCGGCGGGACCGGCGATGAAGCTCAGCGCCTTCACGTAGAGCGGCTTGTCCGTGAACTTCTTCGCGTCTTCGGCGCGCACGACGATGGCGGCCGCGGAGCCGTCGGACACACCGGAGCAGTCGAAGATCCCGAGCGGCCCGGCGACGAGCGGCGAGCGCGCGATCGTCTCCTTCGGCACTTCCTTGCGGAACTGCGCGCGCGGGTTCAGCGCGCCGTTCTTGTGGTTCTTCCACGCGATCCGTGTCATCACGTCCTTCAGCGTCGGGTCGTCGACGCCGTACTTCTTCGCGTACGCGGGTGCCAGCAGGCTGAACGTGGCCGGCGCCGTGAGCCCGGCGCGCGTGCCGTCGCCGGGCATCCCGATGCCGGGGAGGCCGGAATAGCCGGAGTCCTTCAGCTTCTCGACGCCGATCGCCATCGCGATGTCGTAGGCGCCGGAGGCGACGGCGTAGCACGCGTTGCGGAACGCCTCGGAGCCCGTGGCGCAGAAGTTCTCGACGCGGGTCACCGGCTTGTAGGCGATCTTGAGCGGGCGCGACAGCGTGAGGCCGCTCTGCCCGGAGTAGAGCGTGCCGAGCCAGAACGCGTCGATGACGTCGAGGCCGACGCCCGCGGACTTGAGCGCGTCGCTCGACGATTCGACCAGCATGTCTTCCACGCTCTTGCCCCAGAGCTCGCCGAACGACGTGCAGCCCATGCCGATGATCGCGACGCGGTCCCGAATGCCTTTGCTCGCCATGAGGGTGCCCTCCGTGGTTGTCTGCCCGAAGCGTAGCATGCGGCCGTCTTGACGCGTGCGCGCGCCGGAGTAGACTCCGCGCACCGACCCGTCCGATCCGTCCGCTCCACTGGAGGCTCCCATGCCCAAGACCATCGTGGGGACGGTTCTCGCGGCAGTCCTGCTCTTCGCCACGCTCGCCGGCGCGCAAGCTCCGGACAGCCAGATCGTGATCGCGTTCGACGTCTCGATCGCGCCGTCGTTCCTGGAACCGGCCGAGACGTCCGGGATCGCGACGCCGTTCGTGTTCCTCTACGCGCTGCACGACGCGCTGATCAAGCCGATGCCGGGCAACAACATGTTCCCGTCGCTGGCCGAGTCGTGGCAGGAGAGCGCGGACGGCCTCGTGTACGAGTTCAAGCTGCGCCAGGGCGTCCGGTTCCACAACGGCGATCCCTTCACCGCCGCCGATGTGAAGTTCAGCTTCCATCGCTACAAGGGCGTCGGCGCCAAGCTGTTGCACGAGCGCGTGAAATCGGTGGATGTCGTCGACCCGCACCGCATCCGCTTCGTGTTGCACAAACCGTGGCCGGATTTCCTCGCGGTCTACGGCACGCCGGCCACCGGCGCGGCGTGGGTCGTGCCGAAGAAGCACATCGAGAAGGTCGGCGAGGAGGCCTTCAAGAAGCAGCCGGTCGGGCTCGGGCCCTACCGGTTCGTGCGGAGCACGCCCGGCGTCGAGCTGGTGCTCGAGGCCAACGAGCAGTACTGGCGCAAGAAGCCGCCCATCAAGCGCGTCATCATCAAGGGCGTCCCCGACCGCTCGACGCGTCTCGCCATGCTGAAGACCGGCGAGGCGGACATCGGGTACCTGATGATCGGGATCGAGGCGAAGACCGTCAAGGACGATCCGAAGCTGCGCCTCGTGAAGACGATCCCGCCGGCGACGTGGTACGTCGATTTCCCGGAGCAGTGGAACGCGAAGTCGCCGTGGCACGACCGGCGTGTCCGGCTCGCGGCGGCGCTCGCCATCGACAAGCAGGCGATCAACGATGCGGAGCGCATGGGGCTGTCGCGGCTGACCGGCTCGATGATCCCGAGCGTGATGGACCTCGCCGCGCGCATCGAGCCGTACCCGTACGACCCGGCGCAGGCGAAGCGGCTCCTCGCCGAGGCCGGCTACCCGAACGGGTTCGATGCCGGCGACGTCACGCCGGTGCCGCCGTTCGTGTCCATGGCGGAGGCCGTCGCGAACTACTTCGCCGCGGTGGGGATCCGCACCCGCGTGCGGTCGATGGAGCGCGCGACGTTCTTCCAGGCCTGGCGCGACAAGAAGCTGACGGGCGTCATCGTCGGCGTCTCGGCCGCTCCCGGGAACGCGGGGTCCCGGCTCGAGAACTTCGTCCTCAGCACCGCGCCGTATGCGACCGGCGGGCTTCCGGAGCTCGACGACCTGATCCGGCAGCAGTCGCAGGAGCGGGATCGCAAGCGCCGCGAGTCGCTCGTTCACCAGGCGCAGAAGCTGATGCACGAGCGCGTCATGCACGCGCCGATCTTCGAGCCGGCGACGCTGCATGGCGTCGGGCCGCGCGTGGAGGAGCCGGCGATCGGGCTGGTCCCGCCGCTCTACTTCGCGGCGCCGTACGAGGAGATGCGGCTCAAGAAGCCGTAAACGGGTTACGCCGTAGCCCGGGGCGGGTCGCCCGCGATCTGAACCCGTCGCATCAGCCGCCGGAACGGGCCGGCGTCGTTGACGGCGAGGTGCTTGACGCAGCGGTTGTCCCAGAACGCGACGGCGCCCTTCGTCCAGCGGAACCGGCACGTGAACTCCGGCCGGTGACCGCCAGGCGCTTCTGCTGCTCGGCGTCGAACTCCTGGTCGCGAAAGAAGATGACGCAGTGGTCGAGCAGCGCCTGGCGGATCTCCTTGATCGTCGCCTCGTCCAGATCCTGGCCGAGGTCGACGCCACGCAGCTCGGCGCCGAGCGCACCGCTGATGGGAGCGACGTCGATCATCGGACCGGCCGCGCCTTCCAGAAGTAGTTGTGGATGCCGTTCGCCGTGTAGAGCCGGCGGAACGTCATCTCGACGCGGTCGCCGATCTTGACCTTCGCGGGATCGACGTCGGTGAGCTCGCACTGGAAGCGGCCGCCGCCGTCGAAGTCGATGACCGCGGCGACGACCGGCGGTGACAGCGAGTACGCGAGCCGGTCCACCGTGGACGTCGCGACGGTCGCGGGCACGTCGGCCATCCGCTCGCGCGTCATGCGGTCCACGGCCTGGCACTTGACGCACACGCGCTGCGGCGGCACCTGCCGCGCGCCGCACGCGTCGCAGCGGCTGCCGATGAACGCGAACTTCCAGGCCTCGGCGCGGTACGACGGCGGTCCCGCCGGTGACTGCGGGTCGGGACGCCGGGGCGGCTCGCGGGTGAGGAACCCGCGCCACGTCAGGAACGTCGCGTACGGGATCGACCGGCCGCCGGCGATCTCCGACGCGACGGTGCGCCGCGGCTTCCGCGCCGCGAGCGCGGCGGTCGTCCGCCAGATCGTGACGTCCGCGCCGTCGGCGAGCGAGAGCACGACGATCGTCTGATCGGCGGCCGCGCGGTCGAGCGCATCGGCCAGGAGCAGTCCCGCGTGCGCCGTGCCGGTGTTGCCGACGACGCCGGCGAGATCGTCCGCGACCGCGTCCTCCTTCATGCCGAACGCCGCGGCCGCGCCGGCCACGCGCCGGTTCGCGCGACCGTGCGGACCGGCGACGATCAGCCGGTCGACGCGATCCGGCGCCACCCCGGCCTGCGCGAACGCCTCCTTCATCGGCGCTTCCGCGAGCGAGACGTAGACCTGCTCCCCGAAGCGCTCCTCCCACTGCCGTGACGCCGTGTCGCCCGGCACGCGCCAGCGCTCGAGGAACTCCGCGCTCGCCGACGCCATCGCGACCGGCACCGCCATCGCGTCGCTCGACGGACCGCACAGAAACGCCGCGGCCGCGTCACCGCCGTCGCGCTCGTCGCCGCCACCGGGGAGACCCGTGCGAATGTCGGCCATCAGGGCCAGCGCCGATCCCGGCGCATTCAGCGCCGCCCAGAACGCGCCCGCGCCGGAGCGGATCGAGCCCGTCATGTCGTACGCGCGTGCGGTGTGCGGCAGATCGAGCGCCGCGTGAATGGCGGTCGCGTTCGTCTTGTCGAGATACGGCGGACTCGCGGTCGCGAAGCACACCGCCTCCGGGACGACCGTCGTCTGCCGCAACGCCGCGCGCGCCGCCTCGACGGCCATCGACGTCACGTCCTCGTCGTACGACGCGACGACGCGTGTGCCGCTGCCGGCCGCCACGCCGAGCGCTTCGGCGATCGCCTTGCGATCGAGCCGCGCGAAGGGAACGTAGGCGCCGTACGCGACGATCCCGTTCATAGACGCATCACCGCGGCAGCATCGCGAGCAGCGGCTCGAGGTTCTTCGGGTCCGGCTCGAGCTTGCCGACGCCGAAGCTCGTCACGAGCTTCACCACCGCGTCGTTCACGGGCGTCGGCACGCCGACCTTGCGGCCCTGCCCCGCGACCCAGCCGTTCAGGTATTCGATCTCGGTGCGCCGGCCCTTGATGACGTCCTGCAGGAGCGACGGGCGGCCGCCGGCGAGGAACTTCGCGCTCGCCGACATGTCGGCGAGCAGCGCGCCGGCACCCTTCCCGCCGGCGGCATCGACGAAACGCTGCGGGTCGAGACCGTAGATCGGCTCCACTTCGTAGCCCGACGCGCGCGCCACCGTCACGCATTCCGCGACGATCTGCACCGCGATGCGACTGGGCTCCGGCAGCGTGCGGACCTCCGCCGATCCGAGGCCGGACAGGCCGGCCAGCGGATTCGCCATGCAGTTCACGGCGAGCTTCGACCACCGCTCGCCCATCAGGTTCGTCGTGAGCTTCGCCGGCGCGACATCGTTCATGATCGCGACGAGCGTCTTCGCGCGGTCGGTTTCCTTGCCGTCGAGCTCCCCGACCTTGAAGCCGACGGCGGCGCGGTCCGTCCGCATCGCATGGCCCGCGGCGACCAGGCCGGCGCCGATCGTGATCACGCAGCCGAGCGTGCGCTCACGTCCCGCGACGGCGGCGACGCGCTCGTCGTTCATCCCGTTCTGGAAGTCGACGATGCAGCCGTTCGGCGCGAGGTACCGGAGGCCGAGCGACGTGGCCCACTCGGTGTCGTACGACTTCACGGAGACGAAGACGGCGTCGAACGGCTGCTCCACCGTCTGCAGCTCGTGGATGTGGAGCGCGTTCACCGGAATCTGATGGTCGCCGCAGGTGCCCGACAGCCGCAGGCCCTTCGTCTTCATGACCTCGACGTGCTCGGGCCACTGGTCGATCAGCGTGACGTCGCGCCCGGCTTTCGTGAGGAGCCCGCCGACGACGCCGCCGATGGCGCCGACCCCGATGATCCCGATCCGCATGAGTGGTCCTCCGTTGGTCGTGAATCGTCGCGTGGACGCCGAGAATACCACCGGGCCGGCGCGCGCCGTCAGTGCGCCCGGTTACGCGCGCATCATCGACGGCCGCAACGCCAACGGATGCAGGACGTCGATCGCATACCCCACGTTGACGCGTTCTCCGCACCAGCTCGGTCGCGCCGTCTGCGCATCGATGGTTATCCCATTCGCGACGTTCGCCGCGCGGAGCGCCGCCACCGCATTGTCAGGGACCGCCGCCGGCGGCGGCACATCGGGCAGCACCCAGCCGTGCGGTGTCCGGAATTCCAAGGCGCCGTCGGGTTGTCGCACCACCTGATACCCCTCCTCATGTACTGCGCGGTGGTGACGTCGACACAGCAGGGCGAGGTTCGACAGCGTCGTCGGGCCGCCGGCGGCCCAGTGGCGGATGTGATGGCCCTGTCCGACGCGCACGCCACAGCCCGGGAACCGACAGCCGCGGTCCCGGTGCTGCAGCGCGCGCCGCAGCGCCGGCGGGATCGTCCGGGTGCGCGCGCCGACCTCGACGATCTGCCCGTCCGCGTCGTGCCGCATCACCACCCGGCTCGCATCGCACGCCAGCCGCTGCGACGTTCCCGCGGGAACGCGCCGCCCGTCCTCGAGCACCGATTGCCCGGGTTGCTCGGGGTCGGCCAGCACCGCCGCATCGACGTGGACCACGACCTGGTAGCG
>JACPCW010000099.1 GCA_016184365.1 Candidatus Rokuibacteriota bacterium
GAAGATCGAGCGGCACGCCTGCCTGACGCCGATCTGGAGCGAGACGGCGTGGTTCTCGGATTACGTGCTGCCGATGGGGCACGCCTCCGAGCGGCACGATCTCATGTCGCAGGAGACGCACGCCGCGCGGTGGATCGGCTTCCGCCAGCCCGTGCTGCGCGTCGCGCTCGAGCGCCGCGGCAAGACGTTCGATCACACCTGGCAGGCGCACGACGCGGCCGGCATCGGTGAGGTCTGGGAAGAGGACGAGTTCTGGATCGAGCTCAGCTGGCGCATCGATCCCGACGGCTCGCTCGGCATCCGGAAGTACTTCGAGTCGCCGTACCGGCCGGGCGAGAAGCTGCGCATCGAGGAGTTCTATCGCTGGATCTTCGAGAACTCGGTGCCCGGCCTTCCGGAGGCCGCGAAGACGGAAGACCTCACGCCGCTCGCGTACATGCGGAAGTACGGCTCGTTCCTGATCGCCGACAACGTCTATCGCACGCACGAGCAGCCCGCCGACGCCGGCGTCGACGTCGAAGGCGTCAAGCGCACGGGGTTCCCGACGCCGTCCAGGAAGCTCGAGTTCTTTTCGAACACGCTGAAGGACTGGAAGTGGCCCGACCAGGCCGTGCCGAATTACATCCGCAGCCACGTGCACTGGTCCGGCATCGATCGCGACCGCGGCGAGATGCTGCTGCTGCCGACGTTCCGGCTGCCGACGCTCATCCACACGCGCTCGTCGAACTCCAAGTGGCTCAACGAGATCTCGCACGCGAACCCCGTGTGGATGAATCCCGACGACGCGCGGCGCTTCGGGGTCGGCACCGGCGAGCTCGTGAAGATCTCGACGGCGATCGGCTCGTTCGTCGACAAGGTGTGGGTCACGGAAGGCATCCGGCCCGGGGTCGTCGCGTGCTCGCATCATCTCGGTCGCTGGCGGCTCGCGGAGTCGACGGGCGGCGAGCGGTGGTCCAGCGCCCTCGTGGATCTCAAGCGCGACGGCACGAAATGGCGCATGCGGCGCGTGCACGGCGTGCAGCCGTTCGCGAGCAGCGATCCCGACTCCGGCCGTATCTGGTGGCAGGAAGCGGGCGTCAACCAGAACCTCACGTTCCCGGTGCAGCCTGATCCCGTCTCCGGCCAGCACTGCTGGCATCAGAAAGTCAACGTCGCGAAGGCGGGACCGAACGATCAGCACGGCGACGTCGAGGTCGACACCGAGAAGTCGTTCGCGATCTATCGGCAATGGCTCGCGATGACGCGTCCCGCGCCGGGGCCCGACGGCACGCGGCGGCCGCTCTGGCTGCCGCGCGCGTTCAAGCCCGATGCCGCGGCCTATCGGATGGAGCCGTGACGGTGCGCGTCGCCGTCGCGCTGCGCGTACCGCGTGAACGCGTCGAGCTCTTCGACGCGCTGCTGAAGTGAGGCGCGTGGCCTGATGCGGCGTCTCGTTGCGGTCGTCCTCGGTGCTGCGCTGGTGATCGGCCTGGCGATCGCGCTCACGCGCGGCCCTGAAATACAGAATCGCGGCGCGGCCGGTCCGCTGCTCAGCGAGCTCGGCTTCACCGTCCTCGATCGAACGCCGGCGCCGGACTTCACCGTCGAGCGGCTCGATGGCGGCCGCCTGGCGCTCGCCGACCTGCGTGGTCACGTCGCGCTGATCTACTTCTGGGCGACGTGGTGAACGTACTGCACGAGGGAGTTGCCCTCGACCATTCAGGAGATCCACCGCGATGACGAAGCGCGCGGCCTCCGCGTCGTCGCCGTCAGCATCAAGGAACCCCGTGCGACGGTGTCGGCGTGGACCGAGAAGCAGAAGGTCACGTTCCCCATCGGGCTCGATTCGCTCGGCGGCGTGGCGGCGACGTACGGCATTCGCGCGACGCCGACCGTGATCCTCGTCTCGCGCGACGGCACGCTGCTCGCCGGCGCCGCCGGCACGAAGCCGTGGACGTCCGACAAGGGCCGCACGTTGATCGAGTCGCTGCTCGAGGCCGGCGGATGACGCGATCGTGATCGAGCGCATCGCGACCGACGTGCTCGTGCTGGGCGCCGGCGGCGCCGGCCTCTGTGCCGCGCTGCACGCCGCGGACGCGTCCCCGCGTCTCGACGTGACGGTCGTCGTGAAGGGCCTCCTCGGCCGCGCCGGGTGCACGCGCATGGTCCAGGGCGGCTACAACGCCGTCCTCACCGAGCCCGATTCGCTCGAGGCGCACCTGCTCGACACGCTGAAGGGCGGCGGCTGGATCAACGACCAGGAGCTCGCATGGACGCTGGTCACCGAATCGCCGAAGCGCGTGCTGGAGCTCGAATCGCGGTACGGCTGCGCGTTCGATCGCCACGCCGACGGCCGCATCCATCAGAAGCCGTTCGCCGGGCAGACGCACGACCGCACGATCCACAAGGGCGACCTGACCGGCATCGAGATCATGAACCGGCTCACCGAGCAGGCGCACGCGCGCGACAACATCCGCGCGCTGGAGGAATGCCGCGCCGTCGAGCTCCTGCTCGACGCCGAGGGTCGCGCCGCGGGCGCGCTCGTGCTCGACATGCGGACCGGGCGCTTCGTGGCGGTGCACGCGCGAGCCACGCTGCTCGCGATGGGCGGTGGGCCGACGATGTACCGCGTCTTCGCGTGCTCGGCGGACAAGTCGTCGGACGGCCTCGCGCTCGCGTGGGCGGCCGGGGTACCGCTGCGCGACATGGAGATGATCCAGTTCCATCCCACCGGGCTCGTCATTCCCGGCTCGCTCATGACGGGTGCGCTGCTCGAGGAAGGCCTGCGCGGCGCCGGCGGACAGCTGCGGAACGGGCTCGGCGAGCGCTACATGGAGCGCTACGACCCGGCGCGCATGGAACGGTCGACGCGCGATCTCGTGTCGCGCGCGTCGTTCATGGAGATCCAGGCCGGGCGCGGCACGCCGAACGGCGCGGTATGGATCGACGTCTCGCACCTCGGGGTCGACGTCGTCGAACGCAACTTCCGCGGGATGGTGAAGCGCTGCCGCGACTTCGGTCGCGATCTCGCACGCGCACCGGTCGAGGTCGCGCCCACCGCGCACTTCATGATGGGCGGCGTCGTGATCGATCCGGAATGCCGGACGGCCATCGAAGGCTTGTTCGCGGCCGGCGAGGACACGGGCGGTGTGCACGGCGCGAATCGCCTGGGCGGCAACGGCGTCGGCGAGTCGACGGTGTTCGGCGGGATCGCCGGCGACGTCATGGCGACGTTCGTTCAGGGCCGCACGCGCGGGGCGCCGGGCGATGCGGCGATCGACGCGGCCGTGCGTCGCTGTACCGCGCCGCTCGAACGAAGCGGTTCCGCGAATGGACGTGCCGCGGACCTCTATCGGGTGCAGCGCGAGCTCCGCGACGTCATGTGGGAAAAGGCAGGTCTCGTCCGCGATGGCGCCGGCTTGCGCGAGGCGCAGTCGGCCCTTGACGGTCTCGCCGCCGACCTCGAACGCGTGGCCGTCCCCGGCGGCCCGGCGTTCAACCTGGCGTGGCAGGACTGGCTGAATCTCACGAACCAGGTGACGGTGTCGCGGCTCATCGCCGCGAGCGCGCTCGCCCGGACCGAGAGCCGCGGCGCGCACTACCGCAGCGATCACCCCGAGACGGTCGCCGAGCCGTATGTGGTGTCGGTGCAGCGCCGGGGAACGGAGACGGTGGTGACCACGCGTCCCGCCCGGTTCACGCGCGCGACGCCCGCTGATGGCATCCGCGCGTCGGCTTTCGTCGAAATCGGCGATTGATCAGATGGGGGCCCCGACATGGCCCCCCATACCCCCCATTCGCTCGGACCGGCCCCGGCGGAGCCGTGACCGGCCTCGACCCCCTTTGCGGTGACGACGCCCGTCTCCGTTCGCTCCCTCCTGCGCGGCAATGCGCCGCGATTCGCGCGCGATGCCGCCGGCCCCGTCCTCGCGTTTTACGTCGCGTGGAAGCTGATCGGGCTCTACGCGGGGATCGCCGCGGGAACGACCACGGCGCTCGTCTTGTTCGTTCGCGAGCGGCGGCACGGCCGCAGCGGCCTCGGCGCCGGCCTCGGACTGGGGATCGCGCTCGTGCAGGCGATCGTCGGTGTCGCGTCGGGGACGGCGATCGGATATCTCGCGCCGCCCGTCATCGCGAACGGACTCTACGGGCTGGCGTTCATCGTGTCCGTCATGATCCGACGGCCGCTCGCCGGCGTCTTCGCCGTCGAGATGTTTCCGTTCCAGCCGGAGACGCGGACGTCGCCCGCGTTCCGCCGCACTTTCTCGATCGTGTCGCTCGCCTGGGGCGTCACGTTCCTGTCGCGCTGTGCGCTCCGGCTCGTCGCGCTGTCGTGGGGCGACGTCGATGTCTTCATCGTCGTCAACCTGATCACCGGATTGCCGTTGAACGTCCTGCTGCTGGTCTGGTCGATCCGGTTCTCGATCCGGTCGTTCCGGAGAAGTGGCTTGCCGGCGACATCGACACCGTCGCAGCCGGTGACCGGCGCGCAGTGATAGATTCGGTGCCCACCATCCGGGCGCAGGAGGACACGCGATGACGTCAGAGACCTCGGCTCCAACGTGGACGATCGATCCCATTCACTCGAGCGTCGAGTTTTCGCTCGCCTACATGGGGATGTCGGTCTATCGCACCCGGTTCCGCTCGCTCGAGGGCACGCTCACGTTCGATCCGGAGGCGCCGGCGCGGTCGTCGGTGACCGCGAGCATCCCGGTCGCGAGCATCGACGTCACGAACGAGCGCCTCATGGGCCGGCTCATGGACCCCGACCTCCTCGGCGGCCGGGATTACCCGACGATGACGTTCCGCTCGACGGCGGTCGAGCCGGTCGACGCCACGCGCTGGACCGTGAAGGGTGAGCTGACGATCCACGGCGTGACACGTCCGGTCGCGCTCCACACGCGCGTGCTCGGGCAGTCGAAGAGCCCCTTCACCGGCAAGATCGTCGCGGCGTTCCGCGCGGAGATGACGATCGACCGGCACGATTTCGGTGTGAGCTGGAACACCGCGCTCGAGACCGGCGGGACCTACCTCGGCGAGCAGGTCGACGTTTCGCTCGTCATCATGGGTGTGCGCCAGGACTGACCGTCAGTCGCGGCGCTGGCGGAGCTCGAAGACCGGATAGCGGTCGGCGAACGGGGCGAACGCGGACGGCGGTGAGCCGGCGGCGATCGGGAAGTACCGCTGGACGGTCCTCCGGTAGCGATCGAGATAGGTGGCGAGGATCTCCGGCTTCTCGTCGTTCGTGAGCGGACGGAGCGTCCACGCCTCGCGCCGCCGACCTCTTTTCAGCGTGACGTCCGGCGCGACCTCGGCGTTGCGCACCCATTGCGCCCGTCCACGTCCGGCGACGAGGAACCGGCGGCCGCCGACGTCGATGACGTTGACGGGCGTGCCGTAGACGCGGCCAGTGGTCCGGCCGCGCACCTCGAGCAGGTAGTTGTGCGAGAGACCGACGCCGAGGCGGACGAGGGCGCCGAAGATGCGATTGAACACGCGCTCGCCGCGGGTCGGCACGAGAAACTCCGGGCGCGACGACGCCGTCACGCGAGCCCGATCGCGCGCGCGATCGTGTCGAGATGCGCCGCGCGATCGCTCTCCACCGACGCCGCGTGGATGCGCTTGTGCAGCAGGTGCAGCGGGTGCTCGGCGGAATAGCCCATCGCGCCAAAGATCTGGTGCGCGCGCCGCGCCACGGCCAGACCGCGAGTCCCGGCGTAGGCGCTCGCCATCGCGATCGCCGTCGCGGCGTCGCGGCCGGCGTCGACGCGCCAGGCGGCGTGATACACCAGGCCACGCGCCGTCTCGACGTCGCGCAGCAGGTCGGCGCACGCGTGCTGGATGGCCTGAAACGCGCCGATCGGCCGGCCCGACTGCACGCGCACCTTCGCGTGCTCGACCGTCAGATCCAGGATGCGCTGCGCCGTCCCGACGATCTCGGCCGCGCGCGCGACCGCGCCGTGCGCGAGGGCCTCGTCGAGGATCGCGCGGCCACCGCCGGCCGGACCGATGACGTCGTCCGCTCGGACCGGCACGCCGGCGAACGTCACCTCGAAGAGCCGATCGCCGGCCATCGTGGTCGTCGACGAGACGCCGACGCCGGGGTGTCGCGCGTCGACCAGGACGAGCGTCACGCCGCCACCGCCGCGCGCGGCGACGATCACGTGATCCGCCGCGTCGGCGTCGAGCACGAACCGCTTGACGCCGTCGAGCGTGCGGCCGACCTCGGCGGTGAGTGCGATACCGTCCGGGCCCGAGCCGTCCGGCTCCGCGAGCGCGAGCGTCGCGAAGCGGTCACCGGCTGACATCGCGGGCAACACACGCTGTCGCTGCGCGGATGTGCCGGCAGCGATGATGGCCGTCGCCACCACCGCGCTCGTCACGTACCGCGCGGGAAACGCCGCGCGCCCCATCTCCTCGGCGAGCAGCACGACGTCGAGCAGCGACGCTTCGCTCCCGCCGAGGTCGCCCGGCACGCGCAGTCCCGCCCACCCGAGCGCGGCAAGCTCTCGCCACACGTCGTTTGGCAGGCCACGTCCGTCCCGCGCCACGTCCTGCGCGACCGCGAGCGGCCAGCGCTTGTCGAGGAAGTCGCGCGCGACGGCGGCGAGCATGCGCTGCTGGTCCGTCGGCCGGAAGTCCATCAGGCGCCTCGGGCCACGCCGCGCCCGTCGCGCGGCAGCTCGAGGCCGCGCGTCGCCACCGTCGTCCGCAGCACCTCGGAGGTTCCGCCGGCGATCGTGTGTCCCATCGTCGTCAGGTAGAAGTGCTGGATCGCGCCGCCGAGCGGCGCCCACGGCGAGTCGGGCGCCAGCGCGGCGTGCGGCCCGAGCAGCTCGAGACCGAACGCGCCGACGCGCTGGCCGGTCTCGTCCGCGAAGACTTTGCCGAGCGCCGTCTCGTACCGCGTCGGGACCTGCTCGGCGAGCATCCAGCCGATGCGATAGAAATAGAGCCGCAGCGCCTCGATGTCCGTCGCCAGCTCCGCGAGCGTCCGCCGGACGTACGCGTCGCGCGAGAGTGGCGCGCCTCCGCGGGACGTCGCGTTCGCATGCCGGACCAGCTGATCCAGCACGCGCCTGAGCGCCGGCGCCTTGTAGAAGCGGCCCCAGAACCGATCCGTGTCGAGGCTCTGCAGCAGCTCGCGGAATCCCTGGTGCTCGGTGCCCAGCAGGAAATCGCCGGGGACGCGCACCTCGTCGAGAAAGACCTCGTAGTGATACACCCCGCCCGTGAGGCTCACGATGGGACGGATCTCCATGCCGGGCGACGTGCTGTCGACGACGAACATGCTGAGGCCGTCCGACCGGCTCGCACCGCGCGCGGTCCGTGCGATCACGAGGCCGTAGCTCGAAATTCCGGCGTGGCTCGACCAGATCTTGTGCCCGCGGATCACCCAGTCGTCGCCGTCGCGACGCGCCTCCGTCGTGAGCCCGAGCAGATCGGACCCGGCGCCCGGTTCGCTGAAGCCCTGCCAGAACGTGGCGTCACCGCGCGCGATGCGCGGCAGCAGCTCGCGGGCCAGACGCTCCGAGCCACGCGCCATGATGGCGTCCGCGGCCTGATCGCAGCCGGTGAGCGGTCCGAACGGCGCGCCCGCGAGCGCGAGCTCTTCGAGCAGCACGAGCTTCGTCCAGAACGCCCGCTCGGCGCCGCCGAAGGCGCGCGGCCACGTCATCGAGATCCAGCCCTGGGCCGCGAGCGCCTGCAGAAAGGGACGCGAGTGCGCGCCCGATCCGTAGCCCGCGTCCATGCCGTCGATCGGAAAGCGCTCCGGCGGATTCGCCGCGAGCCACGCGCGAACCTCGGCGGCGAACGCTTCCGCTTCGGCGCCGAGGGCGAAGTCGATGCTCATGCGCGGATGCCGTCGACGGCCAGGAGATACATCGTCTGCGCGACGGCGACGTCGGCGACCCAGTCGCGGTACTCGCGCTCCGCCCGCGCCCGCGTCGTCTCGTCGATCGCGCCGTCCGCGACCATCTGATGGCCGCGCGTGGCGGCCACGTCGGCCCAGATGCCGGCACGCACCGCGAAGTGGGCATCGCCGCGTCGCGTGGATTCGTGCTGCTCGCTGATCGCGACGGATTCCAGTCCCGCGCTCGCGAACAGCGCGGGCAGGTGATCGGCGATCGCGTTGTCCATGCCGGCGTCGGCGCGCCAGGCGAGAAACGCGGCGTAGAACCGGCGCATGGTCTCCGGCGGCTCGGGCTCCCACGCGATCTTGCCGTGGGTGTAGTCGAGGACGACGACGCGGCCCCCGGGCTTCACCGCGGCCGCCATGGCGCGGACGGCGTCGGCAGGTCGCGCGAGCCACTGGAGTACGCGCGCAGCGGTGACGATGTCGAACGCGGCCGGCCACGGCAACGCGTACGCGTCCGCGACCTCGAACGCGAGGCCGGGGACGTGCGCGTGACGGCGGCGGGCTTCGTCGATGAATCCTGCGTTGACGTCCACGCCGACGACGCGGACGACGTGCGAGCCCTGCGACTCGGCGATGCCGCGCGTGATCGCGCCGGTCCCGCAGCCGACGTCCAGTACCGAGATCCCGGGCCGGATGAGCGCAGCCAGGCGGCGATGGTCCGTCGCGAGCGACCGCGTGTCGAGGATCGCGCCGGTGCCGTGCGGCATCCCGGCGCGATGGGTCGCGACGTCGCGCGCGATCACGCGCCGGCCGGCGCGAACCGGCGCTGGCCGCCCTCGGTGACGATGTACCCCGGCTGCGGAAAGTGAGCCGCGCAGACGAGCGTGCCGGTATCGGCATAGCGCCCCAGGAACTCCTCGCGGCTCTTGCGGGCGCGCGGGCCGTCGCCGCAGAAGCGGCTGTTCCACTGTGGCTCGGCGACCTGCACGACGCGATGCATGAGATCGCCGGAGAAGACGGCGTCGCCGCCGGACGCGCGCAGCCGGACCGCCGCGTGCCCCGGGGTGTGGCCGGGCCACGGCTCGAAGCCGAGGTGCTCGTCGATCACGTGCGTCGTGTCGACGAGGACCGCGCGGCCAGCGTCGACGATCGGCGCCACGCTGTCGCCGATGAGAGTGGCCGCTTCGTGATTGCGCGCGCGCTCGTAGTTCCAGAACTCCCACTCCTCGCCGGCCATCAGGTACTTCGCGCGCGGAAACGTCGGCACCCAGGCGCCGCCGACCAGCCGGGTGTTCCATCCGACGTGATCGACGTGCATGTGCGTGGTGATGACGACGTCGACGTCGTCCGGCCTCACGCCCGCGGCTTCCAGATCGGTGAGATAGGCGCCCTGCCGCATGTTCCAGATCGGCGACTCGTCGCGGGGCTTGTCGTTGCCGACACCCGTGTCGATGACGACGGTGTGCCGCGGCGTGCGCACGACGTACGACTGGATGCGCGACCCGATGTCCCCGGTGCGCTCGTCGAAGAAGTGCGGGCGGATCCAGCCATAGTGGCGCTGCACGGCGTCCGCGGTCGACTCGGGCAGCATGCTCGCCGTCGGGTAGAACGAGCGATCGATCTCGATCACCCGCGTGATGGTCACGTCGCCCAGCGTGATCGTCGGCATCAGCGGCCTCCCCGGTCTCCGGTCACGTGCGGCGGAAGTTCGGCGCGCGCTTGCCGACGAAGGCCGCGAGCCCTTCCGCGGCGTCGGGGCCGCGCATGTGACGCGCGACTTCGGCCGCTTCGAGATCGAGGCCGGTCGCGAGATCGACGTCGAGCGCGCGATTGACGAGCATCTTCGCGGACCGGCCGGCCGACACGCTCTTGTCCACGAGGGCGCGCGCGATCTCCATCACCGTGTCCTCGAGCCGGCCGGCCGGCGCGACGCGATTGACGAGTCCCCACGCGAGCGCCTGCTCGGCGGTGACCCATCCGCCCAGCAGCATCAGCTCCTTCGCGCGCCGTGGTCCGATCACGCGCGGCAGGCGCTGACTGCCGCCGCCGCCGGCGAGCAGGCCGAAGTTCGCGTGCTGATCACCGATGCGTGCCTCCACGTCGGCCACGACGAGATCCGCGACCAGCGTCAGCTCGAGCCCGCCGGCGAGCGCGAGCCCATGGACCCCGGCGATGACCGGGCGGGGCAGGCGCTCGACGCGGTCGAAGACGCGGCGCCACTCCGCCATGAACGTGCGCCACTTCACGGGATCCGGCGCGTATTCCTGGACGACCTTCAGATCGGCGCCGGCGCAGAACACGCGGCCGTTGCCGGTGAGGGTCACGACGCGGGCGCCGTCATCGGTTTCGATCGCCGCGCAGGCGGCGTCGAGCGCGTCGAGCAGCTCGGGGGAGATGGCGTTGAGCTGCGCGGGACGGTTGAGCGCAACGCGCGCGATGCCGTCTTTGATGTCGAGCGTGACGGGGGTCATCTTGAATCTCCCACGTGATCGGAGCGCGACGGGGGTCGAGACGGGCCCGGGGTTTCCCCGGGACCGTCGAGCGTTCGGGGGTCGAGGGGGCCCTTCGAGGCCCCCTCGCTGATGAATCCCAGCGGGGAAGTGATCGTCAGGCCGCCGTCGAGGACGATCGTCTGGCCCGTCAGGAACGACGCGGCGTCGGAGACGAGAAAAGCGACGAGCGCGGCGACGTCATCCGGCGAGCCGATGCGACCGATCGGCGTCATCGCGGCCAGTCGCTTCAGCGCCTCGCGCCACGGCGCGCCCATGCCGCGCTCGAAGTACACCTGCGACGAGTCGGTTTCGATGATCCCGGGACTCACGCCGTTGACGGTGATGCGCTGGGGGCCGAGCTCGAGCGCGAGCGTGCGGACGAGACTTTCGACGGCCGCTTTCGCGGCGCCGAGCACGCCGTGCTGCGGCATCGCCTGGTGGCTGTCGATGCCCGAGATCGCCACGATGCGCCCGCCGTCCTTCATGAGCGGCACCGCGGCCTGGACGGCGGCGATGAACGAGTCCACCGACACCGCGAACGTCCGGTCGACGTTGTGCGGCTTCTGCTCCGTCATCGGCCGGAACGCCGTCGCGGCCGCGTTGGCGACGAGGATGTCGAGGCGTCCGAACTCCTCGGCGACGCGCTCGAACGTCGGTCCGACGCGGTCACGCTCTTCGAGCGGCAGCTCGAGCGCCAGCGCGCGGCGGCCCCGCGCGGTGATCTCCGCGGCGACGGCGCGCGCCCGGTCGGGCTCGCGGCGATACGTGACGACACAGTCGGCGCCGTCGGCGGCGAGGCGCAACGCGATCGCGCGACCGATCCCCCGCGACGCCCCGGTGACCAGCGCGACGCGACCGGTGAGTCCGGTCATCGAGGCAGACTTTCGAGGTGGGGGCCCCGAAATGGCCCCCACACCCCCAACGCTCGGGGCGCCCCGGGTCCCCCGGGGCGCCCCTCGATCTTCCTGCTCATCGAGGCAACCGCTCCAGCACGCGCTCGGCCTCCGCGACCATGCCTTCGATGACGTCGCGGACGGGCCGCACGTCGTGAATGAGCGCCGAGCTCTGCCCGCACGCCGCGGCGCCGTTCTCGACGTCGCCTTCCTCGCGCGCGCGGATCGCCGCCGGCTTGCCGACGCGCTCGAACTGGATCGGGAACGGCTGGATCTCGCCGGTGCGCTTCTCCCACTCGCGCGTGAAGTTGTTGCGGATCAGCCGGCACGTCTTGCCGGTCGAGCCGCGCGAGATGACGGTGCCTTCGTCGTCGATGGCGACGATCTTCTGCTTGTAGTTGTCGTGGCCGTGCCCTTCGACGGTCGCGATGAACCGGGTGCCGAGCCACACGCCGTCGGCGCCGAGCGCCAGCGCCGCGACGAGCCCGCGGCCGTCCGCGATGCCGCCGGCGGCGATGACCGGGCGCGGCGCGACCGCTTCCACGACGGCGGGAATGAGCACGAGCCCGCCGACGCGTCCCGTGTGTCCGCCGGCCTCATGACCTTGCGCGATGACGACGTCGACACCGTTCGCGACGTGGGCGCGCGCCTGCTTCACGTTCCCGCAGAGCGCCATGACCTTGATGCCGAGCCGGTGCGCTTCGGCGGTCGCGGGCCCGGGATTGCCGAGGCCCGCGATGATGACCGGCACGCGCTCGTCGAGCGCCACGTCGGTCCATCCGCGGACGTCGTCGCTATGGCGCTCGACTTCGCTGCCGGCGGCACGAATGGTCGCGAAGAGGATGTCGACGCCGAACGGCTTGTCGGTCAGGTCGCGGACGCGGCGGATCTCGGCGCGCAGCTCGGCCGGCGACGCGTGCGCCGCGGCGAGCACACCGAGACCACCGGCTTCGCTGACGGCCGCGGCCAGCCGCGAGCGCGCGACGAACGCCATGCCCGCCTGGCAGATCGGATAGCGGATGCCGAGCAGGTCGCAGAGTCGTGTGTGCAGCAGCGTCTTCGTGACCGATGCCATCCGGACCTCCCTGGAGTGGTGAGAAGGTGGCATCGGCGGCGGGGGCTGTCAATTCCGCCGCGTCCCGTATGATCGCCGCCGGCGCCATGCGACACCGCCAGACCCGGATCGATGCCGCTGCCTGTGTTTCGCTGGCGACGCTGTGCTTCTGGCAGGCGCGGATCGAGACGCTGTTCCTGGCCGATTACGACTTTCACAATCGCGTTCCCGTCAGCGCGGCGGTCCTGTGGGCGCTCGTGCTGAACATCGTCGCGCTCGCCGCGGTCTGTTTGGCGGTCGCGCGCGCCGTGCGTGCGAGCCGCCGAATCGTCTGGCGGCGGATCGCCGCCGTCGGCGGCATCGTCGTGATACTGATCCCGCTCAACCTCGCGCGGATCACGTACGCGGCGGCCGGGCAGTGGGCCGACGCGATCGGCCGGCCGGGACTCATCGCGATGATCGCGGCGCTCATCGCGGCCGCGTTCTGGTGGCCTCGGCCCACGATCCGCACGATGCGCGGCGCGCTGTTGATCCTGTCGCCGCTCGCCGCGTTCACCTTCCTCCACGTGCTCGCCGTGCTTGCGGATGTCGCCGTCGCGCGCGTGGCGCCACAGGTGACGCCCACGCCGCTGACGCAACCGGCGCCGAGCCTTCGGCGAGTCGTCTGGCTCGTGTTCGACGAGCTCGATCAGCGCGTGGCGTTCGAAGCGCGCCCGGACGGGCTGGCGCTGCCGGAGCTGGATCGTCTGCGTGGTGAAGCGCTGTACGCCGTCGCCGCGCGACCGCCGGGCGGGACCACGAACGTCTCGATGCCGGCGCTCATCACCGGACGCGCGGTGGTCAGCGCCGAGCCCGTGAGCGCCAACGACCTCGCGCTCACGTTCGCCGATGGCGCGGTCGCGCGCTGGAGCAAGCACCCGACCGTGTTCTCCCGCGCGCGGTCCCGCGGCTACGACACGGCCGTCGTCGGATGGCACCTGCCGTATCCGCGCGTGCTCGGCGCGTCGCTCGGATTCGCCGAGTGGCGGGCGTCGCCCGCGCACGAGAACGCGCGCGACGCGACGTTCACCGGAACGCTCGTCAGCCAGTGGGGGACGATGGCGCCGCCGCTGAACGTGCGCCGGGTGTTTCGCCAGCGCGTCGCGGAGCTGCTCGGCCCCGCCGTCGCGGTCGCGGCCGACGGGCGGTTCGCGCTCGTTCTGCTGCACCTGCCGCTTCCACGGCCGCCGGGAATCTACGACCGCGCGAGCGGCCGGCTGACGGCGTGGAACTTCACCGGCGCGAGTGGCGGATACGCCGACAACCTCGCGCTCGCCGATCGCGTGCTCGGCGAGGTGCGCAACCGTATCGACCGCGCGGGGCTCGGTGACCGCACGTGGCTCGTGGTCACGTCGGCGCAAGCGCGCGCACGCGCGTCGAGCTCGTACGATGACTACCGCGTGCCGTTCCTGGTGCGGTCACCGACGGCCCGCCGTGCGGTGGCGGTGGAGCGCGAGCTCGGCACGCTGGTCACGCACGATCTGCTGCTCGCCATCCTGAACGCCGAGGTCGATACTACGGAGGCTGCGGCGGCCTGGCTCGAGCGACGCGCGCCGGCGCCGCCGAAGGACTACGCGGAGGACGGTCGCCCGATCTACTAGCGCTGCGACACGAGAGGAGACGCGATCTATGGGCTGGACGCCGCCGAGCGAAGCCGACGTCAACCGCTACTTCGAGCGACTCAACAACTGGGGCCGCTGGGGCAAGGACGATCAGAAAGGCACGCTGAATCTCATCACGCCGGCCAAGCGCGCCGCCGCGGTGGCGCTCGCGCGCACGGGCCGCGTCGTGTCGCTCGCGCGCGATCTGAGCCCGATGCCCGCGCTCGACTACCACATGCTGCTGCCGCTCGTGCGCGGCGACAAGCGCGCGGCCATCGATTACTTCGGTCTCATCTATCACGGGCTGATGGTCACGCACGTCGACGCGCTCTGCCACGTCGAGTACGACGGCAAGCTCTACAACGGCCACACGTTCGACGAGTCGCTCGGCAGCGACGGCGCCACGTGGGGCGCGCTCGACCAGTACTTCGACGGCATCGTCACGCGCGGCGTGCTGCTCGACGTCGCCGGGCTTCGGAGTGAAGGCCATGTCGTGCCCGGCAAGCCGGTGACGCCGCCGGATCTCGACGCCGCGGCCGAGCGCGCGGGCGTCCGCGTCGAGCCCGGGGACGTCATCGTCGTGCGAAGCGGCCGTGAATCGTACGAGCGGTCCGGCGGCGCCGCGCCGGCGCTCACGGCGCGCGGCGTGCCCGCGCCGGCGGATCGGCCCGGGCTGCACATCGGGTGTCTGGAGTGGCTGCGCGAGAAGGACGTGGCCGCGATCGCGTGGGACATGCTCGACGAGCGCCCCGTCGGCTACGGCAATCTCGGCTTCGGCGTGCACCTCGGCATTCCGATCCTCGGCCTCTGCCTGTTCGACAACACGTATCCCGAGCGGCTGGTGGCGGCATGTCGCGAGGAGAAGCGCTCCGAGTTCCTGTTCACGGCGCTGCCGCTTCGCATCACCGGCGCGACGGGCTCCCCGGTGAACCCGGTCGCGATTTTTTGACATGGGGGCCCCGAAATGGCCCCCAATCTCCATGGCCTCATGGCCGCCCCGCAGAATGAAATGCGGTAGCGTGACCATGCGGCCGCCCGGTCCACGCCGCGGAGGGATTGCGACCTCGAGTCCGTCCCCAATCTGGCGCGGGAGCTGTCGGCACCCCGCATTGTTGCCGCTGAGCACGCCGAGCAAACTCGGCCGACCGAAGCTCCTCCGGGCCGTCGCCACTTCGCAGATGAGGAGGACGGCGATGGAGCGGGTGATTGAGCGCGCGGCTGGGCTGGATGTGCACAAGAAGACCGTGGCCGCCTGCGTGCGCGTGCCCGGGCCCGCGGGTGAGCCCGGGCAGCACGTGCATACCTTCGGCACCACGTCGGCAGACTTGCTGGCGTTGCGCGATTGGCTGCGCGCGCATGGCGTCACCCACGTCGCGATGGAGAGCACCGGCGTGTACTGGAAGCCGGTGTACTACGTCCTGGAGGAGGCGTTCACCTGCCTGCTCGTTCGATCGCGTCACTCGCTAGGACGTCGGCGGCGCGTCACTCGATCACCTGGTCGGCGCGCAACAGCACCGCCGGTGGGATCGTGAGCCCGATCGTCGCCGCCGTCTTCAGATTGACGACGAAGTAGTACTTCGTCGGCTGTTCGGCCGGCAGCTCGGCTGGCTTCGCGCCCTTGAGGATGCGGTCGATGTAGACCGCGGCCCGACGGAACATGTCCTCGGGATTCGGCCCGTAGGACATCAGCCCGCCCTCGCGGACGATGAAGGGGGGTTCGTACATGGCGGGTATTCGTTGCTTCGCGGCGAACTCGACGACACGCTTGCGGTTCAGGTTCGTGAGCGCGTCCGTCACGAGGAACATGGCGTCCGGTCGCTGCCGCGTCATCGTCGCGAAGGCGATGTCGAAATCGTCCGGCTCGCGGAGACCGAGCGGCTGCACCTCGACGTTGAGCATGCGCGCGGCCTGCTCGATCGCCCGGTAACGGAGCGTCATACCCTGGTCGTTGCTGTTCCAGAGGACGGCGATCCGTGCCGCCTTCGGCATCGCGTCTTTCAGGATCTCCATCCGCTTGGCGCTGAGCTGAGCGGACTCGTCGGTCAGCCCCGTCACGTTCCCACCCGGCCGGGCGAGGCTCGCGATCAACCCGCTGGCCACGGCGTCTCCGGAGGCAGGAGCGATGACGATCGGAATGGTCGAGGTCGCCTGCTTCGCGGCGATCGCCGACAGGCCGCCCTGCGCGACGATGACGTCGACCTTCAGCCGCACGAGCTCCGCCGCCAGACCCGGCAGCCGCTCCGCCTTGGCCTCCGCGAAGCGCGCCTCGTACACGACGTTCTGGCCCTCGACGTAGCCGAGCTCGCGGAGACCGTCGCGAAGCGGACGGGGTGGCGCACCGTCGGGCGTGCGACCGGCCGCGGAGAGGTGAGCGACGCGATAAACCTTTTGCGTCGACTGCGCGAGCGCCGGCGCGAACGTGCCGACCGCGATCGACCCGAGCAGAGCGGAGATCACGACGAGCGAGCGGCCAGCCGGGCGGCGAGTCATCTCACGTCCTCCCACAGTCAATAGAGGTGGCAGGCGACCCGCTGTCCGCCGTCGCGCGTCTGCAACGGCGGCTCGACCTCCGAGCAGACCGGCATCGCCATCGGGCAGCGCGTGTGGAACCGGCAGCCTGCCGGCAGCGCGAGCGCGCTCGGCACTTCGCCGGCGATCGTGCGCTCCTGCTTCGGATCGTCCGGATGCGAGGGCAGGGCGGCGGCGAACAGCGCCTTCGTGTACGGATGCAGCGGCTGCTTGCACAGCGTGTCGCTGTCCGCCATCTCGACGATCTTGCCGAGGTACATCACCGCGATCCGATCGCTGATGTGCGCGACCGTCGCGAGATCGTGGCCGATGAACAGATAGCTCACGCCGAGCGTGCGCTGCAGATGCTCGAGCTGGTTGATGATCTGCGCGCGCACGGAGACGTCGAGCGCGGACACCGGCTCGTCGAGCACGATCAGCCGCGTGTCCGTCGCGAGCGCCCGGGCGATCGCGACCCGCTGCCGCTGGCCGCCGCTGAACTCGTGCGGGAACAGCCGCGCGACGTCGGGCGGAAGCCCGACGAGCTCCAGCACGTCGTGCACGCGTGCGCGGATCGCACCCTTCGACAGCTCGGTATGGATCTCGAGCGGCTCCGCGATGATGTCTTCGACGCGCATGCGCGGGCTGAGCGAGCTGAACGGATCCTGGAACACCACCTGCACGGCGCGGCGGTAGTCCATCAGCTCCGGGCCTTTGAACCCCGCGATGTCGCGGCCCTCGAAGGCGATGCTGCCGGCCGTCGGCGGCTCCTGGAGCAGGATCAGCTTGGACGTCGTCGTCTTGCCGCAGCCGGACTCGCCGATGAGACCGAGCGTCTCGCCGGCGTGGATCGCGAAGTCGATGCCGTCCACGGCACGGACTCGCGCGGGCCGCGCCATGAACCCCTGGCGCACCGGGAAGTGCTTCGTCAGCCCGCGGACTTCGAGGACGGGTTCAGCCATGCGACGGCGCCGCGGCGGGTGCGAGCAGCCAGCAGCGGGCGACGCTGCCGTCGCCGGCGTGGACGTTCGTCGGCTCGTCGATCGCGCAGCGCTCCATCGCCTGGGGACAGCGGGGATGGAACGCGCAGCCCGTCGGCAGGCTCGCGAGATTCGGTGGCTGTCCAGGGATCGCGTACAGCGGGTCGCGGCTGCCGAGCTTCGGGATCGAGCCGAGCAGCGCCTGCGTGTACGGGTGCTTCGGATCGTCGAAGATCGCGCGCACCGGCCCCTGCTCGACGATCGTGCCGCCGTACATCACGGCGACCCGGTCGCACATCTTCGCGACGATGCCGAGGTTGTGCGTCACGAAGATGAGCGCGACGCCCGTCTCCCGCTGGATGTCCTTGAGGAGGTCGAGATACTGCGCCTGGATCGTGACGTCGAGGTTCGTCGTCGGCTCGTCGGCGATGACGAGGCTCGGTCCGCCGGCGAGCGCGATGGCGCCGACGATCCGCTGGCGCATGCCACCGCTCATCTGGTGCGGATAGTCGCGCATGCGCCACTCGGGCGAGGGAATGCGCACGGCGGCCAGCAGGCTCTTCACGCGCTGCCGCAGCGTCTTGCCGCGCATCTGCTGATGGAAGAACGCCGGCTCCGCGACCTGCCGGAAGATCGTGAAGAGCGGGTTCAGCGACGCCATCGGGTCTTGCAGGATCACGGCGATGCGACGGCCCCGGATGCGGCGGAGCTCGCGCTGGCTCTTGCGCGTCAGGTCCTCGCCTTCGAAGACGACGCTCCCGCCCACGATGCGCGCGCCCCGCGGCAGGAGCCCGACGATCGACAGGCACGTCGTCGTCTTGCCGCTGCCGGACTCCCCGACGAGCCCGAGCGTCTCGCCGGCGTTCAGGCTGAAGCTGACGCCATCCACCGCCTTGACGACGCGGGTCCCGCCGAACGTGAAGAAGTGCGTGCGGAGGTCGGTGACTTCGAGGATCGGACTCAGAGGTTCCTCTGCTGCGGGTCGAGCCGGACGCGGAGCCAGTCGCCGAAGAGCTGCGTGGCCAGGACGATCAACAAGATACACACGCCGGGGAACACCGTGAGCCACCACTGCCCCGCCATCAGCGTCGGGCGCGCCTCGGCGAGCATGAGCCCCCACGCCGGTTGCGGCGGCGGGACGCCGACGCCGAGGAACGAGAGCGAGGCTTCCGCGATGATGACGACGCCGACCGTGAGGCTGGCCAGCACCGTCGCGGTGTTCATGACGTTCGGCAGGATGTGCCGCTTGATGACGCGGAATCGGCTCGCGCCCGCGATCTCCGCGAGCTTCACGAAGTCGCGCTCGCGAAGGCTCAGCACCTCGCCGCGGATCACGCGCGCGTAGCGCGTCCAGTACACCGCCCCGAGGATGATGATGATGTTCCACATGCTCGGCCCGATCATGGCGGCGAGGAAGATCGCGAAGACGATGGCGGGCAGCGCCAGCCAGGCATCCGTGATGCGCATGATGATCTGGTCGACCCAGCCGCCGACGTAGCCCGCGAGGATGCCGAGCGCCGTGCCGATGCCGCCGGCGACCAGTGTTCCCATCAGGCCGACGATGAGCGACACGCGCGCGCCGTAGATCAGGCGGCTCAGGACGTCGCGGCCCTGGAAGTCGCTGCCGAGGATCATCGTCGTGCGGCCGCCCTCCATCCAGAACGGCGGATCGAACATCGTCGCGCCCGGCACCGGCACCGTCGGATCGTACGGCGCGATGAGCTCGGCGAAGATCGCCATGAAGACGAGCCCGCCGAGGAGGACGATCGCGACGAGCGGCGCTTCCCGCGCCGCCTTCACGAAACGGGCGAGCCGTCCGCTCGCCGTCCGCGGTGCTACGACGGGTCGCGTCGCGATGGTACTCATCGCGTGAGCCGGATCCGCGGGTCGATGAGCGCGTAGACGACGTCGACGACGAGGTTGATGCCGACGATCATGAAGCCGGCCATGATCACGACGCCCTGCACGAGCGGGAAGTCGCGCTGGAAGATGCCCTCGTAGAGCAGCCGGCCGATGCCGGGCCACGCGAAGATGACCTCGACGATGACGGCGGCGTTGATCATGACGACCATGTTCACGCCCGCGAGCGTCAGGACCGGAATGAGCGCGTTCTTGAATGCGTGCATCCCGATGACGACGACCTCCGGCAGTCCCTTGAGCTTCGCGAGCTTGATGTACTCGCTGCCCAGGACTTCCAGCATGCTCGACCGCGTCAGCCGCAGCATCGACGCGGCGAAGTACCAGCCGAGCGCGACGGCGGGCATGACGACGTGCCGCCAGTCGCCGGCCCCCGACGTCGGGAGCCAGCGCAGCCACACCGAGAACACGAGGATCAGCACGAGCCCGAGCCAGAACCCGGGGATCGACAGTCCGAGCAGACCGATGCCCTTGGCGGCGTTGTCCCACCACGAGTTGACCTTCACGGCCGAGACGATCCCGGCCGGCACGCCGACGAGCAGCGAGATCGCGGTCGCGGCGAGACCGAGGATGAGCGAGTTCGGCAGGCGCTCGAAGTAGAGCTCGCTGACCGGCATCCGGTAGTTGAACGACTTGCCGAGCTCGCCCCGGACCGCGTTCTCCATGAACGCGAGGTACTGCACGGGCCAGGACCGATCGAGACCCCACTGCTGGCGGACCCGGTCCAGGTCTTCCGTGCTCGCGCCGGCTTCCGCCAGCAGCAGGACCGGATCGCCCGTCATCCGGACGACGAGGAAGATCGTCCCGCTCAGGATGAAGAGCGTGACGATGCTGTAGAGAATCCGCCGGACGATGAACTGGGTCACTACTCCTTGACCTTGATGTCCTCCCACGGGTACGCGTACCCGGTGGTGATCGTCGGGAAGATGTCCTGCCACTTCTGCGCCGTCACGCGCGGGCCGATCGCGTTGACGAACGCGTGCCGGAAGACCGGCACGAGGTAATGGTTCTCGAGGATCCCGCGCTGGATCTCTTCCGCGAGCTTTTTCCGCTCGGCCGCGTTGATGGACTTCTCGTACCGGTCGAACTTGGCGTCGAGGTCCTTCACGCAGACCCGGTCACGCGAGTTCGCGCCGCCGCACTTGAAGTAGGCCTCGTACCAGAACGACCAGCTGCCGGCGATGCGCACGCCGTGCAGGATCATCTGGATGCCCGGAAACTCCTTCATCCCGCCGCGCAGCTTCTGGAAGAAGATGCCGCGCTCCATGGTCTGGAGCCGGCCGCGGATCCCGACCTCGCGCAGCTGCGCGATGATCCGCTCCCCCCGCGAGTAGAACGTCGGGAGCGGCGTGATCCACGAGAACTCGAAGCCGTTCGGATAGCCGGCCTCGCGCAGGAGCTGCTTCGCCTTCTCGACGTTGCGCGGGAACTCCGGCCAGTCGATCGCGTACTGCACGTCGTCGTTGATCCAGTTGCCCGTGACCTTGCCCATCCCGGCCGTCTCCGCCTCGTTCATGGCGCGGCGGTCGATCGCGAGGCTCACCGCCTCGCGCACGCGCTTGTCGTGGAACGGGTTCTTCGGGTCCTGGAAGCCGGGGAACTCCAGGAAGAACGAGCCGGACAAGACGGGCGCCAGCGTCACGCCGGGCATCTTCGAGACCTTCGGGATGAGCGGCCCGGGGATGTTGTAGACGATGTCGGCCTCGCCGCGCTCGAGCATGGCGACGCGGGTCGCCGCCTCCGGCACCGCGACCATGACGAGGTGCTTCGTGTGCACCGGGCGGTAGTAGCCGTCGAAGGCTTCCAGCTCGATCTTCACGCCGGGCTCCTGCCGGACGAGCTTGTACGGACCGGCGCCAACGGGCTTCTGCTTGAAGGCGTCGGGACCGACCTGCTTGTAGTACTTCTCCGGCACGACCCAGCCCGGCGCCGTGACGTTCGCGGTGCCGAACAGGATCGCGAAGTCGAGGAACGGCTCCTTGAACACGAAGCGGACGGTGCGGTCGTCGACGAGCTCGATGCGCTCGGTCCGGTTCTTGAAGACGTCCGCCTTCGCGCCGCGATAGTTCTCGTAGCTGAACTTCACGTCCTGCACGGTCACCGGATCGCCGTTGTGGAACGTCGTGCCACGGCGCAGCGTGAACGTCGCGCTCTTCGCGTCCGGCGCGACCGCGAACTTTTCGGCCAGGGCGGGATGGTCGTAGAGCGTCGTCCCCTGGTTCTTGATGAGCCCGTCGTGGATCGCGGTGAAGAAGTTGTCCGGCGTCGCGGTGCCGTCATGCTCCTGCGGGTCGAGCCATCGCGACGCGAACCCGGCGTGCCAGGCGAGCGTGAGCTTGCCCTTCGGGGTGACCTTCGTCTGCGACCACGTCGGAAGCGCGGTCGCAGCGACGGTGACCAGGACGGCGGCAACGGCGAACACACGGAATCGGACGTGCCTCATCTAACGCCTCCCACTGTCGAACGGGACCACGGGTGATAACCGCATGAACCTATGGAAGAAAGTGGGGCGTAGGCTAGCGGACAGTGGCCTGACCGGTCAAGTAATGACAGCTGTCAGTGTCGCCGACGGGTGCTATCGCCGGGGGCGACGCGACATGAGCGGCACGACGCGTGTGGCCCACGGGGTGCCAGCCACCCGCCGGACCAGCGTGTCGTCCGCCGTTACGACACGGCTGTCTACGGAGTCGGCCAGGGCGAGATAGAAGCAATCGTACACAGGATGACGGAGTGCGTGTGCTATCTCGAGCGCTCGCGGGGCGAGTGGCATGAGCGCGCTCACGTCGTCGAGCATCCGGCCGATCTCCGTCGCCGCAGCGGTTGCCTGTTCTGCGGTGATCTCGCCCGCACGAAGGCGCTTCCACGCGACGTTGCACACCTCTGCCACGATCAACTGTGGGGCCAACAACGGCTCCTCACCGCCGAGCAAGGCCTCGGCCTCGGTGCTTCCCGGCTCGGGAAAGAACCACTTGGTGGCGACGCTAGCGTCGATGACCCGGCTCAACGGCGGTCTCGGTCCTCACGGATCAGTTGGGCGCTGTCGGAGAGAAGTCGGCGACCAGGAGTCATGGCGCGGATTCGCCTGGATGTCGCGAGTCGCTCTTCGGCGATCGGTCGAGCGGCGTCGGTGAGAATGAGCCGCAGTTCCTGCTCCAGCGAGCGGCCCCGGCGAGCCGCGTTGCGCTTCAACGCGGCGACGACGGCGTCATCGAGATTGCGGACGATCACCTGGGCCATGACTCAATAGCTACCTTTGCTAGCACGGATGATATCACGCCAGGCGTCCGGATCGCCGCACGGCTGTGCGCATCCGAGGGAGCGACGGCCTGCTCCTCGGGAAGACGCAATGGGTGCGGGTTCCAGGGGAGATCGTAGTTCAGGACCACATTGCAGAATTGAAGATTCAGACCCTTGGCACCCGCCTCTGTTGCGATCATGACGCGCGACCGCAGACGGAGGACATTCGTCCATGGGGCGCATGCTCGGGATCGGCGATGAGTTTCGAACGCGGCGCTACGTCAGCTGATACAGGCGCGCGCAGTTGTCCCAGAGGATCTTCTGCTTCGTCTTCTCGCTGACGCCCTCGAGCGCGATGAACTCCTCGATCGCGTGCGGGAACAACCCGTCGGAATGCGGATAGTCGGTGGAGACGACGATGCTGTCGTCGCCGATGGCTTCGATGACCTGCCGCAGCGGCTTCTCGTCGGCGTCGGTCGCGATGTAGCACTGGCGGAAGAAGTACTGACTCGGCAGCTGCGAGATCTGGACGTCGGAGCCGGGACCGAACTTCTCCCACGCCTCGTCGAGCCGCCACAGGTACCACGGCAGCCACCCGCACGTGCCTTCGAGGAACGCGCAGCGCAGCGCCGGGTGACGCTCGAGCACGCCGCCGGCGGCCATGCTGCCGAAGGCCATCATGTGCTCGATCGGGTTGCGGCCGGCGACGCCGATGACGCGGCCGTTCGGCGTGTCGAGATAGCGGCGCGCGATGTCGTCGCGCAGCGACGACTGGCCGGTGGGGTGGAAGCCGATGGGCACGCCCAGCTCTTCGATCGCGCTCCAGAGCGGCTCGAACGCCGGATCGTGGATGTGGCGGCCGTTGATCGGGTTCGGATTGCCGATGACCGCGACGGCCCCGAGCTCGCGCACCGCCCGCCGCGCTTCCGTGATCGCGCCCGGGATGCCGTGGAACGACAGCTGCGCGGCGAACTTCAGGCGCGCGGGGTCGTACTGGCAGTAGTCGTGCGTCCAGTTGTTGTGCGCGCGCGCCAGCGCCGCCGCCACCTCGGGGTCGTGGTCGTCGTGCATCTGCACCTGGCGGCCGCGCGTGCCGTAGAGGATGCCGACGTCGATGCCCTCGATGTCCATCGCCACCACGTGTGATTCCGCGTCGTAGCCGCGCGCGTGCGCCACGTCGTAATGCGGATGGCGCGCGAACGCCCGCTGATGGAGGTCCTTGCCGACGGCGGCCGTGCGCGGGCGCTTGGACATCTCGCCGAGCTCGAGGTCGCCGATCTTGATGACGGGCTGGTTCGGCGCGTTCTCCGTGCCCCGGAGGAACTTCGGCGCGAACTTCCGGAACGGCTCCTCCAGGTACGTCTCCCAGAGGCCGTCGGGCTCCATCGTGTGCAGGTCGCTGTCCATGACGCGATAGCCGTTCTTCATGGCTCCACCCGGTAACGCTTCACGAGATCCGGCACCACGGTGGCCCCGAGCCCCGGCGCGTCTGGCAACGTGATCGTTCCCGTCTCGAGGTCGATCGGCTGGGCGACCACGTCGCCCGCCATCTTCAGCGGCCCCACCGCCTCGCACCCGTTGATGACGGCGTCGCTCGCGGCGGCGACGGCGGCCTCCGCCAGGGTCGACAGCGTGAGCCCGAAGCCGTGGCCGACGACGACGCGCAGCTTCGCGGCCGCCGCGATCTCGATCATGGCGAGCGTGCGCAGCAGGCCGCCCTGCTTCATCACCTTGACCTTCACGAGGTCGGCCGCGCCGAGGCGAATGATCTCGATGAGCGACGCCGGATCGACGACGCTCTCGTCGGCCATGAGCGGAATCTGGATGGCGCGGCGGATCGTCGCGAGCGCCTCGATCTGATCGCGCGCGATCGGCTGCTCGACGAGCGTGAGATCGTACGGCTCGAGCGCCTTGATCGTCGGAATGGCCTCGGCGGCGGTCAGGCTCTCGTTGAAGTCGACCCGCAGCGCCATGCGATGCCCGACGGCCGCGCGGACCGCGGCGACCCGATCGACGCCGTCCGGCCCCGGGCCCGACACCTTGATCTTCGCGGTCGTGAATCCACGCGCGAGCCACGCGAGCGCTTCCCGCGCCGCCTGCTCGGGCGCGACGGTGCCGATCCAGGCGTTGAACGTCACCTGGTCTCTCACGGGTCCGCCGAGCAGGGAGTGCACCGGGAGACCGACGGCGCGGCCCTTGAGATCGAAGAGCGCCATCTCGATCGCGGCCTTCGCCTCGTACCGCCCGGGCACGGCGGCGTCCATCACGGCGAGCGCGCGCCGCACGTCGAACGCCTGGAGACCGAAGAGGACGGGCGCGAGCTTCCGGACCGTGTCGTACACGTCGCGCGCCGACACTGCCGAGTAGCCGGGCGTCGGGTCGACGTTGCCCCAGCCTTCGAGCGCGTCCGCCACGCTCAGGCGGACGAGGACGCTGCGCTGCACGGACGTCCGCCCGTGCACGCCCTGCACGGGCGCCTTCAGCGGGACATCGACCAGGATCGGTTCGATCGCCGTGATGCGCATGTGGGGTCAGACCCGGACGCCGCCCCCAAGATACATCGTTCGCACCTCGGGGTTGGCGAGCAGTTCCGGGCCGGTGCCCTCGTAGCGATTGCGACCCAGCTCCAGGACGTACGCGCGCTGCGAGACCTCGAGCGCCCGCGCGGCGTTCTGCTCGACGAGCATGACCGTGAGGCCGCTCTGCGCCATGGCCACCGTCTTGTCGAACACCTCGTCGACGAGGCGCGGCGACAGCCCGAGGGAGGGCTCGTCGAGCATCATCATCCGGGGGCGCATCATCAGGCCGCGGCCCATGGCGAGCATCTGCTGCTCGCCGCCGCTCATCGACCCGGCGAGCTGACGCGCGCGCTCGGCGAGCCGCGGGAAGATCGAGAAGACGTAGTCCATCGCGGCGGCGATCTTCGCGCGATCGCGCTCGAGATACGCGCCCATCTCGAGGTTCTCGCGCACCGTCATCTGGCTGAAGACCACGCGCCCCTGCGGCACGTAGGCCAGGCCGCGCGCGAGGATCCGGTCCGGCCGCTCGCCGACCAGGCTGGATCCGTCGAAGACGATCTCACCGCCGAGGTAGGTGATGAACCCCATGATGACCTTGAACGTGGTCGACTTGCCGGCGCCGTTCGGACCGATGACCGACACGATCTCGCCCGCGTTCACCTGGAGGCTCACGTCGTGGAGGATCTGGATCGATCCGTAGCCGGCCGAGACGCCGCGGAGCTCGAGCAGCGGCATCAGCCGCGCCGCCGTCCGAAGTACGCCTCGATGACGCGCTCGTCCTTCTGGATCTCGGCCGGCGGGCCTTCGGCGATCTTCACGCCGTAGTCCATCACGAAGATGCGCGCGCAGTGGTTCATGATCACGTTCATGTCGTGCTCGACGATGACGATCGTCTTGCCCCGCTCCTGGAGCCCGTGGATGTGCGCCAGGAGGTCCTGGAGCAGCGTCCGGTTGACGCCGGCCGCGGGCTCGTCGAGCAGGATGACCTCGGGATCCGTCATCAGGGCGCGCGCGAATTCGAGCAGCTTCTGCTGGCCGTAGGAGAGCCGGCCGGCGTACTCTCCGCGAAGCCGCGTCAGGCTGACGAAGTCGATGAGCTCGTACGCCCGGGCCCGCGCCACGCGCTCGGAGACGTTGAGCGCGGTGACGCACAGCATGTTCTCGAGGACGGTCATCTCGCGGAAGACGCGCGTGACCTGGAACGTGCGCGTGATGCCCCGCCGGAAGACCTGGTACGGCTTCATTCCCGCGAGGTCCTCGCCCTTGTAGAAGATCTGGCCGCTGTCGGGCATGGCGACGCCGGTCAGGAGGTTGAACGTCGTCGTCTTGCCGGATCCGTTCGGTCCGATGAGTCCGGAGATCTTGCCGCGCGGGAACGCCAGCGTGCAGCCGTCGACGGCCCGGACCCCGCCGAAGGCCTTCCGGAGGTCGCGGATGTCGAGCGCGATGTCCGCGGCCGTCACCGGCCCCATCAGTGCACCATGCCCTTGCGGACCCAGCCCCGGTCGATGGCGAAGCCGATCAGGCCGCGCGGCATGAAGCGCGCGATCACGATGATGAAGAGGCCGTACGCGATCAGGTGCGCGGTCGGGAAGTTGACCCAGGTGAGCTCCTGCGCCGAGTAGAGCAGCACCGCGCCCACGACCGGCCCGATCACCGTGCCCTTGCCGCCGAGCATGGACATGAGCGCCATCGCGATCGTGATCTGGACGAAGAACACCGACGGCGGGTCGATGTAGAGCACCTTGTAGGCCTGGATCCCGCCGGCGACGGCCGGGAACATGGCGGACAGCGCGAACGCCGCGAGCTTGTAGGCGGTGGCGTTGATGCCGAGCACCTCGGCGGCGCCTTCGTCTTCGCGGATCGCGTTCAGCCGGATGCCGAAGCGTGAGTGCCCGACGATGTACGCGACGAGGATCGTCATGAGCATCACGACGAGCATCGCGTAGTACGTCTCGAGCGAGTTCTCGACGCTCGGAAAGCTGATGCCGAGACCGCCATGGGTCAGGCTGTCCCAGACGGTGACCACGACGCGCGTGCCCTCCGCGGTGCCCAGCATGGCGATCGCGAAGTACGGGCCCTTCAGCCGGAGCACCGGATAGCCGATGGCGACGGCGACCACGACGGCGAGCGCGGCCGCCACCACGAGCGTCGAGATCCAGTGCCAGCCGTGATCGGCCACGAGGACGGCGCACGTGTAGGCGCCGATCCCGTAGAAGGCCACGTGGCCGAACGACGTGTAGCCGGTGAAGCCGCTGATGATGTTCCAGCTGAGCGCGAGGACGACGTACATCATCGTGAACATGACGAACGACTTGAGGTAGACGCTGAGCGCGGGCGGCAGGACGGCCAGGACCACCGCCAGCGCGGCGAGCAGCAGGACATTGCGGACGTGCTCGTGTGTCGCCATCGCGGTCAGGCTTCCTTGACGCCCATCAGCCCGCCCGGTCGGATCAGCAGCACGAAGATCATGAGGCCGTACGCGGCGAGCTCGACCGCGGCCGTGCCGTTCGGGATCATGAGCGACACCAGGTTTTCGAGGACCGCGAGCATGAGACCGCCGATCAGCGCGCCCACGTAGTGGCCGCGGCCGCCGAGGATGACGATCGCGAAGGCCTGGAGCGTGTAGACCACGCCCGTCTCCGGGTTGAAGCCGAACTGGATCGACACCAGCGCGCCGCCCGCCACCGCGAGCGCCACGGCGATCCCGGTGGTGACGAGATAGATGCGCTGCACGTTGATGCCGCACACCATCGCCACCTCGGCGTTGAGCGCCGTGGCGCGGATCGCCTTGCCGAGCCGGGAGAACTTCAGGAACAGGTACACGGCCGCGGAGATCGACACCGCCATGACGAAGCTGATGAGCTTGTTCTGGCCGACGGCGATCGTGCGCGTGACCTGCACGGTCTGCGGCGCGTACGGGATCGTGCGGAAGTCCGTGGTGAAGATGAGCTCGGCGACGTAGATCATCGTGAGCCCGAGCCCGAACGTGACCAGGAGCGCGGTGAGCTCGGGCTGGCCGACGACGGCGTTGAGCAGCACCTTCTGCAGGGCGACGCCGAGCAGGAAGGCGATCGGCAGCGTGAAGACCAGCGCGAGCAGCGGATCGACGCCGAGGTAGAAGAACGCGACCCAGGTCAGGTAGGCGCCCATCATCACCATCTCGCCGTGCGCGGCGTTGATGATGCGCATGACGCCGAAGATCAGCGTGAGACCGACCGCGAACATCGCGTAGACGCCGCCCTGGAGGATGCCGGCGAAGACGACGGTGGCCAGGTACGCGAACCACTGCTCGTCGGCGCGCACGGTGCCGAACTGGATGCCGATCAGGAACGGCAGGGAGTACGCGCAGACGAGGAACGCTGCGAGCAGGTAGAGGCTGCGGACGTCGCTCTTTTCCACGGGTCAGGCGGTGTGGGCCCGGCGTCGCGCGCGCGACGCCGGGCCCCGCTCTCGGAGCGGGCGCGGAATGATTAGCGCTTGCTCCACTCTGGCATCGGCAGCTCGGCCTTCGTCTCGGCGAACTTGTCCGGCCAGACGACCTTGCGCTGCCCGCGGAGGATCTGGAAGGTCAGCCCTTCGTGCGAGTTCATGCCCTTGGCGTCGACCTTGTAGCGGCCGAACGTCGTCGTGATGTCGAGGGTGGCCAGCGCCTCCCGCAGCTTCTCGTTGTCGAAGCTCCCGGCCTTCTTGATCGCCGCCTCCGTCACCAGCAGGGAGCCGTAGGCGCCACCGGCGTGGTAGTTCGGCTTCTCGTTGAAGCGCTTCTCGTACGCCTCGATGTACTCCTTCATGCCCGGGTGCTTGAGGATCTGCGGGAGCGGCTCCCACTGGCTGAAGCCGAGGACGTATTCGGCGGTGTTGCCCAGCTGTTCGGGGAAGTTCGGGAGCCCCGGCCCCACGGTGCTCGAGTACAGCTTGAAGTTGACGTTCAGCTCGCGCATCTGCCGGAGCTGCGCGGCCGCATCCGCGAAGTAGCTGTTGGAGATCAGTCCCTCGGCGCCGGCCGCCTTGATCTTCTGGAGCAGCGCCGTGAAGTCCGTCTGCTTGGGCGGATAGTTCTCCTCGAGGACGACGTTGATGCCGAGCTTCTTCGCCCACTCCTTCGCGCCCTTGCCCGCCTGGCGCGGGAAGAGGCTGTCCTGCCCGATGATCGCGATCGTCTTCACCCCGATCTGCTTCGCGAGGTGGACGGCGCCCTTCTGGTAGTCCTCGGCGACGGCGACGATGTTGAAGATGTACTTCCGGTTCTTCTCCCAGATCGGGCTCGACGCGGCGCCGTACGCCACGAACGGCATCTTGTAGCGCTCGTTGACGTTGGCCACGGCCTCGGTGATGCCGCTCGAGTACGGGGCGAGGAGCAGGTCGACCTTGTCCTCGGTGATGAGCTTCTCGTACAGCTTGATGGCCGTCTGGGTGTCGGACTTGTCGTCGAGCAGCCGGGCGACCACCTTGTGGCCGAGCAGGCCGCCGCGGGCGTTGACCTCGTCGACCCAGAGCTTGATCGAGTTGACCTGCCGGCCGGCCGGCTCGGCGTACTGCCCGGTCTGGGAGATCGCGCCTCCCATGACGACCTCGTTGTTCGGACGATGCTTCGCGGCTGCGCTGCCGGCCCCGAGTACGAGGATGGCGACGATGATGGCGAGACACGCGCGATGAGCACGCATAGTGACTCCTCCCTTTCGATCCACGAAGTTGCGCGCGGGCATCAGGTCCCGTAGATAAGCAACAGCTTTCCCATCCTGTCAAGGTGAATCGATCCTTGTCGGCCGGAAAGCGCGTCGTGCGAATGCCTCAGTGAGTCCGGTCTTCTCCGACATGCCCTTCAGCCCCGGGTCGATTCGACCCGCACGAGGCCGAGCGCACCCGCACGGCGCGCGACCTGCGGCTCAACACGATCGAGATCCCACGGCTCCGGCTGCTCGCGACGAACGTGAACCCGCTGTCGTACGCCATCAAGTTCACGCCGGAGCTCGGACACGTGAGCATCACCGCGGCGATCGTCAGGGCCGGCGGCGAGCGCGACGGCCGCGACCGCCTGCGCGTCGCCGTCGCGGACACCGGCCACGGCGTCAAGCGGGAGGATCACGAGCGCATCTTCCAGGCCTTCGAGCAGGTGGACTCGTCGTACGCGCGCCGTCAGACCGGGACCGGACTCGGCCTCGCGCTGACGCGGAAGCTCGCGGAGCTGCATGGCGGCCGCGTCTGGGGCAGCATCTTCACGCTCGAGCTTCCCGCAGCACCACCGTGAAGCCCTCGCCGTACCGGTAGCCCGAGCGCCGTCCGAGCGCTGCCGCGCGCTCGCGCACGCGCGTCGCGACCGTTGCCGCATCCCCGATCTGGCTCGCGTGGCACGCGATGGCGGCGAGCTTCGCGTCGATCGAATCCGTGACGTCGACGATCAGTCCGGGCGTCTCCCACTCCATCAGGTGCAGCTCGCGGACGGCGTGCGGCTCGAACTCCGGCAGCAGCTCGGGGAAGGACAGGTGATCGCGCGCGAGCGGATACACGCAGTCGAGCACGGCGCCGGCGACGATTCGATGATCGCGGTGCCAGCTGAAGAAGGTGCCGTAGCGGCGCTCGGGACTCTGCGTCACCAGCAGATGCGGGCGCCAGCGGCGAATCTCGCGCGTGAGGTCGAGCCGGAGTCCGCGGGTGTCCTCCACGTCGCCGTCCTCGTATCCGAGGAATGCGACGTGCGCCACGCCGAGCGTGCGCGCGGCGTTCCGCTGTTCCTCCTCTCGAATGGCGACGAGACGCTCCGCCGTCATCGTTCGATCACCGGACCCCTTGTTGCCATTGGTGACGATGACGTAGGCGATCTCACGACCCTCGCGCGCGAGCTTCGCGATCGTCCCGCCGGCGCCGAACTCCGGATCGTCGGGATGCGCCGTCACGACGAGCACGCGATCCGCGCGCGTCATCGGGTGCTCCGATCGCCCGCCGCCGAGACGGCGGGGACGCGACGGCGGCAGAGCCACGCCATCAGCACGAGCAGGCCGCTGGCGACGACGAACGGCGCCGACAGACCGCCGGCGTCCGCCAGCGCCCCCATCGCGAGCGGACCGCCGACGTGGCCCGTGTCGGTCATCGTGCGCAGCCAGCCGATGGCGACGCCGCGCGCTTCAGGCGACACGAGGTCGCCGACGAGCGCCGTCGGCAGTGGCGTGACGAGCCCGATGGCGCTGCCGATCGCGAGACTCCAGACGCCGAGCGCGAGCGGACGTCTGAGCGACGTGACGCTGCCGAGCAGCCCGGCGTACAGCACCAGGCCCGGCACCAGCACGCGCACGCGGCCCCACCGATCCGACAGCATGCCGCCGAGCCAGAGCGCGGGCAGCCGGCCGAGGACCGTCAGGCTGACCAGGACGCCGACGCGGTCGGGCTGCAGGCCGGCGCGGCTGGCGAACAACAACGGCAGGAGAAAGACGAGCACGCCGGTCTGGGTCGCGACCATCACCCCGTTCGTCACGCTGGTGACGAGCACGCCGGGAATGCGGAGCGCGGCCCGAAGCGACGGTCCATCGCCCGCCGGGGCGGGCGCGGCTGGTGGCGGCGGCGCGATCCAGAGGGCGACGACGACGGCGGCGACGGCCATGCAGGCGGCTTCGAAGACGAACGGCGTGACGATTCCGATCGCCTGGTACAGCCAGCCGCCGGTCGCGTTGCCGAGGAGCAGGCCGGCCGTCTCGCTCAGCAGCAGGAGGCTGACGGCGCGGCCCCGGCCGGCCTCGCGATCGACCATCGTGGTGAGCGCGACCGTTCCGAACATCGCCCAGCCGACGCCGCCGAGCGCGCGGAGGCCGATGAAGGCGCCGAACGTGGACGTCGAGGCGCTCACGACGTCGACGACCGCGATCACGGCGAGCCCTGTGACCATGAGCGCGCGCCGGCCGACGCGATCCGCGAGATATCCGGTCGGCAGGCTCGCGATCCATTTCCCCGCGCCGAACACCGTCGGAATCAGCGTGACCATCCGGTAGTTCGCCGCGAACACGGTGTGCAGGTAGAGCGGCAGGGTCGGCCGGAGCACGCCCTGGCCGAGGTTGAAGAGGAACGCCGCGGCGAGAACGGGGATCACCGCGACGCGCCGTCGGTCTCCAGGCAGCGGCACGGGCCGCGTCGTCTCGATCGTGATCGCGTGTCGAGGCGGCGCCGCACGTCCTCGAGCTCCCGCTGCAGCGCACGCAGCGCCGTGAGGCGGTGCTCGACGGTCGCGAGCTGGGCGCGGACGAGCTCACGCAGGCGCGGGCGCATGGCGGCGTCACCATCGAGCGCGGCCACGAGCGTCTTGATCTGCGCGAGCGGCACGCCGAGCGCGCGGGCGCGGCGCACGAACCGCAGCCGGTCGACCCCGCGCCGGCCGTACGTGCGGTATCCCGCGCGCGTCCGCTCCGCCGCCGGCAGGACGCCGACGTGCTCGTAGTACCGGATCGTCTTCGGCGGAACGCCGGTCGTCCGTGCGAGCTGTCCGATCGTCAGTGAGTCAGCCATGGCCGCACGATAGACGTTCCAGCGGCTGGAAGGTCAACCTCCGGCCGGGGATCGATCAGGCCGTCGCGACGGCGCAGATCGTCTCGGCACGATAGAGAAAGTCCGCGGCGTCGAGTCCCCGCATGCGGTCCGCGATGAACGCGAGGAATGCCCGTCGCTTCTCCGGCACGAGCGTCTCGAGCTTGCGTTTCGCCGTCCCGAATGACGTTCGCAACCCGATGAAGCGGGCGACGTCCCACTGATGCTCGATGCCCTCGGTCCACACGCGCCGCGCTGAGAAGCCCGCCGCGGTCAGCAGCGCCACGACCTTCTCCGGCGTGTCGCTGAGCTCGTCGCGGCGCGTCTGCGGACTCGGGTCGCAGGCGCCCCACGCGTCGAGCTCGTCGTTCCAGATCTCGCCGGCCGGCGGCACGGGGTCGTGGCCCCACGTCGCGAGCGCGAACACGCCATGCCGATGGAGCACGCGCTTGACCTCGGCGAGCGCCGCACCGGGATCGCGCAGGTGGAACAGCACGAACGTCATGACGGCGACATCGAACACGCCGCGGCGCAGGCCGAGGCTCATCGCGTCCATGACGGCGAGGTGACCCGGCGTGCGCGGCGCCCGGGCGACCATGCCGAACGCGCGATCGACACCGACGATCGCCGTCGCGGGCGCGACGCTCGCGATCTCACCGAGCAGCGTTCCCGGCCCGGTGCCGATGTCGAGGACGCGGCGCGCGCCGTCCCACGGCAGCGCCTCGAGCAATCGGCGGGTGACCGGCCGGATCACCGGGCTCCAGAATTCCGCGTAGCCGTCCGCCGCGGCGGAATAGTTCGCGGCAAGCCGTTCGATCTCGTCGGAATCTCGCGTCGCTGTCATCGCCGGGCACCGGGCGAGGCGCGGCCCTCACATCACGAAGACGCCCTTGCCCGTCGTCTGCGTGTCGAAGAGCTGGTACGCGGCCGCGGCCTCGTCCAGCTTGAAGCGGTGCGTGAACAGCCGGTCGACGGGAAGCTTCCGGTCGGCGATGAAGCGGGCGCACTCGGCCTGACCCATCGCGCTGAACGTCCATGAGCCGATCAGCGTGACCTGCCGGCGCAGCAGGTCCTTGCTGACGTCGAGCGTGACGTTGCCGCCTTCGCCGACGTACGCGACGCGGCCCCACGTGCGCACGCAGCGCACGGCCGCGACCCGCGCGTCCGGATGCGCGCTGCACTCGACCGCGGCGTCGACGCCTTCGCCGTGCGTCAGCTCGCGCAGCGCGGCCACCGGATCGCCGGCGGAGGGATCGAGCACGACGTCGGCGCCGAACTTGGTCGCGAGCGCGCGGCGCTCGGGAACGACGTCGAGCGCGATCACGCGTGCGCCCATCGCGCGGCCGAGCAGCGTCGCGCTCAGTCCGACGGGGCCCTGACCGAAGACGGCGAGCGTGTCGCGCCCCGAGAGGTCGAGGCGCTTGAGCGCGCCGTACGCGGTGCCGGTTCCACAGGAGACCGCCGCGCCTTCTTCGAACGTGAGCTCGTCGGGCAGCGGCACCAGCGTGAACGCCGGCACCTTGATGTACGCTGCGTGACCGCCATGACCGGTCGCGCCATACACGACGATGCCCTGCTGGCAGAGCTGCGACCAGCCGACGCGGCAGTGCTTGCAGAGGCCGCAGCCCTTGTAGTGATGCACCATGACGCGCTGGCCGGTGGGCGCCTCGCGCTCGGACACGCCCGGGCCGCGCTCGGCGACGACGCCGCACGGCTCGTGGCCCGCGATGACCGGGTCGCCCCCGCCGAGCCCGAGCGACGCGGTGGCGCCGCCCCTGGCGCGATAGAAGTGCAGATCGCTGCCGCACATGCCGGACGCCTTCATCGCGAGCACGACTTCGCCCGGCCCGGGCGCCGGGTCGGGGAACTCCCGCAACTCGAGCTTTCGATCGCCGAGAAATACGACTCCACGCATGGTTGGCTCCTGTACGCTCTGAACGTCACGCCATGATACGCCGCTGGGGTCTGACCGTCCCGCTCGACGGGATCTCGCTCGCCGATCACGCGCGCATCTTTCGCTCGGCCGAAGCGCTCGGCTACACCGATTTCTGGTCCTACGAGTCCGACGTCGATCCGTTCGTGCCGCTCGCCATTGCCGCGGGCGTGACGGAGCGCGCGATGCTCGGGACGGCGATCGTCGGCGCGTTCACGCGCGGGCCCGCGATCATCGCGATGGGCGCGCAGGCGATGGCCGAAGCGGCGCCCGGGCGCTTCTGTCTCGGCATCGGCGCGGGGTCGAACGTGACCGTCGAGCGGTGGAACGGCGGCCAGTTCGACAAGCCGCTCGCGCGCGTCACCGACACCGTCCAGGCCGTCCGGCAGGCGCTCGATGGTCAGACGACGAACGTGGTCGGACGCACGCTGTCCGTTTCCGGGTTCCGTCTGACTCGCCCGGTGCCGGCGCGCGTGCCGATCTACGTCGCGGGGCTGCAGGAGCGCATGGTGCGGCAAGCCGTGCGCATTTCGGACGGGGTGATCACGAACTGGCTGTCGGCGGGAGACGTGGGAAAGATCGCCGGCGTGGTGCGTGACGAAGCGCGCGCGGTGGAGAAAGATCCCGCATCGATCGCGATCGCGTGCCGCATCTTCGTCTGTCCGACGAACGATCGTGCGCGCGCCCGCGAGATGTTCAAGCGTGCGATCACGGCGTACCTGAACGTGCCGGTCTATCGCCGATTCCAGGCGTGGCTCGGTCGCGAAGAGGTCCTGCGCGAGATGCACGTGCGCTGGGACATCGGCGACCGGAAAGGCGCGCTGGCCGCGGTGCCGGAGGAGACGATCGACGACCTCGTCATCGTCGGCAGCCCCGAAGAATGTCGCGCCGGCGTGCAGGCCTACTGCGACAACGGCGTGACGATTCCGATCATCCGCCTGATGAATCTCGAGACGGAGCCGGCCGCGCGGGAGGCCGAGACGCTGCGGATGATCCGCGAGGCCGCGCCAGCGCGCTGACCGCTCGCTGGCGCGCCCGCCGCAGCGTCAGGTGTTCAGGCCAGCGAGCCGACGACCAGCCGTTCGTGCAGCTTCGTCAGCATCTCGTCGATGCCGGCGCACGCCCAGACCTGGAAGAACGGCGAGGCCTGCAGCGCGAAGAAGTCCCGCGTGCCGCGCTCGGTCGTCTGCTCCTTGCTCTCGCCGGACTTCGGCGCACGGATCGCGCCGACCACGCGGTCCTTGTGATAGATCGCCGGGAACTCGGTGTAGTGATAGAGGTACGCGAGGTCCTTCGTGTAGAAGGCGACGATCGGGATCGACTGGTACGTCGTGCCGTCGCGCTCGAACAGGAACTGGTTCATCAGATCCGCGTTCGGTGACTCCACCGGGTTCGCCTTCGGCTCGCGTCCCATCTTCTGACCGTCGCGCGTGAAGATCCCGAGGTCGAGGCCGCCGACCTCGGCGAGGCGCGCCACCATCGGCAGATCGCGGCGGCAGTCGGACGACCACTCCTCGGCGAGCATCAGGATCTTCCGCGGCCCGTTCGGCTGCGCGACGAGCCAGCGGATCGCGCCGACCTGGTCGTCGGTGAGCCGCGCGCGGTCGTAGGCCTCGCGGAGAAAACCACTGAAGTCCTTGCGCGGGGCCATCGAGCCTTCGCGCTTCAGATTGTCGGGCGTGCCGGCGTACGTCACGTACTCGTCGAACGTCATGCCTCGTGCGAACCGTTCCGGCGTGAGCTTGCGGTCGGCCACGGGAGCCTCCTCGGACGTAGTGCCCGCGCGCCGTGCGCGACGGACGGGTCGGATGATAGCGCACGCATCCCGCGCGGTTCCGCGGTGTACGATGTCGCGGCCAGGGAGGACACGTCATGAGCGCCGAGATTTCGCTCGACGAAGTGAAGCGACGGGCCCAGGTCGCAGGCGTCGCGATCCGCGACGATCGCTGGGAAGCCGTACGCCGGCTGCTCGTGGAGGCGCTGAAGCCGCTGCGAGCGGTGGATTCGCGCGCGATCGCCACCCTCGAGCCGGCCATGAGGTTCGACGCGCGAGGCGAGTCTCGGAAAGGACCGACCGATGGCCGGCGATGAGCTCTGGTACGCCGGCATTCGCGAGCTCGGCACGCGGTTCCGCAAGCGCGAGCTGTCGCCGGTCGAGCTGACGTCCGCGCTGCTCGCGCGCATCGAACGCCTCGATCCGACGCTGAACGCGTTCGTCACGCTCACCGCCGACCGCGCGCTCGCCGAAGCCAAGGCGGCGGAGGCGGCGCTGCTGCGCGGCGACACGCGCCCGCTCCTCGGCATTCCCGTCGGCTACAAGGACATCTACGCGACGCGCGGCATCCGCACGACCGGCGGCTCCGCGCTGCTCGCGGACTGGGTGCCGGATGCCGACTCGACGTGCGTGACGCGACTGCAAGATGCCGGCTGCGTCATGCTCGGCAAGCTCATCACGCACGAGTTCGCGTGGGGCATTCAGTCGCCCGGGCATCGCTTCAAGCCGGCGCGCAATCCGTGGAACGTCGATCACATCCCCGGCGGATCGTCGAGCGGCTCGGGCGCGGCGCTCGCATCCGGGATGTGCGTGGGCGCGCTCGGCACGGACACCGGCGGCTCGATCCGCGGACCGGCGTCGTTCTGCGGCGTCGTCGGCATCAAGCCGACGTACGGCCGGTGCAGCCGCGCCGGCGTGCTGACGCTGTCGTGGACGCTCGATCACACCGGCCCGCTGGCGCGCTCGGTCGAAGATTGCGCGTTCCTGCTGCAGGCGCTCGCCGGTCACGACGCGGCGGATCCCGCGTCGAGCCCGGCGCCCGTCTCCGACTACGCCGGTGCGCTGGCGCAGCCGATCCGGGGCATGAAGATCGGGATTGCGCGCGACTTCTTCCTCGACGGCGCGGATGACGCCGTCGTGAGCGCGTTCGAGACGGCGCTCCGGACGCTGCGCGATCTGGGCGCCGACGTCCGCGACGTGGAGATTCCGAACATCTGGGACGCGCCGAGCTTCATGGTCATCATGGCGTCGGAAGCGTTCGCCTATCACGAGCGCGATCTGCGCGAGCGGCCGGAGCTCTACGGCGACCTGCTGCGCGAGCGGCTGATGTCCGGCGCGCTCTACACCGGATCGGAATACGTGCAGGCGATGCGGCTGCGCGAGCGGCTGCGCGGCGAGATGCTCGACGTGCTGCGCACCGTCGACGTCATCGCGACGCCGACCTCGCCGAAGCCGGCGCCGACGTTCACGCAGATGTGGGACACGCGGGTGGGATTTCCGCGGAGCAACATGCCGCCGTTCAACCTGAGCGGCCTGCCGGCGCTCGCGCTGCCCTGCGGCTTCTCGTCGGCGGGGCTGCCGATCTCACTGCAGCTCGCGGGTCGCCCGTTCGAAGAGGCGACGGTGCTTCGCGCCGGGCATGCCTACGAACAGGCGACCGAGTGGCATCGGCGCCGGCCGCCGGTCTGAGCGTTCGGCGGCTCGCCGGCCTGGCGTCGCTCGCCGCGCCGGACCTGGCGCTCGCCGGTGTCCATCTCTATGCGTTCGTCGGGCTCGTCTGGATCGACGACTTGCCGGCGACGGCTGCCATCGCACGCTTCTTCGAGCACTGGCCCATCAGCGAGGTGCTGGCGCTCGTCGGCAGCCTGTTCCTGATGGCGATATTCGCGCCGAACCCCGACGTGACGCGGCTCCACCGCGTCCTGGCGGCGGCTCTGATCGGCCTGCCGCTCGCCGGCCTCGCCCACGTGGGCGGCGTCCTCCAGAGCTTCTGGATCTTCCTGCTCGCGGATTCGATCACGCTGTACCGCGAACGGCCGACCGAGGGACGCCAGGCGAGCGGCTGCGCGCACACCCTGCTCGGCGGCGCGCTGCTGCTGGTGCTGAGCACCCCGTTCGTGAATGTGCCGCACGCGGGACCTCGTGTCCTTCGCCGGCGTTTCGCGCGCGCGACGAGCTACCAGGTCGCGATGATGGCCTACGGGGCGACCTACTTCCCGCTGCGCGCGCTGGTCACGGTGTTCGCTGACTGGATGCGTCGCGACATCGAAGAAGGAGACCGCATGAAGAAGGAGACCGCATGAAGAGGGAAACGCGGCTCGTCCACGCGGGGCGCGACCCGGAGCGGAACTTCGGCGTCGTGAACCCGCCGATCTACCGGGCGTCCACGATCCTCTACCGGACGATGGCGGACTTCGACAACCGCGCGTCGCGGAAGTACACGGGCTTTTCGTACGGCCTGGCCGGCACGCCGACCACGTTCGCGCTCGCCGACGTCGTCGCCGAGCTGTCGGGCGGCGCGCGGGCGCTCATCACGTCGTCCGGGCTGTCGTCCGTCACGCAGGCGCTCGCGGCGTTTCTCAAAGCCGGCGACCATCTGCTGCTGCCGGACACGTGTTACGGGCCGACGCGCGTGTTCGGCAGCACGGTGCTCGCGCGGTTCGGCGTCGACGTCGAGTTCTACGATCCGCTCGTCGGCGGCGGGATCGCCGCGCTCATGCGCCCGAACACGCGCGTCGTGTACTGCGAATCCCCGGGCACGGCGACGTTCGAGGTCCAGGACGTGCCGGCGATCGCGGCGGCGGCGCACGCGCGCGGCGCGATCGTCATCCTCGACAACACGTGGGCGACGCCGCTCTTCTTCCGCTCCTTCGAGCACGGGGTCGACGTCGAGGTGCAGGCGGGGACGAAGTTCCTCGCCGGGCACTCGGACCTCCTGATCGGCGCGATCACGACGCGCGACGAAGCGCTGTACCGCACGGTGAAGGACAGCGTGTCGGCATTCGGCGACGGGGTGGCGCCCGACCTTGCCTACGAGACGATGCGAGGGCTTCGCACGCTGGCCGTGAGGCTTCGCCATCACGAGCAGTCGGCGCTCGCCGTCGCGAAATGGCTCGCGGGACGCCCGGAGGTCGCACGCGTGCTGCATCCGGCGCTGCCGGCGGACCCCGGCCATGCGTTGTGGAAGCGCGACTTCCTGGGCTCGTCGAGCCTCTTCGGCGTGGTGCTGCGCACGACGAACGAAGCGGCCGTGGCCGCCATGATCGAGAACCTGACGCTCTTCAAGATCGGCGCGAGCTTCGGCGGGTTCGAAAGCCTCATCACGCCGCCGCGTCCGGAGAAGAACCGCACGGTGCGTCCGTGGACGGAGCCGGGCTTCCTGCTGCGCGTCCACGTGGGCCTCGAGGCGGTGGAGGACCTGATCGCGGACCTC
>JACPCW010000004.1 GCA_016184365.1 Candidatus Rokuibacteriota bacterium
AGCGCGGAATTCGAACGGTTCATGACCGAGGCGCAACGGGCCGGGCGGACGAGTCTCGACGAGATCCGCCGGCGCTCGCTCGAGATGCAGGACATGTCCGCGGCCTTGCGCGGGCGCCGTGTGCGACACGGCGAGGAGGCGGCCGGCGTGTTGACCGGCCCGCAGCGCGCGACGCTCGCCGAGGTGAACAGAATCCCTGGAGGAGACCGATGAGAGTCGATGAGCTCGAGGTGGGCATGGTGCCGGGCGGCGACACGGTACGCACCAACCATCGCATGGCGTGGCTCGCGCGAGCCGCGCGAGTGTCGTCCCTGCTGACCGTTCTGGCGCTGGTGGCGGTCGTCGGCGCGGGCGTGTGGGCCTGGCGCGCCAACGCGTCCGGCAAGCCCGCGATGGACATGAACATGCGCATCAGCGCGGGCGCCGCCGCCTTCCCGGTCACCCTCGCGCCGGTCGAGCGCGGCCCGGTCTCGGGCAGCGTCACGTATACCGGCACCGTCGTGCCGTACGTCGAGGAAGACGTGTTCCCGCGGGTGATGGGCCGGATCGTCGCGATGCCCGTCTATCCCGGCGACGCCGTGAAGCCCGGCCAGATCGTCGCGCGCCTCGACGACGTCGAGCTCGGCTCGCGCGTCCAGGAGGCCGCGGCCGGCAGCGCGGCGGCGACCGCGAACGTCGCGCAGATGGAGACGGACGTGGTCGCGGCGCGACACGGCGTCGCGCAGATGGAGCGCGAGATCGCGATGGCGGAGGCCGAAGTGGCGGCCGCTCGCGACGGCATCACGCAGATGGAGCGCGAGCTCCAGATGACCGAGGCGGACGCCGGCTATCAGGAGCAGGTGAGCGCACGCGACGAGCGGCTGTTCGAGACCGGGGCCGTCGCGCGCCAGGACGTCGAGAGCGCCCGGGCGATGGTGACCGCGGCGCGCGCCAAGGTGGCGGCCGCGCGCGCGAAGGTGAGCCAGATGCGCGCGATGGCGACGGCGGCGGAGGCCAAGCTCTCGGCCGCCCGCGCCCGGCTCGAGCGTGAACGCGCGATGGAAGCCGGCGCCGGCCGCAAGCGCGACGCGATGGCGGCGATGGCGACGCAGAGCCGCGCGATGCAGCGCACCGCCGAGGTGGTGCGTGACTACGTCAACATCCGCGCGTCGAGCGGCGGGTACGTGGTGAAGCGGCTCGTCTCGCCCGGCGTGCTCGTCGATCCCCGCATGCCGATCCTGAAGATCGCGCAGATCGATCGCGTGCGGCTCCAGGCGAACGTGGGCGAGCGGGACGTCGCCTCGATCAAGGTCGGCTCATCGGTCCGCGTGACGACGACGGCGCGCGAAGACAGCCAGCTCGTCGCGAAGGTGACGTCCGTGTTCCCGTTCGTCGATGCCGGCTCGCGCACGGCGATCGTCGAGGCCGTCGTGGAGAACTCGGCCCGCCGCTTCCTGCCCGGCCAGTACGTGACGATGGACTTCGTGACCGGCGAGCAGGCCGACGTGCTCACCGTGCCGCGGAGCGGCGTGGCTCGCATGGGCGGCGCCGCCCGCGTCTGGGTCGTGACCGACGGGCGCGCCGAGCCGCGCGACGTGACGACGGGACTCGAGAGCGCCGACCGCGTGGAGATCCGCGCCGGCCTCACCGGCGGCGAGCGAATCGTGGCACGTGGTCACGAGGGCCTGTACGCTCGGGCGCGCGTGGCGGAGGTGAAGTCCACCACACCGCCGAGCTCGGCGGCTCGGCCCAAGGAGGGCGGGCATGCCGGTCACTGATCCCCCACGTCGACGCCTCGCGCGTCTCGTCATCGTCGTCGCGCTCGTGATGGTGCCGGCGGTCGCCGCCGCACAGTCGCTGCCGCGCGTCGAGGGGCCGCTGACGCTCGACGACGCCATCGAGCGCGCGCTGGCGTCGAACCTGCGCCTCCGGGCCTCGGCCGCGGAGGCGCGCACCATGGACTCGATGCGCCGCGAGGCGTGGGCGCCCTTCTGGCCACAGGTCTCGGCGAACGGCTACTTCGCTGACCAGCGCATGGCGCCGAACGTCTACACGTCGGCCGGCAACACCATGGCGCGCAACTACCAGGTGTTCAACGCCGACCAGACGCGTGACGCGAACGTCACCGCGATGTATCCGCTGTTCTCCGGCGGCCGCGATTACTACGCGTACCGCGCGGCCGCCCGCCGCGCCGAGGCCGGGCGCGAGATGGTGAAGGGCACCGAGATCGACGTCGCGATGCAGGCGCGGCTCGATTACGTCGCGGCCGTGCGCGAGGCGGAGAACGCGCGCGTGACCGCGGATCTGCTGACGGACGTCGAGGAGCGCCTGCGCGTCGCGCGGCAGACGTTCGAGGCCGGCCGCATCCCGCGGTACTACGTGCTGCGCGACGAAGCCGAGCACGCCAACACCGTCCAGATGCATGCGATGGCGACGAGCCGCGCCGAGCAGGCGCTGCTCGCGCTGAAGTCCACGCTCGGCGTCGACCTCACGTCGCCGATCACGCTCGCGACACGGCTCGAGCACCGGCCGTCGGACCTCGCCGCCGAGGACATCGAACGGGCGCTCGCGCGGCACCCGGAGGTGCGCGCCGCGGTGCGGCAGCGGGAAGCGGCCGAAGCCGACGTGCGCGCGGCGTACGGCAACTACTTCCCGCAACTCTCCGTCAGCTACATGTACGACTGGGCGGTCATGCGGGATCGCCGCTGGGAGTCGCAGGAAGAACGGATGCGCATGGGAGCGGACTCCCAGGAAGGCTATTCGGTCGGCCTCGTGCTGACGATCCCGGTGTTCGACGGCCTCATGCGCGAGAATCAGGTGCGGACGGCGAAGGCGAAAGTGGAGCGCGCGGCACAGCAGGAGCGGCTCGTGCGCCAGCAGATCGAGAAGGACACGCGGCAGGCCGCGCTGATGTTCGAGGCCGCCCAGCGCGCGGTCGACGCGAGCCGGAAGGGACTCGAGCAGGCCGAGGAGGAGTCGCGCGTGGTGCGCGAGCGGTTCGAGGCCGGGCGCGGCATCCAGCTCGAGGTGCTCGACGCGCAGGTGACGGTGACGCGGGCGCGGTTCAACGCGGTCAACGCGCTCGCCGATTACGAGAGCGCGCGCGCCATGTGGCTGCGCGGGCTCGGACGCGTGAAGTGAACGGAACACCGAAGGAGCAGCCATGGCATACGGGTGGATCGCGGGCGTCGCGGCGGGCGTGCTCCCGCTTGTTCAGGAGCGACCGTACGGATGGCAGTGGGAGATGCACCCGATGTGGTGGATGTGGGGCGCCGGCGGCATCGTGATGATGCTCGGGATGCTGCTCTTCTGGGCGGCGGTGATCGCCGCGATCGTGGTCGGTGTCCGCTGGTTGACGCGTGAAGGCCGCGAACCCCGCGCCGACAGCGCAATGGGGATCCTTCGCGAACGCTACGCGCGCGGCGACATCAGCCGGGAGGAGTTCGAGCAGCGACGGAACGATCTCGGCCGCTGACGCCGGCGGTGACATCCAGTCGGCCGACGAGCGCCGACGTGGGGCGATCGAACCACTCTCCCGGGGCGTGTGCGCCCCATCGCCGATCCCGTTCGTCGACTGCCCGTCGATCGTCCATCTGCTGGAACGTCGTCACCTGGGCCCTCGGGCTCTTCGGCGCCGTCACGTTCGTGCTCTGCGTGCTCTACGGGCTCGTGGTCCCGACGACGCTGCACATGGTGCAGTTCCTCGAGATCACGCTGCCCGGATTCCGCTGGCTGAGCGTCGGGAGCTTCGTCCTGGGACTCGTGGAGAGCTTCCTGCATGGCGCCTACGCGGGCCTCGTCTTCGTCCCGATCTACAACTTCGTGGCGCGGCGCGCCGGGGAATCCCCGCGCCAGCGAGGAGCGTAGCGATGGAGCCGAAGAAGCAGAAGTTCTCCGTCGGGTATTCCATCGCCGCGCTGCTCGCCTTGTTCCTGATCCAGTCGGTCTTCTTCGCGCCGCACGCCGAGAACCTCTCCTACAGCCAGTTCAAGGCGCTCGCCAGGAAGGGCAAGGTCAGCAACCAGCCCGAGCGCCTCATCGATCGTCTGCTCACGCGATACCAGTCGCCGGGCTACGTCTGCCCGTGCTGGCCGACCGGCGCCGAGATCGGAAGGAGATAGATGCCCATTCCCTCCTTGACCACCGGAGTCGGGAACGACGCGGCCGGAAGCGCGCGCGTGGAACTGCCGGTTGCCGGTCTCACGTGCCCGAGCTGCGTGCGGGCGCTCGAGAGCGCGCTGCGCGCCGTGCCGGGCGTGGCACGCGCGACGGTCAACCTCGCTACCCGGCGCGCCTTCGTGGAGTACGATCCCAAGAAGGCCGGGCTCGCCGAGATCCACGAGGCGATAAAGACGGCAGGCTACCGCGCGGGCACCGCGACGGCGCGCTTCGCGATCCAGGGCATGACGTGTGCTTCCTGCGTCACGAAGATCGAGCAGGCGCTGGGCTCGACGGCGGGCGTGCTCAGCGCGAGCGTGCGCGTCGGTACCGAAGAAGCGGTCGTCGAGTACCTGCCCAGCGTGACCGATCTGGCCGCGGTGAAGTCCGCCGTGAGCTCGGCCGGCTACGGCGTGGCCGATGCGCCAGCTCCCATGAGTCCGTCGGCGGTCGACGCCGAGAGCCAAGCCAGGGAGCGCGAATACCGGACCCTGATGCGCCAGTGGTGGTTCGGCGCCGCCGTCGGGACGTTCACGATGATCATGAGCTACCCGTGGCTCTTCCCCGGCCTGCGCGATGTCTTCCCGCGCGAGAGTCATCGTCTCTGGTGGATGTGGGCGTTCATGGGGGTGGCGTCGCTGGCCGTCATCCTGTACAGCGGCCGCCACTTCTTCACCGGCGCCAGGGAGGCGCTCAAGCACCGCTCGGCGAACATGCACACCCTGATCGCGCTCGGCACCGGCGTGGCATGGGTGTACTCGAGCATCGTGCTGCTCTTTCCGGGCATCTTCCCGTCCTCCGAGTTCCTCGACGTCTATTACGACGTGACGGTGGTGGTCATCGCGCTGGTGGATCTGGGCCTGGCCATGGAGCTTCGCGCGAAGGGGCGGACCTCGGAGGCGATCAAGAAGCTGATCGGCCTCCAGGCGAAGACCGCGCGCGTCGTGCGCGACGGCGCGGAGCTCGACATCCCGGTCGAGGAGGTGCTGGTCGGCGACATCGTGGTCGTCCGGCCCGGGGAAAAGATTCCCGTGGATGGCGAGATCGTCGAGGGCGCGTCCGCGATCGACGAGTCGATGGTCACGGGCGAGTCGCTGCCGGTCGAGAAGAGGGTCGGCGACGAGGTGATCGGCGCGACGATCAACAAGACCGGCGCCTTCCGGTTCCGGGCGACCAAGGTGGGCAAGGACACCGCGCTCGCCAACATCATCCGGATGGTCCAGGACGCCCAGGGCTCGAAGGTGCCGGTCCAGCGCATCGTCGACGTCGTCTCCGGCTACTTCACGCCGGCGGTCGCCATCCTCGCGATCCTCGGCTTCATGATCTGGTACACGTTCGGACCGGCGCCGGCGCTGGTCTACGCGCTCATCGTGGCCGTGACGACGCTCATCATCGCCTGCCCCTGCGCGCTCGGCATGGCGACGCCGATGTCGCTCACCACGGGCGTCGGCCTCGGCGCGCTCAACGGCATCCTGATCCGGAGCGGGGAGGCGCTGCAGACCGCGCAGAAGCTTCAGACGATCATCCTGGACAAGACGGGCACGATCACGCACGGGAAGCCGGTGCTGACCGACGTGCTCGTGACCGGCGGACGGCGCGAAGAGGAGCTACTCCGTCTGACAGGAGCGGTCGAGAGGTCGTCGGAGCATCCGCTCGCCGCCGCGATCGTCGAGGGCGCGACGACGCGAGGGCTCGCGCTGCCCGTCGTGGAGACCTTCAACGCGATTCCGGGCCACGGCATCGAGGCGCGCGTCGAAGGCCACGCAGTGCTCGTCGGGAACCTGAAACTGATGCACGACCGGAAGATCACGCTCGGGGACCTGGAAGCGCACGCCACGCGGCTCGCCGACGAAGGGAAGACGCCGATGTACGTGGCCATCGACGGCGGCGCCGCGGGCATCGTGGCCGTCGCCGACACGGTCAAGGAGGATTCGAAGGACGCGATCCAGGCCCTGAAGCGGATGGGGCTCGAGGTCGTGATGATGACGGGCGACAACGAGCGGACCGGCAAGGCGATCGCGCGCCAGGTCGGCATCGAGCGCGTGCTGGCCGAGGTGCTGCCCCAGGACAAGGCGTTCAACGTCCAGAAGCTCCAGCTCGAGGGCAAGCACGTCGGCATGGTCGGCGACGGGATCAACGACGCGCCCGCGCTCGCGCAGGCCGACGTCGGATTCGCGATCGGCACGGGGACCGACGTCGCCATCGCCGCGTCCGACGTGACGCTGATCAAGGGCAGCCTGCGCGGCGTGGTGCTCGCGATCCAGATCAGCCGGGCGACGATGCGGAACGTCTACCAGAACCTCGTCGGCGCCTTCGTGTACAACGTCCTCGGACTGCCGGTCGCCCTCGGGATCCTCTATCCGTTCCTCGGCATCCTGCTCTCGCCGCTGCTCGCCGCGCTGGCGATGTCGTTCAGCTCCGTCACCGTGATCGCCAACGCCAACCGGCTGAAGCGATGGAAGCCGCGGCTGGCGAGCGAGGTTCTCGCGTGAGCTGGGACAGGATCGTCGTCGACGTGGTCGGTCTCGCGCTCATCGCGTTCATCGTGTGGTTCTTCTGGCTGGTCAAGGCCAAAGGCGTGAAGGCGGCCGTGAGCAGCGCCGGTTACCAGGAGCAGATGGTGCTCGTCAAGGGCGGCTACACGCCGGACATCATCGTGGTCGAGCGCGGCAAGCCGGTGCGGCTCAACTTCGTCCGCCAGGAATCGGCGTCGTGCAGCGAGATGGTGCTGCTGCCGGCGTTCAACAAGTCGGCGACGCTTCCCGAGGGACAGACGGTGGCCGTCGAGTTCCTGCCGACCGAGCCCGGCGAGTACGAGTTCGCCTGCCAGATGGGGATGTTCCGCGGGCGCCTGATCGTCGAGCCATGATGGACGCGGTCCCGAAGACCGCGTTGACGAGAAAGGGCGAGTCATGAAAGGTCGACCAGGGATCGGTGTCCTGCTCACGACGGTCGGGGGACTGGCGCTGCTACTGCTACCGGTGGGCGCGTACCTCTTCGTTTCTCTTGGCGGTCAGGACGCGGGTGGACGACCGGCGGCGCCTCCTCCGTCCGCGCCGGTGGCGATGGCGGCGCCCGCGGGCGGGCGCCCGGATTCCTTCGCCGACATCGCCGAGGCCGTGAAGCCAGCGGTGGTCAACATCGCCACGCTCCAGGCGACGCGCCGCGGCCCGCGGGCGATCGACCCCTACCGCGAGTTCCTCGAGCGATACTTCGGCCAGAGCCCGCCAGCGGAGGAGCCGCGACAGAGCCTCGGCTCTGGCGTCCTCGTGAACGAGGACGGATTCATCCTCACCAACAACCACGTGGTCGAGAACGCCCGGATGATCATGGTGCGCCTGTCGGAAGACGAGGAGTACGAGGCGCGTGTCGTCGGCAAGGATCCACCGACCGATCTCGCGCTCCTGAAAGTCGATGGGCGCCGGCGCCTGCCGGCCGCCAGGCTCGGTGACTCGGACGCTCTCCGCGTCGGAGACTGGGTCCTGGCCGTCGGGAGTCCGTTCGGCCTCGACCAGACCGTGACCGCCGGCATCGTGAGCGCCAAGGGCCGGGTGATCGGTGCCGGCCCCTACGACGACTTCATCCAGACCGATGCGGCCGTCAATCCCGGGAACTCCGGGGGACCCCTCGTCAACACGCGCGGCGAGGTGGTTGGCATCAACAGCGCCATCTTCAGCCAGAGCGGGGGATCGGTGGGCATCGGGTTCGCGATCCCGATCAACCTCGCGAAGGAGCTCATCCCGCAGCTCGAGGCGAACGGGAGGGTCGTGCGCGGCTGGCTCGGCGTCGCGATCGCTCCCGTCGACGCGGAACTCGCGAAGCGGCTGGGGCGCGGGGGCGCGCTGGTGTCCGGGGTAGTGCGGAACGGACCCGCGGCGAAATCGGGCGTGCGCGCCGGCGACGTGATCGTCGCCTTCGGAGGAACGGCGCTCCGTCGCGCCGGAGAGCTGCCGCGCCTCACCGCGAGAGCACCCGCGGGGAGCGAGGTCGAGCTGACGGTGATCCGGGACGGGCGCGAGCAGACCGTGAAGGTCACGCTCGGAGAACTCCCCGAGCGACCCGCGCGATGAATGGATGTCAGAGGAGGAGGAGACCATGGCGAAACTCCTGATCACGGCGACGTACGGTCACGACAACGCCACACGGGCCGCGATGCCGTTCTACGTGGCCCGGGGCGCGAAGGAGGCGGGCATCGACGTGGGCATCGTGCTGGCGCTCGACGCGACGGTGCTGGTGAAGCCCGAGATCCGCAAGCACGTCGTGCCCCACGGTCAGCCGCCGCTGGACGAGCTGTTCCGGTTCGCCGTCGACCACAAGATCCCCGTGTACGTCTGAGGTGGGTGAGCCCAGACCCGGGGGGTCTTGGATGAAGACCTCGAGCGTGTCCCGGTCGTCGAGAAGATCGACGTGAAGCGCTACGCGCAACTCCTGGTCGAGTACGACCGCAACGCCTCGTTCTGAGATCCGCGCGTGAGCCGGCGGGAGCGAGAACGGAGCGAAGGCCCCGACGGCGAACCGGGTCAGAGCGTGACGAGGATCGCGAGGCCCATTACGACCACGCCGGTCCCGAGCGCGAGGCGCACGCGCTCGCGGTGGCGCACATTCCAGTGGGCGAGGCGGTTCAGCGCCGGGCGCGTGGACGAGAGCGCGAGCAACGCGACGAGCGGGAGGATGTACATCACGTTGTAGAGCACGAGGTAGGCGAAGCCGGTCACCGCGCTGGGTTGGAGCGCCAGGAGCGACAGGACCGCGAGGTAGACGGCGCCGCTGCACGGCAGCGTGCAGAGACCGATCAGGAAGCCGGCGCCGACGAGCGACGGCACCGTCATCCGGCGGGCGGCGGCTCGCGCCCAGCGGCCCACGGCGGCGGGGGCGGCAAGCGCCGGCCCGAGTTCAGGCGCGAAGTAGTCCTTGAGCATCCAGAGGCCGAGCGCGATCGACAGCACGGCGGCGATCCGCGCCGGCACGTGACGCTGGGTGAAGAGATCGATCGTGGAGAGGATGCCGACGCCGAGCGCCAGGTAGGTGAGGAACACCGCAGCGACGTAGATCGAGCCGAGACCGATGACGCGCGCCCGGATCGAGCCGGAATCCTGCGCGGCTCGGCCCTGGGCTGCAGCCAGAAGGGTGGTGACGAGCAGGAGCAGCACCGTGAATGCACAGGGGTTGACGCCGTCGGCAATCCCCGCCACGACGACGGTCCCCAGCGTGACGGCGGGAAGGAGGCCGGACGCCGCCGGCGACGGCGCGGGCGGGGCACCGAGGCCGGCGACGACCGCAACGCCGAGTGCGACGACGACCGCCGCCGAGACCCCGAGGATCCGTGCCGGCCGCACGCCCTACGCCTCGACGATGAGCTTGCCCTGCATGGTGGGGTTCGCGCGCCCACCGCAGCAGACGTCGCAATAGTAATCGTAGACGCCCGGCTGGGCCGGCGTGAACGTCGCCTCGCTGGTTCCAAGCGGCGGGGCGACGACGTTCACCGCCAGGGCATCGATCGCGAACTGATGCTTGCCGCCGCCGTCGGTGTGGAAGCGTGTGTCGACGCTCGTCAGACGCACCGTGAGCGGCCGCCCCGCCTTCGCCCGGATCGTGTTCGTCGAGAAGCCTCCCATCGTGCCCTGGATCTCGACGAGGTCTCCGCCCGCGGGGCGCGGTCCCCCGGCGCCGAACCGTGGGACGAGGAGCCACGCCGTCGCGCCGCCGACCGCCAGGACGATGACGAGGTACGTCCATCGCTTCCACGCGCCCCGTCTCCGTCGCGACTGTATCGTCCGGTTCTTTCGGCTCATCGCTCC
>JACPCW010000100.1 GCA_016184365.1 Candidatus Rokuibacteriota bacterium
GGAGCTGCCCGAAGCGCCGGCGCTGGTCGTCGGCGTGCAGTGGCACCCCGAGGACCTCGTCGACGGCGACGCCGGCGCGCGGAATCTGTTCCGCGCAATGATCGACGCCGCGGCGGCGCGGGGGCGCCGCTGAGCTATCCGCGCGGCTTCACCCAGGTTTCCGACCAGGCGAGGCACGCGCTCGAACCCTGCCGGTCGCCGCGCATCTCGGGCCACGGGGCGCCCGTCGCGAACTTGCCGTTCATCTCCACCTGCGCGCCGCGCGCCGGGAAGAACGTGCTGAAGACGCCGATCGGGCGGTTGTTGAAGCCGGGCGGCGCATGCAGCACGAACGGCTCGATGCCGTCGTACCACGTGAGCCGCATCCGATCCGACGCGGACACGACGTTCTCGACCGCGGTCGACCGCGGATCGCCGGCACGCGAGAACGCCGCATCGACGACGGGCAGCTTCGTGTCCGCGAACGGCGGATGCAGCAGCGTCTCGATCGTCTTCTGCAGCCAGCGCGCGACCGCGATGTTGTCGGCGTAAATCCGCACGTCGCCGCCGATCAGGGTCGACTGCGCGAAGAGCACGTGGCCGGCGCCGTCGGGGCACCACAGCACGCGCCAGTGGCTGAAGCGGTCGGACATCGTCTTGCCGCCATCCGGCGACAGCCGGATGAACGAGTTCTCGCCCGTCATCAGCACGCGGTTGGGATCGACTGGATTCGTCATCGTGTTCTCCTGAAAGTTCGCGTGAAAGAACGCTAGCGGCACAGCTCCCAGTGCGAGGCGTCCTTGTCGGACCACTCGCGCACGCGGCCTTCCTTCAGCAGCTTGCGCAGATGGGATTCGACGGACTGCTCCGCGACGGGATGGAGGTTCGCGGCGACATCGGCGTAGATGCGCTTCACCATCACCGGGATCGTGTCGAGGCCGTCGCCGACCGCTTCGAGGATCTGGCGCTCGCGCATCTCGCGGTGCGCGATGTATTCGCGGATGCGGCCGGCGCCGTCCTCGATCACGGGGCCGTGCGCCGGATAGATGCGCGTGAGCGGCAGCTCGAGCAGTTTCCGGAGCGACGCCATGTAATCGACGAGGCTCCCGTCGCCCGACGGAATCACCGTCGTGGAGCCGCCGAGAACGACGTCGCCGGTGAACAGCGCCTGCTCCTCGCGCAGGTAGTAGCAGAGATGGTCGGACGCGTGGCCCGGCGTGTGGACCGGCACGAGCGTGGCGCCGTCGGCCTCGACGACCTCGCCGTCGCGCAGGTCTTCGATCGGCTCGGGCAGCCCGGAGTCCCGGTAGCGCATCTTGTTGACGCGCAGACCGCGCCAGCGGACGCGGAGCTGGGCGACGCCGCCCACGTGATCGACATGACGATGCGTGAGGAGGACGCGCGACGGTTGGGACCAGCCGCGCTCGGCGCAGTAGCGCTCGAGCAGCTCGGGATAATCCGCGACGCCGGCGCCGGTGTCGATCAGCACGGGGTCGCGGCGGCCGACGAGATACGTGTTCGTGCCGGGGCCGGTCATCATCCCGGGATTGAGACCGAGCACGCGACCGACGAGCCCGCTCGGGGTCGCGGTCCTCGGAAACGGCGGCGCCTGGCTCACGATGCTCTCCCCTTCATGGCGTTCGCGTCAGACGCCGAGGTAGCGGTGCTGGATGTCCTCGCGCGCGGCGAGCTCCTCCGACGGGCCGCTCCACACGATACGACCTTTTTCGAGAATGTAGTGCCGGTCGGCGATGCGCGTCATCGCCGCGACGTTCTTGTCGATGAGCAGAATCGACTGCCCGTCGCGCTTGAGCCGCTCGAGACAGCGCCAGATCTCGGTGCGGATGAGCGGGGCGAGTCCTTCCGTGGCTTCGTCCAGGATCAGCAGCGTCGGGTTCGTCATGAGCGCGCGCGCGATCGCGAGCATCTGCTGCTCGCCGCCGGAGAGATGCGCGCCCATCGCGCGCGCGCGCGCCGCGAGCGGCGGAAACAGCTCGAACACGCGATCGGCCGTCCACGGGTTCGCGCGGCGCGTCCGGTTCGCCGCGGTGGCGACGAGGTTCTCGCGGACCGTGAGGTTCGGGAACACCTGCCGGCCCTCGGGGACCAGTCCGACGCCGGCCTGCGCGATGCGGTACGGCGCCGCGCCGTGGATCGGACGGCCGGCGAAGCGCACGGTGCCGGCGCGCGGCCGCACGATGCCCATCACCGCGCGCACCGTCGTCGTCTTGCCCATGCCGTTCCGGCCAAGCAGCGTCACGACCTGCCCGGCGTCGACGTGGAAGCTGACGCCGAAGAGCACCTGCGAGAGGCCATACGCCGCTTCGAGGCCGTCGACTTCCAGCATCTATCGAACTGGGGGTCCCGACATGGCCCCCAGACCCCCCACGCTCGGAACCGGCCCGGCGACGCCGTCCCGGTCCTCGATCTCGCCTCGCGTGCCCGGCGGCCCCGACATGGCCCCCAGACCCCCGTTCGCTCGGCCGTCGTCGGCGCAGCCGCCGCCCGCCTCGATCACGCGCCCTCTCCGCTCATCACAGCGCCCGTTCGTCCCCGAGATACGCGCGGCGGACTTCCTCGTTCGCCCGGATCGCCTCCGGCGCGCCGGTCGCGATGATGCGTCCGTAGAGCATCACCGAGATCCGGTCGGCGAGCGTGAAGACGGCGTCCATGTCGTGCTCGACGAGCACCATCGTGTGCCGGCCCTTGAGCGACCCGAGAAAGCGGATCATCTGCTGCGACTCGTCGAGGCCCATGCCGGCCACCGGCTCGTCGAGCAGCAGCAGCCGCGGCCGGGTCGCGAGCGCCATCGCGATCTCGAGCTGCCGCTGCTCGCCGTGCGCGAGGTTCGCGGCCACGACGTCGCCGCGCGCGCCGAGCCCGACGGACTCGAGCATCGCGCGCGCGGGATCGCGCAGCGCGCGGTCCGCGCGCGCCGGCCGCCAGAACGCGAAGCTCGAGCCCGCGTGGGCCTGGACCGCGAGCGCGACGTTGTCGAGCGCGGTGAACTCGCGGAACACGCTCGTGATCTGGAACGAGCGCGCGATGCCGAGGTGCGAGCGCGCCGGCGCCGCGAGCGCGGTGACGTCGCGCCCGGCGAACGTGATCGTGCCCTGGTCCGGATGGAGATCGCCCGCGAACTGGGCAATCAGCGTCGTCTTGCCCGCGCCGTTCGGTCCGATGATGGCGTGCGTCTCGCCGTCGAGGACTTCGAGGTCCACGCGGTTGGTCGCGATCAGCCCGCCGAAGCTCTTCACGAGGCGGCGAACCTCGAGGAGCGCGTCAGCCATCGCGACGCTCCGGCAGCAGGCCGACGAGCCCGCGCTTGGCGAAGAGCACGACGAGCACGAGGAACGGGCCGAGGATCGCCTGCCAGTGCTCCGTCCACGACGGCAGCAGCAGGTCCTCGAGGAGCCGGAGCACCACGGCGCCGAGGACCGGGCCCCCGAGCGTCCCCATGCCGCCGAGGATGACCATGAACATGATGTCGCCCGAGCGCGTCCAGTGCATGAACTCCGGCGTGACGTACTCGGTGTGGTTCACCAGCAGCGCGCCGGCGAGCCCGCACATCGCGCCCGCGATCATGAACGCGACCAGCTTGTACCGGAAGGTCGCGAAGCCGATCGCGCGCATCCGCGCCTCGTTCGACCGCCCGCCCCGGATCACCATGCCGAACCGCGAATTGATCAGGCGATGCCCGACGCCGAGCGACAGCACGAGCAGTACCAGCACGACGTAGTAAAACGTCGTCCCGCCGCGGAGATCGACGAGACCCGCGAAGGTGCTGCGCGCCGCCAGACGCATGCCGTCGTCGCCGCCGTACTCCTCGACGCTGACGCCGAGGTAGTAGAGCATCTGCGTGAAGGCGAGCGTGATCATGATGAAGTACACGCCGCTCGTGCGCAGCGAGATCGCGCCGATCACCAGCGCGATCGCCGCCGAGGCGAGCACGGCGATGGTCCACTGCACGTAGCCGTTGTGGAGGCCGTAGTACGCCGGGATGCCAACGGCGTACGCGCCGATCCCGAGATACGCCGCGTGACCGAACGAGACCATGCCGCCGTACCCGAGGATCAGATCGAGGCTGACCGCCGCGATGGCGAAGATCATGATGCGGCGGAAGACGTCGACGTAGAACGGCTGGCCCAGCGCCGCGGCGATCGGCGGCACGAGCGCCAGGAGCACGAGCCCGCTCGCGAGGAACACGGTCCGGCGCGTCACGATCACGTCCTCGCCGCTACCGTGCCGATGCCGGGAACAGGCCCTGCGGGCGGAAGAACAGCACCGCGGCCATCAGGATGTAGATCAGCATCGACGCGAGCGCCGGCCCGGCGCTGTCGGCGGCGCTCGGCGACAGGACCGTGGCGAGCAGCGGTCGGAGGAAGGCGCGGCCGAGCGTGTCGACCATGCCGACCACGAGCGCGCCGACGAGCGCGCCCCTGATCGAGCCGATGCCGCCGATGACGATGACGACGAAGACCTGGATGAGGATCTCCTCGCCCATCCCGATCTGCACGGCATAGATCGGACCGGCCATCAGGCCGGCCAGGCCGGCGAGGGCCGCGCCGAGCCCGAACACCAGCGTGTAGAGCAGCCGGATGTTCACGCCGAGCGCCGAGACCATCGTGCGGTTCGACGCGCCGGCGCGGATGAGCATGCCCAGGCGCGTCCGGCTGACGAGCAGCCACAGCAACGCGGCGACCGCGAGGCCGACGAGGATGACGAGCGCGCGATAGAGCGGATAGCGCACACCCGGCAGCAGCTCGATGTGACCGGACAGCCATGGGGGCAGCTTCGTGTAGATGGCGGCGCGGCCCCAGACGATCGCGACCAGCTCGTTGAAGAACAGGATCAGCCCGAACGTCGCGAGCACCTGATCGAGGTGGTCGCGCTCGTACAGCGTCTGCAGCGCGATGAGCTCGACGACGATGCCGATGACGAGCGTCGCCGCGAGCGCGAGCGCGACGGCCGCGAGGAACGAGCCCGTGCGCTGGAAGAACGTCGTCGCGAGATACGCGCCGAGCATGTAGAGCGAGCCGTGCGCGAGGTTGACGAGGTTCATGATGCCGAAGACCAGCGTCAGGCCCGCGGCCATCAGGAACAGCGTCACGCCGAACTGGATCCCGTTCAGCGTCTGCTCGAGAACGAGGAGCACGTTCAGCGCGTGGACGATCGAAGGAGTTCGAGAGCGGTGGGGGGGCCTGGGGCCGGGGAGACCGAGGGGGCGTCAGCCCCCTCGCGTGCCGATCTCGGCGCCCCGCTCCCCCCCAACGTGAAGAACCGCTACCACTTCATCCCGCAGTCCTTGGAGTACGAGTCCTTGTGGTTCTCGAACACCGTCTTCTGGATCTGCATCTCGAACTCCCCGCCCGCGCCCTGCACGGCCTTCAGGAGGTAGAAGTTCTGGATCGGGAAGTGGTTCACGTTGTAGGTGTACTTCCCGCGCGTCGACGGGTAGTCGGCCTTCCGCATCGCCGCGATCATGCCCTTCTGATTCTTGAGATCGCCCTTCACGGCCTTCACCGCCGAGTCGATCAGCATGATGCCGTCGTAGCTCTGCGCGCCGTAGAAGACCGGCATCTTGCCGAATTTCTTCTTGAAGTCCCCGACGTACTTCTCGTTCGCCGCGTTCTTGAGATCGGGGCTCCAGTACCGCGTCTCGAACTGCCCGAGCGCGGCTTCCTTCACCGCCGGCAAGGAGATCTCGTCGACGGTGTAGACGGAATAGAGCGGGATCTTCGCGCGCAGCCCGGCCTCGGCGTACTGCTTGAGGTACTGGATGCCGAAGCCGCCCGGATAGAACACGAAGACGGCCTTCGGGTTCGTGGCGCGCAGCTGGCTCAGCTCGGCCTGGAAGTCGAGCTGCTGCGGGAACTTGGTGTAGACCTCGCCGACGATCTTGCCCTTGAAGTACCGCTTGAACCCCTGGACCATGTCCTTGCCCGCGGGGTAGTTCGGCGCCATCACGAAGACGTCCGTGATGCCCTGGTCCTGCATGTACTTGCCCATGGCCTCGGGCGTCTGGTCGTTCTGCCACGACGTCGTGAAGAAGCGCTCGTTGCAGAGCTTGCCGGCGAGGTCGTGCGGCCCGGCGTTCGTACCGATCATCATCGTGCCCGCGCCGGTCACGGTCGGCGCCACGGCCAGCATGACGTTCGACCAGATGATGCCGCTCACGAAATGCACGTTGTGCCGCTTGAGCATCTCGTCGGCGACCTGCTTGCCGACGTCCGGCTTCTGCTGGTCGTCGCCGTAGATCACTTCGACCGGCAGTCCGCCGACCTTGCGGCCGAGGTGATCGAGCGCCAGCTCGACGGAGTTCTTCATGTGCTCGCCGATGACGCCTTGCGGACCGGAGAGCGTGGTGATGAAGCCGATCTTGACCTTGTCCTGCGCGACGCTGGGCGCCGCGGCGACGAACGCCGCGAGCACGGCCGGGAGCGCGATTCGCATCATCTTCGTCTTCGTCACGGTGTCCTCCTCGAATCCGCGTTGTGGCGCGAAATATTAGCAGATGGGGGGCCCCGACATGCCCCCCCAACCCCCCCACACGCTCGGCGCGCCCCGGGGAACCCGTGGCGCTCCTCGATATCGCGCTATCTCCGTGGGGTGTCGGCACTACGCGTCTAGGCCGCCTGCAGTGAGATGACGTAGTTGCCGCTGCCCGACGACGGGCCGTACCCATGGAGCGTGGCGGTATACCGCCCGGCCGTGGCGAGGAGCGCGCCGAGCAGCATCGCGAGATGCCGCCCCCCCATCTCCGGCTGGGTCGCGGCCGCGTACTCCGGCATCCATTTCCACGCCTCGTCGTAGCGCCCCTCGGCCAGCAGGCGCGCCAGCCGATGGTCGAGCGCCTGGTCCGCCGGCCGTGGCCACTTCTCGGGGCCGCGCACGAGCTTGTGCGACACGCTGCCGCTCGCGACGAACGCCGCGCGACGACCGGCCGCGGCGGCGGCTTCGACGATGTGGCCGCCCCACGCGAAGCATTCGTCGAGATCGGCGGCCAGGCAGACCGAGACCGGCACGACCGGGATCGCCTGCGTCCTGTCGAGGTAACACACGAGCGGCATCACGGTTCCGTAGTCGAGCGGGTAATGGACGTCGTTCGCGAGGACGCACTGCAGCCCGGCGGCCTTGCCGCGGTCGATCATCGCGGCCGCCAGCCCGTAGTCGCCCGGAAAGTCGTACTCGACGCCGTGGATCAGCTCCGGCGCCTCCTGCGCGGTCAGCACCCCGCGATGCCGTGGCGTGCCGTCGACGACGGTCGGGAACGTCGTGATCAGATGGCAGGAGTTCACGATCAGCACGTCGGGCCGCACGGCGGCCACGTGGCGCCCCTGCTCGATCAGCGCGTCGCGAACGCCGCGGAAGTCCGCGTGCGCGAGCTTCCCCGCGAACGCCGCGTCGTACGTGCAGTAGCGCGGCGTGTGCACCGTGAGATAGGCCGCGGCGAGGCTCACAGGATCTTCCTCCCGCGATCTTCCGGCGGCACCGTCAGACCGATCTTCCGGATCTGCTCGTCGATGTCGGCCTGGTACATCGCCCGGAGCTCCGCGTTGCCCCAGCGACGGATGCCGTACATCACGGCGAGGTCGCTGAACTTCGACTGCGATCTGCCGAACGTGTCGAGCGCCTTCGGATACCACTTGTCGACGGCCGCCTGGACCTCGTCCTTCCCCGCGCGGCACCGTCGCGCGTAGTCGGGGTCGGTGACGAGATCGCGCACGCGGCGCGTGCCGAACGACGCGTGGAACTTCTCCTCGTGCACCATCGACGTCATCTCGCGCGCCCACGGGGCGAACGACGAGTTCTCCATCGCGCGCAGGTGATACCAGGCGACGTGGTCCATCGTGAAGCAGAACGTCACGGTGTCGACCCACGACTCGAACGGCACGTTGAAGGCGTCGATCATGTGATCGCCCATCTTCTTCGTGAGGAGGTCGTCGGCCATCGCGGCGCCGTCGGGTCCGAACTGACGCAGCAGCCGGCAGTCGATGAAGCCCTGGTGCGCCTCGTCCGCGGCGATCTGCGCCTGGATGTACCGGTCTTCCGCCGTCGGTCCCTGGTTGATCCACGGCTGATGCTGCTCGACCGACGCGAACTCCGTCGACGCGAGCGCCCCGAGCAGCTTCAGCATGACGTCGCGGTACTCGTCGGGCATCTGCTCCACGGTCTCGACCTTTCGCATCCCGAGCAGCGCGCCCCACTCGACCGATCGTGACACCGACATCTTGACCTCCTTGTTGGGGGCCCCGAAATGGCCCCCAAACCCCCAACGCTCCTCGATCACCCTCGGAGCTTCGCGGCGACTTCCGGCGGGATCGGCCGCGCGCGCAGCCGCTCGCCGTCGGTCTCGGGACGCGCGACCCACGCGCGCACCTCGAAGCCGCGCGCGCAGCGCCGGCCGCCGACGGAGAGCTCGTGCTCGATGCGGAACGTCTTGTCCCTGACCCACGCGACCGTCGACCGCACGTGCACGTCGTCGCCGTAGCGCACCGGCGAGCTGAACTCGGACCCGCACTCGAGGATCGGCACGCCGACGATCCGGTACTTCGGGAAGATCACCGGCCACGGCAGGCCGATCGAGTCGAACAGGGCCGCGCAGCCGAGGTCGTACCACTCGAAGAAGCGCGGATAGAACGCGATCCCCGCCGGATCGGACTCGCTCCACCGCACCTGGATCGCGACGGTGTGGACCGTCATTATGGTGGGGGGCCCCGAAATGGCCCCCCACACCCCCCCACGCTCGGAGGGCCCGGCACCGCCGGGCCCTCCTCGACCTGGGCTTCCGCCATCTCGCGCAGGCGGAACCGCTGCAGCTTGCCGGTGGCGGTGCGCGGCAGCTCGGACACGACGACGATGCGCTTCGGGCGCTGATGCGGCGCCAGGCGCACGCCCGCCAGCCGCGTGAGATCGTCGACGAGCCCGTCCGCGCCGCCGTCGTGGGCGGCGACGAAACAGAAGGGCTTCACGAGCCCGCCCGCGTCTTCCGCGCCGACGACGCCGACGTCGGTCACACGCGGGTCGGTGAGCATGAGCGCCTCGACGTCACCGGGCACCACCCACTGCCCCGCGACCGTGAAGCAGTCGTCCTCACGCCCCGCGTGATGGTAGAAGCCGTCCGCGTCCCGCGTCATCACGTCGCCGGTCCGGAACCACTCGCCGAGGAACGTCCGGCGCGAGTGCTCGACGCGACGCCAGTAGTACGGGCTCGCCGACGGCGTCCGCACGTGCAGCACGCCGGGCTCGCCGTCCGACGCCTCGCGTCCCGTCGTGTCGCGCAGCGAGACGTCCGTGCCGGGGACCGGTGTGCCCGCCGATCCGGGCCGGCTGCGACCGGGCCGGTTCGACAGGACCAGTCGACACCGTCCGGCAGCAGCATGCCCACCCGGGGCTCGGGCTCGACCCCCATGTCGCGGAGCGCGTTGCCGGTGCGGTTGGCGAGGTCGGTGAGCTCGGCGTATGTGAGGGTCGCGCCCGGCGTCTCGATCGCGACACGCTCGCCCGCGCCGGCGCGCACGTGATCATCGAGAAAGGGCGACGTCGGGTGGCCCATCGGGATTCGCCACGATATCACGGGGGTCGCCGTGATCCCCGGCGGTCAGGCCTCGCCGCGAAGCTCCGCGAGCAATCCCTGGTCGATCTTCTCGCGCACGGTACGGCGATCGAGCTGGAGACGACGGCCGGTTTCCTGAAAGCTCCCCGTCTCGGCGTAGACGAGCGTGCAGTACCGCCGGAGCACGTCGTCGGCCGCGAGGGATCCGGCGAGGATTTCGTCGGCGACGCGCCGGCGCACGGAGACGGTTGCCGAGCGCGGCGGCCGGTACTCGCCGCGGATCATGACGTTGCGCACGCACTGCTCGAGCTCGCGCACGTTGCCGGGCCACGCGTAGCCCGGGCCGAGGTGCGCGTCGATCCAGCGCTCGGTTTCCGCCGCGAGACTCTCCGCCTCGGCCTCCCCGGCGACGCGGCCGGCGATGAACCGCACGAGCGCACCGCGCTCGCCGGGCGCGGCGCGGAGCTGCTCCTCGAGGGACGGGGTGACGATCAGATCCGAGCAGAGGCGGTAGTAGAAGTCCTGGCGGAAGCGACCGGCGAGCATCTCGCGCGCGAGATCGCGATTGGTCGCCGCGATGATCTTGCCCTGGAAGTGCCGGTCGCGCGTGTCGCCGAGCCGCTGGAACGTCCGCTCCTGGAGCACGCGCAGGAGCTTCACCTGGATCGCGGGGTCGAGCTCGCCGATCTCGTCGAGGAAGACGCTGCCGAGCGGCGGGCATACTTCCAGCCACCCGGCACGGTCCGCGAGCGCGCCGGTGAAGGCGCCGCGTCGATGCCCGAACAGCTCCGATTCGATGAGCGTCGGCGAGAGCGCCGACGGATTCAGCGCGTGGAACGAGCCCGCGAAGTCCTCCGTGAAGGTCTGCCGCGTTCCGTCGAACGGGACGTACCGCGCGAGCCCGATGGCGCGCGCCACGAGCTCCTTGCCGGTGCCGGACGGTCCGACGATGAGCGTCGCGACGTCGCCCATGCGCTGGTAGAGCGACCGCCGGTAGCGGCGCATGTCACGCGTGAAGATCGACTGCCACACCGCGGCGCGTAGACGGATCACGGGGGCCGAGCTGCCGATGATGTTGCGGAAGATGTAGTGAAACGCGCGGCGGATCTGGAAATAGATCGCGAACACGTGGGCGACGTCGCGGTCGGCCACGACCGTGGCGCGCGGGACCTGGAGCAGCCGCTCGACGTCCTGGCGGAAGCTCCGGTAGACGCTCACCGTCGCGCCCGGCGCGCGCTCCTCGATCAGCCGATAGAAGTCGTCCTCGTAGCGGCTGAACAGGAAATAGATGACGACGTCCTCGTAGAGCTGCAGGTCGTCCGCGCTCGGCCTGACACCCTGCGCGAGCCGCGCGCTCAACCGCCCGGCGAGCGCTTCCGACCGCTCGTGGAGCGCGCGCATGTTCGCAGACGGCTCGCCCCGGCTGTTCCACAGGGTTCCGCCGGGCACGAACTCCGCCCCGAGCGCTTCGCGCTCGTACTCGATGCGCTCAGGCAGGAACGGGTTCGCGTACGCCAGCCGCGAGATCGCCGAGGCGAGCTGCCGGTCCGAGCCGTCCAGGAGCGTCATGAACATTGAATGTACAGAGGGCGGTCTCTCGATGTCCACAGTCGCCTCGCCGACGGGCTGGATACATAGGTGTGACCAACTGAAATAGCTCACCGATCTGTCCATTTCCCGGCGTGGCACATCTCGTGATTAACGTCTCCGCAGCAACGCCCAGGGAGGACGGGATGAACACGAGTCACGGGACGCTCGCATCGACGATCGAGGCGCTCTTCGCGCGGCGGGTCGCTGACCTGACGACGTCGGCGGAATTCCGCGCGCTGGAGGACGGCCGCGCGACGTCCGCGCAGTACGACGCGTTCATCGAAAACGTCGCGCGCGCGCACCTGCGCTCGCCGCAGCTGCTCGCGTTCCTCTATGCGCTCGCGCCGCCGGCCGCCGCGGGGACGCTGCTCGAGAACCTGCTCGAAGAGCTCGGCCGCGAGCACGAATCGGATCGACCGCATCCCGATCTGCTGCGCGACCTGCTGACCGGCGCCGGGCTCGCGCACCGGCGGCCGGCGATCGAGGCGGAGGCCGACGACGACATTCGCCGGATCGTGGTCGATCCGCTGCTCTACGGATCACTGCGTGAGGTCGGGCTCGCGGCGCTGACGGAGATCGTCGCGTTCGAGTACATGCTGTCGCGCGCATCGGGCCGGATCGGGCGCGCGCTCTTCGCGCACCGCCGGGTGCCCGCGCCGGCGCTCGCGTGGTTCACGCACCACTCCGAGGTCGACATCCGTCACGCGGAGCAGGGCCTCGCCGGGCTCGACGCGTACGTGCGCTATTACGGGTTCAGCGACGACGAGGCGCTCACGATCATCGAGATGGCGCTGCGCGAGAACGTCTTCGCGCGGCGTTACTTCCGCGACTTCGTGTCGCCGGCCGTGGCGTGAGGCGGCGATGCGACTCGTGGCCGCCACCGTGTACGCGCTGCGGATCCCGTTCGTCGAATCGTTCCGCCACAGCGCGAGCGACCGCCGCTGGTCGGATTCCGTCGTCGTTCGCGTCCGCGACGACGCGGGCCACGAGGGCTACGGCGAAGGCACGCCGCGACCGTACGTCACCGGCGAGACGGTCGAGACCATGGTCGATCACATCGCCCACGAGCTCTGGCCGCGCGTCGCCGCGTGCGAGTTTCCCGAGGGCGCCGGCCTCGCGGACATCTCCGCCCTCGTTCCCGACACGCGTCTGGCCGGCGCGATCGCACCACACGCGACCCGGGCGGCGGTGGAGATCGCGATCGTCGACTGCCACCTGCGCCGGACCGCACGGTCGCTCGGCGCCGTGCTGCCGCCGCGGCGCGCCCGCGTCACGTACAGCGGCGTGATCACCGCGGGGCCGATCGAACGCGCGGCCCGGCATGCGCGCCAGATGCGCGCGGTCGGCCTCGCACACGTGAAGGTGAAAGTCGGCTTCGACGACGACGTCGCCCGCATCACCGCCGTGCGCGAGGCGCTCGGACCCGGCGTCTCGCTGCGTCTCGACGCCAACGGCGCGTGGACGTTCGAGCGCGCGGTCGACGTGCTCGACGCGGTGGCGCCGCTCGGGATCGCGGCCGTCGAGCAGCCGCTGCCGCGCGGCCCGGTCAGCGAGCTCGCGCGGCTCAGGCAGGCGACGACCGTGCCGGTCATGGCCGACGAGTCGGTCGTGACGCTCGGCGACGCCGACGCATTGATCGCCGAGAAAGCCGTCGACTTCCTGAACGTGCGGCTGTCGAAATGCGGCGGCATCACGCGATCGCTCGCGATCGCGGCGCGCGCCTTCGACGCCGGCGTCGGCGTCCAGATCGGAAGCCAGGTCGGCGAGACCGCGATTCTCTCGGCCGCCGGCCGGCACGTCATCGCGACGCTGCGCGAGGTCGCCTTCGCCGAGGGGTCGTTCGGCACGCTGCTCCTCGCCGAAGACGTCAGCGTCGAGAGCATCCGGTTCGGACATCGCGGGGAAGCGTCGGTGCTCACCGGGCCCGGCCTCGGGATCCGCGTGATCGAAGAGCGACTCCGGCAACGGGCCGTCGCGGTCCGTGAGCTCACCGCGGAGCGATGACGATGGCACGCTGGCTCGCCCACGCGCTCGCCGCGCAACAGTCCCGGCACCACCGCGCGTTCGAGCAGGCCACGCGCGATCCGGAACGTGCGCAGCTCGCCGTGCTGCGCTCCCTGCTCCGCGACCACGCCGACACCGCGTTCGGCCGGGACCATCACTTCGCGACCGTCGGCTCGGCGGCCGACTACGCGCGGCGCGTGCCGATCCGCGACTACGAGGCCATCCGGCCGTACGTGTCACGCATCACGGCCGGTGAACCCCGCGTGCTGACGAGCGACGCGCCGTTGATGTTCGCGGCGACGAGCGGCACGACCGGTGAGCCGAAGCTCGTGCCCGTCACGGAAGGCTCGGCCCGCGCCACGGCCGCGCTCATGCGCCTCTGGACGTTCTACGCGCTGCGCGACCACCCCGACATGCTCGATCACGACATCCTCACGATCGTCAGCCCGGCCGTCGAAGGCGTCGCGCCCGGCGGCCTGCCGTACGGGGCGATGACGGGACTCACGTATCAGCGCCTCCCCTGGCTCATGCGGCGGCGGCACGCGCTGCCGTACGCCGTCACGCTGATCCGCGATCACGAGACGCGCTACGCGGTCGCGCTGCGTCTGGCCCTCGCGCGCTCCATCTCGTCGGTCGGCACGGCGAATCCGAGCACGCTGCTGCGCCTGGCGGACACCGCCGGGCGGCGCGGCGCGGATCTCGTCCGGGCGATCCACGACGGGACGCTCGGTTTCGATGACGTCGAGCCGGTTCCGCATGCAGGCGTCACCGCGCGTGAGCTGCGCAGCACCCTCGACGCCGCCGCGCATGCGGATCCGACGCGGGCCGCGTTCCTCGACGGCGTCATCGAGCGGCGCGGACAGCTCCGGCTCGGCGACTGCTGGCCGGCGCTGTCGCTGATCGGCTGCTGGCTCGGCGGAAACGCCGGCGTCCAGGCGGGGCATCTCGATGCGCACTTCGCGCCGGGCGTGGCGCGCCGCGATCTCGGACTGGCCGCGAGTGAAGGACGGCTCACCGTGCCGGTCGAAGACGGTTCCGCCGCCGGTGTGCTCGCCGTGCACACGACCTTCTTCGAGTTCATCGCCGAGGGCGAGATCGACGATCCGGCGCCGCGGCCCTTCCTCGCGCACGAGCTCGAAGACGGGCGCCGCTATTACGTGATCGTCACCGGGCCGAACGGACTGTACCGCTACGACCTCAACGACGTCGTCGAGGTGCGCGGCGTTCATCACCGGGCGCCGAAGGTCGCGTTCGTCCGCAAGGGCCGTGACATGCTGAGCATCACCGGCGAGAAGCTGCACCTGAACCACGTCGTGCATGCGGTACAGGCCGCCGAGCGCGCGACGGGCCTCGCCGTCTGGCAGTTCCGGCTGATCTCCGCGGTCGAGCAGGCGCGGTACGACCTGCTGCTCGAGCTGACCCGCGAGGCCGACACGCGTCGGCGCCTCGGCGAATTCGCCACCGCGTTCGATCGCGCGCTCGGCTCCGTCAACGTCGAGTACGCGAGCAAGCGCCGGTCGGGGCGTCTCGGATCGCCGCGGCTGTGCGTGATGCGCCGCGGCTGGGCCGAGCGCGTGTGCCGTGACGACTTCGCGCGGGGTCGCCGCGACGCCCAGCACAAGTGGAGCGCACTGCGTCCCGAGTGGGATGCCGTGAGCTGCGCGGACGTCGTCGAGCGGGTCGATGACGTCGAGCGGACGGTGTCGGTGTCGTGAGCGCACGCGCGGCGGCGGTCACGCTGATCGGGCTGACCGCGCTGTTCGGCGCGCGGGTCGCCGGCCAGGCGCTCGTCGCGTTCGGCGGCGTCGGGTGGTTGCCGCCGATGACCCGGTGGTACTCCGGCCTGCTGCCCTATTCGGCGCTGCTCCCGCTCCAGATCGCCATCCTCGCGGTCCAGGTCGCGATCGTCAGGCAGGCGTGGCGCGGGAGCGGACTGTTCGGCGTGCCGCGACCACGTATCGCGCGCGCGCTGCGAGGGGTGAGTTACGTGTACGCGAGCGGCATGGCCGTCCGGTGGGTCGTGACCGGCTCACATGCCATCCCCGTCGCATTTCATCTCGTGCTCGCGGCCTGGCTCCTCACGGCCGCGGCGCGTCTCGACGCCGTGCACCACACACCGAAAGGAGATCCATCCATGAACTGGCTCCGAACCCGCGTGATCGCTCTCCTGCTGATCCCCGCTCTCGCCGCGTGCGCCACCCCCGAGGGCCGCGTCGGCATGCAGACGTTCGGCCGGGGCGTGCTGAATCTCGTCCTCGCGCCGTTCATGATCGTGTCCGGCATCGCCCAGGGCCTGGCCTTCCTGCCGTACACGATCGGCGTGGGCCTGAAGGAGCTGAACGAAGCGCTGCTCAAGGCGAACGCGGTGCCGCTCGACGACTCGTACAAGGCCGCGTTCCAGGTCTCGATGAGCGACCCGAAGGTCGATCAGCAGACCGGCGAGATCGCCGGGCACGACGGGCTGTACGGACGCTACAAGCCGGAAGCGATGCTCGAGGTGAACCGGGCGTTTCATCGTCTCCTCGTGTCGCAGGGCATGCCGGAGGGGAAGGCGAACCACTACGTCCTCGGAGGCAACTACAACTACGCCTGGACACGGAACGAGATCCTGCTCGCCGTGATGTACCGGCATCCCGGGGCACAGCCGTTCCGCACGTCGTCGAAGGCGACCGGCATTCTGACGACGTTCCGTCCCGATCAGCGCGCCTGGCACGAGCCGTACGAGCGGGACGCCAGCGGCCAGGTGATCGACGAGGTCATCGACTGGGCGGCGCTCGAGTACAAGGTGCTCCGCCACGACAAGGTCGTCGCCGCGCTGCTCGTCCTCGCCGCTGAAGCCGTCAAGGCGGACAAGCGGGCGCACGACTACTGGCCGACGGAGCGCCGGTGGCGCGCGGGCGAGACGGCGGCGATCCGGAACGAGTCGCTGGACAAGGTGAAGCGCGCGCTACCCGCGTCGTGATGCGATCGGGGATGTCGAGGAGCGCCCCGGGTTCCCCGGGGCGCTCCGAGCGTCGGGGGGTCTGGGGGCCATGTCGGGGCCCCCAGCTCAAATCACCGCTGGGGCTTGCGCCAGCTGACCTTCGACCAGTCGAAGTCGCCCCAGAACTCGATGCGGTCGACGATGCCGTTCATCTTCGGCGCGCCGTCGACGTGCGCGGCCCAGATGTCGGCGAGCGCGTCGAACTGCGCGAGATAGGCCAGACCGTATTCCGCGGGCTCGGCCATCGCCATCTCGTCGGCGCAGAAGCGCCGATAGCCTTCGCCGGGATGAATCCAGAAGCCTTCCGACGTCTCTTCGGTGATCAGCCGCGGCGTCTGGCCCGCCGGCACCGGGCAGAGGAAGAAGCGCGCCGAAAAGCGGATCGGGCTCGTCTTCGGCGTCGTGAAGTGCGACAGGTACCGCATCGGGCGCACGTCGCAGTGCCAGTCGTGCGCGGCGAGGAGCGCGGCGAACGTCGTCTCCTTCGTCACGAGCGCCCGGCGCGCGCGCTCGACGGTTTCGTCGAACCTGGGCAGCGACGCGTCGATCGGACGCCCCGCGCGGTCGCACGCGTAGAGCACGCCGGTTTCTTCGAGCAGCTCGCGCACCGCCGTCGCCCAGTACGCCAGCGCGGGACGGCCGGCGCTCGCCGGAAAAATGGTCTCGGCGCCGGCGGCGTCGAGGCCGAAGCAGCGGGCCATCACCGCCGGCGACGCGTCCGCTTCATCCACTTTGCCGCCGGGAAATGCGTAGAAGCCGCCGAGGAACTTCATCGTCTTCTGGCGGCGGATCATGTAGACCTCGACCGGCTCGGGCGCGCCGGCGGCGGACTCGCGGACGAGGAGGACGGACGCGGCGGGCTTCGGCTCGGCGACGGGCTTCGGTTCAGCCACCGCTACGACACGGCGCCTGAGAGGGCCGCGAGGACCTGCGCGGGACCGACGGCGTCGAGCGCGGTCATCCCGTCGTAGGCGAGGACCGCGATCTGGATCATGCGCGCACCGCCGTCTCGGCAGGAGACCGCTGCGCGAAACGAGGAGTGTGCCGGCTACGCCGGCGCGCTTCCGAGCGTCGGGGGGTATGGGGGGCCGTGTCGGGGCCCCCCATCTACAGCTGAATCAGTTGCGCGACACGTTCGCGGTGGTAGGTCGCGTCGCCGAACGTGAACTCCGAGTTCTTCGCGCGCTTGAAGTAGAGGTGGAGATCGTGCTCCCACGTGAACCCGATGCCGCCGTGGAGCTGGATGCCGGCGCCGGCGATGCGGCGGAACGCGTCGGAGACGTACGCCTTGGCCATCGACACGGCGAGCGGGGCTTCGGGCGAATTCTCGTCGACGGCCCACGCCGCGTAGTAGGTCAGCGATTTCGCGTTCTCGACCTCGACGAGCATGTCGGCGGCGCGGTGCTTGACGCCCTGGTACGCGCCGATGGGCCGGCCGAACGCCACGCGGATCTTCGCGTACTCCGTCGTCATGTCGAGCACGCGCTGCGCGCCGCCGCACATCTCGGCGGCGAGGCCGACCGTGGCGCGGTCGATCACGCGCTGGAGCGGCGCCCAGCCGGAATCTTTCGATCCGACGATCGCGTCGGCCGGCACGCGCACGTCCTTGCACGTGACTTCGCACTGCTTGCGCGTCTGGTCCATCGTCGGCAGCAGCTTCACGTCGAGCCCGGACGCGTTGCGCGGCACGAGGAACATGGTGATGCCTTCTTCGGGGCGCGCGGATTCGCGCGTGCGCGCGACGACCACGATCGCGTCGGCGAGATGCGCGTCGAGGACGAAGAGCTTCGTGCCGGACAGCGTGAACGCGCCGCCGGCCTCACGCGCCGTCACCGTCACGCCCGCGGCGTCCCACCGCGCGTTCGGCTCGGTCCACGCGAGCGCGATCTTCGCCTGCCCGGCGGCGACCTTCGCGACCCATTCCTTCTTCTGCGCCGCCGAGCCCGCTTCGAGAACGGCGAGCCCGCCGAGCAGCACGGTCGAGAAGAACGGCCCCGGCATCGACGCGCGGCCCATCTCTTCCATCAGCACGGTGAGGTCGACGAAGCCGAGCCCCGTCCCGCCGTATTCCTCGGGATAGACGAGCCCGAGCCAGCCCTGCTCGGCGAGCTTCGTCCAGAAGTCGTCGGTGACGCCGGCCGGCTCCGCCATGCGATCGCGCACGAACGTGGACGTGCACTCGTTCTCGAAGAACTTCCGCGCGGTCGCCCGGAGCAGCTCCTGCTCTTCGCTGAACCCGAAGTTCATCGCGGTCTCCCCTTCAATCCTTCGGCAGCCCGAGCACGCGCTCGCCGATGATGTTCTTCTGGATCTCGGTCGTCCCGCCTTCGATGGAATTGGCGCGCGAGCGGAGGAACGTGTACTGCCACATGCCGCCGTCGACGGCCCAGTCCGATCCGGGCGTGAGCTGGGCGTACGGGCCCTCGATCTCCATGGCGAGCTCCTGGATCCGCTGATGCGTGTCCACCCAGATCATCTTGCCGGCCGACGCCTCCGGTCCGGGCATCTGGCCGCGCAGCAGCTTCGTGATCCCACGCGCGCCCGTGTACTTGAGCGCCTCCGTGTCGATCCAGAGCTGCGCGAGCTTCTGCCGCATCACCGGGTCGTGGGTCAGCGCGCGCCCGTTCTTTTCCATCTTCCGGGCGAGCTCGACGAGGCCGTCGAGCGTGATGCGCAGCCGCACCTGCAGCCCGAAGCCGAGCGCGAGCCGCTCGTACATCAGCGTGGTGAGGCCGACGGCCCAGCCGTTGTCGACACCGCCGAGCACCTGAGAGCCGTGCACGCGGACGTTGTCGAGGAACACCTCGTTGAACTCGGCGTCGCCGGTGAGCTGCCGCAGCGGCTTGACCGTCACGCCGGGCAACCGCATGTCGAGCAGGAAGTACGTGATGCCCTTGTGCTTCGGCGCGTTCGGGTCGGTGCGGGCGAGCAACATCATGAAGTCGGCCACGTGCGCGAGCGACGTCCATACCTTCTGGCCGTTGATGACCCAGTACTCGCCGTCCTTCACCGCGCGCGTCTGGAGTGACGCGAGGTCCGATCCGGAGTTCGGCTCGGAATAGCCCTGGCACCAGATCTCTTCGCACGACAGGATCTTCGACACGTAGCGCCGCTTCTGCTCGTCGGTGCCGTACGCGATGATCGTCGGACCCGCCATGCCGACGCCGAGGATGTTGAGGATCGGCGGCGCCTTGGCGAGCGCGATCTCCTGGTGCACGACGAGCTCTTCCACGAACGACAGGCCGCGACCGCCGTACTCCCTCGGCCAGGTCAGCCCGATCCAGCCCGCTTCGTACATCTGCCGCTGCCACGTCCTGAGGAAGTCGTACGCCTCGGGCCGCGGCACGTCCGAGCTGGCCATCACGCGGCGCGTCCACTCGCGCGGCATGTTCGCCTGGAGCCACGCTCGGACTTCGGCGCGTAGTGCTTCCTGCTCAGACGTCAGCGACAGATCCATCACGCACTCTCCTCGGACCGGGGTGCCGGAGCGGAGCGGGACTGAACGGTGGTTCATTCTAGGAATCGCGTCGGATCGAAGTCAAGCGCGCGGGGCTTCGAGCGGTATACTCACGCGCCGTGGCACAGATTTCCTTCGAGCGCCTCAAGCGACGGCTGCGCGAGCTCGCACGCTTCGGCGCGCTGGGCGGCGGCGGCGTCACGCGGCCCGCGTGGAGTCCGCAGTACGAAGAGGCGCGCGCGTGGCTCGTCGGCGAGATCAAGGCCGCCGGACTCGACGCGTGGGTCGATCCCGCCGGCAACGTCTTCGGCGCGACGGACATCTCGGCGTTCGCCGATGACCGGCCGGCCGTGCTCACGGGCTCGCACATCGACACCGTGCCGGAGGGCGGCACGCTCGACGGCGCGCTCGGCGTCATCGCGGGGCTCGAGTGTCTCCACGCCATCGTCGAGCAGCGGCTGCCGCACGCGCGGCCACTGGCCGTCGCGGCGTGGATCGACGAAGAAGGTCGTTACGGCAGCCTCTTCGGCTCGCGCGCGTTCTGCGGATTGCTCGACACCGCGAAAGTCCCCGAGCTGGCCGCCGTCGACGGCGAGCGGCTGGTCGACGTGATGACGCGCGCCGGATTCGACCCGGCGCGCGTCGGCGAAGCGCGCGTCAACCGCGCCGCCGTCTCGTCGTACGTCGAGCTGCACATCGAGCAGGGGCCGCGGCTCGAGGAAGCCGGCGTGCCGATCGGCGTCGTGGAGGCCATCGTCGGCATCCGCCGCACGCGGCTCACGTTCGTCGGCCAGGCCGATCACGCGGGGACGACGCCGATGGAGCGACGGCGCGACGGCTTCCTCGCCGCCGCGGAGTACTCGATCAAGGCGCGCGATCTCGTCGTGAAGAAGAGCGGCGGCCGCGCGGTCACGAACGTCGGCGTCGTGCGCGTGCATCCCGGCGTCAGCAACATCGTTCCCGCGCGCGGCGAGATCATCCACGAGATGCGTGCGCCCGATCCCGGGATGCTCGAGCGACTGTGGAAGGACTGCCGCGCGCTCGCGCGGCGCGTGGCCAGGCGCCGCGGCGTCACCGTCGACGTCGTCCCGCAGTCCGCGACGAGCCCGGCGGCGTGCGCGCCGCGCGTCCAGGCCGCCGTCGCCGACGCCGCCCGTGACGCCGGGCTCGCGACGACGACGCTCTACTCCGCCGCGGGCCACGACGCGCAGAACCTGGCGACGATGACCGAAGCGGGCATGCTGTTCATCCCGTCGTCAGGCGGCAGGAGCCATCGCATCGACGAGTGGAGCGCGCCCGAAGCGATCGAGCGCGGCGCGAACGTGCTGCTCGGCACGCTGCTCCGGCTCTCCGCATAGAGCACGCGGCGGTTGCGGACCTCGGCGGGGCAAGCGAGAATCGCCGGGGGCGACACCGTCAGCATGCGCATTCCGCCGCTTCACCGCCGCGCACTCCCGATCGCTGCGATCACCGCCGTGCTGGGTGGCTGCGCGTGGGACACGCCCATGAGCACCGCCGTCAGCAGCACGGAGTTCGGGCGCTCGATCCTCTCGCTCTACGGCCTGCTCGTCTGGGTCTCCGCCGCGATCATCGCCATCGTCTTCATCGGCCTGGCGTGGGTGCTCCTGCATTTTCGCGAGCGGCCGGGCGGGCCGCTCCCCCGGCAGATCCGCGGCCATACGCTGCTCGAGCTGTCGTGGACCATCGCGCCGGCGCTCGTGCTGCTGATCATCGCGATTCCGACCATCCAGGTGATCTTCCGCACGCAGGGCGCCGCGCCGCGCGGCGCGCTCGAAGTCACCGTCCGCGGCTGGCAGTGGTGGTGGGAGTTCCGCTATCCGTCGCTGGGCGTCGTCACGGCGAACGAGCTGTATCTGCCCGTCGGTCAGCCGGTCGTGCTGCGGCTCGAAGGGCCCGACGTGATCCACAGCTTCTGGATCCCTCGCCTCGGCGGCAAGCGCGACGTCGTGCCGGGACGGATCAATCAGTTGACGTTCACCATCGACCAGGCCGGCGAATACTGGGGGCAGTGCGCGGAGTTCTGCGGCACGTCCCACGCGAACATGCGGATGCAGGTGATCGCGGTGCCGCGCCAAGAATTCGATCGCTGGGCCGCGCGCCAGAAAGCCCCGGCGCCCGAGCCGGCGGAGGCGGCGGCCGATGGCAAGGCGATCTACGCGCGGAGCGCGTGCGTCGGGTGCCACACGATCCGCGGCGTGTCGGCCGGCGCGATCGCGCCCGATCTCACGCATTTCGGCAGTCGCAAGACGCTCGCCGCCGGGTTGCTGCCGAACGACCTCGAGAACCTCACCACGTGGATCGTCGACCCGCCGCGCGTGAAGCCGGGCGCGAAGATGCCGGCCGTCGGCCTGAATGCCGCCGAGGCGCGCGCGGTGGCGACCTACCTGCTGAGCTTGAAGTGACCCGCTGATGGCCACCGTCGCGCTTCGCCGGACCGCGCCGCACCCCGCGATCGCCGCCGCGCTCTACGTCTGGAGCTGGATCACCACCGTCGACCACAAGCGGATCGGCATTCTCTACGGCGTCTCGGCGTTCGCGTTCTTCCTGATCGGCGGGATCGAAGCGCTGATCATCCGGCTGCAGCTCGCGCAGCCGAACGCGAACGTCGTGAGCGCGGAGACGTTCAACGCGCTGTTCACCATGCACGGCACGACCATGGTGTTCCTGGCGATCATGCCGTTCAGCGCCGCGTTCTTCAATTACATGGTCCCGCTGTTGATCGGCGCGCGCGACGTCGCCTTCCCGCGCCTGAACGCGCTGTCGTTCTGGATCTTCCTGTTCGGCGGACTGTTCCTGAACGCGAGCTTCCTCGTCGGCGCGCCGCCCGACGCCGGGTGGTTCGGCTACGCGAACCTCACGTCGCGCCAGTTCTCCCCCGGCATGAACACCGACTTCTGGGTGCTCGGATTACAGATCCTCGGCGCCTCGTCGGTCATCGCCGGCGTCAACTTCATCGTCACGATCCTCAACATGCGCGCCCCCGGCATGACGCTGATGCGCATGCCCGTGTTCGTGTGGATGACGCTGGTCGTGCAGTTCCTCATCGTCCTCGCGTTCCCGCCGATCACGGTCGGCCTCATCTATCTGCTGTTCGACCGGTTCTTCGGCACGCACTTCTACGACGTGGCCGCGGGCGGCGATCTGCACCTCTGGCAGCACCTCTTCTGGATCTTCGGGCACCCCGAGGTCTACATCCTCATCCTCCCGGCGTTCGGCATCGTGTCGGAGGTGCTGCCCACGTTCGCGCGCAAGCCGCTGTTCGGCGCGCCCGTCGTCATCTACTCCGGCGTCCTGATCGGCTTCTTCGGCTTCGGGGTGTGGAGCCATCACATGTTCGCCGTCGGGATGGGGCCCGTGGCGGACGCCGCGTTCGCGATCGGCACGATGCTGATCGCGATCCCGACCGGCGTGAAGATCTTCAACTGGCTCGCGACGCTCTGGGGCGGATCCATCCGCGGCTCGACCGCGATGCATTTCGCCATCGGGCTCATCGCGACGTTCACGATCGGCGGGCTCAGCGGCGTCATGCACGCCTCGCCTCCCGTCGATCTGCAGCAGACCGACACGTACTTCGTCGTCGCGCACTTCCACTACGTGCTCATCGGCGGCAGCCTCTTCGGCCTGTTCGCCGGCGCGTACTACTGGTGGCCGAAGATCACGGGCCGGCTGCTCGACGAGCGCCTCGGCCGCGTGAACTTCTGGCTGCTGTTCCTGAGCTTCAACCTGACGTTCTTCCCGCAGCACTACCTGGGCGCGATCGGGATGCCGCGGCGCATCTACACGTACCAGGCGGGCATGGGGTGGGACTTCTGGAACCTCGTGTCGACGATCGGCGCGTTCGGCATCGCGGTCGGCGTGCTCGTCTTCATGGTGAACGCGGTGCGCAGCCTCTGGCGCGGCGTGCCGGCGCCGGCCGATCCGTGGGATGGACGGACCCTCGAGTGGCGGATCCCGTCTCCACCGCCCGTGCACAACTTCGACGAGATCCCGCCCGTCTACAGCCGCGACACGTTCTGGCGCGAGAAGTACGGCCGCATCGGCGCCGCGACCGGCGGCGGCCCGGCGCCCACCGTGGCGCCGGCGCACGACCACGGCATCCACCTCCCGTCGCCGTCGTTCTGGCCGATCGTCGCGGCGGCCGGCATCGTGACGGGCGCCGCGGGCGCGCTGATTCATCTCGGTCTCGTCATCGCGGGCGGCGTGATCGCCGTGGTCGGCCTCTTCGCCTTCGCGCTGGAGCACCATCGCAATCCGGCGCACGAGCACCAGAACGGCTCACTGGAGGTCGATCACCGCAAGGTCGCGATCTGGGTCTTCCTCGGCTCCGAGTGCCTGTTCTTCGGCACGCTGATCTCCGTGTACCTCGCGTACAAGGGACGAAGCCTCGCGGGCCCGACGCCGGCCGAGATCCTCAACATCCCGATCACGACGATCTCGAGCTTCGACCTGCTGATGTCGAGCCTCCTGATGGTCCTGGCGCTCGCCGCCGTCCAGCGCGGCGACCGGCGTCAGGCCCGGCTCTGGCTCTTCGGCACGGCGTTCTTCGGGCTGATCTTCCTCGGCTTCCAGGTGTACGAGTTCACCTCGTTCGTCCACGAGGGCCTGACGCTCCAGACCAGCCTGTTCGGCTCGACGTTCTTCGTGGCGACGGGCTTCCACGGCGCGCACGTGACGATCGGCGTGGCGTGGCTCCTGACGCTCTGGATCCTCGACGTGCGCGGCCGGCTCGACGTCCGCGACTCGGTGAAGGTGGAGATCGCCGGGCTGTACTGGCACTTCGTCGACGTGGTGTGGATCGTGATCTTCACCGTCGTGTATCTGATCCCGTGACCGGCCAGCGCCCGACGCCGGTTCCCCCCATCGCTCCGGGCGCCGCGCCGCACGCCGCTCACGGCGGCGCGCCGCACGCCGACCACGCCAGCGTCTCGACCTACGTCAAGGTCGCGCTGATCCTGTCCGTGGTGACGGCGCTGGAGGTCGGCGTGATCTACGTCCGCGCGCTCGCGCCGATCATCGTCCCGCTGCTGCTCGGCATGGCGGCGGCGAAGTTCCTGCTCGTCGCGATGTTCTTCATGCACCTGCGATACGACTCGCGCGCGCTCAGCTCGCTGTTCGTCGGGCCGCTGCTGATCGCGGTCACGCTCGGCGTGGCGCTCATGACGCTCGCCGGCGCATTCCTCGTCTTCGGCCGCTGACGCGGCCATGGCCCATCCGGCAGCCGGGACCTTTTCGTGGGCGACCGGCTCCGTCCATCCCGAGATCGTCCTCGGCGTGGCCGCGCTCGGCGCCGCGTGGATGGGCGCGTGGATCGCGCGCGGCGAGCCCGTGCCCCGCGGCCGCGCCGCCTTCTTCTTCGGCGGACTCGCGACGTTCCTGGTCGCGCTGAACGGTCCGCTCCACGACGCCGCCGAGCGGTATCTCTTCAGCGCGCACATGGTGCAGCACCTGCTCCTCACGCTGATCGCCCCGCCGTGCCTGCTCGCCGGCATGCCGACATGGATGGGCGACGCGGTGGTCGGACGCGGCCGGCGCGGTCGGCTCGTGCGCGCGCTGACGCGACCGGTGCCGTCGCTCATGCTCTACACCGCGGCGCTCGCGGTCTGGCATTTTCCGGCGCCGTACGACGCGGCGCTCGAAACGCCGGCCTGGCACATCGCCGAGCATGCGTCGCTCGTCGTGACGGCGACGCTCGCGTGGTGGCCGGTGCTCGGTCCGTCGACGATCGCGCCGCCGCTGCACTACGGCGCGCAGATCCTTCATCTCTTCGTGTTCGGCATGCCGATGACGGTGATCGCGGCGCTGGTGACGGGCGCCGAGGCGCCGCTCTACGAGTTCTACGTGCACGCGCCACGCATCACGCGTCTCGATCCGCTCGAGGACCAGCGCCTCGGCGGCCTGATCATGTGGGTGCCGGCGGGGATCGTCCCGCTGGCCGCGTTCACCGCCGTGTTCTTCCGGTGGGTCGCGGCCGAGCGCGACGACGCCGACGACCCGGCCACCCACCACTGATCACCGCGCTACCCAAACTGCCCGGTCGCCCTGCGCAGCGCGGTGTCGACCATGGTCTTCCGAACCGTTCGCACGCGTGGCACTGGGCTTGCAACCACCCGTTGCCGAGGTCGCGGACGCCGGATGCGCCCGCCGCAGACTGGATTCGGAAAGGGAAGGCCATGGAGATGACCGGGACGGTGAAAGTGCAGTTCATGCCGGTGGGTCGCAATCGCCGTGAGTGGATGTGGAAGGCTCGCGACGAAAGCAACACGATCACCATCTCCGGCCAACGCTTCGATTCGCTGGGTGACGCCGTTCGCGACGCCCGGACGCAGATGGACGTCGTCCGCGACGACGACGACGGCGACGACGGGCCGTACGTCGCCTAGCCGCGGCGGTCCACGACGCAGCCACGCCTGACGCGCGCCCCGGCCCCCTCCGGGGCGCGCGTCGTTTTTTCAAAGTCGTCGTGCTGATCTTTCACTCCGTTGCACACCCCGGCCTTTCCGGAGCCGGCCCGCCGGGGGTCTCTGCTATAGTGGCTCCCGTTGTCATGACGACCCTCGCATGAACATCTGCGTCGTCGGCACCGGCTACGTGGGTCTCGTCACCGGCGCCGTCTTCGCCGACCTCGGAAACGACGTCGTGTGCGTCGACAACGTGGCGGAGAAGGTGGCGTCGCTCCGCGCCGGGCAGATGCCGATCTACGAGCCGGGCCTCGAAGAAATGGTCGTCCGGAACGTCGCCGACGGCCGGCTGACCTTCACGACCGACCTTCGCGACGCCGTCCGGCGCTCCGTCATCGTCTTCATCACCGTCGGAACACCGCCCAGGGACGACGGCCAGACCGACCTCTCCGCGGTGGAATCCGTCGCGCGAGAGATCGCCGCCGCGATGGAGCGCTACACCGTCATCGTGAACAAGTCCACCGTCCCGGTCGGCACGGGCGACTTCGTGCGCGACGTGATCGAACGGCACCAGCCGCGGCCCGTCGCCTTCGACGTCGTCTCGAATCCCGAGTTCCTGCGCGAGGGCTCGGCCATCGAGGACACGCTGCGCCCGGATCGCATCGTCATCGGCGCGCCGACGCAGCAGGTGGCGATGTCGCTGCTCGAGCTCTACGCGCCGCTCGAGCGGCCGATGATCATCACCGACGTGCCGTCGGCCGAGATGATCAAGTACGCGTCGAACGCCTTCCTCGCCATGAAGATCTCGTTCGTCAACGCCATCGCGAACATCTGCGAGCTGGCGGGGGCGGATGTGTCGCACGTCGCCAAGGGCATGGGCCTCGACGAGCGCATCGGCCCCGCGTTCCTCAACGCCGGGCTCGGGTACGGCGGCAGCTGCTTCCCGAAGGACACGGACTCGCTCATTCACACCGCGGCCTCGCTCGGCTACGACTTCGCGATGCTGCGCTCGGTGGTCGACATCAACCGCGAGCGGGCGCGGCATCTGGTCGCCATGGCGGAAAAGGCCGTCGCGCCGTTCGACGACAAGGTCGTCGCCGTGCTCGGCCTCGCGTTCAAGCCGAACACCGACGACATGCGCGAGGCGAAGAGCATCGAGGTCGTGACGCAGCTGCTGGACGCCGGCGCCACCGTGCGCGCGTACGATCCCGTGGCGATGGTGAATGCCGCGAAGGTGCTGCCGTCGACGGTCGAGTACTGCAACTCGGCGTACGACGCGGCCTCGGGCGCCGACGCGGTCGTGCTCGTGGCGGAGTGGAACGAATTCAAATTCCTGAACCTCGAGAGGCTGCGGGGGCTCATGCGCCGGCCGGTCATCGTCGACGGCCGCAACATCTGGCAGCCCGACCGCATGCGGCGGCTCGGCTTCGAGTACTACTCGATCGGCCGGAAGCCGACGCTCCCGTCGTAGCCGCCACCGCCACGGACAGGGCTGACTGATGCGCGTGCTCGTCACCGGCGCCGCCGGCTTCATCGGTTCCCATCTCTGCGAGTTCCTGCTCGACCAGGGATGCGACGTCGTCGGCATGGACAACTTCATCACCGGCTCGCCGGACAACATGGCCGGCTTCGCGGCGCGCCCGGGCTTCACGTTCGCGCTGCGCAACGTGACCGAGTACATCGCCGTCGACGGGCCGCTCGACTGCGTGATGCACCTGGCGAGCCCGGCGTCGCCGCGCGATTACCTCGAGCTGCCGATCCAGACGCTGAAGGTCGGCGCGCTCGGCACGCACAACGCGCTCGGACTCGCGAAGGCGAAGGGCGCGCGCTTCCTGCTCGCCTCGACGTCCGAGGTGTACGGCGATCCGCTCGTGCACCCGCAGCGCGAAGACTACTGGGGCAACGTGAATCCGATCGGGCCCCGCGGCGTCTACGACGAGGCGAAGCGGTTCGCGGAAGCGATCACGATGGCCTATCACCGCTTCCACGGCCTGAGCACGCGCATCGTTCGTATTTTCAATTGTTTCGGACCGCGCATGAGACTGAACGACGGGCGCGCGATTCCGACGTTCGTCACGCAGGCGCTCACGGGCGCGCCGCTGACGATCTTCGGCGACGGCTCGCAGACGCGGTCGTTCCAGTACGTGTCGGATCTGATCGATGGGATGTGGCGGCTGATGCAGTCGAACGTGACGGAGCCCGTGAACATCGGCAACCCGCAGGAGATGACGCTGCTCGAGCTCGCCGAGCGGATCGTCGCGCTCGCCGGCACGAAGAACGAGATCGTCTATCGCCCCCTGCCGCAGGACGACCCGCGCGTGCGGCAGCCCGACATCACGCGCGCGCGCACGCTGCTCGGCTGGGAGCCGCGCGTGACGACCGACGTGGGCCTGCGCCTGACGATCGACTGGTACCGCAAGAGGCTGGGCGGGTGATGAACGTCCTCGTCACCGGTGGCGCGGGATTCATCGGGTCGCACGTCGTCGACCGGCTGATTGCCGCCGGACACTCCGTCGCCGTCGTCGACAACCTCAGCACGGGCCACGCGGGGCTCGTGAACCCGAGGGCGCGCTTGCACGTGTGCGATCTGCGGAGCGCGCGGCTCGAGCGCGTGTTCGCCGAGGAGCGACCGGAGGCGATCGTGCACCTCGCGGCGCAGGCCGCGGTGCCGCGATCGGTCGCCGATCCGCTCTACGACGCGAGCGTGAACGTGCTCGGCACGATCGCGTTGCTGACGGCCGGGCAGCGCGTCGGCGTGCAGCGCGTCGTCTACACGTCGACCGGCGGCGCGGCGTACGGCGATACCGACGTGCTGCCGACGCCGGAAGATCACCCGACGCGTCCCGCGTCGCCGTACGGCGTGTCGAAGGTGTCGGCGGAGCGCTATCTCGACTGCTGGTCCGGGCTGACCGGCATTCCGGCGCTGACGCTGCGGCTCGCGAACATCTACGGGCCGCGACAGAACCCGCTCGGCGAAGCCGGCGTGATCGCGATCTTCGCGCACCGGCTCGTGCGCGGCGACGCGTGCCTCGTGAACGGCGACGGCGGCCAGACGCGCGACTACGTGTTCGTCGGCGACGTCGCCGACGCCGCCGCGCGGGCGGTCGCGACGTCTGGGGCCACCGGCGTCGTGAACATCGCGACCGGCGTCGAGACGACGGTGAACGAGCTGTACGAGCGGCTCGCGCGGCACGCCGGCATCGATCGTCCCGCGCGCCACGGTCCGGCGAAGCCCGGCGAGCAGCGGCGCAGCGTGCTCGATGCGACACGCGCGCGGCAGGTCCTCGGCTGGGCGCCACAGGTGGGGCTGGACGAGGGCCTCGCGCGAACGTTCGAGTACTTCAAGACGTCGGAGGAGCGAGCGCGATGATCGACGAAGAGCTGAAGGCGATCCTGGTGTGCCCGGCGTGCAAGGGCGATCTGCTGTTCGAGGAGACGCGCATCATCTGTCCGGCGTGCCGGAAGGCGTACCCGATCCGCGACGGGATTCCCGTCATGCTGATCAACGAAGCGGAGCCGTGGACGCCGCCCAGGCCGTAATCCTCGCGGGCGGCCAGGGCACGCGGCTCCGGCCGCTCACCTCCACGCGCCCCAAGCCCGTCGTCCCGTTCCTCAACCGGCCGTTCCTCGCCTACCAGCTGACGCTGCTGCGCGATCACGGCGTGCGAGACGTGATCTTGTCGTGCTCGTATCGCGTCGGCGACGTGCGCGCCGCGCTCGGCGACGGCCGCGCGTTCGGCACGCGGCTCCGCTACGTGGTCGAAGAGGAGCCGCTCGGGACGGGCGGCGGCGTGCGCAACGCCGTCGACCTCGCAGGCGGGACCGTCTTCGTGCTGAACGGCGACGTGCTCACCGACGCCGATCTCGGCGCGATGCGCCGCTTCCACGACGCGCACGGCTCGCGCACGACCATGTATCTGACGCCCGTCGAGAACCCGCGCGCCTATGGCCTCGTCGAAACGGAGCCGGATGGCCGGCTGCGGCAGTTCCGCGAGAAGCCCGGCCCCGACGACGTGCTGACGACGAACATGATCAACGCCGGCGTGTACCTGATCGACGCCGCGCTGCTCGCGCGCATTCCGACGGACCGGCCCGTCTCGATCGAGCGCGAGTTCTTTCCCGCCATCATCGCCGAAGGCATCCCCGCCTTCGGCTGGCACGCGCCCGCGTACTGGCGCGACATCGGCAGCCCGGCGGCGTACCTCGAAGGCCAGCTGGACCTGCTCGGCGGCCGCGCGCGCACGACGCTCCGGCCGCCGGGCCTCGCATCGGGCGGCAACACGATCGGCGACGGCGTCTCCATCGACGGCACGGCCGCCGTCACACCGCCATGCGTGATCGGCGCGGGCGTCACGCTCGCTGCCGGCAGCCGCGTCGGACCGTTGACGGTGCTCGGCGGCGGCGTCGTGGTCGCGCGCGGAGCGCGGGTGGAGCGGTCGATCGTGTGGGAGCGCGCGGAGATCGGCGCGGAGGCGACACTCGACGGGTGTGTCGTGTGCGCCGACAGCCGCATCGGCGCCGGCGCGCGGCTCGCCAGCGGCACGGTGCTGGAGTCGGGCGCGGTCGTCGCGCCGAACGCCTCGCTGCCCGCCGCGGTGTGAACGCGACCCGAAGCGTCGGTGTCGGGGTCCCCCCGACACCGCATGCTAAACTTGGCCAGATGGCCCTCGCTCTCAATCTCAATCGGAATTTCTCCATCGTCGCTCACATCGATCACGGCAAGTCGACGCTGGCCGACCGGCTGTTGTCGCTCACGGGCACGATGGACGCGAAAAAGGCCGTCGATCAGGTGCTCGACTCGATGGACCTCGAGCGCGAGCGCGGCATCACGATCAAGGCGCACACGGTCCGTCTGCTCTACCGCGCGCGCGACGGCAAGGAGTACACGCTCAACCTGATCGACACGCCGGGACACGTCGATTTCTCGTACGAGGTCTCGCGCGCGCTCGCGGCGTGTGAAGGCGCCGTTCTCATCATCGACGCCGCGCAGGGCATCGAGGCGCAGACGCTCGCGAACTTCTATCTGGCTCGCGACGCCGGCCTGACGATCATCCCCGTCATCAACAAGATCGACCTCCCGGCCGCCGACCTCGAAGGCACGCGCGAGCAGATCACCGAGACGCTCGAGCTCGACGGCCACGAGGCGCTCGCGATCTCGGCGAAGCACGGCACGGGCGTGCCGGAGGTGCTCGAGGCGATCGTCAGCCGCGTCCCGCCGCCAGAAGGGGACCCCGACGCGCCGCTGAAGGCGCTCGTGTTCGATTCGTACTACGACACCTACCAGGGCGTCGTCGTCTACGTCCGGCTCATCGACGGTCGCGTGCGCGCCGGCACGAAGATGCTGCTCATGTCGAACGGCCGCTCGTACGAGGTCCAGCAGGTCGGCGTGCTGACGCCCGGCCTGACGCCCGTCGAGGAGCTGTCGGCCGGCCAGGTCGGCTATCTCACCGCCTCGATCAAGAAGGTCGGCGACGCGAAGGTCGGCGAGACGATCACCGACGCGCTCCGGCCGACGCACGAGATGATTCCGGGCTATCGCGACGCGAAGCCGATGGTGTTCGCCGGGCTCTACCCGATCGAGGACACCGATTACGAAGCGCTCCGCGACGCGCTCGAGAAGCTCCGGCTGAACGACCCGGCCTTCACCTTCGAGCCCGAGACGTCGCTGGCGCTCGGATACGGGTTCCGCTGCGGCTTCCTCGGCATGCTGCACCTGGAGATCGTCCAGGAGCGGCTCGAGCGTCACTACGACCTGTCCCTGATCGTGACGGCGCCGAGCGTGCGCTACCGCGTCCTGACGACGGCCGGCGAGCTGCTCGAGGTGGAGAACCCGGCGAAGCTCCCGACGCCCGACAAGATCGAGGAGATGGAAGAGCCGTACGTGCGCTCTTCGATCTTCGTGCCGACGGAGTTCATGACGGCGATCTACAAGCTCGCGCAGGACAAGCGCGGCGTGCACAAGACGCTCGAGTACCTCGGCAAGCGCGTCCACATCCAGTTCGACTTCCCGCTGAGCGAGATCGTCATCGACTTCTACGACAGGCTGAAGTCGATCTCGAAGGGCTACGCGTCGTTCGACTACGAGTTCTCCGACTTCCGCTCGTCGGAGCTCGTGAAGCTGGATATCCTGCTCAACGGCGACCCCGTCGACGCGCTCAGCATCATCGTCCATCGCGACAAGGCCTACGAGAAGGGCAAGGCGCTCGTCGAGAAGCTGCGCGCCGTCATCCCGCGCCAGCTCTACGAGGTCGCGATCCAGGCGGCCATCGGCAGCCGCGTCATCGCCCGCGAGACCGTGAAGGCGATGGGCAAGAACGTCACCGCGAAGTGCTACGGCGGTGACATCACGCGGAAGCGGAAGCTGCTCGAGCGCCAGAAGGAAGGCAAGAAGCGGATGAAGCAGGTCGGGAAGGTCGAGGTCCCGCAGGAGGCGTTCCTCTCGGTACTGAAGAGTTGAGCGCCGGAGACGAGCCGAAGGTGGACATCGAGACGCACAAGGCGCCGCTGGCGGTCGAGCCCGCGACGACGGATGCCGCGGAGCGACGCCCGAAGCGCAAGTCGCTCATCCGCGAATACGCGGAAGCGATCGCGATCGCGATCCTCCTGGCCCTCATCATCCGGACGCTCGTCGTCCAGGCGTTCACGATCCCGTCCGGCTCGATGATGGACACGCTGCTGGTCGGCGACTACATCCTCGTCAACAAGTTCCTGTACGGCGCCGAGATTCCGCTGACCGACTTCCGGCTTCCGGGCCTGCGTCAGCCCGCCCGCGGCGACATCATCGTCTTCAAGTATCCCCAGGACGAGAAGCGCGACTTCATCAAGCGCATCGTCGGCACGCCGGGCGACCTCGTGCAGGTGCGCGGATATCAGGTGCTCGTCAACGGACGCCCGATCCCCGAGGTGTACGTCAAGCAGGCGAACGGCGCGATGCCGCCGTCGGCGCAACCCGGCTACTGCGGCTACGCCTACGCGTGCGACCCGACGAAAGTCCCCGTCGACTCGTACTTCGTCATGGGCGACAACCGGGACAACTCCCAGGACTCGCGGTACTGGGGGTTCGTGAAGCGGGACAAGATCAAAGGGAAAGCCTTCCTCATCTACTGGTCGTGGGATGGCGATCGTCACTGGTTGCGCTGGTGGCGTCTCGGGAAGTACATCCCTTAGCGGTTGCGCGCTGGGCGGCCGGTGGGAGGGGTTCGCCGACCACGGCGCGCTGAAACGACGCATCGCTTCGAGCCGTTCCCACTCGTCTCCGCTTCCGCTCTCCATACGCGGCAGGAACGGGTCGGTCGAACCCCTCCCACCGGCCGCCCAACACGGAACGCGTCTGATGTGCTTCACGAACGAACCACCGGATCAGCAGGCACCCGCGGTGCCGGCCCGTAGAATGGATGATGTGAACATCGGCGGAGCCGCCCCGGCGCCTGGAACGAGCGCACTTCGCCCGCCCCTTGGTGTGCTTGCCGAAACCGCGCCCGCCGCCAGTCGTCTCGGCGCTTACATTCACGTGCCCTTCTGCACCAAGCGCTGCTACTACTGCGCCTTCAATACGGCTCCGCTCGACTCGCCCGAGGTCATGGAGCGCTATGTTCGTGCGCTGCTCTCCGAAATCGAGATCGCCTGCAGTGTCGAGTGGGCTCCTCGGATTCAGATCGGATCGGTCTTCTTTGGTGGCGGCACGCCTTCCCTGCTCTCCGCCGAAGATCTGGCTGCCGTCCTCGCGCGGCTTCGTTCCGCGTTTCGGCTCGATCCAGACGCGGAAGTGACCGTCGAATGCAATCCCGAGAGTGTCGACGCTCCCAAGCTTGCTGCGTACCGGGCCGCCGGTGTGAATCGCGTCAGCCTTGGCGTGCAGTCGCTCGATGATTCGATGCTTCAGCGGATCGGCCGGCTTCACGACGCTGCCGGGGCCCGGCGCGCGTTCGGCGATGTGCGCGCGGCCGGCTTCGACAATGTCAGCGTCGACCTCATGTACGGGCTGCCCGGCCTCGATCTCGACCGCTGGCGCGCCGGCGTCGCGGGTGTGTTCGACTGGCAGCCCGAGCATCTGTCCGCGTACGGCCTCTCCCTCGATGCCGGCAGCCTCTGGGGCGCGACCGGCGTGCCCGACCTGCCTCCGGAAGACGGCGTCGTCGCGCAGTACTGGGCCCTCGCGCATCTCGCCGCCGACCGCGGCTTCGAGCACTACGAGATCTCGAACTACGCGCGGCCCGGATACCGCTCGCGGCACAACCTCGTGTACTGGCATCGCGGCGAGTACCTCGCCTTCGGGCCCGGCGGCGCGGGATTCGTGGGCGACGTGCGGTACACGAACGTGAAGCCGACCCCGCGCTACTGCGCGGAGATCGAGGCGGGCCGCTTGCCGATCGACGCGTTCGAACGGCCCGACGAGCGGCAGGCGCTCGCGGAGCGCCTGATGCTCGGCCTGCGCCTGGTCGTCGGCGTCCCGGAAGCGTGGATCGACGCCCGCGTCGCCGGCGACCGCGCGCTCGCCGGGCGCGTCGCGGAATGGCGACGGCGCGGCCTGCTCGAGTCGACGGACGGTCGCGCGCGCCTGTCGGAAGCCGGGTTCCTCGTCTCGGACGCGCTGTTCGTCGACTTCCTGTAAAGTAGGGTCGTTGGACCGCTGATGGATGCACGGCACCGGGACGTCCTGATCGCGATCATCCGCGATTACATCGACACGGCCGAGCCGGTCGGCTCGCGCGCGCTGTCGAAGCGCCATTTCGCGCACCTGTCACCCGCGACGCTCCGGAACGTCATGTCCGACCTCGAGGAGATGGGCTATCTCGTGCAGCCGCACGCGAGCGCCGGGCGGGTGCCGACGGACAGGGCGTACCGGTTCTACGTCGAGTCGTTCCCGAAGCCGCAGCCGGCGAGCCAGGCGCGCGAGGACATGCCGTCGCGGCGGTCCGGCATCGAGCGGTTCATGGAGCGCACGTCGAACCACCTCTCCGCCGCGACGAAGCTGACGGGACTGCTCCTCGCGCCGCCGCTCGAGCGGACCGTCATCGATCGCATCGATCTCATGACGCTCGGCGATGACCGTGCGCTCGCCGTCGTCGTGACCGATGCCGGCTGGCTCACCGTCCGCGAGCTCGAGCTCGAGCCCGCGCTGCGTGACGACGAGCTTCGCCGCATCGGCCGCGAGCTGACCCGCCGGTTTCGCGGCCAGACGGTGCGCGACATCCTCGAGATGGAAGCGGCGCCGAACGATCCGCTCGACACCCTGCACACGCGGGCGCGCGCGGTCACGGAGCAGATCGTCTCGATGCTGCGCGGCCGCACGCTCTACATCAGCGGCGCCATGAACATGCTCGACCACCCGGAGTTCCTCGACATCGAGTCGACGCGCGCGCTGCTGCGGATGTTCGAGGCCCGGGAGCGCTTCGCGACGCTGCTGACCGGGCTCGCCGAGGACGGTGGCGTCCGCGTGACGATCGGCGAGGAGAACCCGTACGAGGAGATGCGCGACTGCACGCTCATCACGTCGACGTATCTCTACCGCGACCAGGTGCTCGGGATCCTCGGCGTCGTCGGGCCGCGCCGGCTGCCGTATCCGGACATCATCGCGGTCGTCAACGAGACGGCGCGCCACGTCACGGACGCGCTCTCGCGCGTGCGGCAGGACCTCTATCTTCCGTCTTGATAGACAAAGGGGGCCTCGAACGGGCCCCCTTTCCCCCCATACGCTCGGAACGGCCGCGGCATAGCCGCGGCCGTCCTCGACCACGCCGCGGCCGTCCTCGTTGCCCGGGTCGACCCGCCATCGACATCCGGGCGCTCCCAGATCGGCACGCTATAATTCGACGTATGGACGATTTCGAGACGCGCGCCGCGGCCGAGGCGCACGCCGCCGACACCACCGCCGATGACGTCGCCGAGCTGCGCAGGCAGCTCGACGAGAAGCAGGACACGATGCTGCGGGCGCTCGCGGAGGCCGACAACATCCGCCGCCGCGTCGAGCGCAGCGCCGAAGAGCGCGTCCGCTACGCCAACGAATCGCTGCTGCGCGACCTGATCCCCATCCTCGACAACTTCGATCGCGCGCTCGACGCCGCCCGCACCGCGGGCGAGGCGCGCAGCGTCGTCGACGGCGTGGAGCTGATCCGGCGTGAGCTGCTCCGCGTGCTCGAGCGGGCCGGCGTCACGCGCTACAGCGCGGTCGGCGAGCCGTTCGATCCCACGCGTCACGAGGCGGTCAGCCGCATCGTCAGCGACACCGCGACGCCGAACACCGTGGTCGCGGAGACGGCGCCGGGTTACCTGCTGAACGGTCGCGTGCTGCGCGCCGCGCTCGTGGCCGTGGCCGCCGCGCCGGACGAGGACGCCGCGTAGGAGATGGCCGCCGACTACTACGAGACCCTCGGCGTCGCGCGCAACGCGGACGACGGTGACATCAAGAAGGCCTACCGCCAGCTCGCGATGCAGTTCCATCCGGACCGCAATCCGGGAAACAAGGACGCGGAAGACCGCTTCAAGCAGATCAACGAGGCGTATGCCGTGCTGTCCGATCCCGAGAAGCGCGCGCACTACGACCGCTTCGGCACGGTGGGTCCGACGGGCGGCGGGTTCGACGCCGGCTTCGGCAGCCTCTTCGAAGACATCTTCGACAACTTCTTCGGCGGCGGCGGGGGTGGCGGCCGCGGGCGCCGCCGCGCGGTTCGGGGCGAAGACCTCCAGTACGAGCTCAAGCTGACGCTCGAAGAAGCCGCGGCCGGCGTCGACACGAAGATCCAGGTGCCGCGGCTCGAAACGTGCGCGGACTGCGGCGGCTCGGGCAGCGAAGCCGGCTCGCGTCCGACGGCGTGCGAGATGTGCCACGGCCGCGGCGAAGTCCGCATGTCACACGGATTCCTCACCGTCGCGCGGACGTGCCCGAAGTGCCAGGGCGCGGGCACGGTCAACAAGAACCCGTGCAAGGGCTGCCGGGGCGAGGGCCGCGTGCGCGCCGAGCGGAGGCTGAGCGTCAAGATCCCGGCCGGCATCGACGACGGCATGCAGCTGCGCATCACCGGCGAAGGCTCGAACGGCCTCCTCGGCGGGCCGCCCGGTGACCTGTACGTGCTCGTGCGCGTGCGCGAGCACGACGCGTTCGTGCGTCAGGGCGACGACCTCTTCACGGACCTGCCCGTGTCGTTCGCGCAGCTCTGCCTCGGCGACGAGGTCGACGTGCCGGTGCTCGGCGACACGGCGAAGCTCGAGATCCTCGCCGGCAGCCAGCCGCACCAGATCCTCCGCATGCGGGGCAAGGGCATGCCGCGCCTGCGCGAGCGCGGCCGCGGTGACATGTGCTACCGGCTCGTGCTCGAGATCCCCACCAAGCTGAACGGCAAGCAGCGCGAAGCGCTCGAGGCGTTCGACGCGGCGTCGAACGGGCAGCGCGGCCCGTTGATGCAGGCGTTCCTCGGGCGCATGAAGAAGCTGCTCGAGTAGTCGTGGCGGCCGGCGGCGCGGCGACGCCCGCCCCGTGGTGGGAGCTCACCATCCCGGCCACGTCCGACATCACCGAAGGCCTCACGAACCGGCTCTGGGAGCTCGGCGCGCTGGGCGTTCTCGAAGAAGAGATCGCCGGCGACCGTCCGCGCCTGCGCGCGTTCTTTCCCGCGACCGCCGCGCCCGACACGCTGCTCGCCGACGTGTCGGACTACGTCGGCGCGCTCGAGGCGCTCGGCTTCCGCCCGGCCGGCGCGCCCCACGTCACGCCGCTCGCCGACGGGGCGTGGGCGGACGCGTGGCGCGAGCATTTCCGTCCCGTCGCCGTCGGCCGGCGGCTCGTCATCGTCCCGCCGTGGATCGCGAACGCCGATCGCGACCGCCTCGCGATCGTGATCGAGCCCGGCCGCGCGTTCGGCACCGGTCATCACGGCTCGACGGCCGGATGTCTCGTCGCCGTCGAGCGGATCGTGGCGCGCGACGCGCCGGCGTACGCGCTCGATCTCGGCACCGGCTCCGGCATCCTCGCGATCGCTGCCGCGCGTCTCGGTGTGCCGCGCGTGGTCGGCATCGACGACGATCCGGACGCGATCGCGGTCGCGACGGTCAACGCGACGCGGAACGGCGTGGCGGACCGCGTGCGATGCGCGCTCGGTGACGCCGGCGCGCTCGAATCCGAGCCGGCGCCGCTGGTCGCCGCGAATCTGCTCTCCGCGGCCCACCACCGCCTGGCCGCACGGTATCCGATGCTCGTCGCGACGGGCGGCGCGCTCATCCTCGGCGGCATCCTCGACGCGGAAGCCGACGCGGTCGAGCACGCGGTGGCCCGGGCCGGCTTCATGCCGGACGAGCGCATCTCGCGCGAGGGCTGGACGACGCTCGTGCTGCGCCGCGGGGGGTCGAGGAGCGCCACGGGTTCCCCGGGCCGCGCCGAGCGCGGGGAGTCGAGGAGCGCCACGGGTTCCCCGGGGCGCGCCGAGCGCGGGGGGTCGAGGAGCGCCACGGGTTCCCCGGGGCGCGCCGAGCGCGGGGAGTCGAGGAGCGCCACGG